>CAYTKA010000157.1:0-1682 GCA_964438255.1 uncultured Gemmatimonadaceae bacterium | reverse complement strand
CCCGCACTTGATACGTGACGTTCCCGTCCGCCTCCAGACGCGTGAGCGATTCGATGGCCGTCGCCGACCTGCTCACGATCTGCGGTTGCGCGATCGGTCGCAGACGGAGAACGGCCGAAACACGCACCACTGCCTGCGTGCTCACGCCTGTAGCACCAACCTGCGCTCTGCCCGAACGTGACAGCGCGAGCAACGCACAAGCTGTTGACAGGAACAGTTGCCGGCTGACGGCGGAGCGCACGTGCATCGGAACCTCGGCGTCGAGGAGCGCAGGAGTCGTCTGCCTTGTGTATGGCAGGGCACGTTCCGCGGGCGCGGAGCTCCGAAGCGTTCCAGGGCCGCTGATCGAGCATTGATCGCGGCGCGGCTATCTCTAAACGGCTTCGGCGGTTGCGGCATGTCCTCGCGCTCGACGCCATGCACGGGTCCTCCGATGCCTAGCTGATCTCGCGCTAGGCAAAAACGTCCGCCCGGACGGATTGGCCGGGCAGGAGAAGCCTGAACGCGGCTGCGTCGACGGCCTTCGACTCGGGGCGGTTCAGCCGAACGTCTGTCCATACGCGCCGGCCCTTCCGAACGAGCAGGGCATCTCACGCGTTGAACGTGTGGGAAAACCGTTGTGCGCGTCCGTTGGTCAAACTGGAATCCGGTGTTCGGATCCCCAGACGCGAATTTGGAGCTCATGATGAAGACGGGCCTGATGCCGCGCTTGGGCGCGGCGCTTTTCATTGCTATCGCGCTCCTGCTGGCCGTGCGATCGGTAGCCGCACAGACCGACGTCATCCGTGGCCGTGTGACCGGGCCAGACAGCCAGCCGGTACCGGACGTCGCCGTCACGGTCACCTCGATGTCCGGCAACGTGACGCGGACGACGAAGACGGACAGGAATGGCCGCTTTACGGTGACCTTTGCTGGCGACGAAGGCGACTACATGGTCTCGTTCGCTGCGATGGGCTACGCCGCCAAACGCTTCGAGGTGAAGCGCACGGCTGACCAGGAGATTCTCGTCGCCGATACAAGGCTTCAGCGTTTCGCTGCTCGCCTCGATCCCCTCACCGTGAGAGCCCGGCGGAATCGGCCGAACCGCAACGACCTCGCACCGGATGTGAGTGGCACCGAACGAAGCGTGAACAACAACGCGCTTCCCGCTGATCAGATGGGCGATCTCGCCGCGATGGCGGCCACGCTCCCGGGCGTGCAGCTCATTCCAAGCTCGGATGGAAGCCCTTCGGGCTTTTCGGTGCTGGGGCTCGCCACGGATCAGAACAACATGACGTTGAACGGCCTGCAGTTTGGCGGCTCGAACCTGCCGCGCGACGCACAGGTCTCCAGCTCCCTCGTCACGTCTCCATATGATGTCTCTCGCGGAGGATTCAGCGGCGGTCAGTTCAGCCTGCGCACACGTCCGGGCAGCAACTTCGTTTTTCGGTCCATGAGCCTCAATGCCGACAATCCACGTATGCAGTGGACGGATCCGGCGGGCCAGGCGTTGGGCCAGCAGTATTCCAACCTCTCCCTGGGCGGGCTGCTCGCGGGGCCTGTCGCGCCCGACAAGGCGTGGTACAATGTCTCGTACCAACTCGGTCGCCGAGCGAACGACCTGCAGACACTGCTCAACACCGATTCACTCGGACTGCTTACCGCCGGTGTCGCCATTGATTCGGCGCGCCGGCTGGAGAGGA
>CAYTKA010000156.1:0-1809 GCA_964438255.1 uncultured Gemmatimonadaceae bacterium | reverse complement strand
GCACGATGCTCCGTCCGGTTGCCCGCAGCTCGATGATCAGATCCCAGAGCTGCCGGCGCGATTGCGGGTCGAGTCCGGTCGTCGGCTCGTCGAGAAAGAGCAGCTCCGGATCACCGACGATCGCGCACGCGAGGGCGAGCCGCTGCTTCTGCCCGCCGGACAACTTCCCGACGCGCGCCTTGCGCTTCTCGCCGAGCTGCACGACGTCGATCACCTCGTCCACGTCACGGCCGCGTTCGTAGAAGCTGCGGAAGAGCCGAATGGTTTCGTCGACCGTGAGCTTCTCGGCGAGCTGCGTTTCCTGGAGCTGGATGCCAAGCCGCTCGCGTAGTGCGTGCTCGTCGTGGTCCCAACGGCGCCCGAGGACTTCGACGTCACCGGCGTCCGGCTCGGTGAGTCCCTCACAGATCTCGATCGTCGTCGTCTTGCCGGCACCGTTGGGGCCGAGCAGACCGAAGCACTCGCCGGCCTGTACGACGAGATCGAGCCCGTCCACGGCGACGACGTCGGCGTAGGCCTTTCGCAGCCCGCTCACGCGCAGCGCGGGCGTCGTGGTCGATGATCGCATGCGGAAAAATGTATGCTCAGGCGCGGGCCGACGTGAGCGGTACGGTGGGTTCGCCGTCGAACCATTCGCGCCCCGCGCGCAGGAAGTCGTTCACCGTGTCGATTTCGCCGGCCACGAGCGCCGTGCGCAGGGCGCGCAGCCGTGCCTCGCACGCGAGCACGGCCTCGGTGATGGCGGCCGCGTTGTCCTCGACGATCGGACTCCACATTTCCGGTGAGCCGCCGGCGAGTCGTGTCATGTCGCGGCCGCCCGGTCCGAGCGCGGAGCGACGCACGCCGGCGTCGCGCAGCGTGACGGCGAGCGCGCCCGAGACGAGATGCGGAAGGTGGCTGCGCCATGCCATCTGCACGTCGTGCACGCCGGCGTCGAGGATCTCCGTCCCCGCCCGCAGCTCGCGCCAGAACGATTCGGCGAGCAGTCGCGTTTCCGGTGTCGTGCTCGGCGCGGGGCAAAGAAAAACGCGCGCGTCCTCGAACAGCGACGCGCGCGACGATCCCCACCCGGAGCGATGGCTTCCGGTGAGCGGATGGGCGCCGATAAATCGGGCGCCGAGCCCGGCCGACTCGGCAGTAGCGACGATGCTGCCCTTCGTGCTCGCGACGTCCATGATCAGACGCGCGGAGCGCGCGACGGGCGCGAGGCGCGGCAGCATCGCGACGGTGGCGTCGACGGGCAGCGCGAGCAGCACGACCTCCGCCGACGCCACGCCGGCGAGATCGGTGCTCAGCTCCTCATGCACCGCGCCTTCGCGCATGGCCGCACCCAGCGACTCGAGGTTCCCATCGTAGCCGAGGACGCGCACGCCACGTGTCGCCAGGGCGCGAGCGAGCGAGCCCCCCATGAGGCCGAGGCCGATGATGGCGATGCGCGTGTCGGGGATCATCGGCCCGTCGCGGCGCGGAGCGGCGCCTCCATGGTACGTCCGGCGGCGGCGGCGAAGGCGCCGAGGCGATCCATCATCGCGTCGAACGCGGGCGGGGCGAGCGACTGATCGCCGTCCGACAGCGCGCTCTCCGGGTCGGGATGCACCTCGACGATCAGCCCGTCCGCGCCGGCCGCGATCCCGGCGAACGCCAGGGGTGCAACCAGGTCGGCATCGCCTCCGGCGTGGCTCGGGTCGACGATGACGGGAAGGTGCGTCTCGCGCTTCAGCACGGGGATGGCGGAGACGTCGAGCGTGTTGCGCGTCGCGCGCTCGAAGGTGCGGATGCCGCGCTCGCAGAGCATGACGTTGTCATTGC
>CAYTKA010000155.1:0-1923 GCA_964438255.1 uncultured Gemmatimonadaceae bacterium | reverse complement strand
TCCTCCGCCCGTTTCCGCAGCGGATCGGATAGGCGCCTCGCATCTTCGTCATTGCGGATCACGCGTGGCGTGAGAAACACGTACAACTCCGTCTCGTTACTGTCGCGCGAGACATGACCGAACAGGCCACCGACGAGTGGGATGCTCGAAAAGAAGGGCACCCCGCCCTGTGAGACGTCCTTCTCCCGATCGGTGAGCCCGCCCAACGCGACAGTCTGACCATCCTGCACAAGCAGCTGCGTCTGCACCGACCGTGTAGAGATCACCGGCGCGTTGAACTGCGTCTCCGTCGTGGCGTTGGAGACCTCCTGCGTCACCTCGAGCTGAACGGAGCCGTCGCTGGAGATCGTGGGTCTCACGGTGAGCTTCGTACCTACATCTTTGTACTGGACTACTTGGTCGCGGACGGCGAGGTCGGTCGGCAAGGAGCGCGAGACCTGGATAAAAGGGCGCTGGCTACCGACGACAATGGTAGCGAGCTCGTTGTTCGCGGCGATGACCTCTGGTCGGCTCAGAATGCGTGCGTCGCCGCGTTCCGCGGCGGCGGTAATGCGGGCATCCAAGCGGAAACCGCCGATGCCCAGCACCTCCAGCGCGATGTCACCGGTCGAAGGATTCCCCGCCTCGCCGGCAATCCGTCCGCCATGATGGCCGACCGTCGTGGTGTCGAGGTGGGCCTCGATTCCCAAATTGAACGAGCGGTCCCGACGCACCTCAGCGATAATAACCTCGATCAGCACCTGGAGCGGCCTTATGTCGAGCTGCTGCACGATTGCCTGCACGAGCTCGAAATCGGTGCGGTTGGCGCGTATGAGAAGACTGTTGGCGCGCGACTCAGCGACGATTGTCAGCTCACCGGTCAGCGCGGCCGACCGGCCGGCAATGCCTGGGATGCTCTGTGGAAGCGGCGCCTCGACCGGCGGCACCTGCATTCCGCGCAACTCGTCGCCGAGCGTCGGGGTACGGCCGTACGGCTCCGCAGGCAGCGTGCGACGACCATACAGTGCATTGATGGTCGCGGCGACGTCCGCCGCGCGGGCGTGCTTGATGGCGATGACGAACAGCTCGACGGCGCCGGGCTGACGGGGCGGGGGGGACGGCGTACGGGAGCCGCCCAAACCCAGGGATGCGGGGGTCGGTGGCGGTGTCTCCGTCGGTCGCGCGCGGAAGAGACGCGACGCGGTGTCGGCGACGAGCTCGTAGTTCTGACTCTCCAGAAGCCCGCGGAGCAGCCGGATGACATCCTGCCGTGGCACAGGGCGCGGGGTCTGCAGCGTCACGATGGCGTTGCCCGGACCGGAGAAGATGATGGGCTGATCCAAGTACTGCCCCATCACCTGCACGGCAGATCGGAGATCGACGTTCTGCACGCGAATACTGACGCTGTCGGATATTGCGTTCGATCTGGGCGCATTCCGCTGCGCTCGCAGGGAAGCGCCCGTGAGCACGCCGACCACACACACAAGCAGCTGGAGCGAGCTTTGGCGGCTCACTGTGCGCGGAACAGGGTGAGGTGCCATGTCGTGTCCGTGCCTTGGACGACGACGGTATCTGAGGAGATAGAGCGAATACGCAGCGCGCCGAGGGTCGCGCCGCTCATCACGATCACGCTGCCCGGCTGCCCCGGCACACCGGTAAGAATCGCTTGCCAAGGCGGTCCGCCAACGATGGCGTCCACCCGCAGTGCTGGCCTTGGCGCAGCGGTCAGATTCGCCGCTCCGGCGGCCGAGGCACCACGATAGCGCACGCTCGCTGGCCTATTTGAGATCCTAAATGGATCGTTATCGACGAGTGCATTCTCGGCCTCGGTCAGCGTGTCGTCCGACACGGAACCGGCCAGCGATGCGACAGGGGGTGGAGTGTCGATCGGGACATCAGCGGCCGGGATAGCGCGGCGCCAGCGCTGCACGCCAACGGCGCACA
>CAYTKA010000154.1:0-2028 GCA_964438255.1 uncultured Gemmatimonadaceae bacterium | reverse complement strand
CTCGCCATTCGCTGGTTGATCGCCGCGGCTCGTGCGCGGAATGAATCGACGCTGATTGACAAGCTGTCGGGCGAATTGCTCGACGCCGCAAACAACCGCGGAACGGCCGTCAAGAAGCGCGAAGACACGCATAAGATGGCGGAAGCCAACCGCGCCTTCTCGCACTACCGCTGGTAGGCCGGCGCAGCAGGATAAAGTTACAAGGATTTCGAGGCACAGATGGCCCGACAGTACGCAATCGAGGACTACCGCAATTTCGGCATCATGGCCCACATTGATGCTGGGAAAACCACGACTACGGAGCGCGTCCTCTATTTCACCGGCAAGTCCTACAAGATCGGCGAGGTGCACGACGGCGCCGCGACGATGGACTTTATGGATCAGGAAGCTGAGCGTGGCATCACGATCACGTCTGCTGCGACGACCTGCTTCTGGAAGCGGCACGGCCAGAGCCACGAGAAGGGCGAGGGCCCCGAGTACCGCATCAACATCATCGACACGCCGGGCCACGTCGACTTCACGGTCGAGGTGGAGCGGTCGCTGCGCGTGCTCGACGGCGCCGTCGCGCTGCTCGATTCCGTTGCCGGCGTCGAGCCGCAGACGGAGACCGTGTGGCGCCAGGCGGACCGGTACAAGGTCCCGCGGATGATCTTCGCCAACAAGATGGACCGGGTGGGCGCGAACTTCGACCGCTGCATGCAGATGATCAAGGATCGTCTGACCAAGCGGGCGTTCGCCCTCCAGATCCCCGTCGGCTCCGGTGAGCTGTTCACCGGCCACATCGACGTGCTCGAGCGCAAGCAGTACATCTTCGACGAGGAGAGCCTCGGCAAGACGTTCACCGTCGTCGCGGTCCCCGAGGAGTACAAGGACGCCGTCGAGCAGGCGCGCCACGAGGCCATCGAGGCCGCGGTCGAGCATGACGACGCGTTGATGGAGAAGTACCTCGGCGGCGAGGAGCTCACGATCGACGAGGTGCGCAGTGCCATTCGCAAGGCGACCATCGCGATGGAGTTCGTTCCCGTGCTCTGCGGCGCGTCGTTCAAGAACAAGGGCGTGCAGGCGCTGCTCGACGCGGTGATCGACTACCTGCCGGCACCGATCGAGATCAAGGCGATCAAGGGACACCTCCCGCACCACGACGAGCACTTCGAGGAGCGTCCGGTGTCGGACGGCGCGCCGTTCGCGGCGCTCGCGTTCAAGATCGCGACCGATCCGTTCGTCGGAAAGCTGACCTTCTTCCGCGTGTACAGCGGCGTCCTGAAGTCCGGGTCGTACGTGTACAACGCCACGAAGGACAAGCGCGAGCGCGTCGGCCGTCTGCTCCAGATGCACGCGAACAAGCGGGACGAGATCGAGGAAGTGCGGGCGGGCGACATCGCCGCGGCGATCGGGCTCAAGGAGACGCGCACGGGTGACACCATGTGCGACGACGAGCACCCGATCATCCTCGAGGCGATGAAGTTCCCGAACCCCGTCATCGACGTCGCCATCGAGCCGAAGACCAAGGCCGATCAGGACAAGCTGGCGATCGCGCTCCAGAAGCTCGCGGAGGAAGACCCGACCTTCCGCGTGCATTCGGATCCGGAGACGGGACAGACGATCATCTCGGGGATGGGCGAGCTGCACCTGGAGATCATCGTCGACCGCATGATGCGCGAGTTCAAGGTCGACGCCAACATTGGTCGGCCCCAGGTTGCGTACAGAGAAACGATCAAGAAGCGCGTCGAAAAGGTGGAAGGGAAGTTCATCCGCCAGTCGGGTGGTAAGGGCCAGTACGGGCACTGCGTGATCAACATGCAGCCGTCCGAGCCGGGCCAGGGCTTCGTGTTCGAGGACAAGATCGTCGGCGGTGTGATTCCGCGTGAGTACATCGGCCCGATCGAGCAGGGGATCAAGGAAGCGCTCGAGAACGGCGTGCTCGCGGGCTACCCGATGGTGGACGTGAAGGTCGAGCTGGTGTACGGCTCGTACCACGACGTCGACTCGAGCGAGATGGCGTTCAAGATCGCCGGCTCGATGGCGTTC
>CAYTKA010000153.1:0-2129 GCA_964438255.1 uncultured Gemmatimonadaceae bacterium | reverse complement strand
CGGTGTGAGTCGAACAGCTCGCCAGGGCCAGCGCGCCCCCGGCCACGACGACCGCCAACCAGCGCGGCGACTGCGCCAACCTCGATCGGCTCACGCTGGCCTGTGTACCCGTCCGACTTGGCGGGGACGCTCACTCCGTGCCGCCTCGCCGGCGCCGGGACGTGCGCGGCGCCTCCGCGCCTGCACGGAACGGCCGCCCGTGGTTTCGTTTGCTCAGTGAGGAGGCGCCGTGCGGGCCCTCCGTTGGAGAGAGCTTCGGCCAGCGGCGCCGGAAGAAGGTTCCGATTCGTCGATCGGGCCGATGAGTCGTTGCGTCGCCGCGCGCTCGACTTCCGTGTTGGTCGGAGTTGCGGCCGCTGTATCGCGACAGCGTCCGCAGCGGCACGTGGTGGCGTTCGGGTCGTGCCGCGCCGCGAGTACCAGTGTGACGCCGGCGCCCCACGTCTCGGTGCAGTTCCCGGTGATGCACCAGGCCTCACGGTCGCCGGGCCCGAACTCCTCGACGTAGGCGTGGCGGCGTCGTTGCCAACGACCACATCGTTCACAGAATCCGATGTCGTTGGGGTCGTCGATCATGGCTCAGAGGTGAGTGGCGACCAACACGTCGAGGCGGGTCAGTTCGAGCAGCCGTGACAGGCTGGCGGACGGGTTTTGCACGGTGAACAAGCAACCGTTGTCGTCGGTGAAGCGCTTCCATCTCGCGAAGACGGCGAGACCGGACGAATCGCAGAACGTCAGGCCGGACGCGTCCAGCGTGATCGTGGCGGGGCGGGTTGCGGCAACACGCGTGAGTTCTGCGTCGAGTTGTTCTGCGCTTGCGATGTCCAGCTCGCCGACGAGGTGCAGCGTGCAACCGCCACGGTCGGCATTGAGTTCGACATGGAACGGAGTCAGGTCCATCGGTCCTCCAAGCCTGACGGTCTTCCGGTCAGACGAGGACTGCTGGTTGAACCTCGACGCCGCGACCGTATCACGATCGCGACGGGTGCGCTATGGTCCGCATGCCTTAGCCAGTTAGGGCACCGCAACGGTCGCATTTGGCTGAGGAAGGTGGGCGCAATGCCCGATGAGGTGGAGTTCTCTGAAGGGCTCCGCCAGATGGCAGGAGTGCTTCTTTCCGAAGAAACACTCCAGGCTGTACTCGATCTGGTGGTCTCCCTGGCACTGAAGCATCTGTCCAACGCGGACGGGGTGAGCGTCACGTTGCGCCGCGACGGCCAGTTCGAGACGAGTAGCGCACAGCCGATCGTCGTCCACGAGATCGATCTGACGCAGTATCGCCACGGTGTCGGGCCATGCATCGCAGCCACCGAGAGCGGCGAGGTCGTGGAAGCACTGCTGGCCGAGCACAACGCAAAGTGGCCCGACTTCGTGAGCGCTGCACTGGAACGGGGTTTCGCGAGCGTGCTCTCGATCCCGATGCATGTTCGAGACGGCGACGCTATGGGCTCGCTGAACGTGTATTCGTGCCGGGACGATCACTTCTCGTCCGATGAACAGCAGGAAGCTGCCACCTTTGCGCATTACGCGGCCGTGGTTGTCACGAACGCCGCGTCATTCGCCACCACCGAAAAGCGTAACGATCAGCTGCGCATCGCTCTGCTCACACGGGAGCGCATCGGCGAAGCCAAAGGCATCATGATGACGCTCCACGGCGTGACGAGCGACGAAGCGTTCACCCTCCTGCGTCGGCAATCGCAAAGGACGAACCGCAAACTACGCGACATCGCCCAAGACGTGATCGACACGGCGGTGGAGTCTCATGATGGCGGGTGAGCCGGTGATGCTCCGGGACGGCCTCACGTTGTCGGGACTGACCGTCTCCGAGTTGTGGATCCGGTATTTCGGGCTCGGCGGCACCGGCACACCGGCCGACCTCCGCCGGTATGTCAGAGGGCAAGCCGGACTCCCCGTAGGACAACACGACGTCGTCGTACAAGCAATCAACGAGCGCTTGGACGAGATGGACCTGAAACATCCGGTCCCGTACGCGACGCCCTGACGACTGCACACCCACCCGCGACTTGCCCTCCAACGGTTGCCGGGTGGCGGACGGGAATCGCGAACGCGACAGGTGCGGTGGCGAGTCGGCCTGTACGCCGGATTCTGTCCGGGCCGTGAAGGCCCGG
>CAYTKA010000152.1:0-2161 GCA_964438255.1 uncultured Gemmatimonadaceae bacterium | reverse complement strand
GCGGGCCTCGGTGCGGGCCTCGGTGCGGGCCTCGGTGTGTGCGTTGGTATGCGCATCCGACTGCGCGTGGAGTTGCGCCTCCGAGTGCACGCGGGCTTTCTGGTGCACGCGTGCGCGTGTGCGCGTCCGTGTGGGCGTCTGCGTCTTCGCTCTTACCTCTGCGTTGACGCCAGCGTTCAACCCTGCCGTCGACTGTGCATGTGCGAGCGCCGGCGCGAGCGCGAGAGCGGCGGCGAGTGCGATTGCCTTCATGAATCTCTCCTCGGTGAATGGGACTGGTGCTGTACCCACCCACGCCGGATTCGTGCCGGAAAATCGGGCAACTCGTTGCCGTTGTGTGATTTACATGTGTATCACAGCGTGACGGAGATCACCGGTCACTCTCCGCTATCATTAAGGATCATGCAAACTGTTCCCGCTCTTCTGTTCGACCTCGACGGAACGCTCATCGACTCCATCGAGCTGATCCTCAACTCGGCGCGCTACGCGTTCGAGAATTTCGAGGGATCTGCACCGACGGACGACGAATGGCGTGCGCTCATCGGTCGACCGCTGATCGATTCCTTCCGCGAGTTCGTCTCGCACGAGCCGGAGATCGAGCGGCTCGTCGGACGGTACCGCGAGTACCAGCTCGAGCATCATGATCGACTCGTGCGCCCGTACGACGGCGTCGTCGAGATCATTCGCAACTTCGCCGCGGCCGGTCATCCGATGGCGCTCGTGACGAGCAAGTCCGATTGGCTCGCCGAGCGTGCGCTGAAGCACGTCGGGCTGGCCGACGCGATCCCCGTGATCGTCGGCTGCGACACGTGCACGCGCCACAAGCCGCATCCCGAGCCCGTCGAGAATGCACTCGCCCTCCTGCGCCTCGGGCCGGAGAGTGCCATGTTCGTGGGTGATTCACCGCACGACGTCGAGGCCGGGCGCGCCGCCGGAGTGTATACAGTCGGCGTCTCATGGGGGGCGTTCACACGCGAGGAGATGCGGCGTTCGGGCGCCGACGTCGTCATCGACGACATCACGGCGCTCCCCGCCGTGGTCTCGCAGTTCGCCGCGCGCATCGGCTGACGTTCAAACCTTCGAGCAAGTCCGGGTATCCCATCCAGTGTGACCGGGACTCCGAGACCGAATGACGGCTGTGGCCTTACCTGAACCGATGACATTCCCGTCAGCGGCATACCACGCTGATCCAGACGTGGCCCTGGCCGCTGCGGGGGACCGTCGCGCGTTCGAGCGGCTCTACCATCAGAACGTCTCGCGTGTGTTCTCCCTCTGCGCTCGCATGGTGAACGACCGTACGCGTGCCGAGGAGCTCACGCAGGACGTGTTCGTCCGGGCCTGGGAGAAGCTGCACCTGTTTCGCGGTGAATCAGCGTTCGCCACGTGGCTGCACCGGATGACGGTGAACGTAGTGTTGAACGCACGGAAGACAGAGGGACGCCAGCGGGCGCGACTCGAGGATGACGACGAGCGCGACGGAGTGGACGCGCTGCCGAGCCGCCCTCTCGCTCCAGGAGACCGGATGGATCTCGAGGGGGCGATCGCAAAGCTGCCGAAGGGAGCACGGCGCGTGTTCGTGCTGCACGACGTGGAAGGCTACAAGCACGAGGAGATCGCCGAGATGCTGGGCGTGACGACGGGAGCCACCAAAGCGCAGTTGCATCGGGCGCGGCTCCTTCTGCGGGAGGCACTGAATCGATGAGCACCATGCGCATGCCACTGAGTTGCGACCAGTTCGCCGATCGGCTCGCCGACCATCTCGAGGGAGCGCTTCCCGAGAGTGTTCGCGTAGCGATGGAGGCGCACGCCGCGGAGTGCGCCGGCTGTGGAGCGCTTCTTGTCGATCTGCGCACGCTGCGCGAGGAGGCCGCGGCGCTGCCGCCGCTCATCCCGTCGCGCGATCTGTGGAGCGGGATCGCCGAGCGGATCGACGCCCGTGTCATCCCGCTCGAAGCACCTGGCGCGGCGCGCACGGCACGACGCCGCTGGATCCGTCCGGTCGCCGCGGCTGCGGCGCTCGTGATCGCGGCGGCCGGCGTGAGCCACGTGCTCACGCGCCGTGCGTACGATCCGTCGCTGCCGGGTCGCCAGCTTCTGGTAGCGGTGGGGCAGTCGGACGGTCGGACGGTCGGACGGTCGGACGGTCGGACGGTCGGACAGT
>CAYTKA010000151.1:0-2166 GCA_964438255.1 uncultured Gemmatimonadaceae bacterium | reverse complement strand
TCTGAGAAGCCGGCCCGAGCGGCGGTTAAAGAGGAGCGGATCGAGCGGATGAACCGGATCTGAGGAGCCGGCCCGAGCGCCTGTGCGGCATCGCTCCTTACGGCACTGTCGGCACGGCTGACACCGTCACGCGGCCGATCATGTTCGCGTCACCGCCGAACCAGATCTGCCGCGCGGCGCGGTCGAACACCATGTGTCGAATGGTATTCGGTCCGTCCGCCGGGATCGGTACCGTCTCCGTGAACGCCTTCTTCGCCGGATCGAACGCGACGAGCCGATTCGGTTGCACGCCGGTCTCGGCGAGCCAGATCCGTCCACGATCGTCGACCGTCATCGCGTACGGCAGCGACGTGAGGCCGGAGGGGAGGGCGTACTCCTGAACCGCGCCGCTCGTCGGATCGAGGCGGCCGAGATAGCCGCGCGTGTAGTCGCCGTACCAGATGATGTCGTCAGCCGTGATCGCAATGCGCCGCGGCCGCGAGCGCTCACTCGGCAGCGTGTACGCCTTGAAGTCGCCCGAGCTCGGATCGATCGTGCCGATCTGATTCGTGCCGAAGAGATCGAACCAGGGGCGGTCGTGTGAATCGACCATGATACCGTACGGCCGCGAGCCGTTGGCCATGCGCCACAGACGAATCTTCCCGTCCGCCATCGTGAGCTTGCCCACCACGGCCGCTTGCTGCGCCGTGAACCATACGTCGCCCTTGCGATCGAACGTCATGGTGTGGGGATCGCGGACGCTCGGATCGGGCATCATGAACGTCGTCAGCTTGCCCGTCGCCGGATCGAGGCGAACGATGCGCCCGTTCGTGTTGCCCGTAAACCACACCATCCCCTTCGAGTCGACGACGAGATTGTGCGGGTGTGTCCCCGGCTCGATGGTGTACCGCGTGAACTCGCCCGTGCGCGGGTCGAGGTTCGCCACGAAGTCGCCCGCCTGGCCGACGAACCACACGCGGCCGTGTGGATCGGCGAAGGGATCTCTGGGGCGTGATTTGTCCCAGGGCGTGCTCCACGTCTTCGCCTCCGACAGGGCAGGGGAGTGTGGCCGCATCAACTGCGCGGCGGTGGACGTCGACAGGAGCAGCGACAGACCGAATGCGAGCGTCAGCGAGCGCATCGGGGCCTCCGGAGCGAGGGAGCGTGATCGTCTGCCTAACCTACGCCGGACCGGACGAAAACGCTTGCCGGTCCGCTTGCGAGCCGGCGTCCCGCGGCGCATTCTCGGACGTCGAGTACGCTCGCCACGCGAACCCCTGGCGGCCATGACACGATGCTGCGCGCTGTTGCTGCTTTCGCTCGCAAGCGCATGTACGGTCGAGCGGCACCATCCGCCGCGTGCCGACTCTGCGCGTGCGTCCCTCTCGGATTCGGGTGTCGGCCCGGCGGCGACGGACCCGAGTGCATGGCGATTGACCGAGCAGGGGTTCGGGCCGGTGCGCGCCGGGATGACGGTCGCCGAGGCGCGGCGTGCGCTGGGTCATGACTTCACGATCCCCGACCCGGGCGACTCGGTGTGCGACGTCGTGCCGCTCACGGCGTCGAAGGGAACTGCACCGCGCGTCCGCTTCATGATTGCCCGCGGACAGATCATCCGCGTCGACACGGAGGATACGACTGTTGTCACGGGTGCGGGTGCGCAGGTCGGTGACGACGAGAATCGTCTCGAGGCGCTCTACGCGGATCGCATTCGCGTCGAGGCGCACAAGTACACGGCGGGACACTATGTCATCGTGCCACTCGGCACGGGGGCACAGAGTCTCTATCGCCTCGTGTTCGAGACGGACGCAGCGGGGCGAGTCACGACCATGCGCGGCGGGCGGTATCCGGAGGTGGAGTACGTAGAGGAATGCAGTTGAGAGAATCTGCCAGCTCATCGACGACGGTTCATCCGCAAACAGCCGCTCGGGCTAGCTCCTCAGCCCCAGATCCATCCGGTTCATCCGCTTCATCCGCTTCATCCGCCTCTTCACAGCCGCTCGGGCTAGCTCCTCAGACGAAGGTTCATCCGGATACGACGGAGAGGCGGATCAGACGGATGTGGCTTTGGGGTTGCGCCGAATACCGCTCCTACTCGGGACCAAGCCCAAGGAGGAGGCCGGTCTCGGTGTCGCACGCTCTCCCCGCAGCCATCACAGCTCCCGGCCCTGGCGCATTGGACTGTCG
>CAYTKA010000150.1:0-2223 GCA_964438255.1 uncultured Gemmatimonadaceae bacterium | reverse complement strand
TCGCCTCGGCCATCAGCTCCTTGCCGGTGCCCGTCTCGCCCGTCACCAGGACCGTCGCCGGGGTGCGGGCCACACGGCCGATCGTCTTGAAGATCTGCACCATCTGCGGGCTGGAGCCGACGATGCGCTCGGAGGGTTCGGTCTTCATGGAGGGGGCGAGCTGCTGACCGGCGCCGCGCTTGAGCTGCTCGTATTCGAGCACGCGGGCGATGGTGACGGGGATCTCATCCAGGTCGACGAACGGCTTGGTGATGTACTCCGCCGCGCCCATCTGGATGGCCTTGATCGTCAGCGTCGCCGTGCCGTAAGCCGTCATCAGGATGATCGGCACGTCGTACCCCTGCTCGAGCATCCGCTGCATCACCTGGATGCCGTCGATGTCGGGCAAGCGCTGGTCCACCAGCGCGATGTCGGGGCGCTCGTCGTCGCCGGCCAGCAGCACCTTCAGCGCCTGCTCACCGGTCGCCGCGGTGACGACCTCATAGCCTTCGTCGCGCAGCAGTTGATCGAGCACGTCGCGGATGCCCGCGTCGTCGTCCGCGACCAGGATCCGCTTCTTCGGGCTGGTCGTGTCGCCGTTGCGGGCGCTTTGCCCGCGATCGCTCTTTGCCATGCTCGTCATTCTCCCTGGCGCCGCACGCGAACCACTCGCGAGTGGCGCAAGCCCGACGAGGCGCTCGCCATCGCGCCAGTCCGCGCGAGCGGGAACACTGTAGTATACGCGCAGTTGCTTCTGCGCGGCAATGGTAAGACCGCCCGGCTGCTAAATGCTCGGTGCACCCGTCTCGTCACCCGTGCCCGTGCCGGCCGCGCCTCGCTCTATCGCGGGTCGCTTCAGGACGTAGTAGGCCGATTGGGGGCTCAGGGGCTGAATGCCGGCGAGCTCCCAGCCATCGCGGCCGAGCTGATCGAGGAAACGGCGCACGAAGGCGGTGCGCCGCTCCTGGCCGATGAGCACTTCCTGCCCCTCGACCGAGATGCGGCCGCGATAGTCCACGAACGCGACCTTATATTCCCAAATGTTCGGCTGTCCCATCGCCCGCAACCCTTCGCAGCGTTCTCATACCTGTCGTTTTCCGTCCGGCGCGCACCATAGCGATGCCGGGGGACGCGGAGCCTTCACCCCACAAAGGGATTACGCGGAAACGGCTCCACGGGTTGCCGGAGCGTCGCGCCCGTCAGCATCGGCGCAACTGCCATGCCAAGTCGCTATCTCGAGGTCGCCTAGGGCGTGCTAGCGTGTGGACGTCTTGTCGGCGCCGTCGGCGCGCAGTGGCAACGTCAGCGTGAAGATGGCGCCCAGAGCGCGCTCTGTCCCGATCCCATTGCGGACGGCGAGGTCGCCGCCATGGGCGGCGACGATGCCTCGCGTGATGAAGAGGCCGAGTCCGTTGCCTTCCACACCCGAGTCCTCGTGCAGGCGGATGAACGGCTGGAAGAGGCTGCTGATCTGCTCTTCGGGGATACCGGCGCCGTGGTCGCGCACGCGCACGGCAACCCGGTCGTCATCCTCCGTGACGCTGATCTCCACGGCCCCGCCCTCCGCCGAGTATTTCACGGCGTTGTCGAGCAGGTTGCGCACCGCCTGCACCACCCGGTCCCGGTCCACCTCGGCGATCACCGGCCCGTCCGGCCGCTCCAGCACGAAGGTGCGCTCGCGAACGGTTGAGCGGAACTCCTCGACCAGCTCTTCGACGGCCGCGGCCACGTCGCATGGCGCGCGGCGCAGCGTGAAGTGTCCGGTGGTAAGTCGCGTCGCGGTGAGCAGATCGTCCACCAGGCGATTCAGCCGGAAGGCATGCTCGACGATGACGTCCGTGTATTGTTCGAGCGTCTCCTGACTGATGCCGGGGCGCTTGGCGAGCTGCGCATAGTTGATGATCGGGTTGAGCGGCCCGCGCATCTCGTGCGCGACCATCGCCACGAACCGGTCGTGCTCCTCCTGCGACTGGCGCAGCGCGGAATTCGCTTCATCGAGCGCATGCACCTTGTGTTGCAGCTCCAGCGTGGCGTCGTCCACTTGCTGCTGCAGTCGTGCGTTGAACGATTGCACCTGTTGGTAGGCCGCTTCGAGCTCGGCCATCCGCTGCGCCAGCTCGCGCTCCAGCCGGCGCCGGTCCAGCGCCCGCTCCACGGTCGCCCGCAGCTCCTCAACGTCCACCGGCGTAATCAGGTAGTCGTAGGCCCCCTGGCGCAGCGCGCGCAGCGCGGCGTCGAAGGTCG
>CAYTKA010000149.1:0-2330 GCA_964438255.1 uncultured Gemmatimonadaceae bacterium | reverse complement strand
AGCGCTCGCTGATCGGCTGGAAGGATTTCGAGCTCGAGGTGATTCGCGACCGCTACGACAACGTCGTCATCGTGTGCTCGATCGAGAATCTCGATCCGATGGGTGTGCATACCGGCGACTCGATCACGGTGGCGCCGGCGATGACGCTCACGGATCGCGAGTATCAGACGATGCGCGATTCGGCGGTGGCGATCATCCGTGAAGTGGGCGTGGATGCGGGCGGATGCAACATCCAGTTCGCCGTCAATCCGCGCGATGGCGAGATGGTCGTGATCGAGATGAACCCCCGCGTCTCGCGGTCGTCGGCGCTCGCGAGCAAGGCGACGGGATTCCCGATCGCGCGCATCGGGGCCAAGCTCGCCGTGGGGTATCGCCTCGACGAGATCCCGAACGACATCACCGGGACGACGCCGGCGTCGTTCGAGCCGGTGCTCGACTACGTGGTCGTGAAAGTGCCGCGCTTCGCCTTCGAGAAGTTCACGCGGACCAGCCCGCAGCTCACGACGCAGATGAAGAGCGTGGGCGAGACGATGTCGATCGGGCGCACGTTCAAGGAGGCGTTCCAGAAGGCGCTGCGTGCCTTGGAGACGGGACGTCCCGGCTGGACGATCGGGGTACAGCCCTCCGACGATCGGCTCCCGGACGAGACGATCGAATCGCTGCGCGGTGCGCTACGCCAGCCGACGCCGGAGCGGATTTACCAGGTCAAGCGCGGCTTCCTGCTCGGCATGACGATCGACGAGCTCTACGAGCTGACGGCGATCGACCCGTGGTTCCTGTCGCAGATGCAGGAGCTCATCGACGCGGAGCGGTGGTACACCGGGCTCACCGACGTGAGCGCCGCGGAGATGCGCCGCATGAAGCAGCTCGGCTTCTCCGATCGACAGCTCGCGCACCTGCGCGGGGGGACGGAGCAGGAGGTCCGCGCGCGGCGTTGGGCACTCGGCGTACGTCCCGCGTACAAGATGGTGGACACGTGTGCCGGTGAGTTTCCGTCGGCGACGCCGTACCTCTACGGCAGCTACGACGAGGAGACGGAAGCACCGAAGAGCGGTAAGCGCTCCGTCGTCATCCTCGGCAGTGGCCCGAATCGCATCGGGCAGGGGGTGGAGTTCGACTATTGCTGCGTGCGCGCCGTGATGGCACTACGGCAGCAAGGGTACGAGACGATCATGATCAACTCGAACCCCGAGACCGTCTCGACCGACTTCGACACCTCGGACAAGCTGTACTTCGAGCCGCTGACGCTGGAGGACGTGTTGGAGATCGTCGACCGCGAGCAGCCGATGGGCGTGATCGTGCAGCTCGGCGGGCAGACGCCGCTCAAGCTGACGCGCGGTCTCGAGGCGGCGGGCGTGCCGATCCTGGGCACGTCCCCGGACTCCATCGACGCCGCCGAGGACCGGCGCCGGTTCGAGCAGATCGCGCGTGAGGTGGGGCTCAACCAGCCGCCGAACGGCACGGCGACGAGCGCCGAGGAGGCGCTCGCGGTGGCGACGCGGATCGGGTACCCCGTGCTCGTGCGGCCCAGCTATGTGCTCGGCGGGCGGGCGATGCAGATCGTGTATGATGACGCGTCGCTCCAGAGCTACTTCGCCACGGCCGTACGCGTCTCGGAGGAGCGGCCGGTGCTCATCGACCGCTTCCTCGAGGACGCGTACGAGGCGGACGTCGACGCGCTGTCCGACGGCGAGCGCGTGGTCATTGGCGGGATCATGCAGCACATCGAGGACGCCGGGATCCACTCCGGCGATTCGGCGTGCGTGCTCCCGCCGTACCTCATCGGGGAGAGAGACCTCCAGACGATGCGCGAGCAGACGATCGCCATGGCGAAGGCGCTCAACGTCGTCGGGCTGATCAACGCGCAGTTCGCGATCAAGGACGGCATCGTCTACGTGCTCGAGGTCAACCCGCGCGCGAGCCGCACCATCCCCTTCGTGTCGAAGGCGATCGGCGTGCCGCTCGCGTCGCACGCGGCGCGCGTGATGGTCGGTGAGACACTGGAGCAGATCGGCTTCACCGAGGAGATCGTTCCCCCGTTCGTCTCCGTGAAGGAAGCCGTGTTCCCGTTCAACAAGTTCGCCGGCACCGACCCCGTGCTCGGGCCGGAGATGCGCTCGACGGGCGAGGTGATGGGGATCTCCGATTCCTTCGGCAGCGCCTTTTGAAGATCACCCGAACGCTTGGCGAGAATGGTGAGTGCCGGCGGCCCGAAGATGGCGATGCGTAGGTCGGACAGACGCTGCGAGCCGCCGCTCAATCGCTTGATCGCAAAGCTCAAGCGATGGCTCAGCGACAGCCATTCCGGCGTCAGCTCCTCCTGCTCCATC
>CAYTKA010000148.1:0-2506 GCA_964438255.1 uncultured Gemmatimonadaceae bacterium | reverse complement strand
GACGCATTGACGGGCGGTTCCCATGGCCGTATCGTCGCCGGATGACGGCCTCCCGTTTCGTCGTTGGAACGGTCGCCTCCGTGGGCGCGCAGACGCGCCGGTCGGCCAGCGAAGCGCTCGACCTGGCATCGTTCGTCGGATCGGGAACGCGCGCGCTCGGCGGCTACTTTCCGGGCGCCCGATGGCATGCGCTGCGCACCTTCGCGCGCCAGCTTCGATTCACCGTCCTCGGCGCGACGGGACTCGTCGTCCCCCTCGCCCTGCTCATCGGCGGCGTCGTCATCGCGCAGGCACAGGCATTCGGGATCAAGTTCGGGATCTCCAAGAGCCTCGGCGACATCCTCTCCACCCTCATCATCCGGGAGCTCGGGCCGCTGTTCACGGCGATCATCGTCGTCGGTCGCTCGGGGACTGCCATCGTTACCGAGCTCGCGACGGCGCAGGTGCTCGGTGAGATCACCGCGCTCGAGGCGGCCGGCGTCGACCCGCAGCAGGTGATCGTCGTGCCGCGCGTCTTTGCCTGCGCCCTCGGCGTGGCCGTCCTCACGGTGTACTTCGACGTCGCCGCCCTGATTGGCGGACTGCTCGCGACGCTCTGGCTCGCGCACCTGCCGCCGGTCGAGTTTCTCGTGTCGCTGCGCGTCGCCGTGGCGGAGAGCGACATGGTGCGCGTGATCGTGAAGGCGCTCGCCGCGGGCGCAGGCATCGGCACGATCTGCTGCTGGGCGGGGCTGCGCGCCGGCACGACGCCGGCCGGCGTACCGCAGGCCGTCACGCGCGGCACGGTGCGCTCGCTCGGCTACGTCTTCATCCTCGCCGCGCTGTTCGCGCTCGGCCACGCCACCGTCCATCGATGACCTCCGCCGCGCTCGAGCTTCGCAACGTGCGGCTCCCCGATCCACCCGTGCCGATCTCCCTGGAGGTGCCGGCGGGAGCGTTCGTCACCATCGTCACGTCGCCTGTGCAGGGAAGCGGTCTCTTTCGCGTGCTGCTCGGCTTCGACAGACCCGTCAGCGGCGCGGTGCGGGTGCTCGGCGACGACCCGGCCGCGCTTTCCGCGCCGGCGCTGCGACGCTTCCGGCGACGCGTCGGCAGTAGCCTGCTCCCCGATGGGCTGATGGCGAACGTCACGCTGCGTGCGAACGTCGCCCTACCGCTCCTCTTCGGCGACGGCTGTTCCACGGACGAGGCGGACGCGTGCGCGGACGAGATCCTTGGACGGTTCGCCCTGCACGGCTGGGCCGAGCGTCGGCCGGCCGATCTCCCGCCGGACAAGCGGCAGGTCGCGACGCTCGCTCGCGCCCTGGCCGCACGCCCCGAGCTGCTGCTGCTGCAGGATCCGCTCACCTCCGTCGCCAACAGCGAGGCAGTGCGATTGATGCGCCTGTGCCGCGAGTACGCCGCCACGATCGTCGCTGCGGTGCACGACGACGACGAGGCCGTGTGCCGGTTGGCCGACACCAGTGCCGTGTGGGACGAGACCGGCTATCGCGAGATGGTGCGCGTATGATGGAGCGCGAGCCGGGCGACCTGCGCACCGGGATTCTCGTCATCGGCGCCTTCGTGCTGCTCGTCGCCGGCATCATCTGGGGTGCATCGTCGTCGCGGCAGGATCTCGCGCCACTGTACGCGGAGTTTCCTGCGCTCGCCGGTGTGAGCACGGAAACGCCCGTGCTGCTCAACGGCTTTCGCATCGGGCAGGTGGACGCCGTCGAGCCGCGAACGGACTCGCTCGGCCACCTCACCTTCCGCGTCCGCATGCTGGTGCAGTGGCACCCTGGCGGGTCGAAGTCGGTCCCGTACCGCCAGGGGATGAAGGCGCGCCTCGTGCCCCCGCCGGTCGAGGTGATTGGAACGGCGCTCCTCAAGCTCGAGCCCCCAGCAGTGCCTGGTCCGCCACTCGCGCGTGGAGCGACGCTCGCTGTGATCCCCTACGTCTCGCCCCTCGAGGGGGCGCAGGCGCGCATCGACAGCCTCGGCAACGAGATGACGCGCACGCTGTCGGACACGCGAAACCTACTCGCTACACTCGGCCGCACGGCGACGGCGGCGACGGGTGCGGCGACAGCCACGGCCGGTGTGGCGAACACAGCGGCGCAGCAGATCACCTTGCTGGCCACCGACACCCGCGCCCGGCTGGCCATGGCCGACTCGCTCATGCGCGACGTCCGCTCTCTCACCCCGTCGGCCCACGCCGCCGCCGACTCGCTCCAGGCCGTGCTCGGTGACTCGCGCCGCGCCCTGGTGCGTCTCTCCCGAATGGCGGACAACAACGAGCCGCAGCTCACGCGGACACTGGCGAGCCTGGACACGAGCTCCGCGTTGCTCCAGCACTTCATGCGCGAGATCTCCGCCCGGCCGCTGCGAGTGTTCACGGGAGTATCGGAGTTGAAGCGGGCGACCGCCCCGGCGGCGAATGGAGGGCGGACAGCGACGAGCCGTGAACCCTGAACGGTCGGACGGTCGGACAGTCGGACAGTCGGACAGTCGGACAGTCGGACAGTGA
>CAYTKA010000147.1:0-2560 GCA_964438255.1 uncultured Gemmatimonadaceae bacterium | reverse complement strand
CGTTCCTCGAGCACGACGACGCCAACCGCGCGCTGATGGGCTCGAACATGCAGCGGCAGGCCGTGCCGCTCCTCAACCCCAAGACGCCGTACGTGGGCACCGGGCTCGAGGAGAAGGTGGCGGTGGACTCCGGGGCGGTGGTCATCGCGCGTCGCGACGGCGTGATCAGCCGCGTGACGGCCGACGAGATCATCGTCGACGCGGGTCCGGCGGAGCTGAAGGCGGCCAAGGACGACGGGCGAGTGCTCGCGCGTCTGACGCAGCACGACCGCTACCGCCTGCGGAAGTACTGGCGCACCAATCAGGACACGGCCATCAACCAGCGTCCGCTCGTGAAGCTGGGACAGGCCGTGAAGAAGGGCGACGTGCTGGCCGACGGCGCGGCGACGGAGATGGGCCAGCTCGCGCTCGGCTCCAACGTCACCGTGGCGTTCATGCCCTGGTACGGCCACAACTTCGAGGACGCCATCGTGCTGAGCGAGCGTCTGGTGAAGGACGACGTGTACTCGTCGATCCACATCCAGGAGCTCGAGCTGCACGTGCGCGATACGAAGCGCGGCCAGGAGGAGATCACGCGCGAGATCCCGAACGTCTCGGAAGAGGCGCTGCTGGATCTCGACGAGCGCGGCATCGTTCGCATCGGTGCGCACGTGAAGCCGGGCGACATCCTGGTTGGAAAGATCACACCCAAGGGAGAAACAGAACTTTCTCCCGAAGAGAAGCTGCTCACGGCGATCTTCGGCGAGAAGGCGAAGGACGTGAAGGATTCGTCGCTCAAGGTGCCGCCGGGGATGGAAGGGGTCGTGATCGACGTCAAGATCTTCAGCCGCATCGAGGATCAGGTCGTCGAGAAGGACCGCGGCGAGCGCATCGGTGAAGTGCGTCGCCTCGAGGGCGAGGAGAAGATCCGCGTCAACGAGGTGCGCGATGGCGAGCTGGCCGAGCTGCTCGAGGGCCAGACGGTGGCGCTGGCGCTCAAGAGCGGGACGGTGGAGGAGGCGATCCCGGCGGGAACGAAGATCACTGCGGCCACGCTGCGCGATCTCAAGATCTCGTCGCTCGATCTCAAGACCTTCCGCGTCGCCGACAAGAAGGTGAACGAGAAGGTCCGCGCGATCATCGACGCCGCCAACGACGAGAAGGCGAAGCTCGAGGAGAAGGCGGAAGAGCGCATCGACCGCATTCTCCAGCCTGACGAGCTGCCCCCGGGCGTCATCCAGCTGGTGAAGGTGTATCTCGCCGAGAAGCGTAAGATCTCGGTGGGCGACAAGATGGCCGGCCGCCACGGCAACAAGGGTATCGTGGCGCGCATCGTCCCCGAGGAGGATATGCCGTTCCTCCCCGACGGGCGTCCGGTGGACATCGTGCTCAACCCGCTGGGCGTGCCGTCGCGCATGAACGTGGGGCAGATTCTCGAGACCCACCTCGGATGGGCCGCGAAGGTGCTCGGGTTCTACGCGAAGACGCCGGTGTTCCAGGGCGCGAACGAGAGGGAGATCGGGCTGCTGCTCAAGATCGCCGGGCTCACCTGGGTGAGCGATGCGCTCGAGCTCAAGACGCCGAAGCTCCAGATCGGCGACGCCGACGTGCGCAGCATCCTGGCCGATGTGAGGCCGGAGCGGATGGACGCGGAGAAGGTGGAGCTGCTCGGCGACGCGTCGCTCAACGACCTCGGCGCGCGGGGCATGTCCGCGGGCACGAAGGACGTGTACAACCGCATCCGCGACTTCATTGCGGCGGCGGCGAAGGAGCTCGTGGAGCGTGAGCAGGAGGCGATCGGCCACGAGGTGGCGTTCCACCAGGCCGACGACGCCGAGCTGGGCGCGGCGAAGAAGGCGGAGTACAAGGCCGCCCTCAAGCAGCTCGAGAAGCGGTCAGGGCTGGCCGGCGGCGATCTGCTCGCCGACCAGGAGCTGTCGGCGCTCGCCGGCATGCTCGGCAAGAAGTCCGACGCGGACGTCGATGCCGCCACGGTGGAGCTGCTCCGCCTGGCCGGCCTCACACCGTTCGGAAAGGTGAGGCTCCGCGACGGCCGGAGCGGCGAGACCTTCGCGGCTCCCGTGACCGTGGGTTCCGTGTACATGCTGAAGCTGTCGCACCTCGTGGACGACAAGATCCATGCGCGCAGCATCGGACCGTACAGCCTCGTCACGCAGCAGCCGCTCGCTGGAAAGGCGCAGTTCGGCGGCCAGCGGTTCGGAGAGATGGAAGTGTGGGCGCTCGAGGCCTATGGCGCCGCGCACGTCCTGCAGGAGATCCTGACGGTGAAGTCGGACGACGTGAACGGCCGCAGCCGTGTGTACGAGGCGATCGTGAAGGGGCAGAACCTGCCCGAGCCGGGCATTCCGGAGTCGTTCAACGTGCTCGTGAAGGAGCTGCAGGCGCTCGGCATCAAGGTGACGATGGGGCAGAGCACGGACGGGTTTTACGGCACCGGGATCGATACAGGTACCGCCGAGAACGCGTCCGGTAACGGGAGCGAGGAGTAACACATGATCGATTTTCGCAGCGTGCGCGACACCCGCGCATCGGCGTTCGACTTCATTCAGGTCCGGATCGC
>CAYTKA010000146.1:0-2674 GCA_964438255.1 uncultured Gemmatimonadaceae bacterium | reverse complement strand
AGGTGCCGCCGCTCAGGTTCGTGA
This sequence comes from uncultured Gemmatimonadaceae bacterium, assembly GCA_964438255.1. GTDB lineage: Bacteria > Gemmatimonadota > Gemmatimonadetes > Gemmatimonadales > Gemmatimonadaceae > AG11. The sequence goes on along the minus strand of CAYTKA010000146.1, from coordinate 2,650 downwards.
TCAACAGCGAGATGGTCGGCTGCGGCGGTGCAGTGACTGTTACGTATGTCGTGCCGTTCCCGCTCGTGTGCGAGGACGTGGCTGTGAGTGTGAGCTGGGCGTTGTTCACGACACTAGCTCCCGTGAAGCTGACATTGCCTGACCCGGACGAGCCGGGGGCGAGGCTCAGGGAGGACGGCGATACGGAGCAACCGCTCAATCCCGCCGGGCAAGTGGACGTAAGATTGAACACGTCCGATGCCGTGGTGCCGGTAGCTGTGTTGCTGATGGTGAACGTCGCTGTGCCGCCAGAGCCCTGCTGCACGGTCATCGAACTGCTCTGCGGCGACACCGACACGCCGTAGTTCACGCTCTGCGTCACGTTCACGGTCGCACTCGCCGTCGTCGATGCGGGGCCACTCACGCCAAGGACGACCGTGCCGCTTCCGCTCGCGTAACCCGAGAACGTGATGCTTGCCGTCTGCGCCGCCGCTCCGGGCGTGAGGGTCAGCGATGACGGTGACACCGAACACCCGGTGACCTGCGTCGGACACGATGACACTGACAGTGTGTACGCATTCGCGACTGTGCTCCCCGTGGTCTGATCTTGGACCGAAAATGTTGCGGTGCCTGGGCCTCCGGTCGAGATATTGACAGGGCTGTTCGTCGCAGTCGCTACAACGCTGTAGTGCACGACGGTCGCCGTGACGTTCACTGTGCCGGACGCGCAGGTGCTCGGGCTCTCGACGTAACACGCCGTAAAACCGATACTCCCCGTGCCGGATGTATTGAGCGTGAAGCTGATGTTCGGAGACCACGTGCTGCCGGCCGGCAGCGAGCCATTGGCCGGCGGCGTGCACGAGGTGAGGATTCCCGCGCACGACGTGATCGACACTGTCCCAGTGCCGCTATTCGCCCCGTTGTTGGTGACCGTTATCCCGGCGCTCCCACTGCCGCTCACGGCTACACTACTCCCCGACGCCGAAATCGACCACGGGGGCGTGGTGGAGTAGGTGACCGTGTTGCTCTGGCTGGAACAGAAGCTGGAGGTGTCGCAGGCCGTGGCTGACACGGTATTCGCGCCGGACGTCAGCGTCACTCCCGCGCTGGCGTCGTAACACCCGAACCCATTGTCGGCGCCAATGGTCTGCAGGACGCCATTGAGGTAGAGGTTGAGGTACTGGATCGGTTGGGTGTCGGGACCGGGGCACGCGTGGGCTGAGATGACCACGCTCGGGCTGCTGTATGTGGAACCGTTGGCCGGGCTGACGGAGAGACTCGGCCCTTGGGCATTGGCGCGCATGGGAGAAGTGACCGCGAGCCCTGCAAGCGCCGAGAGGGCGATCACGAGGCGCCCTGCCCGCATGGAAGTACGAGGGCGGCATGGCCAGGAAGAAAGGAGGCGCGGGACGACGCGGCAACGAGCTGGGCGCGATGTGGGGAGCACGAGGACCTCTGGGGACGGATGGTCGGCGGCCCGGACGCGCGTCGTCGCGCCAGCGAGCGAACCGACCTCCAGTCTGGCACCGCGGGTGCCAAGCGCTCTGATTTCTTATATAAGGCCAGCCAAACGAGTTAGGTTTCTCACACGTCCTCAGCGTCTCACCCCGTCGCAGATTCACGTGAGACGGAGTGAGACGATGCGAGACTGGAGACGCGCGCGAACGTGCTGCGCTCGTGTGCGACGGCCACTTGGGCAGCCTTCAACCGCCGGTACAAGGTCGCCCTGCTCACTCCGAGCTCGCCGGCCGCGAGCTCAATCTCCCAACAGTGGCGCTCGAGCAACGCTCGCAAACGATTGCGCTCGCGCGGCGCGGTCTCACTGACTGGCGAACCTGTCGAGTGGGTCGCTCGCTGCGTGAGCGCCGACCGCACGGCGTCCGCGCTCAGGTCTGACTCACACAGTGCGGCGGCCCATTCCGTGACCTGCTTCAGCTCGCGAACGTTGCCAGGCCAGTCGTGCTTCTGCAGGAAGCGCATGGCGTCCGCACAGACGCGAAGGTGGGCGGCTCCCGCTTCGTTCAGGAAATGCCGCACCAGCATCGGGATGTCATCGAGTCGTTCGACCAGCGACGGCACGCAGATCACGATGCCGCCAATGCGATGCGCGAGGTCGGACCGGAAGCGCCCCTGCTGAACGAGCCCGCCGACCGCCTCATTCGTGGCCGCAACGACGCGAAAGTCGCTGTGCACGTCGCGCCGGCCGCCGATCTGCCGGAAGTCTCCCGTTTCAATAGCGCGAAGAAGTTTGGCCTGGAACGGTAGCGGAAGGGCGCCAATCTCGTCGAAGAAGGCGGTCCCGCCGTCAGCCTCCAGCAGGTGACCAGGTACGTCGGTCTGCGCGCCCGTGAAGGCGCCGCGGACGTGTCCGAACAGCGCATCCTCGAACATGGAATCGCCGATGGCGCAGACGTTGAATGCGACGAGCCGCCCTCGGCGTCCCGAGGCAGTGTGCAGCGCCGCGGCAACGAGCTCCTTCCCTGCCCCGGTCGGACCTTGCACCAGGACTGGCAGCCGTGTGCGCGCCGCCGTCGCGATGAGCGCGCGCAGCGCGGACATCGGCTCGGAGTCGCCGATCATTCCCAGACCCATGCTTAACGCGCTCACGGTTTGTTCTCCTCCGCCCGTTTCCGCAGCGGATCGGATAGGCGCCTCGCATCTTCGTCATTGC
>CAYTKA010000145.1:0-2685 GCA_964438255.1 uncultured Gemmatimonadaceae bacterium | reverse complement strand
GGACGACAACCAGACGACGGTGGAGATCCACGTCCTCCAGGGCGAGCGCGAGATGGCGCGCGACAACCGCACGATCGGCAAGTTCCAGCTCACCGGCATTCCGCCCGCACCACGCGGCATGCCGCAGATCGAGGTGACGTTCGACATCGACGCGAACGGCATCCTGCACGTGTCGGCAAAGGACAAGGCGACGGGCAAGGAGCAGAAGATCCGCATCGAGGCGTCGAGCGGACTGTCGGAGTCGGAGATCGACAAGATGGTCAAGGACGCCGAGAAGAATGCGGAAGAGGACAAGCGCCGGCGCGAGGAGATCGAGACGCGAAATCGCCTCGACTCCATGACGTACGAGGTGGAGAAGAACTCGAAGGAGTGGTCGGACAAGCTCCCCGCCGACCTCAAGTCCAAGCTCGACGGCGCCGTGGAGCGCGCGCGCAAGGCGCTGCGTGGTGACGATCTGAACGAGATCAAGTCGGCGCAGGAGGAGCTGAGCCGGGTGTTCGCGGAGGCCGGACAGTCCTTCTACGCGCAGAGCCAGCCGTCGTCGGACGGGCAGACCGCCGGTGCCGCACAAGGTGGTCCGACGGCCGGCGCGCCGGGCGAGGGGGGCGGGGCGAAGCCGGAGGACGTTGTCGAGGCCGAGTACGAGATCGTCGACGAGGGGAAGAAATAGCCACGGCGTTCACTGAGCCGTTGCGAAAACCGGGCGGGCGTCGTAGGTGTCCTAGGAAGGGGCACGCGGCGCCCGTGCCTGTCAGCGTTCGGTAGCATCTCAACTCAGAAGGGTCAGAGCATGGCATCCAACTTCAGTCGCGCGCGCTTTGCCGCCGCGGTCGTCACGGCGTTCGTCTTCGGGTTGCTGTTCGCGTCAGGCTTCGATCTCACCCGCTTCGGGTTCGCGCAGGAGGGGACGAAGGGCTCCAAGGTCGCGTCCTCGCAGGTGCAGTCGCTCGCCGAAACCGGGAGCGCGTTCGAGGCGATCGCCGACCATGTGACGCCGAGCGTGGTCTCGATCCAGACACAGCGGGTCCGGTCGTCCATCCGAGGCCGCGGGCAGCGACCGGGCATCGAGGATTTCTTCCGCAACTTCGAGGCGCCGCGTGAAGAGGCGCAGGAGGCCAGCGGGTCGGGGTTCATCGTCTCGAAGGACGGATACATCCTCACCAACAACCACGTCGTCGCCGATGCGGACAAGGTCACGGTGACGCTGCTCGACAAGCGCAGCTTCGACGCGAAGGTCGTCGGCCGCGATCCGACGACCGACGTGGCCGTGATCAAGATCGCGGGAAACAACCTCCCGGTGGCGACGCTCGGCGACGACAACAACGCGCGCGTCGGCCAGTGGGTGGTGGCGATCGGCAATCCGCTCGGTCTCGACTTCACGGTGACGGCGGGGATCATCAGCGCCAAGGGACGTCCCCTTCAGGGTATCCTGGGCGGCCGCTACGAGATCACCGACTACATCCAGACCGACGCAGCGATCAACCCCGGCAACTCGGGCGGGCCGCTGGTGAACATCCGCGGCGAGGTGATCGGCATCAACAGCGCGATCGCCAGCAGCACTGGGTTCTACGCCGGGTATGGGTTCGCCATTCCCGTCACACTGGCGAAGCAGGTCATGGACGATCTGATCGCCTACGGCAAAGTGCGGCGGGGCGTCATCGGCGTGGCACTGCTGCCCGCCACGGCGGCCGACGCCAAGGCAGCAGGGCTGGAGACGGTCAGCGGCGTGCTCGTGTCGTCGTTCAGCTTCGATCCGGTCGACGAAAGCCCGGCCAAGAAAGCGGGCATGGCCCCCGGTGACGTGATCATCGCCGCCGATGGGAAGGTGGTCGATCGGCCAAGCACGCTCCAACGAATCGTGCGGAGCCACGCGCCGGGCGAGACGATCACGTTCGACGTCATGCGGTTCGGGACGAAGAAGAGCATTCGCGTGCGGCTCGCTGAAGCGCCGGACACCCGCGATCAGATGGCGTCGGCGGTCTCGGCGCCGGCTCCTGGCGCTGAGACCGCGAGCCGCCGGTTCGACAAGATCGGCATCGCCGTGGAGCCGGTGTCGCCCGAGCTCGTCACGCGGGCGCGTGTTGCCGAGGCCTATCGCCGCGGTCTGGTCGTGAGCGACGTGAGCGTCACGGGGCCGTCGTACCGGAAGCTCTTTGCCGACGGGACGATTCTCGTCTCGGTGATCAATCCGGGCCCGAAGCGCGACCTGCACTCGGCGGCGGATCTCGAGGCGGTGCTCTCGAAGCTGCGGCAGGGTGATTTGATCAGCTTCCTGGTGTACGACCTCGGACAGCAGGACAACACGTCGCCGCTGCGCGCGGTCACGGTGCAAGTGGGAGGATGAACCGTTCGCCGTTAGGCGCGACTGCGTGCCCTCAGGGCTCAGGGCTGAAGGCACGCAGTCACGGTTTCCCGCTTCATGGTTACGGTTTCATCGTTCAACGAGTTGATAGAATCAGTCCGCGTCGTGTAGCTTTTTGCCCTTCGCGGGAGTGGCGGAACTGGCAGACGCACCAGACTTAGGATCTGGCGCCGAAAGGCGTGGGGGTTCGAGTCCCCCCTCTCGCATCCTTCCTCAATAGCCGCTCGCGCCGGCTGCTCAGACAACGGTTCATCCACTCATCCGCTTCATCCGCCTCTTAGCAGCCGCTCGGGCCGGCTTCTCAGACGAAGGTTCATCCGGAT
>CAYTKA010000144.1:0-3059 GCA_964438255.1 uncultured Gemmatimonadaceae bacterium | reverse complement strand
GCTCGGCTGATCTCGTCGACGCCGCGGCCGCGGGGGCGATCGACGCGGCGATCATCGGCGTACAGGACGAACGCGGTGCGTCGGTCGCGCCCATGATCGCCGAGTTGGGTGCGTGTTGCCCGCAACTCCCGATCGTGCTCCATACTCGAATCGATCGCGCCGCGGTCATGCGGCTGCGCGCCACCTTCGTGCTCGGGCTGCGCGTGGAATGCGTGGTGCGTCCCTTCGCGCGCGTCGAGCCCGTGTTGCGACACATGCTGTCACCGTCGTACCGACCGGGCGTGGCGCCGTTGTTGTTGCATCACTTCGTGCCGTACGTGCCAGGACCGCTGCTGACCTTCGTGGCCATCGCTGCGATCGTCGCCTGGGAGCGGCGTGGCGTGGAGGAGCTCGCGCACTGGAGCCGCCTCTCGCTGCGCACCCTCGAGCGCCGCTTCCAGCAGGCCGGCTGGCCGGCCCCGCATGTGGTGACGCAGTCGTTCGCCGCGCTCGACGCCGTCTGGTTGATGACCGAGTACGGATGGTCCGCGCGGCGCGTGCGAGCGATACGCCGCTTCGCTCACCCGAGCGCCGTCACGCGGCTGCTGGCCACATATGCCGGGACCCGTCCGGCAACGCTCGTCGAGGATGGCGGCTTCGCTGCGGCGCTGGAGCGCGTGACGAACGCACTCCTGCACCGCCGATCCGTCGGCGCGTGACGCTTTCGCGCAACTTTGTCGCATTGCAGCGATCCCCCCCGGCCGCACAAACGCTCTACTCTCCCTCGTCAGCGAAGAGGAGCGAAGCGTGCGGTTCAAGCTCATCACCGGCAAGACACCTCCGGACGTGCGGACCGTTCGCCTCCGGCGTTCGGCAGCAGTGCTCACCACGCGGCAGGGCGACGGCGTCGTGCTGCTCGATACGCGTGCGGAGCGCTACTTCACGCTGAACGACGTCGGTGGGCACGTGTGGGGTGTGCTCGCGACGCCGGCGGCGCTCGGCCAGATCGTCGATTCGATTCGCGCCGTGTTTCACGTGCCGGCCGGCGGCGTGCCAGAGGTGGAGCGCGACGTCGCCGCGCTGCTGACGGACCTTCAGGCCGCCGGGCTCGTGATCGCCGACTCGGGGGACATCTGGTCATGACGAAGCACCGGCTCCGCGCGCCCTCCGTCCTGTCGGCAATGATGGCGCTGGCGTTCATCAAGGTGTCGCTCGCCCTCGCCGGCTTCGAGCGCACCTGGCGCTGGATGCGCGGACACGCCGTGCGCCGGCCGCCGTGCGAGCCGATCGACGACGCGCGGGTGCGGGAGGTGGAGTACGCGGTGGCCCTGGCGGCGGCGCTGTATCCGGGGCGTGCGGCCTGCCTCGAGCGCTCGCTGTTGCTCGCGTGGTATCTACGGCGCGCCGGGGTCGCGGTGCAGCTCCGGATGGGGGTGCAGATGTACCCGTTCCTCGCGCACGCGTGGGTGGAGCACCGAGGCGTGGTCATCAACGATGTGCCCGAGCACGTGCGGCGCTTTCGGCCGATCGAGGGGGTGGCACCATGACGCTGTTCGCCTGCGCAGCTCACCCTGATGGCGGCCGCGTACCTGAGTCCTTCCGGGCGGAGATCGAGGCATCACCGTTCTGTCGCGGCCGGTCGATCGAGTGGCATCTCGCGCTCGGCTTCCTCGGTGCCGTCGGCGTCTCACCGGATTACCCGGCAGCGTCCGTGGCGCGGCTCGGCCACGCGATCGCCATCGGACGTGCACGGCTCGACAATCGGCGAGACATCGCGCGGTGGTGCGGCGACTGTGCGGACGGCGCCAGTGATCTGTCCCTCGTGCTGCGACTCGTCGTGCATGACGGCGGTGCACGGATCGGGCAGATGCTCGGCGACTTCGCGTTCGTCGTCTGGAACCCGACTCGCCGGACCCTCATCGCGGCGCGCGACACCTTCGGTGTCCGCACGCTGTTTCGCGCGCCACTGCGTGCCGGGGCGTGGGCATTCGCGTCGCACGCGTCGCTTCTGGCGTCGAGCGACAGGTATGATCTGGACTATCTGGTCGATCGTGTGTCCCAGAGCGGGTCGGACCCCGCGAGGACGGTCTTCGCCGGCGTCACGGCCGTTCCCGCGGCGAGCGTGCTGCGCGTGTACGGCGGCGTGGCCACGACCACGCGGTACTGGTCGGCCAGCCATGTGCAGGCGACCGGCGCGCTGCCGGTTTCGTCGTCCGCGCTGCCCGAGGCGTTCGGCTCGATGCTCGTCGACGCCGTGCGACTGCGGATGGCTGATGGCGAGACGACCTGGTCTCAGTTGTCGGGCGGACTCGACTCCTCATCGGTGGTGAGCGTCGCGCAAATGCTCGCGTCGCGCGGCGAGATCCGGCGCGGCCTGGCCGGGACGGTGACGTACGTCGACAGCCTCGGCACGAGTGCGGACGAGCGGGAGTTCTCCGACGCCGTCGTGAGCCGCTGGCCGGTGCGCAACGAGCTGGTCCCGCACCGCACGGACCTGCGCGCGTTGTCCGACGATGCGTTGGTGCTCGATCAACCCAACCTGTCGTATGCGACGGCGCTGCGGGACCGTACGGCCGCGCGGATCGTTCGGCATGCCGGAGGACGCGTGCTGCTGACCGGCGAGGGAGGAGACGCGCTGGTAGCGGGCACGATGTTCTTCTTCGCCGACTGGCTGGTGAGCGGTCGGGGGTGGGAGTCGGTGCGCGAGATGACGCATCGTGCCGCGCTCGGGCGGGTGTCGTTCTGGCGGCTCGCGTACGAGAACGCGCTCATGCCGCTCCTGCCGGCAGCGCTCCGACGTGCCATCACGCGTACCCGTGCGGGCGCACTGCCGCCCTGGATTTCCCGGGCCATGGCGCGCGGGCTCACGCACTCGGTGTCGATGCACGATCGCATCTATGGCGGACGGTGGGGGCGAAAGTATACCGACGCGGCCGCGGCGACGATCGACGCCATCTCGTTCACGATGCCGCTCGGGCCAGCCGACGACCTGGCCGAGCGCCGTCATCCCTATCTGTATCGGCCGCTCGTGGAGCTCGCGCTCTGTCTCTCACCCGAGATGTGCGTGCGGCCGCATGCGA
>CAYTKA010000143.1:0-3277 GCA_964438255.1 uncultured Gemmatimonadaceae bacterium | reverse complement strand
CCGCATGTGTCCGGCGGTGATGTACGCGATCGCACGAACGGTGACGTCGCGGCCGTTCACGACGCCCTTGCGCGACCAGGCCTCATCGGGGAGCGATGCGAACAGGCGCACCGTGCTCTCACGCACGATGCGCAGCTCGTCGATCAGATCCGCGAGCGTGCGGGCGTCCGAGCCAGCCGCACGCACATAATCGTTCTCCTCGAATCCCGGCAGCGGCGTTGCGTCGGCGCGCGCCAGGCGCAGCGCGCGATACGAGAAGATTCGCTCCGCGTCGATGAGATGGCCGATCACCTCACGAATCGTCCACTTGCCGTCGGCATAGCGAAACCCGCCACGCGACTCCGGGACCGCCGACAACGCCGTGACGAGCTCGCGCCCGCTGTCGCGAAGCGCGGAGACGACGTCGTGCTCGGGGACGTTGGCGACGTAGCCAGTGTAGAACGGCGCGTACTCGGTGGCGTCGGGACGGGTGTGCAGTGCAGTGGCCATGGGATCCCCCTGTGTCGAATCAGTGTGCTCGGGCAAGCACGGGCGCCCGCTCCCGGCGCCAGGTGAGCAGCACGATGCCCACCGCAGTCACGCCGAGCGCGATCACCTGCGCCGACGTCACCGGGCCAATCATGTCGCTCTTCGCGCGGAAGAACTCGACGATGAACCGCTCCGTTCCGGCGAACAGACAGTACAGACCGAACAGCCAGCCCGGCGCGTGCTTGTGCTGGCGCAGCCGCCACAGGATCAGGAACATCACGAAGCCCAGCACGACCTCGAGCAACTGCGTCGGATACACGCTCACGACGGCGTCCGGCGGCAGATCGGCCGGCAGCGATGCGTGATACACCTGCCGCATGATCTGGGCAGTCGTGGGAGGAAGTCCCTGCGGAAACGCGACGGAGAGCCAGCCATTCCATGGGCGGCCGTAGTCGTCGCCGACCGCCCAACAGCCGGTACGCCCGATGGCGTAGCCGGCGGCGATCCCGACGGAGGCCGCGTCGGCGATGCGCAGGAAGCTGCGCTCGCGCCAGCGGATCACGATCAGGCACGCGATCACTGCGCCGATGAAGCCGCCCCAGAACACGAGACCGCCGGTGCTCCAGAGCGCGCTCGCGCTCCCGACGAGGATCGCGTAGTAGATCTTCGCGCCGACGATCGTGCCGATGAGCGCCGCGAAGGTGACGTCGTTCATGATCTCAGGATCGTCGCCGCGCTCCTGGAGCACCACCTGCGACACCCAGTGCGCCACGCCGAACGCCAGCATCATGGCGAAGCCGAACCCGGTGAGGTGCAAAAAGCCGAGTCGGAAGTCGGCGGGATGGTGCACGATTGGACTGAGCATCACGGTCAGCGCCTCCGAGATTGAACGCGCGTTTTGGTCCAGACGACGACCGCGCTGCAGCTCTGCCCCGGCGTCGTGAACTGCACCGGCACCGAGCTGCCGTTGTAGACCTCCACTGCCGCGACCTCCTCGGGGCGCACGAAGGTGTCGAGGTCACCGGGCTCCAGTTGCTGCCACGACGCACCGTCGACGAAGATGGTGACACAGCTGCCGGACCCGGCGGTCCGCGTGCTCGTCAGCATCGCCTGTCCGTTCTGCTCATCGACGCGGATACCAGGTACGGTGCGCATCACGTCCGAGAATCTGAGGTCATGTCGCTTGTCGAGCTGGTCGGGGCCGAGGAAGTAGCCGCCGGCGGAGTTGCGCCGGCGGTCGAGGAAGCCGACGCGCTGGAGCCCCTCCTCGCGCTGCGCGACGACCTCGACCGCGGAGAGCTCGGGCACGAAGTTACCGAGCTGCACGGCGACGCGCGCCGCCGCACGCGACGAGAGATCGACCGGCACCTCCGTGGGACGGTAGCCGATCTGTCGGACCACCAGCGCCTGCGTTCCGGCAGGTAGCGAATCGAGCACGAAGTCGCCGTTCGCCCTGGTGAGGGTGGCGGCGCTCGTCCCCATGAGCCCGACACGGGCGCCGACGACCGGCGCGCCGTTCTTGTTCGTCACGCGCCCGAAGACGCGCGCCGATCCTTTGCGCGCCGCCATGGCGCTCACGCTGTCCTTGCCGCTCGCGACGCGCGGCAGCGCGGCCACGCTCATGCTCCGCAGGGCGAGCAGGCCATCCTCCTGCGCGATCGGGACCTCGGCCGTGGCGCCGCCATCCTTGCGCTGCGCCTGGAGCTTGCCGTCGTACTTCTCGGGCAGACCACAGATCCGGTACGTGCCGTCCGCTGCCACGGTGGCCTCGCGGACGCGCGGCGGCTTCTTGGCCGGGCGCAGTTGCGGCGGCAGCCCCGGTGGATCGGGATCGTACCACACGATGGAGACGCGTGCGCCGACGGCGGCGGAATCGCTGTCGGGCTCGCGTACGCGTCCGACGAGCGCGCCGGGCCCGAGCGCGCGGCGCGCGGCGGGACAGAAGAGGTTCACCAGGAACTCAGCGGAGGGGACGGAGATGACCGTGCGCGTGACCTCGTTCACCGAAACCTGCATCGGGGGCGTCGTCAGAATGATGCCGAGGGTGTCGACCAAGGGATGATCGACGATGACACGGTACGAGCCCGGTGGGATGCTGTCGACGAGGAAACGTCCGAGCGAGTCGGTGACTGCCATCCGTCCGCTCCCCTCCAGTTGAATGAGCGCACCGGCGAGGGGCTCACCGTGGAGGCTATCGATGGTCACCCCTTGCAGGTAGCCAGTGGTCGGCAGCGCGGGTGGGGCGGGCGCGGGCTTCGCGGTCTTCGGCGACGCGGCCTTGCCGGGAGTGCGGGGCGTCGTCTTCTGTGCCGCGAGGGGCGCAGCGAGTGGCGCCGCGGCGAGCAGGGCACCGAGGGCGAGGTGGGAAAGTCGTGGCGGACGCATGGGTGGAATATACGGCGGGGACGAGCGGCTCTACCCGGGAGTCTGCCGCCGGGTCCCATCGGGGTCGCAGCAGGAACGGAAACTGCCATGCTCCACCAGCAACACCTGCCAGGAGTTGATCATGGGTGGCAAGCCAAGTAACAACCTTCCGAGTGACCGTCCCGAATCGGGGGGCGCCGACCGGGACATGGAGCGGGAAAAGTCGGGGCTGCTCGAACACGACAAGGAGCAACTCGCGCTCGACCAGCATGAGAAGTTCGCCATCGAAGCCGAGGCGCGCCGCGCGGCCGCGCACCGGGACCATCCTGTGCACCACGCGCCGTTCTCGTACGACAATCCCAGGAATCCGGAAAAGCAGTAGGACGGTGGGACAGTCGGACAGTCGGACAGTCAGACAGTCGGACAGTCGGACAGTCGGACAGTC
>CAYTKA010000142.1:0-3344 GCA_964438255.1 uncultured Gemmatimonadaceae bacterium | reverse complement strand
CCTGCCACTGGCAGCTCGCACTCGGCGAGTAGAAGCGCGTGCTGCCGTCGCCGCCCACCCAGAGCAGCCCGCCACCCTCCGGCATGAAGAGCTGCTCCACGCCGGCCAGCCACCAGCCGCCGTGCATCGGCGAGCGCGCGCGATTGACGTGGAGCAGCGTACCGGTCGCGTAGTCCACGCCGGCGTCCGAGCTGCGCCGGATCTCCAGGCGATAGCCGTACTTCCCGGTGGGCAGCGTGCTGCCGTCGAACGAGGCCGTGATGCGCTGCGCCTCCCCGTTCGCCGGCCAATCGCTCGCAAGCCATTGGCCGGCGGCGTACGTGACGCCGGCCATGCTCGCCGGCGAGGTGAGCACGACCGTGGCCGTGATGACGTCCGCGCCGACGAAGCCGGGGCCGAGCGCCACCTGCGCGGGAACGGTGACGACCGGATCGGCGAGCGCGCTGGTGTAGAGCAGCACGGGGGTGCGCGTCTTCCCCTTGGTCCGGACGGAGGGCAGGGGGTGCGCGAGCCGCAGGTCGCCGCATTCGGCGGCCGCGTCGCTGCCGGCCGCGATGGTGACGCAGAGGTCGCGTGCGCTGGTGCCGGTGGCATTCACCAGGCTCACGCCGCGCGTCGTCGTCGGTCCCGTGACCGCCGTGATCTCGGTGACCGCGCTGGCGCTCGCGGCGAGCGAACCCGAGCCACCCGAGACGGTGAACGAGAGGGTGCCGACCGTGCCGGCCGCGCCGACGGCGACCGTTGCCGTGATGGGCGTGGACGCACCCGCCGCGAGGGTGACCGATGCCGGGCTCACGCTGCAGCCCGTGCCCGGCGACCAGGTGCACGAGGCGCTGAACGTCGTGCTGCCCTCCCCGGTGTTCGTGATCGTGTACCGCTCGGTGCGCGATTGCGATGCACGCGCCGTGACGTAGCGATCGTCGGCGATCACGGAAACGCCGTAATAGGGCGACGGCGTGCTGTATGTCACCATCGCCTGGCCGAAGGTGCCGTCGCCGTTGCCGGGGATGCCGTCGGGATCGTTCTCGATGCGCGCGCGGAAGACGTTGTCGCCGGGCCCGAGGGTCAGCGTGCCACGGCGCTCGAACTGGTTGTAGGCAGCGTTGCAGTCCGCCTGGGTACCGGTCACCGTGGAGGTTCCGCCCAGGGTGACCGGCTGGTTGTTCACCGTGAGCTGCTCGCTCGTCATGTCGAACGCGATCTGCGAGCAGTACTGGATGGCGACGGAGACCTGCGCGCCGGCAGCGTAGCCGCCACTGCCCGGGCTGATCCGCACGCGCGGATTGATCGTCTGCGCGAGGAGCAGCGCAGGCGTCAGCACTGATGCGCCCACGGCGAGCAGGAGCACGCTCACGGTCCGATCAGACGCCGCGCGCCGGCCAGAAGGAGGTCGATCAAGCGCTGCCGGCGCGACATGCCCTCCTCCGCCTTCGCCGGCGTCCCGTCGCTCGGCGCGACGTTCACCGTGGCCGCCGTCGACCCGCAGGCCCCGTGACTCGAGCAGATCCGCGCCGTCACCTGATACGCCCCCGGCGCGAGCGGCATCGTGGCGTGCGGATCGGCGAGCGGCCCCCAGGCCTCCGCGGCGGCGACCTGGAACGACGCGGAGCGGCTCGCACCGTTCACCCAGACGGCGAAGGAGCTCGCGTCCAACGGATCGGAGGGTTCGCCCGCGGCGAAGCGAAGGATGAGCACCGCACGATCCGGCGGGAGCGCGATGCCCGGCGTCGGCTGCACCAGCGCGATCACCGGCGGGCGGTACGGCGTGACCTGCGGTGGCACGATCGGCTGCTGCGCGCGCGCGGGCGTCGGCGCGCCGGCGATCAGCGCGAGGGCGAGCGCCGCCCGTGTCGTCCGTTGGATTGGACGGCGGGATGGATGCCGTGGGATCGTATGACATGACACGATGTCCTCTCGATGCTGGGACCACGCGCGCTGCAACCGTTGTCGCGGCGCCGAGGCGAGTGCCGACGTGATCCTTCATCGAGAAGGTGCCGGCCCCGGACATCGCGTCCGTGTTCCACGCGACGAAAGAATCGACCAAGCTCCCGCTGCGCGGCGTCGGGAAGGGCGGCGACATACGTCGGCGCCGCGCGCTCCAGGCGCCGGCAGAGTCGCCAGATTTGCTTCGTCGTGGCGTCGTAGCTCTTGCCGAGCCATTGTGCGATGAGGCGATGCGGCACGGCGCGTCCAACCCAGACGAGGATCAACCTCGTCTCCGCATCCAGGTCGCCATCGATTGCCTCGGCGAGCATTCGCAGCGCGCTCGATGCTTCCGGCGGGTCCTCGCCGTGGTTGCGGCTTGCGACGATCGTGCTCTCCGCGCAGACCGTGTGGACGATCACCTCGCCGCTCTCCGACGTGCTGCTCTCGAGCGCCGCCGCTTCGTCGTACCACCGTTCGCGACGCACGACGCTGCGCCGCACGGCGCGGTATCGTTTGCGCACCGCGGCGACGAGATATGACGGGAGCGTCTCCGGCCCGATGGTGGCGCGGACCCGTACGAGTCGCAGTGCGATGTCCTCGAGCACCTCGTCCACGCAGTCGGGGATCAGAGCAGTAGGAATGCGCCCGCGGCTGAACTCCAGCAGCAGCGGTCGGAAGCGCGCGATGAATTCGGCGAGCGCCCACTCGTTGCCGCCCTGCATGGCAGCAACGAGCGCCGCATCCGGGAGCGCACGGGCACGCCGTTCGGCGAAAGTGTGGGGCCTCATACCCAGAAGATGCCGACCCCGGACACGACGACGTTGGCGCACACGCTTTGACGAGCAAATTCTCATCTTTCGCGTCTTGCTCATTGTGTAACGGCTTGCCGCCGAGCGACGGATATGGTGGAACGAGCAGACGTCATCACGGTCTCTCATGTCGCTCGAGCGCCAGCGAAGCGTGCCCCGGCCGCTCGGTAGTCGGCTCACACAGGCCAACTCGGTCGTGACGTGTGAGACGGACACCGTGTTCCTCACGAACATGGCCACGGGGCGGCGGATCACGCTCGACGATTTCGGCGCGCGAGTATGGGCGCTGCTGGGCGAGCAGCCGACGTTACCCGCGCTCGTGGTGCGTCTCCGGGATGACGGCACGTCTGCCGAACGGCTCGCGGAGGACGTGACCCGGCTGCTGGCGCGATGGCGCGCATCGAGTCTCATCGCGTGGCGCTGAGCGCACCGGCGCCGGCGCCAGCCACGTACTCTCGGGCATGTGCTGATGATCGGCGTCCTCACCGGCGGCGGTAGCCGCGACGACCTCTCGCGACAACTCGGTGCCGTCGGCACGCTCGCCTGGTACGAGCGCTCGGCTGATCTCGTCGACGCCGCGGCCGCGGGGGCGATCGACGCGGCGATCAT
>CAYTKA010000141.1:0-3554 GCA_964438255.1 uncultured Gemmatimonadaceae bacterium | reverse complement strand
GCGCGCTGCATCGGACGACTGGGGCGCCAGCGGTGCGAGCCCCGGCATCGTGGCGCGAAGGGCGTTCAGGATCTGCAGCGCGGCGGCGGCATCACCCGCCTTGAGCGCCGCCTCGGCTTCGATCAGCCGCGCCTCGGTGCCGCTCGCGAGCACGATCGGCGCCGCGACGCTCCCGTAGCGCGTGAAGGTGTACACGTCGGTGAAGCCGTCCACACCCTTGCCGACGAACGCGGTGGGAACCCGCGGATCGTTCGCGCTGCGGAAGTCGAGCCCATTGCCCCCCTCGCGATCGGCGACGGTGAGCCACTTGGTGGTGTTGATGATCGTGAACACGCCGTTCGGCTGTGCGGCGGAGTACTGCGCGAGATACGTGTAGCTCGTCGGCACGGACGCAGCGGCGAGCGCCGCCTCGGCAAACTGCCCGCGATTCAGCAGGGCGCGCGCACGACCCACGCGCGAGAGATTCATGATCCGCGCGCTGTCCACGGCGTACGCGAGCGCCGAATCGAAGTCGGCCGTCGCCCGGCTGAACAGCGCGTCCGTGGACAACGGCTGCCCATACACGGGATTTCCGTCCACGATCTCGCCCAGCGGAATGCCCGAGCACATGTTCTCGCCGAGGAACAGCTCCGTGTATGCGGCGAGGGCGAATTGCTCGCCGATCTTGGCACGGCGCGCCGGCGCGTACTGCTCCAAGGCCGCGATGGCCCGCTTTGCGTCGAGCCGCGACCGCTGCACGGCGAGATACGGATAGCTCAGGCTCGGCTCGGGGAGGACGCGGATGTCGGCGAAGGCGAGCGCGATGGACCCGGAGCTCGCGTTGAAGAGCTCGTCGGCGATCGCGCCGCTGGTGGTGATCTGTCCCTGCTCCGAACCGGCGTAGACGAGCGCGAAGCCGCTCATGGACCCGACGCGCAGTGCCTCCGCGCCGGCCGCGGTGTTCAGCGACGCGAGCTGCACGACGTCGGGGGCGCTCACGTCGGTGAGCTTGGTGCACGCGCCGGCGAGCAGCGCAAGCAGCGCGAACGCGGTTCGGTACCGGCGCGCAGCCGGTGAAAGGATCATCGTCATTGTGCGCTGGTCAGAGGCCGAGGTTGACGCGCAGCAGCCAGTAGCGCGCGGGCGGAGTGGTGGGGTTGCCGCCGTATCCCTCTGCCAACCCCACGGCGTCGTTGGTCTCCGGGTCGACGCCGGTATAACGCGTGTAGAGATGCAGGTTCCGGCCAGTCACCGTGACGCTCGCCGTCTGCGCTCGCAGCCCACGCGCCACGGCATCGGGGAGGAAATACGTGACGGCAAGCTCGCGCCAGCGCGTGAACGTCGCATCTTCGGTATAGCCCCAGAATGTGCGGTACCGCGGGCTGTTGGCGGCGATGGCGTTTGCCTGATCCTCGAGCCGCGACGTGGGATCGTTCACGGTTCGACAGTTGCTCAGGAAGAGGCTGCAGCGGTTGATCTCCTGGTAGTTCGTGAGCTGGTGTCCGCCGCGGTGATCGAACTGCGCCGACAGGCGCAGGTGTCCCTGAAAGAGCGTCAGCGTGCTGGCGATGGTGAGCTGCCTCGGCGGTATCCTCGGGCCGATGTACTCGAGCGAGTCGCCGACGGTGATCTCGCTCTCTTCGACGATGCCGTTCCCGTTGGCGTCGGCGAAGCCGAGGATGGGACGGGCGAACTGGCTCGAGAGCGGGTACCCCGGCTTGCTGCGCAGTGCCGAGTTCACCCCGATGAACGCGATGCCCGGCGCGAGCTGCTCGAGCCGGTTGCGGTTCAGGGAGCCGTTAAGGCTGACGCTCCACGACACGGCCGGGCTCTCGAGCGCGGTGATCGCCAGGAGCCCTTCGACGCCGCGGTTGCGGACCGAGCCGATGTTCTCCTGACGTGCGGCGATACCGAACTCGGAGGCGAGCGGCCGATTGACGAGCGCATCGCGGCTCAGCCGGTCGTAGTAGGTCGCTTCCACGTGCACGCGACCATGCACCAGCTCCAGGTCGGCGCCCGTCTCGAGCTCGGTCTGGCGTTCCGGACGAAGATCGGGATTGCCGATGGCGGCGAGGCGAGCGCCGGTGGCTGCCGCACCGTCGAGGAACGCGGGAGCAACACTCACGAGCGGCAGCGCAGCCGTAGCAGCCGGCTGCACGCCGGACGAGCCATATGCGGCACGCAGCCGCGCGCTGCTCATCCAACCGGCTGGTTGATCCGCGATGATCCACGACACGCTCGTCTTGGGGTAGATCGCCGTGCGGAAGTCGCGGCCGAAGGCGCTCCCACCGTCGGCGCGCAATGCCGCCGTGAAGTACAAGCGGTCGTCGAGCGCGAGCGACTGCTCGGCATAGCCGCCCGCGACGACCGACTCCAGCGTCTGCTCCTCACCGGTGATCACCGCCGCACCCGTCACCGTCTCCGCGCCGGGGCTGAGGTTCGTGCCGCTGGCCCCGGTGACCTGCTGCAGCCGGCGGTTGTACTGCACCCCGACCGACGTCCGGCTCGTGAGCCGCGGCAGCGGAGCAAAGGAGGCGGACGCGCCGGCATCGGCGCTGTACTGCGACACGTTCGTGCGGCGATTCAGCCGGCGACCCTCGCGTCCGATGCCGAGCGGACCTTCCCCGCGACGCTGCAGGTCGTCGAGAAAGGCGCTGGAGTAGTCCAACCCCATCGTGGCGCGCGTGGACAGCCAGGCGCGCGGACGCCAGCTTGCGTTCGCGCCGGTGGTGTAATGGGTGACGGACTCCGTGTTGCGCACGGCGAACGACTCGCCCGGCTGCGAGGTGAGAGCGAACCAGCCGTTCTGCGCCGTGCGGTAGCCCGGCGCGAGCTGACCGGAGAACATCATGTCGTCCCCGACGAGACGCGTCTCGCTGCTCACCACCCCGGACGAGATGTTGATGTCGGCGTTCGCGCCGATCCCGGTGCTCGCGTTGGCGCGCAGGCTCACCTTGCGGAGCGCGTTGGGGTGCACCTGCTCGTCGGGGATCGGCACGCCGCCTCGTTCCTGCGAGACGCGAGCGCGATCGATCGCCGGCATCTCGTAGAAGCCTGTCTCCCCCTGGTAGTCGCCGGCGAGGAAGTAGGTGAACCCCGCGATTCCACCGGAGAGCTGCGCGCCGGCCTGCCGGCGCCATCCCCTGCCCAGGGGCGTCGTCTCCGGGTTCTGCAGTGGATTGAAGGTGGTCACGCTGTCGATCGCGCAGGCGTTCGCCGCCACGCGAGCCAGCGTGCACTGCACGACCGCGCCGGTGGAGCGTGAGCGCCCCCACGCGTAGTAGTTGTCGGGAAAGCGCGCCGGCTCGTCGACCACTCCTCCCTCGGAGTACACGGTCCAAGTCGTGCGGCCCTGGCGCCCGCGCTTCGTCTTCACGACGATGACGCCATTCGCCGCATCGGTCCCATACAGCGTGGCCGCCGATGGCCCCTTCACGATCTCGATCGACTCGATCTCCTCTGGATTGAGATCGTTGAAACGCCCAGGCGTCTGCCCATAGCCGCTGCCCATCGTGCCCGTGCTGTTCTCCACTCGGATCCCGTCCACGACGAGCAGCGGATCGTTGCTCACGGCG
>CAYTKA010000140.1:0-3795 GCA_964438255.1 uncultured Gemmatimonadaceae bacterium | reverse complement strand
GGCCGCCTTTCCCTTCCTCCACGGGCTCGCCCTCGCGGAGGCCGGACATGAGGTGCAGATCCGGCGCAGTGGGGCGCCAGGTTTGGCAGCCCGACGATCTTCGTGGGGCTCGTCGAGTGGGCGGACCGCGTGATCACGGAGTAGAGGCGGCCCGGCGCGGGGTGGTCGACGTCATCACCCAATCCTCTTTTCAGCGGCGCCAGGAGCGGAGAGAAACATGACCAGTCTCTATGCGAGAAGCGTCTTTTTCGTCGCAGACGCGGGGCGTTCGCTGCAGTTCTACACGGAGGAACTTGGCTTCTCGCTGGATTGGGACTCCAGGGACGGTGTGTTTCAGGTGAGCCTGTTTGGTTTCGAGTTGATCGTCAATCAAGTTGGGGACGGCACCCGACGGCGGGCTGGCCACGGACGAGTCTTTATCGGCCTGGAGGACGATCAGGGCGAGACGTTGCGCAAGCATATCGCGGACAGAGGCATCCCGACCCTCCGTGTCGAGTGGGGGCGACCGACGCTTGTAATCCGAGACCTGGACGGCAACGAGATATTTCTCTGGGTGCCGCACGATGACTTCAGCAACCTCGGGAGCGCTGCGATCGAGTTGGCTGAAAGCGGGGAACCGGCGAAGCGAGATCGATGAAGGGCGCGCAGAACGTCGACGAGCTGGCGACAAGAGACGAGTGAGGAGCAGGCACCATGGCTTCCGCCAGTTCGGGAGAGCTGTTCCGCGAGCGACCCTTCTTCACGTGCTACGTGGAAGGATTGTAGCGCGCGGCCATTGTCAGAGATCTGCCGCGGTCACGCTCTGCCGATGATGGACTCGCGAATTCCAACCACGCTGCGCACGCCACGCCTCCTTCTCCGCCCATGGAGAGCGACGGACGCCGAGGCCCTGCAGCCCATCCTCGAGGCGAACGCAGCGCACCTCGGCCCCTGGATCCCCGCGCACGTCGCATTGCCCGCTCCGCTGCCGGCGCTGAAGGATCGGCTGGCCGGCTTCGCGGCGGACTTCGCGGCGGACCGCTCGTTTCGCTTCGCCATCCTGACGGGCGACGAGAGTCGCCTGCTCGGCGAAGCGGACCTGTTTCCGCGCGACGCAGGCGAGCGGGTGCCGCTCGCCTGCGCCGATCGCGCGGAGCTCGGCTACTGGCTCGCCGCGAATGCGACGGGCCAAGGGATCGCGACCGAGGCCGTCGGTGCATTGTTCGACGTTGCCGCGACGCTGAGGCAGATGACGCACGCGGAGATTCGCTGCGACGTTGCGAACGCGCCGAGCGGCGCGGTGGCACGGCGACTCGGATTCCGCCGCACGGGCATCGACGCGGGCCTGGAGATCTGGCGGAAGTCATTTCGCAGAAGGATCCCCCTGTCGCGGCTCACGTCAGGAGGCCGATGATTCAGTCGCTCGATGCGCTCCGCTTCCCGGATGACGCACTAACTTGTCGTGAACCCGACACCCCGAACGACCACACATGACTGCCCTTCGCGTCAAGAGTTTCGGCGTTTCACTCGACGGGTATGGCGCCGGCCCGAACCAGAGTCTCGAGCATCCGCTCGGCGTGAACGGCCCGGATCTGATGGGCTGGTTCTTTCCCACGCGCGTCTGGCGCGAGATGCAGGGGATGGCCGGCGGCGAGACGGGTGTCGACAACGAGATGGCCGAACAGGGGATGGCGGGTCTCGGCGCCTGGATCCTCGGCCGCAACATGTTCGGCCCCGTGCGCGGTCCCTGGCCGGATGAGAGCTGGCGCGGGTGGTGGGGCGAGGAGCCGCCCTACCACACGCCGGTCTTCGTGCTGACACACCACGCGCGCAGGCCGCTGACGATGAAGGGAGGAACGGTGTTCCACTTCGTCACCGACGGCATTCACTCCGCGCTGGAGCAGGCGCGCGCCGCCGCCGGTGGTCGCGACATCCGCCTCGGCGGTGGCGTGTCGACCATTCGCGAGTACCTGCGCGCGCGTCTGATCGACGAGCTGCACCTCGCGGTGCGGCCGGTGTTGATGGGCTCGGGCGAGCATCTCTTCAACGGCATCGACGTGCGCGCCCTCGGCTACGAGTGTGCCGAGCACGTCGCGGGCGAACGGGCGATGCACGTGTTCATCCGCCGGCGCGCATGATCGGCTCCACGCCCACCGATTTCCCGGGCTGGCGCCGAGGCTCGGAAACCGCTTCGCGGCGACGTGCCTAAAACCTTGCGGATCAATGACTTACAACGAGCGCGCGAGGTTGCAATTCGGCGATTCTTCGGCTAGATTGTGATGTCTGTAGATCCATCGTTGTGAGTCCCACAAAACACGGCGTCATGACCGCTCCCAACAACCGCGAACGCATCCTTCCGCGCCTGATCGACGACGAGATTCGCGAGTCGTTCATCAACTACTCGATGAGCGTCATCGTATCGCGCGCGCTGCCGGACGTTCGCGACGGGCTCAAGCCCGTGCACCGGCGCGTGCTCTACGCGATGAACGAGCTCGGCCTCGTGCCCGGCCGCCCGTACAAGAAGTCCGCGACCGTCGTCGGTGACGTGCTCGGCAAGTATCACCCGCACGGCGACACCAGCGTGTACGACGCGCTCGTCCGCATGGTGCAGGACTTCTCCCTCCGCTATCCGCTCGTCGACGGGCAGGGCAACTTCGGCTCGGTCGAAGGCGATCCGCCGGCGGCGTACCGCTACACCGAGGCGCGCCTCACGCCGATCGCGATGGAGCTCCTGTCGGACATCGACAAGAACACCGTCGACTTCGTTCCCAACTTCGACGACCGGCTCGAGGAGCCGAGCGTCATGCCGTCCGGCATCCCGAATCTCGTCGTGAACGGGTCGTCGGGAATCGCCGTCGGCATGGCGACGAACATCCCGCCGCACAATCTACGCGAGGTCGTCGCCGCGATCGTTCATCTCGTCGACAATCCCGACGCGACGCCCGCCGAGCTGCGGAAGTTCATCAAGGGTCCCGATTTCCCGACGGGCGGCTACATCTACGGCCGCCAGGGGATCAAGGATTACCAGGAGACCGGCCGCGGCCGCATCGTGATGCGCGCCCGTGCCGTGATCGAGGAGAAGGAATCCTCGAACAAGTCGCAGATCGTCGTCACGGAGATCCCCTATCAGGTCAACAGCGCGAAGCTGATGGAGGACATCGCCGCGCTCGTCCGCGACAAGAAGCTCGAGGGGATCAGCGACCTGCGCAACGAGTCCGATCGCGAGGGACTGCGCATCGTGATCGAGCTGAAGCGCGACGCCATCCCCCGCGTCGTGCTCAATCAGCTCTACAAGCACACGCAACTCCAGACGACGTTCGGCGTCATCATGCTTGCGCTCGTCCCCGACCAGGTGACGCGCCGGCTGGTGCCGAAGGTCATGCCGATGAAGGAGGTGCTCGAGCACTACGTCGAGCACCGCCACGAGGTCATCGTGCGCCGCGCGCAGTATGAGCTGGACAAGGCGCTCGAGCGCGAGCACATCCTCGAGGGGCTCAAGATCGCCGTCGACAACATCGACGCGGTGATCAAGGTCATCCGCGCCGCCGAGGACACCCCGACGGCGAGCGCGCAGCTCCAGGCGCGGTTCAAGCTCTCCGAGCGGCAGGCCGAGGCGATCCTCAACATGCGCCTCGCCAAGCTGACCGGCCTCGAGATCGAGAAGCTGGAGGAGGAGCTCAAGGAGGTCCGCGGCATCATCAAGGGGCTCAAGACCCTGCTCGCCTCGCGCGACAAGCGCATGGCGCTGCTCAAGAGCGAGCTCGAGGACGTCGTGAAGAAGTACGGCGACGAGCGCCGCACCGAGATCACGAGCGA
>CAYTKA010000139.1:1458-3825 GCA_964438255.1 uncultured Gemmatimonadaceae bacterium | reverse complement strand
TTCGGATGCCGCGCTCGCAGAGCACGACGGCGGCGTTGCCATGCGCCATGATGTACTCGGCCGCCATGAGCAGCTCGGTGATCGTCGCGGACAGGCCGCGCTTGAGGAGCACCGGGCGCTTCGCACGTCCCAGCTCGGCAAGGAGCGCGAAGTTCTGCATGTTGCGCGCGCCCACCTGGAACATGTCCGCGTGCTCGCCGACGAGGTCGACGTCGCGCGTGTCGAGCACCTCCGTGACGACAGGAAGACCCGTGGCCGCGCGCACCTCGACGAGCAGACGGAGCGCTTCGCGGCCAAGGCCCTGAAAACTGTAGGGCGACGTGCGCGGCTTGAACGCACCGCCGCGGAGGATCGACGCACCGGCGTCGCGCACGGCGACCGCCGTCTCGTGGAGCATCTCGCGGTTCTCCACGGAGCAGGGGCCGGCAATGATGCACAGCGCCTCGCCGCCAATCGCCGCGTGCTCGCCGACGCGGACCACGGTGCGGTTCACGCTGAACTCGCGCGAGGCACGCTTGTACGGCTTGAGCACGGGGAGCACGGATTCCACACCGGGGAGCGAGCGGAGCGGGATCTCCTGGAGCCGCGCTTCGTCGCCGATGCAGCCGATGATCGTACGGTGCTCGCCGCGCGAGAGATGGGTGTGGAGGCCGGCCGCCTCCACGCGCTCGCGAATGTGATCGAGCTCGCCGTCGGTGATGTCGGATCGGGTGACGATGATCATGAGACTCCGGGTAAAGAAGAAACGTTGCCGCGAGAAACGAAAAAGGCCCGTGGATCTCCACGGGCCGTCTGGTATCGTCTGCGGTGTGAGCGAGGCTCAGTCGCGCGTACGTCTCCATCCACGGCCCGTCGAGGGACGGTCGTAGTAGTAAAAGAAGACGTAAAAGGGGCGGGCGCTGGCCATGGCTCACGATACGACGGAGACGGTGCCGCCGTCAAGAGCGACTTTCCCATCTGACGGGTCGGTTTTGGGCGCGTCATCATTGACGCATGCGCACGCGATGCATGCGGCGATGGTGGACGTGACACGGGGGGGGCACGCGATCCTCTTCGGATTCCGGCCGCAGTACAGGGCGCAGCCGATGGCGACCTTCCCGCTCATCTGGAATGCAATTCGACGCTGAGCGACGGTAGCGCCGCCTCGCGCGGGGAAACCTTCACACCGCCGTCACGTAGGAACAGACACATCCCCGCCCGAGGGTCGTTTGGCATGCTCGCTCACCTCGTCGTTGCTCTGCTCCAAGCGCCGGCCCAATTACCCGTGCCGCCATCTACGGCGCCTGCGGCCCCGCCGCGGCCGGCCGCGGCTTCTGCCGACACGTTGGAGCGCGATTCCACGGAGGCAGTCCATCATCACCGCCGGGAACGCAAACCGCCCAAGCGCGCCGAGGTCACCACCGAGCATCTCGCAACGGCATATCGCGACCCGTCGGCGCGCGCGACCCTCGTCCTGGCGCGCGCGGCGAGATTGCGCCAGGACTCTGCGCTCACCGCATACGACGCGAAGACGTACCAGCGGATCTCGGCTGGCGTGGGGTTCGCCAGACTCGGGCGCGATCGCCTGGCCTTCCGCACCGAGTCGGCGACGCACGTGCGCTGGCGCCGCGGCATCGGGGCCTATGTCGACGTCACCGGCTCGCGCAGCGTGGTCCCGATCGCCGGAAAGTCGGCCCACGTGAACATCGATGGAGGGATGTCGCCCATTCCCTACTATCCCGGGAGCGAGACGCTATGGATTGGCGCGAGCGTCGCGCGTCCGACGGTGGACGAGAACGACGGCATCGTCCACCCGCTCGCCGAAGGCGCGGAGGCATACTACACGTACGAGAGTGGAGACTCGGTCAGCTTTCGCCTCCCCGACGGAAAAGTCATCCGCCTCCGCGAGCTGAAGGTCCGGCCGCGTGAGCCGAAGTGGAACCTCGCCGTCGGCTCGCTCTGGTTCGACATGAGCGGCGGGCAGCTCGTGCGCGCCGCGTATCGCATGAGCGTGCCGATGGACATCGTGGCCGTCGCCAAGGCGGACAACCCGAACGACTTCGAGGACGTGCCGGCAGTGCTGAAGCCGATGTTGTTTCCGATGACGGCGCAGCTCAGCGCTTTCGGCGTGGAGTATGGGCTGTACCAGAGTCGGTTCTGGCTGCCGCGGCTCCAGGTTGCCGAGGGCAGCGTACAGGTTGGCTTCATGCGCTCGCCGATCAAGTTCGAGTCGAAGTACGAGTACGAGCAGGTGAACGCCGGCGTGCCCTTGCCGCCGATCGACACGATCTCGGCGCCACTGCAGCGGGGCGTCGTCAGCGTGACCATCGGCGATTCCACGGTGCGGCCTCCGCGAACGGCGCGCGACTCCGTGCGCGCCGCGCGACG
>CAYTKA010000139.1:0-1358 GCA_964438255.1 uncultured Gemmatimonadaceae bacterium | reverse complement strand
CGCGGGATCTACCTCGGCGCGCGCACGCGCTACGCGCGCTCCTTCGGGCTCGACCCGCAGGGGTTCCGGCTGTTCAGCGACGCGCGGCTCGAGGCGTCGCGGGGCGATTCGGGCGGCTACGGCCGTGTCGCGCTCGACCTCACGGCATCGCACGGCATCGGCGACGGCGCCGCGGCGCTCACGCTCGCAGGAGGCACGTCGGCGGGGGTCCTGCCCCCGCAACGGTTGTGGTATCTGGGCGGGACGCAGACGGTACGCGGCCAGCGCCCCGGGCTCGGCAGCGCGTACGGCGGCAATGCCTTCTGGTTGGCGCGCGGTGAGGTCGCGCACGGGCTCGGCGCGGCTCGCCCGGTACTCTTCGGCGATCTCGGTTGGACGGGCGACCGCACGCGGTGGCGCGAGGTCGGCCGGCCGCTCTCGGGCGTCGGCGTTGGAATCTCGATCATGGACGGTCTCGTGCGGTTCGACGTGGCGCGCGGGATCTACCCGGAGAGGCAGTGGCGGGTGGACGCATACGTCGACGCGAGGTTCTGATCGTCGCTCGATGACGGTGGCGCTAGGCGGGCGGCCGGCGTGAAACGCGGGCCATACCAGCCGCTTGGCCCCACCGCAGCGCTCGGGCGCTCTCCCGGCAACGCGACACCGAATGGTGAAGACACGGTGATCCACATCACCGTGCGCGGGCGAGGGTGTCACGTTTTCCCGGTTTTTTGTCTCAAAGGGGGGGGTGTTCACGCTGACCAATCAGTCCTAGGGTTGGACTCGCGCCCGCCCACGCCGCTGAACGACGGGTGGCCCTTCCGTACGGCGCGCTTGCTCGTTGGCCGAGCCACCGACGTCGGTGTTCGCCATTTTTTGCACCCTCGTCAGTTGATCGCATGGCCGATCCGTCTCTTGGTGGAGGAGCGTCCACGCAGACGCCACCTCGTCTCCCGCGTCCAGTGCTCGCCCTGCTGGCGCTGCTCGTCGTCGCGATCGTGGTGACCGCGTGCGAGCGCACCCTCGTCGGGCCCGTGGCGGTCGCCACGAGGCCACGGGCCTCTTCGGTCTGGGCGACACCGGGTGGCGAGGACAACTCGCCGGCCGGCACCACGGGGCCCACCCTCGCGCCCCCTGACACGCACAGCGGCAGCCAGCCGCAGGCCTCGCTGCCGGGCTACTTCAAGTACCGCACGATCGTCCAGGTCACCTACAGCGGCTCGATCAGCCGCCACACGCTGTTCGGCCCCTTCCCCGACACCACCTTCGGCCCGATGGGGCAGGGGGGCGACAACGGCATCATGTGGATCGGGCAGTCGTATACGGGGGGTGGCGGCGCGCGGGCAATCACGGCGCTCACCGAGATCGCCACCTTCCAG
>CAYTKA010000138.1:0-4180 GCA_964438255.1 uncultured Gemmatimonadaceae bacterium | reverse complement strand
GACTGTCTGACTGTCTGACCGTCCGACCGTCCGACCGTCCGACCGTCCGACCGTCTGACCGTCTGACCGTCTCACCGTTCACGGGTCCCTGCCAGGCGTCGCGTGATGGCGGGCACGAACGAGAGCAGCACGAGAAGACCGCCGCCGATCAGCAGACGCACCAGCACACCGTGACGTGCTCCTCCGGCGCCTGCGACCAGTGCGTCGGCGAACCACGTGTACACCGCGACCACCGGGATCAGGCCGAGCATCGTCGCCACGACGTAATCTCGCAGCGGCACTCCGGCGAGACCCGCGGCGTAGTTCAGCATGTTGAACGGTACCACGGGGATGAGCCGCAAGCGCAGCACGGTCCGGAAGCCATGCGAGTCGGCGAGGCGCTCGACGTGCGCTGCGCGATCGCCGAGGAGGCGGCGTACCGCCTCCTGCCCGAGGGCGCGTGCGATGAGGAACGCGAGTGTCGCACCGATCGTTGCCCCGATCCAATTCAGCAGCAGCCCGAGGCCAAATCCGAAGATCGCGCCGCCGGCGATGGTGAGCACGCTGCCCGGAAGGGCGAGCGCCGCCCCGACAGCGTACGCCGCGACGAACAGCGGTGCGGCATGCGGACGTGCGCGGAGCGAGGACACGGCCGCCGCGATGGCCGTCGGGTCGCTGTAGCGACCGAGGCCGAGCGTTCGCACCACGAGCAGCACTGCAAGGAGCAGGAGAACCAGCCCCGCGAGCTTCACGTAGCTGCGATGCGGGGCACGGCCGACCTCCCGCCGTCGTTCGTGCGCCGTCATTCGCGCGCGATCACGTCGATCGGGGAGAGGCTCGCGGCGTGCCGCGCCGGATAGGTGCCGAACACGAGACCAACGATGATCGCCACGCGGACGGCGAGCAAGGCGGTGCCGGCGCATTCCACGAGTCGATCGCGGGCACTACATTGGGCGCGTGTCCGATACCGAGATGCATGATCCGAGCGACGTGCGCCCCCTGCGCGAGCCGTTTGCGCGGTTCGCCGAGCTGCTCGCCCAGGCCAGCGCCGTCGGGCCGGCCTGTCTCCCCGAGCCGACGGCGTTCTCCCTCGCCACCGTGGACGCCGGCGGTCAGCCGTCGGTGCGCATCCTCCTGCTGAAGGGACTGGACGAGCGCGGCTTCGTGTTCTACACGAACTACGAGAGCCGGAAGGGCCGCGAGCTGCTCGCGCACCCGCAGGCCGCGATGTGCTTTCACTGGCAGCCGCTGGAGCGGCAGGTGCGTGTGGAGGGCGTCGCGCAGTGCGTGTCGGCGGAGGAGGCGGACGTGTACTTCGCCACGCGGGCGCGCGGCAGCCAGGTCGGCGCCTGGGCGTCGCTGCAGAGTCAGGCGATGGCGCGGGCCGGCGACCTGGAGGCGCGCGTGACGGAGATCGAGGCGCGCTTCGCCGGCGGCCCGGTGCCACGCCCGCCGCACTGGTCGGGCTTCCGCCTCGTCCCGCATCGCATCGAGTTCTGGCGCGGCATGCCGAGCCGCCTGCACGAGCGGATCGTGTATCATCGCGAGAGCCAGGGGTGGAGGACGGAGGTGTTGTATCCGTGAGGGTTGGACGGTCTTGGCAGTCTCACGGTCTCGCGCGTTGCGATCAGTACGGGGGCCGGTACGCTATGGTCCGGGCGGCGCGGCCGGCTTACGTGCTTGCACGCGATCGTCGATCATGATTTCCTGACCCAGACAGCGCCCCGCACTCTGTACGATGGCTGGCGCACTGGCGTCGGACGCCAGCCGTTGTCCGATCAGGCGCGCTCGCTGTCGGGCATCGGACGGCAGCGGACGGCCGTTGTAGATTGCGCGATCGTACACCTCGCCGACGCGACAGACGGCGTATGCGCCCACACGCGTGAACCACGGATACGTGGGATCCTCGTGGTCGAAGAGCAATGCGAGGAGAAGCATGCTGCTGTAGACCCGGCTCTGCGGTGTCGCCGACGCGTCCGTCGCGATGTCCTGGGCCGCCTCGAAGAGCGCGCCATCACGAAAGCTCCACAGCCTCCGCACCAAGTCGAACGCCGCGCACTACACCGCGCCAACGCCCTTTCCGATCCGTTGCTTTCCCTCTGATCCGAAGTCCCGTTCGTCGAAGTGGCCGGGCAGCGTCGGAGTGACCCGCTCGAGCTGACGGTCAGACCGCCAGACCGTCCGACCAACTATCTTCCGCCCATGGCAACCCAGACAGCCGAACAGTGGAGCGTCGAGAAGGCGCGCGCCCTCTACAACATCGAGGGGTGGGGCGCCGGGTTCTTCGACATCGACGACCGTGGGCACGTCGTGGTCCGGCCGGATCGCGAGCACCCGGAGCGGGAGCTGAGCCTCCATGACCTCGCGAACGATCTCGAGGAACAGGGCGTCGCCCTTCCCGTGCTGCTGCGCTTCTCGGACATCCTCCGCTCGCGCATCGAGGCGCTGAGCGAGCGCTTCGAGCGGGCGATCGCGGAGTTCGACTACAAGGGCGGCTACACCACCGTCTACCCGATCAAGGTCAATCAGCAGCGCCACGTCGTCGAGGAGATCGTCCAGTTCGGGAAGAAGCACGGCGTAGGGCTCGAGTGCGGCTCGAAGCCGGAGCTGCAAGCGGTGCTCGGGCTGTCCGAGAGCACGGAGCACATGATCGTGTGCAATGGCTACAAGGACGAGGAGTTCATGCGCCTCGCCCTCATGGGGCAGAAGCTCGGACACCAGGTCTTCATCGTCCTCGAGCAGTTGAGCGAGATCGATGTCCTGCTCTCGGCCGCCGAGGAGCTCGGGGTGACGCCGAACGCCGGGATCCGTATCAAGCTCGCGTCGAGCGGCTTCGGGCGGTGGAAGGAGAGTGGCGGCGAGAAGTCGAAGTTCGGCCTCAACGCCGCGCAGCTCATGCAGGCGGTGGACAGGCTCCGTGCCGCCGGCCGCCTCGACATGGTGAAGCTGATCCACTTCCACCTCGGCTCACAGATCACCGACATCCGCTACATCAAGTCGGGGCTCCAGGAGGTGGCGCGCTTCTATGCCGAGCTGCGCGCGCTTGGCGTGAACGTGACGCACGTCGACGTGGGGGGCGGGCTGGGCGTGGACTACGACGGCTCGAACTCGACGTCGAACGCCAGCGTGAACTACTCGCTCCAGGAGTACGCGAACGACGTCATCTACACGATCGCCGAATCGTGCCGCGATCTCGACCTGCCGATGCCGCACATCATCAGCGAGTCGGGACGTGCGCTCACGGCGCACCACGCGCTGCTCCTGCTCAAGGTGATCGACGTCGAGTCGGTGGTCGAGGTCCCGGTCCCCGCGCTGACGGACGACGACCACGCGCTCCTGCACGAGATGGCCGAGGATCACGTGGACGTGGCGAAGAACAACATCTCGCGGCGGCGCGTGAAGGAGATCTTCCACGACGTCACCTTCGACAAGGAGCGCGCCCAGCAGCTCTTCGCGAGCGGGGTGCTCACGCTGCGCGGTCGCGCGGTGGCCGAGCAGATGTACCACGCCACGATGAACGCGATCTACCGCATCGTGAACCAGGACCGCGAGGAGTACGAGGACATCCTCGCCGATCTCGACGCGACGATGGTGGACCGGTACTTCTGCAACTTCTCGCTCTTCCAGTCACTTCCGGACAGTTGGGCGATCGATCAGCTCTTCCCGATCATGCCGATCCATCGCTTGATCGAGGAGCCGACGCGCCGCGGAACACTCCAGGACATCACGTGCGACTCGGACGGCAAGATCGATCGCTTCGTGGGCGGCAAGGAAGGGAATCCGTCGCTCGAGCTGCACGAATGGCGCGACGGCGAACCGTACATGCTCGGCGTGTTCCTCACCGGCGCCTATCAGGAGATCCTGGGCGACCTACACAACCTGTTCGGCGACACAAATGCCGTGCACATCCGCCTCTCGGAGCGGGGGGGCTACGAGATCACGGATCTCGTGCACGGCGACACGGTGACGGAAGTGCTGAACTACGTGCAGTTCCGTGCGTCAGATCTGCTCCAGACCTTCCGCCGCAAGGTGACGGCGGTGAAGCATCTCAGCCGCGCCGACGCGAACGCGTTCATCGCCGACTACGTGGCGGGGCTCGAGGGCTATACGTATCTCGAAGGGGAGGCGGCGCAATAGAGCTCGTGAGACGGTCGGACGGTCGGACGGTCGGACGGTCGGACGGTCAGACGGTCAGACGGTC
>CAYTKA010000137.1:0-4227 GCA_964438255.1 uncultured Gemmatimonadaceae bacterium | reverse complement strand
GGCTATCTTTCGGGCATGTCCCTCCTCGCGACCGACGCGATCGTCCTTCACGCATTCGACTATCTGGAATCGTCGCGGATTTTCCGGCTCGTGACGCGCGAGGGCGGGGTGCGGAGTGCGCTGGCCAAGGGCGCGCGGCGCTCGTCGCGGCGGTTCGGCAGTGCGATGGACCTGTTCGCGCAGGGGAGTGCGCAGCTCTACGCAAAGCCTGGACGTGACCTCGACACACTCGGCGGCTTCGACGTCGCACGCTCGCGGTCGTCGCTGGCGACCGACCTGGGTCGCTTCGCCGGCGCGTCGGCGCTTGCCGAGCTGACGCTGCGTTTCGCGCGCGGGGGGGCCGATGCGGAGTTGTTCGAGGCGGTCGCGCATGCGCTCGACGCGCTGTCCGAGGCGCCGGCGGACAGTGCGGCCACCGCGACGCTCGCTGGCGCGTGGCGCATCGTCGCGCATCTCGGCTTCGCCCCGGCGCTCGACGTGTGCGCCGAGTGTCACGCCCCCCTCGATCCTGCGGTTGCGGTGATGTTCAGTCACCCCGCCGGCGGCGCACTCTGTGCCCGCTGCGGGCGTCTCGCTCCCACCGGGCGCAAGCTTCCGCCGGACGCACGCGATGCGCTGCGCCGGTTCATCGCCGGAGAGCAGGGGATGCCGCTGGACGACCCGTCGGCGCGCGCGCACCAACGACTCCTGCGCGAGTTTCTCGCCGAGCATCTCGCCGATGGACGTCCGCTCCAGGCCCTCGCGCTCTGGGAGGAACGCCGGTGGTGACGCGGAGCGCGCGATGATTCTCGGTACGGCGGGGCACATCGATCACGGCAAGACAACCCTCGTGCGCGCGCTCACCGGGGTCGACACCGATCGCCTCCCGGAGGAGAAGCGTCGCGGCATCACGATCGACCTCGGCTTCGCGCCGCTCGCGCTCGAGGGCGTCGGCACCATCGGAGTGGTGGACGTTCCCGGCCACGAGGCGTTCGTCCGTACCATGGTGGCCGGCGCGACGGGGATCGACCTCGCGTTGCTCGTGGTCGCCGCCGACGAGGGGGTCATGCCGCAGACACGCGAGCACCTCGCCATCCTGTCGCTGCTCGGCGTGCGCGCGGGTGTCGTCGCCGTCACGAAGAGTGACCTCGTGGACGCGGACTGGTCGGCACTCGTGTGCGAGGACGTGCGCGACACATTGGCTGGGAGCGCGCTCGAGACTGCGCCGATCGTGCCTGTCAGCTCGGTGACGGGCGCCGGGCTCGACGTGCTGCGCACGGCGCTCGCCGACGCAGCACGCACCATCCCCGCTCGCGCAGCGGACGATCTGTTCCGGCTGCCGATCGACCGTGCGTTCACGGTGAAGGGCACGGGCACCGTCGTCACCGGGACGGTGTGGTCCGGTGCGCTCGGTCGCGATGCCGTGCTGCGTCTGCTCCCGAGTGGAGAGAGCGCACGGGTGCGAGGGCTGCATGCCCACGGGCGCAGCGTCGAGCGGGTGCGGGCGGGCGATCGCGCCGCGATCGCACTGGCCGGCGTGGATCTCGACGCCGTGCGACGCGGTGCGGTACTCGTCCAAGGATCGGGATGGCGGCCGTCGCGCGTGCTGCGCGCCGACGTGGCTCTGTTGCCGGACGCGCCGCGCGAGCTGGGGCCGCGCGCGCGTGTGCGTCTGCATCTCGGCACCCGTGAGGGTTCCGCGCGGCTCGTCGTTCCCGACGGGACGCTCGCGCCGGGCGGACGCGCCTCCGCGCGCGTCGTCGTCGATGAGCCGATCGTCGCGCGTGCGGGTGACCGCTTCGTGCTGCGCTCCGCGTCGCCCGTGGCGACCCTGGGCGGCGGTGTCGTGATCGATCCGATGGCGCCGCCGCGCGCCCGTCCCTGGTCGTCGCTCGACCGCTCTCCGCCTGCACTCCTCCCGCTCATGCTCGACGAAGCGGGGACCGCGGGCGTGGAGCTGGCCGAGCTGCCGGTCCGACTTGGCGTGCGCCCCCCCGAGCTCGACGCGCTGCTCGCGGGGAATGGCACCTGGCGCGTCGGCAGTCGCGCCGTCGGGCGCGCAGCGCGCGACCGGCTCGCCGCCGATGCGCTCACGATGCTCGGACGACATCACCTCGAGCAGCCACTCGAGCCTGGCGCGCCATTGCAGTGGCTGCGCTCGCGGCTGCGCGCTCCCGACGAGGTGAGTGTGGCGCTCCTCGCGGAGCTCGCCGCAGAGGGCGCCGTCGTCATCGAGCAGGGCCACGCACGGCTGCCGACCTTCGCGCCGCGCCTGGACGCGGCGCAGGGTGCGCAACGCGATGCGCTGCTCGCCGCGCTCGAGCGCGCCGGGCACGAGCCTCCGTCGCTCGAGGATCTATCGGAGATCGTCGGCGTTCCACTGGCCGCACTCGGCGCGCTCGCGCGTCTCCTCGTACGCGAAGGGGCATTGGTGCCCGTGGAGCCGTCGCGCTTCTATCGCACTGTCACGGTGGATGCGCTGTTGGAGCGCCTGCGCGCCGGTATGGCAGTGAGCGCCGACTACGGACCAGCCGAGCTTCGGGAGTTGCTCGGGTTCTCGCGCAAATATCTCATCCCCTTTCTCGAGTTCACCGACCGGATCGGGTTCACGACGCGCGATGGGGGCGGACGGCGGCGGCGTGCCGGCACGTAACGACGCCGCGGAGGTACGGTTTCTGATGCCGATGTTGCTTGCTCTCGATCCGGCGCCGGCGTAGCTTCGCGCCACCACTTCGAATCCCCCGTCTCAGGAGCAGCACGAGGATCCTGTTTCGTCAGCCGGAGCACACATGTACCACCGCTGGGCAGCACTTGCGCTCGTGCTCGCCCTTTGGGCAAGCGCGCCAAAGTCAGCGGCGGGGCAGGAGGCGTCATCACCGCCCCGAGGGCGCAAGCTAGGGACGCTTGGACAGAACTACCCGAATCCATTCAGGCCGGACACCTTCATCCCGTTCACGATCGACGACTGCAACGGGCCGGGAGGACAGCGCGTCGTCTCGCTGCGCGTCTACAACGTGTTGGCTCAGCTCGTCGCCACGCCGGTCCTGCACGGGGCCAGCCGACCGATCTCCAACATGCGGTTGAGCTGCGGCGAGTATCTGGGGCACTGGGATGGCGCCGTCGGCAGGACGGGCCGTCCGGCCACCACGGGCGTGTACGTCTACGAGCTCGTCGTCGACGGGCAGCGGATGTCGCGCAAGATGATCTTGACGAGATAGGCTCGGCTCACCGCCACTCGACGAAGCGCTCGGGCTCATCCCCGAGCGCTTCACGTCTGTGCTCGCCGTCCTGCCAGTGTGGCAGAGAGTATGCGGCACGGTGGGTGCCCTTCATCGGGCCGTCATCCATCCAACTCGATCGGTAGCTGCCCTCATCATGATCAATCCCGACCGTCTTACCGTGAAGTCCGGCGAAGCGCTCAACGACGCGGTCGCCCTCGCCCGGCGGAACGGCAACCCGCAGGTCTACGACACTCATCTCCTTCTCGCGCTCCTCAACCAGGACGAGAGCATCGTCGTCCCGGTGCTGCAGAAGCTCGGCGTCAACGTCGCGGCGCTCAGGGACGCGGTCCTGCGCGAGGTCGAGCGCTATCCGCGCCAGAGCGACGCACAGCCCACGATGGCTCGTGAGCTGAACGGCGTGCTCGACAAGGCGGAAGACGAGGCCAAGAAGCTGGGCGACGAGTACGTGAGCACCGAGCACATGTTGCTCGCGCTCGCGGACGCGCGCGGCACGGAGACCAGGGCCCTGCTCAACGCGCTCGGCGCGACGCCCAAGGCGCTGCTCGACGCGCTCAAGGCGGTGCGGGGCACGCATCGTGTCACCGATCAGACGCCGGAGAACCAGTATCAGGCCCTGCAGCGCTACACGCGCGACCTCACCGAGGACGCGCGGAAGGGCAAGCTCGATCCGGTCATCGGGCGCGACGAGGAGATCCGGCGCGTCGTCCAGGTGCTCTCGCGCCGCACCAAGAACAATCCCGCGCTCATCGGTGAGCCGGGCGTCGGCAAGACGGCGATCGTCGAGGGACTCGCGCAGCGTATCGTGAATGGGGACGTCCCCGAGGGACTCAAGAACAAGCGCCTGCTGGCGCTCGACCTCGGTGCACTCATCGCCGGCGCGAAGTATCGGGGCGAGTTCGAGGAGCGGCTCAAGGCGGTGCTCAAGGAGCTCACCGAGGGCGAGGGGCAGTTCGTCGTCTTCATCGACGAGCTGCACACGCTGGTGGGCGCGGGCAAAGCGGAAGGT
>CAYTKA010000136.1:0-4323 GCA_964438255.1 uncultured Gemmatimonadaceae bacterium | reverse complement strand
CCGCCACGCATCGCGTCGAGCGCGTCCGACCATCCCTCGAGCGGAGCGGTGCGCGTGACCATGCTCGCCAGGTCGAGCTTCCCTTCGACCGCCCATTGCGCGAGGCGCGGGAAGTCCTCCTGCGCGACGTGGTCGCCGCCGTGCGAGACGAGGATGCGCGCGCGCTTCGAGAACAGGCCGGGCAGGTCGATCGTCGCCTGCTCGCCCGACGGCGAGAGGCCGATCAGCACGACCGTGCCCCCGCTCGTGATCATCTCGAGCGCCTGCTCGAACGTCGAGCTGCGCCCCACAACATCGAAGACGAAGTCGACCGGACCGGGCTCGGTGTGCGTAGCGCCGAAGTGCTTCGCCTGCTCGAGCTTGCGCCCGTCGAGGTCGATCGCGCGGATCTCCGACGCGCCCGCGATGCGCGCCCCCTGGATCACCGACAGCCCGACGGCGCCGCAGCCGATCACGGCCACCCGCGCGCCCTCCCACACCTTCGCCGTCTCGAGCACCGACATGACGCCGGTCGCGACGGCGCATCCGATCAGGCACGCCTGCTCGAACGGAAGCTCGTCCGGGATCTTCACGACTCCCGCCGCCGGAACCACGGTGTGCGTCGCGAACGTGCCCGTGCGGAGCACGGGCGTCAGGTCGGCGCCGTCGCGGCGGTGGAGGCGCCCGGGCGCGGCAGGCGGGCGCTTGCACTCGCGTGGCGCGCCGCGCACGCACTGGGCGCACTGTCCACATGCGGTCTTCCAGCCCAGTACCACCCGGTCACCCTGATGTAGCTGTACAGCTACATCACTGCCCTCCCCCACGGCCACGACCGTTCCGGCCCCTTCATGTCCCAGCAAAACAGGCAACGCGTGATGCCAGCCGTCCTCCTCGATCACGTGGAGGTCACTGTGGCAGACGCCCGTCGCCTCGATGCGGACGAGCACCTCGCCCGGTCCGGGAGCGTCGACGCCGATCTCCTCGAGCGCGACCTCACCCGGCGACGAAAGGACTACACCTTGCTCAGCCACGAGCGGTCGAGATCGCGAACGGAATGCGCGCCCGCGAGCGCGAGGTTGAGGTCGATCTCCGCCATCAGGTTCTGGATCAGCTCTTCGACGCCGCGCTGGCCGCCGACCGCGAGCGCGTACGCGTACGGCCGCCCGAGCAGCACGGCGTCGGCGCCCAGCGCCATCGCCTTCAGAACGTCGGCCGCGGTGCGGATGCCGCCGTCCATCAGCACGACCGCGTCGGGTAGCGCATCGCGCACCTCGACGAGTGCGTCGAGCGCGCCGACCGCGCCGTCGACCTGCCGGCCGCCGTGATTCGACACGATCACGCCGTCGATCCCGTGCTGCAGCGCCAGCTGCGCGTCTTCAGCCGTCAGGACGCCCTTCACGAGCAGCGGCAGCTTCGTCTGCTGGCGCAGCCAGTCGAGGTCGCTCCATGTGAGGCCGAGGTTCGGGAACGTCGCGAGCATGGTTGCCGCGGCAGTGAGCATGTCCTCCTCCGGCGACTTGTCGAGTCGCGAGAGGAAGACCGGATCGCTGAAGTACTGGCCGCAGCCTTCGCCCTTGATGAACGGCAGGTACGCCTGCCGCAGGTCGCGCGGCCGCCAGCCGAGCGTCAGCGTGTCGAGCGTGACGACGATCGCGCCGTAGCCCGCTGCCTCCGCGCGACGCACGAAGCTCGCGCAGATTTCGCGGTCGTTCACCCAGTAGAGCTGGAACCAGCGCGGCGCGCCCGTCTCCGCCACCTCTTCGATCGAGTGCGTGGCGGCGCTCGAGAGGAGGAGGGGCACGCCCGAGGACGCGGACGCACGGGCGACGCCGACTTCCGCCTCCTCGTGCGCGATCGAGAGGACGCCGACCGGCGCGAGGAAGAACGGCGCCGGCGAGTGCATGCCCAGGACGTCGACCGAGATGTCCCGCTGCGCATTGCCGGCCAGCATCCGCGGGCGGATCCTCCAGCGGGCGAACGCGTCGAGGTTCGCGCGCATCGTCGCCTCGGCGCCCGCGCCGCCGGCGATGTACCCGAACGCACCGGGGTCGAGCCTGTCCTCCGCCGCTCGTTCCCAGTCGTCGGCCGAGACCGGCCATTCGGGCGGCTGCTGGGCGATGTAGATCGCATTTTGGATCATCGCTCCGTTGAAGCTCACCAATCGATCCTAAACTGCACGCATGGACCGCAAGGAGATCGCCCGCAGTTACTTCGAGCGCGTCTCGGCCGGAGACCTGGACGCGGTCGACGAGCTGCTGACGCCCGGGTTCGTCGACCACGACGCGCCACCGGGCACGCCCCAGGGGCCGGCCGCCGCCAAGGCGTTCGCGGGCGCGATGATCTCGCACCACCCCGATCTGACGATCGAGGTCGAGGACGTCTTCGGCGAAGACGACCGCGTCGCGCTGCGGTTGCGCTGGAACGCGGAGCAGACGGGCTACATCCAGTACGGCATTGTCGTCTTCCGTTTCGAGGGCGACCGGATCGCCGAGCGCTGGTCGGCCTACATGTCCGGCGCGTGAGCACGAGCCGCCTCGAGGCGTTCAGCGACGGAGTGTTCGCGATCGCCGCGACGCTGTTGATCCTCGAGATCAAGCTGTCCCACCACGGGACCGTCACGCACCAGCTCCTGCATGCCTGGCCGTCTTACGTCGCCTATGCGATCTCGTTCTTGACTATCGGGATCATCTGGGTGAACCACCACACGGTCATGACCCAGATCGACCGCACCAATCGCACGTTCCTCTTCCTCAACGTCGTGTTTCTCATGGTCGTGTCGTTCAGCCCGTTCCCAACGCGCGTCCTCGCAGAGAACCTGCGCCACGGGTCGCGCGCAGCGGCATTCGCGTACGGCCTGACGTTCACGGCGATGGCGGTCTGCTTCGGCACGCTGTGGTTCTACGCCGCAATCGGGCGGCGGCTGATCGCACCAAGCGCCGACCAGCGCGTCGTCAGCGGGATCTCGCGGTCGTTCCGCCCCGGCTCGGTCATGTACGGCGCGGCAACGCTCTCGGCGCTCGTCTCGGCGTACCTGGCGGTGGCGCTCTACGCGGCGATCGCGCTCTTCTACGTGCTCGAGAGCTCGATCTTCGGCCGCGACGGCTAGCGCTCAGGGGAGCGCGAGGATGCGCGACACGACGCGCGCGCCTGGGAGCCGGCGCGTGCCTCCGCAAGTGAGGACACGGCGTGAGTGGTCAGCCCACCTGCTGCGACGGTCAAGCCGTCCGCTCGTGGCGACCGGCGTCAGGCACATTGGATGCGATGCCTCAGCTCGACGATCTCATCGACACGATCGGCCGACAGCCATTCCGGGCGAAGTTCCATCTGCGGGGACGCGACCGCGCCACCGCGATTCTGCGTGGGCCGTCGGCGATCCGCGCGCACGCGCACGACCTGATCGCGCAGCGGCTTGCACCGGCGTGTCCGCGAAACGACGGGAAGCAGACCCCCTACCGCGGCCACCCGGTGTTCGTCGCGCAACACGCGACTGCGACGTGCCACGGTATCGAGCCCGGCGTCGAGCTCACCGATGAGCAGCGCGAGTACGTCGTCGACGTGACCTGCCGCTGGATCGAGCGCGAGACCGCGGGCTAGCTAGCGCTTCTCGACCACGAGGTGGTCCGACTCGCGCCGAACGACGTCCTCGAGGCCGTCGACTTCGTGACCCGGAACGAGCACGAAGCGGTCGGGATCCGCGCGGACGGCGCGGTACTCCTCCTGAGTGAGGTGAATTGTCTCAGTGCACGCCGCGTCCGCGCACTCGCAGACGTAGTCGCGCGAGCCACCGTACGAGGCATCGTCGATCTCCTCGTTGATCGCGCGGAAGACCGCCTCGTTATGCTCCAACCGCTTCCGGGTCACCTCGTCCATCGGTCAGCATCTTGTCCGACTCGACAACCTCTAATCACGCCCACGACGCTCCCCGGTCTCGGCCCGACGAGATTCGGTCGCGCAACGAGCGGATCTCCAACACGGCGCGCAGCCATCGCTTCGACTACATGGTCGCCGTACCGTTCATCTGTGAGTGCAGCCACGAGCGGTGCGAGCAGCTCCTGCGCGTGACGCTGACCGAGTACGCCCGACTGCGCGAGGCCTGCGACCACATCACGGTGCCCGGCCACCAGATCGACGGCGCGACGATCGTGCGCGTGAAAGACGGTGTGTGGCTTCACCGAGTCGCATGACGCAGCGCGTCACCCGGTAGCCGTCGCAGGGCTATGGCGACCCCTCGGAGGTGGGCCGCCCGTCGATGGTCTACGTGATCTACACGGCGCGCGACCCGCAGGGTCACGAGTGGTCGTTCGCGCAGGTTCTCGAAGGCGCCTAGCGGATTCGAACCGCTGT
>CAYTKA010000135.1:0-4415 GCA_964438255.1 uncultured Gemmatimonadaceae bacterium | reverse complement strand
GCCTTCTTGGTGCGCGCCTTGGGCGCGTCCTCGGCCGTCGCCTCACCGGGCAGCTCGATGTCCTCGGCGATGATCGCGCCGATCACCTCACGGATGTCCGTGCGGGTCTCGCGCTCCTTCGTGAGATCCAGCTCGCGGACGGCGAAGAAGAGGCGGAGGATGTCCGAGTTCGACCCGTAGCCGAAGGCGCGCAGGAGCGCCGTGGCGGGGAACTTCTTCTTCTTGTCGATGTGGACGTAGACGACGTCGTGGATGTCGACGGTGAACTCGACCCACGAGCCGCGGAACGGGATGATCCGCGACGAGATCAGCCGCTGGCCGTTCGGGTGGGTGCTCTCCTCGAACACCACGCCGGGCGACCGGTGGAGCTGGCTGACGATGACGCGCTCCGCCCCGTTGATGACGAAGGTGCCGAGGGGCGTCAGGAGCGGAAGCTCGCCGAGATAGACTTCCTTCTCGATGATGTTCCGCGGGCGCTTCACGCCGTTGACTTCCTCGTTGATGACGAGCTGCAGCGTCGCCTTGAGCGGCGCCGAGTACGTCATGTCGCGCTCGATGCACTCCTCGACGGTGTACTTGGGCTCGCCGAGGGTGTAGCGGACGAATTCCAGCGAGAAGTTCTCGTGGACGTCCGTGATGGGGAACAGGTCCTTGAAGACCCGCTCGAGACCGATGTCCTCGCGGTCGTGCGAGGCGGCATCCAGCTGGAGCAGCGCCTCGAAGGCGCGCGTCTGGATGTCGAGGAGATGCGGCATCCGCATCCCCTTGTCGTCGAGCTTACCGAAGGAAATCTCTTTCATCAGTTCAGGCATGTCTCACCCGCGAACAGGAAAAACGGCGGTGGCCCCGGGACCGCCGTCGCAAATGCGCGGGGTCCGGGGCGTGCCGTCGAAGTACTTCAGTTGTGGTGCCGTGCAACGAGAGTGATGCACGTAGGCGCCGAGGTGAAGGTCAGGTGTGCACAACGACCAGCGAAGCGGCGGGCGCCGGATGACGCCCTGCCGCGGGCCGGCCGGCGGCCCCTTACTTCACTTCGACGGCTGCGCCCTGCTCTTCCAGCTTGGTCTTGATGGTGTTCGCCTCGTCCTTCGAGACGCCGGCCTTGACCGTGCTCGGCGCGCCGTCGACGAGGTCCTTCGCTTCCTTGAGGCCCAGGCCGGTGATCTCGCGGACCACCTTGATGACCTGGATCTTCTTCGCGCCGGCATCCTTGAGGTTGACCGTGAACTCGGTCTGCTCCTCGACCGCCGCCGCCGCGCCACCACCCGTACCGCCAGCCGCCGGCGCCGCGCCGCCCACTGGAGCGGCCGCGATCGTCACGTTGAACTTGCTCTTGAAGGCCTCGATGAGGTCGGCGAGCTCGAACACCGACATGTTGCCGATCGCCTCGAGGATCTCGTCCTTGCTCATGGTCGCGTTAGCCATTGTCGTTCTCTCCTAAAGTGTTCCCAGGTGTATCCTGGGGCGTGTGAGTCAGGCGTACGCCTGGGAATTACGCGCCTTCGCGCTGGGTCTTCAGTGCGTCGAGCGCACCAACGAACGTCATCAGCAAGCCGTTCAGCGCGCCCGCAAAGGCGGCCAGCGGCGACTGCAGCCCCGCTCCGAGCTCGGCCAGCATCTGCTCGCGCGACGGCATGGCCGCGAGCCGCTTTACCTGCGCGGCATCGATCACCGCGCCTTCCAGCATCCCACCCTTCACCGCCGGCTTCGCGTCGTTCTCCTTCGCGAAATCGCTGAGGACCTTCGCCGCACCGACCGGATCCTTCGCGACGACGAGCCCGGTGGGACCCTTGAGCCTCGAGCCGACGAGACCTGCCTCGTTCACGGCGCGCAGCGCGAGGGTGTTCTTGATGACCACGTAGTCCACCTTCGCCTTGCGCAGGCGACGGCGCAGCTCGGTCATCGACTTCACGTTGAGCCCCGTGAAATCCGTGTAGTAGAGCGCCTGCGCGCCCTCGATCTTGTCTTTCAGCTCGCTGACGAGCTGCTCCTTTTCGGTTCTCTTCATCGCGCGTTACCGGTAGGGAGTGGTGTCGACGGCAACGCCGGGGCCCATGGTGCTGGACACCGACACGCTGCGCACGTAGACGCCCTTGGCCGCACTCGGCTTCGAGCGAATGATCGTATCCATGAACGCGGTGAAGTTCGTCTCCAGCGCGTCGAGCGCGAACGAGACCTTGCCGAGGGGAACGTGCACGTTGCCCCC
Organism: uncultured Gemmatimonadaceae bacterium; assembly: GCA_964438255.1. Taxonomy (GTDB): domain Bacteria; phylum Gemmatimonadota; class Gemmatimonadetes; order Gemmatimonadales; family Gemmatimonadaceae; genus AG11. Next base: position 2,209 of record CAYTKA010000135.1, on the reverse strand, counting down.
CTTGTCGACGCGGAACTCGATCTTACCGGCCTTCGTCTCACGGACCGCCTGGCCGACGTTGAACGTCACCGTGCCCGCCTTCGGGTTCGGCATCAGCCCGCGCGGACCAAGCACGCGGCCGAGCTGGCCGAGCTGCCCCATCTGGTCCGGCGTCGCGATGAGAACGTCGAAGTCCAGCCAGCCATCCTTGATGCGCTGGAGATGCTCGGCACCGACGTAATCGGCGCCGGCGGCCTCGGCCTCACGCGCCTTGTCACCCACAGCAATTACAAGTACGCGGACCGTCGAGCCGGTTCCCGCCGGGAGCACCACTGTGCCGCGCACGACTTGGTCGGCGTGGCGCGGATCGACGCCAAGGCGCACCACGGCCTCGACAGTCTCGTCGAACTTGGCGAACGCGGAACGCTTGACGATGTCGAGCGCCTGCTTCGCCTGGTACGACGTGCCGAGCTCGCGGTTCTTCGCCGCTGCGTTGTACTTCTTCCCGTGCTTTCTCATCTAATCGACGACCTCCACACCCATCGACCGAGCGGCGCCGGCCACCATCGCCATCGCGGACTCGAGCGAGTCGGTGTTCAGGTCGGGCAGCTTGATCTCGGCGATCTTTCTGACCTGTGCCTTGGTGATCTTGCCGACCTTGTTGCGATTCGGCTGTCCCGATCCCTTCTCCAAGCCGGCCTCCTTCTTCACCAGCACCGCCGCGGGGGGCGTCTTGGTGATGAAGGTGAACGACTTGTCGGAGTAGATCGTGATCTCGACCGGAAGGATCGTATCCTGGCCCTGCGTGCGAGCGTTGAACTCCTTGCAGAAGGCCATGATGTTGATGCCCTGCGGGCCGAGCGCCGTTCCGACCGGGGGAGCCGGATTGGCCTTCCCCGCCGGAATCTGGAGCTTCACGAACCCTGCTACCTTTTTTGCCATCTTGTCTCCTGTCTGGCGTATACCCGACGTGTCGCCTCGGGTCGTACTTCCACTCTTGTTTCACGTCGCAGTGGTCGGCGACGGACCGCGCTCGTCGGTCTTTCGGCTCTCGGCTTTCAGCCTCCCTCGGGAAGCTCTGGCGTCCCGGGGTCCGCCGAAAGCCGACAAACCGGAAACCAAAAAGCGTCGTTCAATACCCCTTCAGCTGCAGATAGTCCAACTCCACCGATGTCGGTCTACCGAACAGGCTCACCGACACCCGCACCTTCCCCTTGTCCGCCATCACCTCTTCGACCGTGCCGTTGAAGTCCGTGAACGGACCCTCGGTGATCGCCACCGCCTGACCCACCAGGAAGGGGATCTCCTCCTTCGGCGCAGCCTCTTCCACCTCGTCGGCGATACCGAGGAGGCGGTTGACCTCGTCAGGCCGGAGCGGCTGCGGGAGCCGCTCGTGCCCGACGAACTTGATCACGCCCTGAATGCTGTTGATCTGGTGCAACGTCTCCTGGTTCATCACCATCTCCACGAGCACGTAGCCCGGGAAGATCTTCCGCTCGACGTTCACCTTCTTGCCGTTCTTGATCTCCACGACGTCCTGCGTCGGGACGAGTGCCTGACGGATCAGACGCTCCTCGGCCGGACGCGGATCCGCTTCGATCTTCCGCTGGATCAGCGACCGCACCTTGTTCTCATGGCCGGCCGTCGTCTGGATGGCGTAGAAGCGGTGGTCCATGGATCAGCGCCCCACGAAGAGCCGCGGCAGGAGATTCGCGAGCAGCCCCTGCAGCGCGACGTCGAGCACGTAGATCACGAGACCGAGTAACAGCACGAAGATGATGATCGCCACCGTCGCGCGGCGGACGTCGCCCGTTTCGGGCCACGTCACACGCCGCATCTCGGCGATCACCGCGTGATAGAACGCGATGAACCTGTTCCCCCCCGGACCGGCAGGTGTGGCGACGACGTCGGCCATTACTTGGTTTCCTTGTGCAGCTGATGCTTGTTGCAGCGGGGGCAATACTTCTTCCACTCGACGCGCTCCGGATGGAGGCGCTTGTTCTTCATGGTGAAGTAGTTGCGATTCTTACACTCGCCGCAGGCGAGGATGATCTTTTCGCGAGGCATGATACTCCTTGAGTGTTGTCAGTCCGCGTCGGGGCCTGCTGCCGGGGAGCCGGCAACTGTGTTGCTGGCTCGTGCTCCCGACACCCGTCGGCGCGCTGGTGATTGAAGCGGTCGGACGGTCTGACGGTCTGACGGTCCGACCGGTGTTACTTGAGGATCTTCG
>CAYTKA010000134.1:0-4921 GCA_964438255.1 uncultured Gemmatimonadaceae bacterium | reverse complement strand
AGCGTCACGGTGCGCTGCAGCTCCCAGTCAGGCTGCCGGAGGATGAGCACGTTGTCGTACGGGCGGAGCGCCACCTCGGGCGCCCCGTGAGCGGGAAAGGGGAGGCCGGGCGGTCCGATGTACTCCCCGTCCGGCTTGCGCTCGAACAGGTAGGTCGAGTCCAGCGGCACGCGGACCGTCGTCGCGGTGATGCCGCCGGTGCGGTCCTCCGGGAGCCGCGCGATCTCCGCCTCGCGCAGATAGGCGCTCTCGTCCACGCCGTTGGCCAGCAGCACGAGATCGCGCAGCGTCATCCCCTCGCGATACGGGAAGCGTCCCGCCCTCTTCACCGCTCCGCCGATCGCGACATAACGGGCCGGCCGGAAGGTGGTGAGCGAGTACACCGTGATCTCGTCGTCCTCGTGGAGCGGCAGGTCGTCGATCACGATGCCCGTCGTGTCGGCGAGGGTCGCGCGAAGCTGCTCGCGCGTCGAATCACTGCGCAGCCGCGTGATGAGCACCTCGCCGAGGTAGGTGTCGGGCTGCAGGCCGCCCGCCTTCCGCAGCGCGTCGGACAGCTTCATCCCCGGCGTGAACCCCTGCAAGCCGGGCTGGTAGACGTTCCCCGACACCACGATTCGGTTTCGTATCCGCTCGGCGATGGGGAAGACGCGCACGACGTCGCCGTCTTGAAGGCTCACGGCAGAGCCGTTGCCGTGCACGAGCACGCCGGACGCAACATCGACGGTGATGCGATCCCGCCCCGGAGCGCTGCGCAGCTCGGGGGCGACGATGCGCTCGATCACGATGCGCTGGCGGGACGCGGTGACGCGGAAGCCACCCGCGTTCGCCACGAGGTCGGCGAGCGATTCCCCCTGCTTCAGCTCGTACGTCGCCGGCCGCGCCACCTCGCCGACGATGCGAACCCGCGCACCATGCACGGGAGTGAACAGGACGTCTCCCGTCTCGAGGCGCACGTCGTGTGACGCGTCCCCGCGCACGAGGTAGTCATAGACATCGAGCGTATCGACGATCCGGCCGGCACGCCGAACCTCGATTCGGCGCAGAGAGCCGTTGACCGTGGGTCCGCCCCCGGCGTAGAGCGCCGTCATCGCCGTTCCGGCGCTCGAGACCAGATAGCTTCCCGGCCGCTGCACGTCGCCGATGACGTACACCTGGTTGCTGCGCAGCCGCGCGACGCTGATCGAGAAGCGCGTCGTGCCCTGATTGTTCAGCCGGACTCCGGAGTACACCCTCGAGAGCCGCGACGCGAGGAGCTGCTCGAGCTGGCCGAGGGTCAGGTTGGCGACATACAGTTGACCGACCTGCGGGATGACGACGAACCCCTCCCGGTTGACGTCGAGCTGATGGCTCGCCTCGACGTCGCCGGTGAGAATCAGCACCAGCCGATCGCCCGGTCCCAGGCGGTAGTTCGCATCGACCGGTCCCGCGAGGTTGGGCTCGAAGAGCGAGGTCGCGCTTCGGAAGAGGTCCAGCCCGAAGATCGCGAAGCCGCTGTCGGCGATCGCCTTCGTGCGCTCCACGGTGTCGCGCGCCAGCGAGGCGTTGCCGACCTTCCCCTCCTCCGCCGCCTGGATGCGACTGCTCGGCGCAGCACGCCGGATCGCCACGAGGTCGGCGCTGTCCGCAATACCGAGGGCGCGGACTGCCCCAAAGATGCTGTCACTGGGCGTGAACGTCGAATCCGCCATCCCACCGGCGAGATATGGATCGAGCAGATCCTCCGGATAGCCTTCTGCGCGCAGCCGGGCGTGGATCTGCTCCTTGGTCATCCCGCTCGTGATGAATCGCTGACGCAACTGCGTGACGAGGTCAGGGCGCGTCTGGAGGAGGATGCGCGCCTGTTCCGGCGACGGTCGCGTGGTGGGCGCCTGCTGCGCACGCAGCTCAGGGCCGAACAAAAAACAAGCGGTCACCAGAAGTGACCGCAGGTGACGGAAGCGCATCGATTTCGCCTGCGGGAGGAGCAACGCGAGTGGAAGCCGCACGAGGAAGACCTAGTGGTCGCGCAGGGAATCGAACCCCGGACCTCTGGTATGTGAGACCAGCGCTCTAACCAGCTGAGCTACGCGACCGCACGCCGGCCCAACCGGCGCGAATCCTGATTTTAGCCGGTGGGCGCAGGCGGGGCAAGATGCCGGACCACAGGGCACTGGTACTACCAGTGCCGACCACAGCTCCTCGTTCACGGCGCTGCTCCTAAAACACCTTGATCATCCCCTTGGTGTACCGCCCCGGATCCCTCCGGACATCCGCCAGGATCGCGCTCAGGTCCGTCACCAGCTTGTTGAGCTGATCGTAGAGCGTCTGGTCCGTGAGCAGCCGGCTCGCCGTCCCCTGCCCGTTCGTGAGCGCCTTCATGAGCGAGTCCGCGCCGCGGGTGATCTCGACGAGGTTCGTGTACAGCGTCGTGTCGCGCAGCAGCATCCCCATGGAGCCCTTCCGCGAGTTGAGCGACACCACGAGCGAATCCGTCGAGCCGATCACCGCGGTGAGACGATTGTAGAGCGTGGGATCGTCGAGCAGCCGGCCGACCGTGCCATTGGGGTTCTGGAACTGCGCCAGCATGGCGTTGGCGCGCGCGAGGGTGCCGTTCAGGTTGTTGTACAGCGCCTTGTCGGTCACGAGGGCGCCGAGCGTCCCCTGCCCCCGGACGATGCCGCCCGTGATCGCGCGCAGGTCCCGGGTGAGCGCCACCATGTCGTTGACCGCGCCGCTCGCCTGCGCGATGACCGCCTCGTAGTCCAGCGCCGGAGTGACGGTGATCGTATCGCCCGGCTGGAGCACGGGCGAGCGCGGCGTCCCCGGGGTGATGTCGAACGCCTTGTCGCCGAGGAGGCCCATCGTGCGCAGCTTGCCCTTGGAGTCGCGCCGAATCTGATCGCGCACCGCCACGTCGACCGCCAGCGTCAACTTCAAGTTGCGTGTGGTATCCGTGTCGACGGGAAGAAACTCGATCGACTTCACCGTGCCGGCCAGTTGGCCGGCCACGGTGACGCTGCCCCCCGGGCGAAGCCCGTTCGCGTCGGGCAGGTAGGCGATGAGGTCGTATCGCTTGGCAAAGAGATTCGCCGCCTGGCCGAGCTTGAGGATGGCGACGGCCACCACCCCCAGCGCCACGAGGACGACGAGACCGACGCGGAGCTGGTCCCAGGTGATGGTCGGAGAGCGTTTCATGTCAGAAGCCGCCGAGGAAGTCGCGGAGATACCGGTCGTCGGAGGCGGTCATCTCTTCCGGTGTACCGAAGAAAACGATGCGGCGTTCGTTGAGCACGGCGACCTTCGTCGCCATGCGGAACACCGAACGAATGTCGTGGGAGACGACCACGCTGGTCACGTTCAGCTCACGCTGCAGCTTCATGATCAGCCGCGTGATCGTCCCCGTGGTGAGTGGATCGAGCCCGGAGGTGGGCTCGTCGTACAACATGATCTCCGGGTTGTTCGCCATCCCCCGCGCAATGCCGACGCGCTTGCGCATCCCGCCCGAGAGCGCCGACGGAAGCTGGTCCACGACCTCGTCCGGGTCGAGGTCCACGAACTCCAGCTTCTCGCGCACGCGCTGCTCGATCTCGTCGTCGGAGAGCTTCGTCTGCTCGCGCAGCGGGTAGGCGACGTTCTCGAACACCGACATCGAGTCGAACAGCGCCGCGCCCTGGAACACCATCCCCATGTGCTGTCGCACCTCGAGCGCCTCCTCGAAGGTGAGATGCGAGATCTCCTGCCCATCGATGCAGACGTGTCCGCGGTCGGGGACGAGATGCCGGAGGATCAGCTTGAGCACGGTGCTCTTCCCCGTCCCCGATTCGCCGACGATGCAGATCGTCTCGCCGCGGCGCGCGGCGAGCGACACGTCCTCGAGGATCGGACGGTCGAAGGCGAGGTGGACGTGATCGAGCTCGATGACCGGCTGCGTCTCCCGATCCTCGCGCACCGTCTCCGCCGCGGGGACAGTGTCGCCCGCGAGCTCGTTCCGGATCGCCGCGCGGACGTGCTCCGACTGGCGCTCCGTGACGCGGCGTCCCTCGCGGCGCCGCTCTCCCTCGCGCTTCGCCCCGGTTGCCGCACCTCGGCCGGCGTCGCTCTGCTCGTCGCGCTCGTCGTCGCTCATGCCAGGACGGAGAGGAGAATCTGGGTCAGGAAGTAATCGACCACCAGAATGAGGATGCTGGAGAGCACCACGGTGCGCGTCGTCGCCTGACCGACGCCCTCCGTGCCCCCGGTGGTATTGAGCCCGAAATAGCACGCCGAGATCGAGATGATGCCGCCGAAGACGAGTGGTTTGACCAGTCCCTGGATGAAGTCGTTCGGGATGTAGCGCAGGGTGAAGCCGTCGCCGGCGATCTGCTCCCACACCGTGCGCCAGTACAGCCCCGTCGGGATGTCGATCATCAGCGTCGCGATGAGGTTACCGCCGACGATGCCGACGAAGTCGTTGATGATCGTGAGCACCGGCAGCATCACGAGCGCCGCGAGCACGCGGGGAGTGACGAGCTTCTTGATCGGGTCCGTGCCGAGGGTGTTGAGGGCGTCGATCTGCTCGGTGACGCGCATGGAGCCGAGCTGCGCGGCGATCCCGGAGCCGACGCGGCCGGCCACCATGAGCCCCGCGAGCACCGGGCCGAGCTCACGCACCATCGAGCCGGCGACGAGCCGCCCCACGAGCGAGGAGATGCCGAATGCCTTGAGCTGCACGCTCGATTGGAGCGCGAGCACCATGCCGGTGAAGAAGCCGGTGAGGAGGACGATGCCGAGCGACTTGACCCCGATCTCGTCCATCTGTTGGACCCAGTCCTGCGCGTAGAAGGGGCGGACGAAGGCGAACCCCAATGCGCGACCGGCCAGGGCGAAGTAGTCCTGGACGGTCTGAACCTTCGCTTTGGTCGCCTCGGCGAGGCGCTCGGTGATGTCGGGCAAGACGTCG
>CAYTKA010000133.1:0-5095 GCA_964438255.1 uncultured Gemmatimonadaceae bacterium | reverse complement strand
TTTCCGCCGCATCCGGATGAACCTTCGTCTGAGAAGCCGGCCCGAGCGGCTGTTACGAGGCGGATGAGCGGATGAAGCGGGTTGAGCGGATGAACCGGATCTGTGGGCCTGTCGAGGCGGATGAGACTGTCCAACGCGGACCGTGCCGGCTACGGTTGCGGTGGCCCGGCCATTAGCGCGTCCGATACTCGTTCCCGCTGTTGCTCCCGCCGCGAGAACAGCAACGCCAGCAGATTGTCGTTCTGGATGACCGTTCCCTCACCGCGCATGGACAGCTCATGGTTTGGCGGCACGAACATCAGCGTGTCGAGCGAGCGCGCGGCGTTGTGGCGGCTGAGTGTGTCGGGAAAGAGATAGACGACGAGCCCCGTGTTCCCCACCTCGTACGTGAGTGGAATCGAACCGAGCTGCGGGAGATCGCCCAGTGCCCTCGCGCTCGTGTCGCGCGGCGCGACGCCCGCCTGCTCGAGGCGCGTGCGCACCTGGCACGCTGTCCAGTGCCCTGTCGTTGGACAGGCCGCCTTCCCCCCGCCGGCGGTAGATGCCGCGGTGGTCACAGTGTGCACTACCGTGACGGCGGTGTCGTGCCCGCTGCTCGCGTCGCGACCGCATGCCACGGCGGCGAGCAGCGCCGCGAGCACCGTTCGCCGCGCCTGACCCCTCACGACCACCTCATCCGCTCGCGCAGGCTCGTGACGTGTGCCGTGTGATGGCGACCATGCCAGGCGTATGTCGCGAGCACCGCATCGAGCGTCATCGGCCCGTTCTCGGGATGATTCAGCGTGCGGCGAAAATCGGCGTCCTTCAGCGTGCGCAGCAGGTGGACGAGCCGTGCGTGCAAGCGCTCGAGCAGATCGAGCGACACGTCGACCGGCAGGGCGGAATCGGCGAGATTGGCCCACGCGCGCTCGTCGTACGGCTTGATCGTCGGGCTGTCCTCGGTGAGGGCGAGACGAAAGCGCGTGTACGCATTCATGTGGCTGTCGGCGACATGATGCACCACCTGCCGTACCGTCCATCCCTCGGGGCGGTAGGGGGTGTCGAGCTGCGCGTCGGACAGCCCGCGCACGGCGGCGCGAAGCTGCGCCGGTGTAGCGGCGAGGGCGTCGATCGCCGCCCTGCGTTCGTCCGGAGTGAGCTGCGACTTGCGTTCGAGCTTGCCGATGGGATAGCGCAGGTCCGGCTCGGACTGCGCGGGCGCGGGGGTGGCGGTAGTGGGCATGGGCGTCACGTCGGCGAGAGGTGAGACGGGATCACCGTGAAGGTAGATGCATTGCGCACATGGTGCACCTCCCGCGCAGCCGGACGGTTGCATACGTTTCCGATGTGCACACGCGGACGCTCGCGCCATGACCGACAGGAAGCGCCGACCCGCGAAGAAGCGGCCAGGCACCCATCACAAGTCCCCGTATTTTCTCCAGCCTGCCAAGCAGGGGACCGTGACGGTCTACCGTCGGCCGGCTGGGAACCGAATCGACCCCAAGCTGTGTGGCACGATGTCGAGCCGCGCCATGGCGCTGGCGCTCGTGAAGCAGCTCGAGAAGGCGGAGTCGGTGGTTCACGACCTGTTTCTCGAGGCGACCGACGACGGCATCGAGGCGCTCGAGGCGGTCTTGGAGGCGTGCCGGCAGTCGGTCGTCCGGCGCGGGGAGCAGATCGGTCAGCAGGGCACCGGAGGGGGGGCCGAGGCTCGAGGCGGCGGACGCGGCCGGCGTGGACGTGGTCGCCGGCGCGGTGGACAGCGCCCGGCTCCGCAAGGCGAGGCGCCGCCGCAGGCCACCGAGCCCGGCGGCACCGAGGACACGAGCGCCGCCTGACGATGATCGCTCTCGCGCGCTCGTACGTGGCGCGCGGTGGCGCGCCCGTCATCCGCGCGGTGGACTCGGCGATCTTCCGGAGGCGCTACTTCGGCCACTGCCTCCGCTGCGACTTCTGCGGCGACGACTGTTGTCGCCATGGCGTCGACGTCTCTCTCCAGGAACGCGACCGCATCCTCGCACACGCGGATGCGCTCGAACCGATCGTCGGTGTGAGACGCGACGAGTGGTTCCTCCCGACGATCACACACGACGCGGAGTTCCCCGGCGGCGCATCGACGCGCACCGCGGTGGTCGACGGCGGCTGCGCGTTTCTCCGCCGGCGCGCGCGTGGATGCGCTCTGCACGCCTTTGCCCTCGAGAAGGGATTGGACTATCACGACCTCAAGCCGATGGTGAGCGCGCTGTTTCCGCTGACCTTCGGCGAGGGAGTGCTGCGCTGCTCGAGCGAACTGCGGGACAGCTCACTCATCTGCGCCGGAGCCGGGCCCACGGCGTACGGGATGACGCGCGCGGAGCTGGCGTACTACTTCGGCGAGGAGCTCGTCGAGGAGCTCGACCGGTTATCGCCGTGAGGATCAGCGATTGCCCCCGGCCTCCAACTGCCCTTGCCCGATTCCATTCGGTGGAGTACGCGATCGCGTGAGCTCACGGACTCGTGCGAGGAAAGCACCCGGCCCCGCGTCGTCTGGTAGCGATCTCAGAATGCGCAGCGCGTCTTCGCGGTGCACCGTGATCCCTGCGGGGAAGCTGTTCGGATCCACTCCCACCCGCTCGAACTCAGCCAATAGCTCCTCAAAGCGTCGCTCGTCCGTCATCGAGATCGCGTTCGTCGCTGAATGCGCCACTGCTCGCGCGAGTCCGGCGCATGACTGGCGTCCTGCTGGCGCCCTGCGTCGGGTCCGAACAAGGGAAAGCGCATAGTCGCACAACGCGCAAAATGTCTGCCAAGCAACCTGTTGTGGAAAGGGCGACCGCACAGCGGTCGCCCTTTCTCGACAACGACTTACACGAGCGCTCGTCCGTCAGGGACGCGGGCCGGTCTGTGTGGGAACGCGACCCCACACGTTGTTGCTCCGGTCGACATCGGGGAGCCGCTTGTCGGGGTCCAGCTCGATCCCGCTCAGCATTTTGCCGTGGAATGAGTACGTCCTGATATACCGCGTGGTGTTCGTGCTCCACACCTCGGCCGGATAGTCGAAGCTCTCCGACGAGCCGTCGCTGAACCAGAACCGTGCGTGGATGGGCAGCACGCCACGCGCACGGTTGCCGTACTGAACCACGACGTTCTCGACGTCGCCATTCCGCACTGTGGCCACGGTGTCGATGGCCTGATCGAACTTCACGTTCTCCTTGAACCACTCCCGCCAGAACCAATCCAGCCGCTTCCCGCCCGCGTCCTCCATCGTGCGATAGAAGTCCGTTGGCGTGGGATGCTTGAACGCCCAACGCTGGATGTAGGTGCGGAACGCATCATCGAATGCAGCGGGTCCCATGATCTCCTGCCGCAGGAGCTGCAGCCCCACACTCGGCTTCACGTACGCGCTGAGTCCGAGCAGGCGCGGGTCGATGCGGTCGGGGGCGATGTCGATCGGCTGGTCGGCGTTCGCCTTCATCGCGCCTTCGACATACGCGCGTTCGCCGAGTGCGCGCGTCATCTGGTCGCCCTTTTCCGGATAGCGACGCGCTTCACTGAAGGTGTTGATGAAGGTGTTGAAGCCTTCATCCTGCCACATGTACAGGCGCTCGTTGGAGCCGACGAGCATCGGGAACCAGTTGTGGCCGGCCTCATGCGTGATGACGTTGTACAGCTCGTACTTGTCGTCGCTCTTGGCCTCCATGATCAGCATCGGGTACTCCATGCCGCTGATGGGGCCCTCCACGGCGCTCATCTGCGGCCACGGATACTGGTGCCAGCGCGTGGAGTATTCGTCGATCGACATGTGCACCTGATCCGCCGCGTCCTTCCACGGCTCGATCGCCGTGGGGCGATAATACGCCTGCGTGAGGACTCCCTTCCACGAGCTCGCATCCCACAGGTACTCGGGCGACGCGGCCCACGCGACATCGCGCACGTTCTTCGCCGTGTAGCGCCAGGTCAACATTCCGGTCGTCGTGGGGCGGGCTTTCCCCGAGCGAAGCTCGTCGAGCGTGATGATGTTCACCGGCTTGTCCGACTTCGCTGCCTGCGCGAGCCGTGCAATGATCGTCGGCGTGAGCACGTCGCGCGGATTGGTCAACGTTCCCGTGCTCGCGACGGTGTAGCCCGCCGGCACCGTGATGTCGACGGTGTAATCACCGTACTCGAGGTAGAACTCACCCTGGCCGAGGTACGGCTCGGTGTTCCACCCGCGCACGTCGTCGTAGACGTTGACGCGGGGGTACCACTGCGCGAGCTCGTAGAGCGGACCATCGCGTCCCATGCGATCCGCGCCGTGCTCGGGGATCAGGAAGTGCCACGCGACGTCGAACGTCGCGACCCTTCCGGGCGCGAGGGGCTCGGCGAGATCGACTTTCATCACGGTGCCGTTCTCGCGCCGCCTCAGAGGGACGCGGCGCGCGTTGCGGCCGCCGACGAGCTGATCGAATTGCGTGATGACGTCGCCCCCCTCGAAGCCGCGCGCACCGAAGCGCGAGTCCTGCGGGAAAATGTAGGAGTTGAGCGACTTGTCCCTGAACGCATTCTGCTCCACCTGCATCCAGATGAAGTGGAGCGTGTCCGGTGAGTTGTTGGTGTAGCGCAGCCGCAGAGTGCCGTTGAGCGTCTTGGTCGTCGTGTCGAGCGACGCCTTGATGTCGTAATCGGCCCGCTGCTGCCAGTACTTGGGGCCAGGGGCGCCGGAGGCGCTGCGATAGAGATTGGGCGCCGGCAGCTCGAGCGGCGCGAAGATGGAAGTGTCGCCGACGCCTGTGCGGTCGAAGCGTCGCGCGGCGGCCGCGGCGGGCGCCGCAGCGGTTGGTGCTTGGGCGGCCAGCGGTGCAGCGCCCAGCAGCACGCCGAGCAAGGGCCAGAGCCTTGTGGTCATTTGGGAGTTGGGGTCGGTGGAAGAAGAAAAGATACTACCCCGAAGCTGCCCGGCAGGTCGTCGGGTAGGAGGCGTCGTCGGTGCGGCATGTGTGGCGGTCGGCCGGTCTGACGGTCTGACGGTCTGACGGTCTGACGGTCTGACGGTCTGACGGCGAAGGGCACACCGAGCTCAGTTCGATGTGCCCCTCGTAGTTCACTGTCCGACCGTCCGACCGTCCGACTGTCCGACCGTCCGACCGTCCGACCGTCC
>CAYTKA010000132.1:0-5781 GCA_964438255.1 uncultured Gemmatimonadaceae bacterium | reverse complement strand
CGGGCGGTGGAGGGGGGCGGTGCCATGCTCGGCGACGACGTCAAGATCGAGATCACGGTGGAGGCCGTCCGCGCCAGAAGCTGAACGGCCATAAAGAAACCGTAAAGATCGAGGGCCAGCCATTTGCTGGCTGCCCCCTTCGTTGCTCTAAGTGGTTGACATCGCTTCAGATCGCAGTTAGAACAGTCGCTCAACAAAGACTCGCGGCCCGCCAACTCTCCCCTGTGGCGTTTTGGCGTGACCCGGGGTCAAGTGCGTACGGCGCCGGACACATTCGTCCGGACCCTGCCCACCTACCGTCATCGTTCTTCGGAGGCGATGTGAGGAAGTTCGGACTATGGATACTGACGCTCATCCTGACGCTCGTCGTCAGCACCGCAGCGTCCGCTCAGCGACGCGTGACCGGCCGTGTCACAGCCGCTACCGGTGAGCCGGTGGCCGCCGCGAGCGTGAACGTACAGGGCACGACGATCGGCACCTATACGGCGGAAGACGGCCGTTTCACGCTCAACAACGTCCCGGCCGGACCGCAGATCATCAGCGTGCGGCGCATCGGCTACAAGCGTGCGGTGGCACCCCTGCCCTCCACGCAGGATCAGATCGACCTTCGCATCGAGAAGGACGTGCTCCAGCTCGAGGCGCAGGTCATCACGGGGCAAGCCACCTCCGTGTCGAGCCGGAACATCGCCAACGCGGTCACGGTGGTCAGCACCGAGGAAGTCAATCGCGTACCGCAGCAGACCGTCGAGAACGGTCTCCAGGGCAAGGTTCCTGGCGCGGTGATCACACAGAACAGCGGCGCGCCTGGTGGGGGCGTGCAGGTACAGATCCGCGGCAGCAACACGGTCAACGGCGCCTACCAGCCGCTGTACGTCGTGGACGGCGTGATCGTGAACAACGACGCCATTCGGACCGGTCTGAACTCGATCACCGGCGCCGGCGGCGGCATCATCAACGTTCAGGACCAGATGGTCAACCGCGTCGCCGACCTGAACCCCGAGGATATCGAGAAGATCGAGATCCTGAAAGGACCGTCGGCAGGCGCCATCTACGGCTCGCGCGGTGCGAATGGCGTCGTCGTCATCACGACGAAGGCCGGCCAGACCGGCCGCCCCTCGCTCAACATCGTGCAGCGCCTCGGTACGCAGACGCTCGGGAAGAAGTACGACATGCGCTGCTTCACCTATGACCAGGCCGTGGTGACCGCGCAGAACGACTTCGGCATCACGCTGACGCCGGCGGACTATGCAGGCTGCGTCGACCCGCAGGACGTCCTGTTCGGCAACCACTTCCTCTCGTACGAGACCGGTGCCTCACTCCGCGGCGGTAGCGAGGCGACGACGTACTTCGCGTCGGGAATGGTCAAGCACGACGGCGGCCTCGCGACCAACACCGGGTACACCAAGCAGTCGCTGCGCTTCAACATCGGCCAGACGCTCGGGAACGCGGTGACGCTGCGCGGCAACACCGAGATCCTGCATACCCTCACCGAGCGCGGCATCTTCGGCAACGACAACAACAACATCGCGCCGTATACGGTCATCGGCGAGACGCCGACATTCTTTGATTACCGCCGTCGCGATCCGGCCACGGGGGATTACATCAGGAATCCGTACGCGGGCGACATCAACATTCTCCAGAACCAGGACAACATCCGGACGCCCGAGAACGTGTACCGCATGCTCGGGAACGCGTCGCTCGACTGGTCGATGCTCTCGCGTGAGAACCAAACCCTGAGCTTCAACATCCTCGGCGGGCTGGATGCGTACACCGATCACGGGCGGATCTACTCGCCGCCCAACACGTACATCGAGCAGAGCGGCAACATCAGCCCGTTCCCCGGCACCGTCGTCGACAACAACAGCAATGTCGTCAACGCGAACCTGAACGCGTCGCTCGTCCACAAATACATCTTCCCGTGGTCGACGGCCACGACCTCGATGGGCCTCCGGCAGGAGCACTCGGAGTTCAATCAGGCGGTGAACCGCGGCCAGGGCATCCTGCCTGGCGTCACCAACTTCACGACGGCGGTCCAGACGGGCTCGGTGCAGAACCAGGACCTCACGCGCACCTTCTCCTTCTACGCGCAGGAGGAGTTCCTGACGCTGGCCGAGCGGCTCCTGCTGACCGCCGCCGTCAACGCAGAACGGTCGAGCACGAACGGCGACACGGCGAAGTTCTACGCGTACCCCAAGTTCTCGGCGTCGTACAACGTGCCGTTCCTTCCGCGCGGCGTGGACAACCTCAAGCTGCGCGTCGCCGCGGGCACGGCGGGCAACCGCGTTCCCTCGGGCTTCAAGTACACGCTGCTCACGCAGCTGCTGGAAAACGGCATCATGGGCGTGCGCCCGAGCACGACCATCGGTCTGTCCACCGTCTATCCGGAAATCACGACGGAGACGGAAGGGGGCTTCGACGCGCAGTTCCTCAACGGACGCGCGGGGGCGGAGTTCACGCTCTATCACAAGGTGACGCGCGACCTCGTGCTTGCCACCGGTCTGGCGCCGTCGACCGGCTTCACGATCCAGAACATCAACGGTGGCAAGCTCAAGAACGACGGCGTCGAGATCGGGCTGAGCGTCCTGCCGATCCAGAACGACCGCGTCACCTGGCAGTCGCGCACGACCTTCGCGCGCAACCGCGGCCAGGTGATCGCACTTCCGGTGGCGCCGTTTTACACCGGAAGCGGCTTCGGCACGCGCACGGCCCGTGTGAAGGTGCAGGAAGGCTACGCGCCGGACGAGGTCGTCTCGTTCGCTGGCTTCGACTCGGCGCTCGTGAACGGCGCGATGAAGGCCGTCGGTCGCCACGAGCAGCACTTCGGCTCGGCGAGCCCCGACTTCACGATGGGGTTCTCGAACGACGTGACAGTCGGCCCCTTCCGGCTCTCGACTCTGATCGATTGGCGTAAGGGTGGCTGGATCGCCGACCTGAGCCAGACGTATCTGGAAGAGGGCGTTAACGGCCAGAGCTCGATCACGGGCGGCAACTTCGCCGACACCGCGATGAATCGCATCGACCAGTCCACGTACAAGGCTGGCTTCCCTGCGTTCCTGGAGCGCGGCAGCTTCGCGAAGCTGCGCGAGGTGACGCTCAGCTATTCGCTCAACAAGACCCTCACCAACACACTCTTCCGTGGCGCGGCGCGCGACGTCCGCCTCGAGGTGAGCGGTCGCAACCTGAAGACCTGGACGCCGTACCGTGGCCTCGACCCCGAGGTCTCGAACTTCGGCAACGCGCCGCTGAACCGGCTGTGGGATCTCGCGCCGTATCCGCCGAGCCGTCAGTTCTTCTTCTCCGTTGACGCCAACTTCTAACCGACGTGATTTCCCATATGAAGAAGATCATTGCGGCGACGGCGGGCGCGCTGATGTTCGCGACCGCGTGCAGGGAGCCGCTGAGCGCACCAACCGAGGACAACCCGATCGCCGGCGGACCGCCGCAGCCGGTCCAGAACCTCGTGACCGGCGTGCTGGCCCAGGACCGCAGTGCGACGAGCGCCTTCTCGTACCTTCTCTATCCCGAAGGCCTCGCGCGCAACGCGCTGCGTCCCGACCCGAACGAGCCCCGTTTCGTGGGTGATCTGATCGCCCAGCAGATGGACCCCAGCAACTTCATCGGCGGCTCGGGGTGGAACGGGTACTACACCACCATCCGTTCGGCGAATCAGATTCTCACCAGCCCGACGGTCAACGCACTGAGCGCCGGCGACAAGAACGCAGTGGTTGGCCTCACGCAGACGATCAAGGCGATCAGCTATATCCGCCTCCTTCAGTTGCGTGACACGCTCGGCGTCGTGATTCAGACGGCCGCCTTCTCGACTCCCGATCCGATCCGGACGAAGACGGCCGTGCTGACGTTCGTGTCGGCACTGCTCGACTCGGCGTACAGCAACCTCACCGCGGCCGGGGTGAGCGCGACCCTGCCCGTGACATTGCCGACGGGCTACTCGCTGAACGGCGACTTCAGCGCGACGGCGAACCTCGCGAAGTTCAATCGTGGGTTGAAGGGCGAGGTCGAGGTCTACCGTCTGCTCGACAAGAAGAGCCCGTGTGCAGCGTGCGCGGCGACGGCCATCACAGCCCTGAATCTGGCGCTCGCCGGCAACACGGGCGACGCCGCTGGCCTCGCGTTTGGCCCGTACTTCGAGTACAACCCGAACGCACCGGAGTCCTTCTCGTATCCGTTGGCCGATCCGCGCATCTATCTCACGAAGAACTTCGTCTTCGCCGCACAGTCGGGTGACGCGCGACTGAACAACGTATCGGTGGCGGCCACTCCCTCTGTGAGGGGTGGTCTCGACAGCGCCCTGATTCACAAAAGCACGTTGACGCTGCCGACCAATCAGACGCGCCCGCTTCCGATTCGTCGCGCCGCGCTCTGGTATCTGCTGCGCGCGCAGGCCAAGGCGGAATCCGGTGATCTCGTTGGTGCTGCCGTCGACGCGAGCGTTGTGCATCAGGTCGAAGGAGGGTTCAGCGCGCCCCTCGCCTTCGCGGATCTCGCGTCGGCGCGGAACGCGATCGTGTACGAGTACCGCTACTCCTTCATATTCCAGGGGCCGTTCCACCTCGTGGCCCTGCGCGAGTACTCGATGCTCACGAAGGCGTACGTTACGCAGCCGGGGATGCCGAATAGCGCCTCGGATCCGACTCACGCGAACGATCCACTGCAGACGCAGCTGGTGATGCCGCAGAACGAGGCCGTGGCACGCGGAGGCAACGTCACCCCGCAGCCGTAACTCGTCGCTGACGAGGGCAGGTCAAGACCGGGCGAGCCGGTGGTCCGCGGACCACCGGCTCGTTCCTTTCCCCGGTGGACTTTCGCGCGACCCATCGCCACCCTTGTAGACCAGACGAGGAGTGACCATGACCACACGCAGACTCGAACTGCTCCATGTGGCAGTGCTCGTCGCCGCACTGGCGAGCCTCGGTGCGCTCGCCGCATGCGTGCAGCATCAGGCGACCGGCGCACCGTCGGTCGGCACCATCATTACCGAGGCGGAGATCGACTCGGTACACCTCTCCACCGCGTACGACGTCATTCACAAGCTTCGCCCTCAGTTTCTGGCGGACCGAGGGAAGATGACGCTGCATCCCAACGACCCACCCGTGCAGGTGCGCGTGTACGTGGACAATCAGTTCTATGGCGACGTCAGCACCCTGCGTGGAATCCTCACCGGCACCATCGAGTCGATCCGCTACTACTCGGGGTCCGAGGCGCAGTACAAGTACGGCGCCAATAACGCCGCCGGGGTCATCGCGATCTTCACGAAGCACTGAGCGGTCGCCACGCTCACGTGGGCCGCAAGTGCGGCCAGTCAGCCAGGCGGGCTGAGGCGTCGTCCAGTGCGACGACCCGTCGCGTCACGGTGACCAGCGGCGTGAATCGTGGGTCGACAGCGGTACATGGCGCGTCCATGAATTCTTCGCCGCAGGATTGACACCCGCTGGGCCACTGGCGAGACTCCTCCCCACCTCCGCCGGGAGCTTCAGCTCCGTCGACGCGCCGGCGAGTGACGCCCTGCCACCCCACCGAACAATTGCAGGACGCACGAGCGCAAGCCGCCCGCCCCATTCAGGGCGCCAGCGGGCTCCGTCGAGGAGGGGAAGTTCGGCATGCAGTACTGTGGGGGCGTGATCGAGATCGCGTATCGTACCAAGCCGAACATGTAGCGCGGCGGTGAACCGTTCACCGCGAACCGTTCACCGTCTCCCCACCCGGCCCTCAGCCCTCCGGGTTCCACGACACCCGATTTCCGCAGTAATCGCGGCGGAACGA
>CAYTKA010000131.1:0-5853 GCA_964438255.1 uncultured Gemmatimonadaceae bacterium | reverse complement strand
GAAGCCGCCGCAGCGGGAGCAGCGGGAGCAGCGGGAGCAGCGGGAGCAGCGGGAGGCGGCGCAGGAGCCGGTGCGGCCGGCGCCGGCGCGTGCGGCATTGCTGCAGGCGCGAGCACGTCGGCATAGAAGCGGAACTCCTCCGTCCCCACACGTACGACGTCGGCACGCGCGAGCCGCTTGGAGCCCTGCACGCGTTCGCCGTTCACGAACACGCCGTTCGCGCTCGTGTCGCGCACCACGTAGCCCTGATCGCCCGGTGCGATCTCGGCATGCCGGCGCGACACCTCGTTCTGCGGCACCACGACGTCGCACGACGCGTCGCGACCGATGACAATGCCGGTCGACGGGACCGAGTACTCCTTGCCGTCCACGAGCGACACCAGCCGCCCTCCCGACGCGGCCGTCGCGCGCGCGGCGCCGGCTCGCTTGGCGCCGGCCATCGCGGCAATCTCGCTCGCGCTGACGAACTGCGTCGCTCCGCCCTTCGCATCGTCGGCGAATCGTAGCTCGATCCCCGCAATCTCGAGCTTGTCGCCGTGCATCACGGGCATCGGCTCGGCGCCGAGGAGGACGCCGTTCACGCGCACCTGCGCCGTCGGCGCGGCGCGGCGGACGGTCATCGACTTGTCGCCCGCGCGATCGAAGATCGCCTGCACGCCGAGCGTCGGATCACCGGGCAGCACAACGTCCGCTCCCCCGCCGGCGCCGACGCGCGTGGCGCCCACGAGGAGCGGGAACTGTCTATCGTTGAGCTGCAGGACTGGCATGCGGGGCGAAGCGCTGTTCCACTGGGGCGCGAACGACGCGGTCGGTCTCGCGCCGGGAGCGCCAGGGACCCGATGTGGGCGGAAACTACCCGACGCTCGGAACGCTGGCAAGCGTGCCGGCACCCGATTCCGCACTCGGCACGGCTCCCGCTTGCAGACGATAGAGACGCTCGTACAGGCCACCCTTGGCGCGTAGCTGCGCATGTGTCCCGCGCTCGCGCACCTCGCCGTGATGCAACACGAGAATCTCGTCGGCCCGGACGATCGTGCTGAGCCGGTGTGCGATGGCAATCGTCGTACGGCCACTCATGAGCACCGCCAGACCGCGCTGGATCTCGGCCTCCGCCTCGCTGTCCACCGCGCTCGTCGCCTCGTCGAGCACGAGGACGGCGGGATCCGCCGCGAGCGCCCGCGCGAAGGACAGGAGCTGCCGCTCTCCGACGCTCACCGACGCCCCGCGCTCGCCAAGCACCTGATCGAGCCCCGACGACAGCCGTCCGATGACGCGATCGGCGCCCACGCGCGCCGCCGCGCGCATCACCGCCGCGTCGTCGATCGGCGCGTCGAGGCGCACGTTCGTGCGCACGTCGGCAGCGAAGAGGAAGATGTCCTGCTGCACGTAGCCGATGAGCCGCCGCCACTCGTCGAGCGGGAGGTCACGAACGTCGATCCCGTTCGCCGTGATGCGTCCGCGCTGCGGCTCGTAGAAGCGCAGCAACAGGTTCACGATCGTCGTCTTCCCCGCGCCGGTATGGCCGACGAGCGCCACTGTCTCACCCGGCCGCGCGACGAAGCTCACGTCGCGCAGCACCCAGCTCGGCGCGCCGTCGTCCGCGTCGCCGTAATGGAACCACACGTTCTCGAAGGCGATCGTCACCGGTGCACCGTACGGCAGCCGCCGTGCGCCCGGGTCGGGGAGCGTCGCGCCAACCGGCGTATCGAGCAGCATGAAGATGCGCTCCGACGCCGCCATCGCCTGCTGGAGCGTGTTGAACTTGTCGGCGAGATCCTGCAGCGGCTGGTAGAAGCGGCGCAGGAGCTGGAGGAACGCCGCCACGACGCCGACGGTGAGCGTCCCCGTGCCCACGCGACGCGCACCGGCCACCAGCAACACGGCGAGCGCCACCGACGTGAGGAACTCGATCGCCGGAAAGTACAGCGCGTAGATCGTGATCGACCTGAGATTGGCGTCGAGATGTCCCTGATTGAGCGTGGCGAAGCGCTTCGTCTCGCTCGCCTCGCGCCCGAAGAGCTGCACGACGCGAATGCCGGTGATTCGCTCCTGCAGGTACGCGTTGATGCGCGCCAGACGCGTGCGAATCTCCCGGTACGCGATGCGGACGCGCGTCTGGAACAGGTGCGACGTGAGATACACCAGCGGGATGACGGCGAACGCCGCCAAAGCGAGCTGCCAGTCGGTGACGATCATCATCACCGCGATCGCGAGCAGCGTGAACAGATCGCCGAGTCCGGCCACGACCCCCGCGGTGAACAGCTCGTTCAACGACTCGACGTCGCTCGTCACACGCGTCACCAGCCGCCCGACCGGCGTGCGGTCGTAAAACGCGATCGGCAGCCGCTGCACGTGCTCGAAGAGCTGCCGGCGGAGATCGCGCATCACCCGCTGGCCGAGCAGCGCGGTGAGCATCGTCTCGCCGTACGAGCACCCGAACGCGACGAGGAGCGACGCCGCGTAGAGCAGCGCGACGCGTGCAGCCATCGCCGCGTCGTGGGCCGGGAGGGCGACGTCGATCACGCGCTGCGTGAGTATCGGACCGACGAGCTGGAGCAGCCCCTCGGTCATGAGCAGCATCAGTGCGCCGGCGACGAGCTGCTTGTATGGACGGACGTAGACGAGCAGACGACGCACCAGCCGCCGGTCGTAGCGTTTGGCGGTAGCGTCCTCGTCGGTAGCGTGCGGTGAGAGCGTCGCTGCCATGAGAGATGAATCCTAATCGACGTGCACGATCGGCTGCCCATGCCGCCCTCGACCGTGGTACGCGCGTTGCGATACGGCGGGCCGTCGTCCACATCCACCATCGGAGGCTCTGCTATGGGTATCCTCGCTTGGATCGTGCTGGGACTGATCGCAGGTGCGATCGCCAAGGCGCTCATGCCCGGGAAGGATCCGGGCGGCATCATCGTCACGATGCTCATCGGCATCGTCGGCGCGTTCATCGGCGGCTTCCTCGGCAACCTCATCACGGGCGCCGGGCTGAACGGCTTCTCGCTCTGGAGCATCCTCCTCGCCGTCATCGGCGCAATGCTGCTCCTCTGGGTCTATCGGCTTACGACGCGTAACCGCACGACGCTCTAAGCACGACACACCGATCGCCTGACGGAGCCTCGTTCCCTCGTCATGGGGGAACGAGGCTCGGTGTTTATTCGGGGCGCAGGTGACTAGATTGCGAGTGGTGAAGCTATGAAGGACCGGATCCTCGTCCGCGGCGCGCGGCAACACAACCTCAAGGGCTTCGATCTCGAGATCCCCCGGCGGACGTTCACCGTCATCACGGGACCCTCGGGCTCGGGGAAGTCGTCGCTCGCGTTCGATACGATCTACGCCGAGGGGCAGCGCCGCTACGTCGAGTCGCTCAGCGCCTACGCGCGCCAGTTCCTCGAGCGCATGGAGAAGCCCGATGTGGATCTCGTGGACGGGCTGTCGCCCGCCGTGGCGATCGAGCAGAAGAATCCGACCAAGACGTCGCGCTCCACAGTCGGCACGGCGACGGAGATCTACGACTACCTCCGCCTCCTGTGGGCGCGCGTGGGGCACACGATCTGTCCCGTCTGCGGGCGCGAGCTGAAGCCGGACACGATCCAATCGGTCACCGACACCGTGCTCGCCCTGCCCGCCGGAACGCGTTTCTACGTCGCGGCGCCCCTCCGGCTGTCCGACGAGGTGTCGCACGAGGTCGTCGTCGAGAATCTGCGGGCGCAGGGGTTCGTCCGCGTGAGCGTCGACGGCACGATCAAGCATCTCGACGAGCTCATGATCGAGCACGTCGACGTCACCTTCGCAAAGGAGCTGCTCGTCGTCGTCGATCGGCTCGTCGTGAGCGACGACGCACGCGGTCGTCTCGCCGACGCTCTGGCCACCGCGTTCCGCGAGGGCGATGGCGATGCGGTGATCCTGTTCACCGATCCGATCGTATCGCCGTTCGACGGGGAACGCGTCACGCGTCTCCGCTTCACCGAGCGCTTCGAGTGCCCGAACGACGGCACGAGGATGCCCACCCCATCGCCGCAGCTCTTCTCGTTCAACTCGCCCCGGGGCGCGTGCGAGCGATGCAACGGCTTCGGTGCAGTTCTGGAGTACGACGAATCACTCATCGTCCCCTACCGGGACCGCACCCTGCGCGACGGCGCGATGGACCCGTGGACGAAGCCGCGTTACGAGAACAAGCGGCGCGCGCTCGCCGAGTACGCGAGACGCGAGGGTATTCCCATGGACGTGCCGTGGGACCGACTGGCGACGGCGCAGCGTGACAAGCTGCTGCACGGCAGCGGGCGCGGGTTCAAGGGAATCTTTCCCTTCCTGCGCGACCTCGAGGAGAAGCGGTACAAGCAGTACATCCGCGTCTTCCTGCGCCAATATCAGCTCGCGCAGGAGTGCCCGACGTGCCACGGCACCAAGCTCAAGCCCGAAGCGCTGCAGGTGAAGGTCGCTGGCAGGAGCATCGCCGAGGTGAGCGATCTGCCGATCGCGACGCTCACGCAATGGCTGGACGCGCTCGCCCTCTCCCCTTTCGAGCAGGAGATCGCCGCGCACATCCTGCGCGAGGCACGCGATCGGGTGCAGTTCCTGTGTGACGTCGGCTTGAATTATCTGTCGCTGAATCGCGCGGCGCGCACGCTATCGGGGGGTGAGGCGCAGCGCATCGGCCTCGCCAACTCGCTGGGCTCGCGACTGGTCGACACGCTCTACGTCCTCGACGAGCCGAGCATCGGGCTGCACTCGCGCGACATGGATCGGCTGCTCCGCCTGCTGCTCCGCCTGCGCGACGGCGGCAACACGGTGCTCGTCGTCGAGCACGATCTCGACGCGATCCGAGCCGCGGATTACATGGTGGAGCTCGGGCCGCAGAGTGGTGAGAGAGGTGGGCAGCTCGTCTTCACCGGCCCGATGTCGCGGGTGAGCGAGAGCCCGCTCACCGGTCAGTACCTCACCGGCGAGCGGGAGATCCCCGTGCCCGCGTCGCGTCGTCGACTGGGACCGCAATGGCTCACCCTCACGGGCGCGCGCGCGCACAACCTCAAGGGCGTGGACGTGAAGATTCCGCTCGGCGCGGTCACGGCGGTCACCGGCGTGTCGGGGAGCGGCAAGAGCACGCTCGTGCACGACGTCCTCATGCGCGCGCTCGAGACGAAGCTCACCGGCGAGCATTCGGCGAAGCAGCACCTCGGCGAGCGTGTCGGTGCGTACGATCGACTCACCGGCTACGAGGCGCTGGACCACGTCGTGCTCGTGGATCAGAGCCCGATCGGCAAGTCACCGCGCTCGAATCCGGTCACGTACATCAAGGCATTCGACGAGATCCGCCGCCTCTTCGCGTCGCTGCCGACGGCGCGGCAGCGTGGCTACACCGCGGGCACCTTCAGCTTCAACGTCCCCGGCGGGCGCTGCGAGACCTGCGAGGGCGCGGGCTATCTCGAGGTCGAGATGGTGTTCATGGCCGACGTGTTCGTGCCGTGCGACGACTGCGCGGGCAAGCGCTTCAAGCCCGACGTGCTCGACGTGAAGTACTTCGGCAAGAGCATCACCGACGTCCTCGAGATGACCGTCGACGAGGCGATTCGCTTCTTCCCGTACGAGGAGAAGCTCGGCCAGGCGCTCTGGCAGCTCCAGCAGGTCGGCCTTGGCTATCTGCGTCTTGGCCAACCTGCGACGACACTCTCCGGCGGCGAGGCGCAGCGGCTGAAGGTGGCGCGCGAGCTCGTGTTCGGCGCACGGAAGGGCGGTCGCAAGCTGTACATCATGGACGAGCCGACGACCGGGCTGCACCTCGAGGATATTCGAAGGCTCGCCGCCGTGTTCGACCGACTCGTCGACGCCGGACACACGCTCGTGTTGATCGAGCACAAC
>CAYTKA010000130.1:0-5915 GCA_964438255.1 uncultured Gemmatimonadaceae bacterium | reverse complement strand
CGTTGGACGGTCGCAGCGAGACTCCGCCCCATCCGCGTTTCCGCCGCATCCGGATGAACCTTCGTCTGAGGAGCTAGCCCGAGCGGCCGTTCAGAGAAGCGGATTGAGCGGATGAACCGTTGCCTGCCGGGCCGGCCAGCGCTCGATGATTTCAGTGTCGTGGATCGAACCGGTATCCCACCCCGCGGACCGTCCGGATCATTACTGAGCGGCTGCTGGCCAGCTTGCGGCGAAGGTAGCCGATGTAGACCTCCACCACGCTGCGCCGTGATGGGGCGTTCTCCTCGCCGTCGCCCCAGACGAAGTCGGCCAGGGTGATCGTACCAACGGGGCGCGGTGCGTTCCAGAACATGCAGTCGAGCATCGCGAACTCGCGGGGCGTCATCTGCACCTCGCGGCCGGCGCACCAGACACGGCGCGCTTCGCGGTCGAACACGATGTCCCCAACGGCAACGCGCGAGCCGGCGTTCAGCGTGCGCGCACGACGTGTCAGCGCATGCAGGCGCGGGCCGAGGAGCGGAGAGTCGCGCACCACGGCATCGTCGGCACCAGCGTCGAGGAGACATGCGACGCCGGCCTCGTCGCGCGCGTTCATCACGACCACGCCGATCGTCGGCCAGCGATGGCGCAGATAGCGAATGCGGCGCGATGCATCCTCGGGTGCTGTGCCGTCGAACACCACGACGTCGGGTCGCTGCAATGGTTCGGTGCCGTCGCCCTCCGCGGGCCAGACGTAGCGCACCACGCTCGTGCCCTCGTCGCGCAGCAGGGCGTTGATTGTCGCGGCATCGTGATCGGAGGCAACGACGATGACGGTCGCGCTCGGATTGTGGTCGACGTCCATGGACCGAACGTACGTCGGCCGAGCAGACGTGACAACACCCTCGATCCGTTGCCCGCCTTACAATGACCCCACCGGGATCACTGGCGAGAACGGCCCATACAGCGCGTCGAACACCGCGGCCGAGAGCGCGCTCCGCACGAGTAGCGCACGCGCTGCGCGTTCGGTGACGAGCCGCACGTGCGACAGCTTCACTCGTCCTCGTAACAGCAGTCGTCCCTCGGCGCTCTCGAAGCGAAAGAGCACTGTGTCCACGTCGTCGCGTAGACGCCAGACGGCAAACGGATCCGCCGACTCGCTGAGCGCACGCGTCAGCGCGACCGCCCCGTCCTGCGCCACCTCCTCAGGCGTCGCCGCGCACACCTCGAACCACGCGGGGAGTGCGACCGACGCCAGACGCTCCAGAAATCGATCGCTCAGCGAGCGCTCGTCCGGCGTTGCGGCCAATTGGTGGTGCGCAGCCGGCGCACGTCCCTCGATCGGCAGTTCGAGCTCGAGCGTGCCCTCGTGCTGGTCCACACGTCCTCCGTGCACCGACACGACAGCTGCCGCGGCAGCCCAGCGCACCGACGCCGGCGGAGAGCCGCCCCCGTGCAACACGAACCGGATCGTCCCTCCAGTACGATCGGCCTCGAGGCCCAGCCGTGATTCCGGCTTTGCGGGCTCGATCACCGCGCGAAAGAGCGTGACCAGAGCATCTTGCAGACGCGCTCGATCGCCGACGACGGCTGGAAGCAGGGGCGCGATCGAGATCTCGAGTGTCGCACCAGCCGAATCGGCGATGGCGAGCAGCATCGGGCGAATCGCGTCGATCAGCGCCGACGGCTTGACCCGATCCTGCCGTAGCGGCCGCTCGCCAAGCTCCAGCTCGGCCAGCTCACGCAGCGCGAGCATGTCGGCGTCCGCCGCGTCCGCCGCGGTGCGCGCCGCAGCGAGCATCTCTTCCTGATTCTCGTTCAGCTCGCCAAAGTGGTTGTCGAGCAGGATGTGTAGCGGCAGCCGGACCTCGTCGAGATGCCGCGCCGACGTATCCGCGATCGACGCAAGCAGTCGTGCGTCGACGGTCATGTGCGCCCTCCTCCGCCGCTTGCCCCTTTCGGCGGATCGAACGAGACGACGAGGACGTCGAGCCCGCGGGTGTTGTTCACCAGCTTGTCCACGACGGAGCCTCGCATCAGGTGATGTAAGCGTGATCGCTTGCTCTGCCCGACGATGAGCAGGGTGACGCCCTTCTTCTCGGCGAACCGACTCAGCGTCTCCGCCACGTCCTCGCCAGCGAGCTTCACCACTTCGGCGCCCATCGTCTGCGCAAGCTGGATGTTCTGCACGAGCGTCCGCTGCACCCTGCTGTCGATGCGATCAGCGCGCTCCTCGGCCGTCTGCACGTAGACGCAGTACCAGTCCGTGTTGAGCCGGCCCGCGATACGGCTCGCCTTGCGCAGCAGCGCTGCCGTGTACGGGGGATTGCTCGACATGGCGACGAGGATGCGCTCCACGGTGCGCGGCGCGATCGCGGGGGCCACCCCCGTCTCGCGGCGGACGATCTCCTCGCGCGACCGGTCCACTGCGCCCGCCACCTCGCGCAGCGCGAGCTCGCGCAGCGTCGTGAGGTTCTCGTCGGTGAAGAAGTTGCGCAGCGCAGGCCCGATCCTGTCGAGCGCATAGATTTTTCCCTCGCGCAGCCGCTGCCGTAGGTCCTCCGACGAGATGTCGAGATTCACCACTTGATCTGCCGACGCGACGACCCAGTCGGGCAGCGTTTCGCGCACCGTGACGCCGAGGGTGGAGGCGACGACGTCGTTGAGGGACTCCAGGTGCTGCACGTTGACGGCGGAGATCACGTTGATCCCTTCGTCGAGCAGGTGCATGACGTCCTCCCACCGCTTGCGATGCGGCGCGCCGGGCACGTTGCTGTGCGCCAACTCGTCCACGACGACTACCTGCGGGCGGCGGCGAACGATCGCCTCGGTGTCCATCTCCTCGAGCGCCACGCCGCGATACTCGATGCGCTGCCGCGGCACGATCTCCATGTCACCGATCTGTGACTGCGTCTCGGCACGTCCGTGCGTCTCGACGAAGCCGATGACGACGTCGATCCCGCGCCGGCGGAGCTCGTGCGCCTCATTGAGCATGCGATACGTCTTTCCGACGCCGGCAGCGGAGCCGATGTACAGCTTCAGCTTGCCGCGCTCCTGTCGCTTGACGAGCTCGAGGAAGTCGCTCGGGGCGGGACCCGTGCGATCAGCCCCGCGCCGGTCGGCACGTGCTTCCGGCTCGAGCCCCTGGCGGCATCCTGCTTCACTCAAGTCGCGCGTCGTCACCGTCCGGTCCCTCAGAAGGTCATCGCGAGCGACGTCACGATGACGTTGTCCCGTCGCGCATACATACGCGGTTGCCTCGTTGGCCAGACTGGCCCGCTCGACGCGAACCCACGTGCCTCGGTTCGCCACACCACTTGCGGCGCGAGCGCGACGTCGAGCCCGAGCGATGCACCACTCGTCTCGAAGGGAACACCGAGCCCGGTCACCACAATCACCTGCTCCGGATCCACGTAGCGCTCGACCCGCCCCACGAGGGTCAGTTGGTCCGTTGCCCCATACCGGCCGATCAACGACGTGCCGTACCACGTCGCCGTCCCGCCGCTTGCCGCGCTACGTCCTTGCAGGCCGACATCGAGCGCGGCGGCGAGCAGCGAGCGAGCGGTGGGCTTGAGCTGCGCCGCCACCTCGTTGAAGAAGCGCAGCCGCGCCGGTGCCGTGTCCGGCGCTACGTTGCCGGCGAAGTTGTCGTAGGTCAGCGTGAGGCGAGGGGACGCGACGTAGTCGATTCGTACCCCCGCAGCTGGAGGCGTGTTTTCGTTGGAGATATTCTGCCACCCATTGACCAGCACGAACGTCGTCGTGACCGGTGGCGCGGGCGTCCAGGTAAGCCTCGCACCAGCCTCGTAGTAGGGGGAGAAGTCGGCGATCAGCGACCGTGTGTAGGTGGGATTGTCGCGGGAGATCCATCCCTCGTAGCCGATGTGCGACAGGAAGACGCCGGCGTCGAGCCAGAGCGTCGGTCCGAGCTGGTAGCCGACGGCGGCTTCCTGGACGAACTGACTGACCGACGGTCCACTGATGCTGCCGATGCGCGGCTCACCCGCGTAGTTCGCCTGCACGGACGTGCCCCACTGCAGGGCGAGGCGGCCGCGAGACCGCGGACCTGTCCACTTGGTCTCGAGGAATGCCAGGTTGACGTTGAACTCCGCATGTCGGGCCGGCTGTGTCGTGTAGGCGCGATCGAAGGTCGCGGGACGTTGCAGGTCCCAAGCGTAGTAGGTGTCGATGAACCCACCGAAGCTCACCTTTGGCGTCGTGTCCCTGCCGGACGGCTGCGCACCCGCGTCCGGTGCAGTCAGGTGAATGGCAGTGCACACGAGCAGCACGCCTGAAAGATGTCTCACGAGCGTCATGGGGCAGCGGTCCTGTTTGCCGGCGGCGATCCGAATGCACGGTCGAGTGCGATGTTGAGCAGCAAGACGTTGACGCGCGGCTCGCCGAACAGCCCGAACTGCCGTGCTTCGGTGTGCGCATCGACCAGGCGATGCAGCTCGTCAGGCGTCCGGCCGCGCGCCGCCGCGACGCGTGGCACCTGGAGGTGTGCGTTGGCCGGTGAGATGTGCGGGTCGAGCCCGGAGCCGCTGGCCGTGACCATGTCGCTCGGGATGTTCCCCTTCACGACATGATCATTCCTCACTGCGCTGTCGATGGCACCGGCGATCAGCGTGTCGGCGAGCTTGGCGTCGGTGGGGCCCCTGTTCGTGCCGCCAGAGTTCGCGGCGTCATAGCCGGATCCCGCTGCCGATGGGCGGGGATGGAAATAGTATGGCTGCGTGAACGGCTGGCCGATGAGCGCACTGCCCACGACGCGACCGTTCACCTCGACGAGCGAGCCGTTCGCCTGATGCCTGAAGAAGGCCTGTGCGAGGCCGGTCACCACCCCCGGGTAGATGAATCCGGTGATGACGCACAACAGCAGCGTCATCACGATGGCCGGCCGGATCTGCTCTTTGATCGTCAGCTCTCTCACACGAGCCTCCCGAGCACGAGCAGCACATCGATCAGCTTGATGCCGATGAACGGCACGACCAGACCGCCGAATCCGTAGATGATCAGGTTGCGCCGCAGGATCACGGCGGCCGGCGCTGGGCGATAGCGCACCCCGCGCAGCGCCAGCGGAATGAGCGCGATGATGATGAGCGCGTTGAAGATCACGCTGGCCAGAATCGCCGACTGCGGCGAATGCAGCCGCATCACGTTGAGTGCCTGAAGGGGTGGGTACGTCGCGACGAACATCGCCGGGATGATCGCGAAGTACTTGGCCACGTCGTTGGCGATGGAGAACGTCGTCAGTGAGCCGCGCGTCATCAGGAGCTGCTTTCCGATCTCGACGACCTCGATCAGCTTCGTCGGATTTGAGTCGAGATCGATCATGTTCCCCGCCTCCTTCGCCGCCTGTGTGCCGGTGTTCATGGCCACGCCGACGTCGGCCTGCGCGAGCGCCGGCGCGTCGTTGGTGCCGTCGCCGGTCATGGCCACGAGCTTGCCCTTCTTCTGCTCCTCCTTGATGAGGCGCATCTTCGCCTCCGGCGTCGCCTCGGCGAGGAAATCGTCGTCGCCCGCCTCCCTGGCGATGGCTTGCGCCGTGCGCGGGTTGTCGCCGGTGATCATGACGGTGCGGATGCCCATGGCGCGGAAGCGGGCGAAGCGCTCCTGGATGCCGCTCTTGACCACGTCCTTCAAGTGGATGATGCCGAGGATGCGGTTGCCCTCGGAGACGGCGAGCGGCGTGCCGCCGGTGTCGGCGATGTGCGCGGCGGTGTCGTGCGCGTCCTTCGACTCGCTGCCGCCGAGCGCGATCACGTGCTTGACCACGGCGTCGACGGCGCCCTTGCGGATCTCGCGCCCGGCGGCGTTGACGCCGCTCATGCGCGTCTGCGCGGAGAATGGGATGAACTGCGCCGAGAGCTCGTGCAGGTTGCGTCCGCGCAGCCCGTACTTCTCCTTCGCGAGGACGACGATCGAGCGCCCCT
>CAYTKA010000129.1:0-6014 GCA_964438255.1 uncultured Gemmatimonadaceae bacterium | reverse complement strand
AGTCGTAACAAGGTAGCCGTAGGGGAACCTGCGGCTGGATCACCTCCTTAACGGAGCAATGGCGAGTAACGGCCTCCCTCACCGGAGGCGCCGCGAAAGCTGCTTCGCAGTCGCGCCATTTCGCGATCACACGATCGATGTCAACAGTTGAAAAGCCCGGCCACGCCACCGCGTGCGCCGGGCTTTTTGCGTTCGACTGCCGACTGGCGACTGTCGACTGACGACTGCCGACTGACGATCCCGAACTCTCCGCACGACCAAACGCTTTCTCATCGGGACCGGTTGCCCGATCCCTTTGCACCGCGTCTATAATCGATGACCCGAAGCGCTGTCTCCCTCGGTCTGTTTTGTCTTCTTGGCCTCGGGGCTGCGGCGAGTGCGCCCCCCCGCAGCGCCCCTCCAGCCGCGGGCCGCATTGAGGGCGCCGTCCTCATCTCGCGCACCCTCACCACCCGCCGGCCCCGCTTCCGCATCTACAACGAGCCGGGAATGGGTGCCGTCCCGCCAGAGCGGCGCGACACGAGCGAGCTCCAAAACGTCATCATCTACCTCGACAGCGCCGCCGCTGGCACCAGCGTCGCCGGCGATCGGACCGCCGGAGCGCAGCCGCCGGCGGTGCGCCAGAGCGACGAGAGCTTCGTGCCGCACGTCCTCGCGATCGTGCAGGGCACCAGCGTCGAGTTTCCGAACGACGACGACGTCTTCCACAACGTCTTCTCCCTCTCGCACGCCAAGCAGTTCGACCTCGGCCGATACCCGCGCGGCTCGTCCAGGTCGGTGACCTTCAATCGAACCGGCATCGTTCAGGTGTTCTGTCACATCCACAGCGACATGAGCGCGGCCGTGCTGGTGCTGCAGAACCCCTTTTTCGCGCGCCCCGATGCGGCCGGTCGCTTCACCATCGACGACGTGCCGCCGGGCGACTATACGGTCGTGGGCTGGCACGAGCGCGCCAAACCGGTAATCCACCACATCCACGTAGCCCCCGGCCAGACGTCCACGGTGAGCTTCAGCATACCCGTCTCGGACGAGGAGTTGCGCCGTTAGGCGCGCACCGTGACGAACGTAGCGTTCTCGCTGCTCACGCGCGTCCGGCGCAGTCGCATCACGGTGCAGCTCGCCGTCCTCAGCGCCGCCGTGACCGCGATCGTCGTGACGCTCGCCTTCGTCGCTGCCGGCATGCGTCTGCGCGCCACGGCGCGACGCGAGCTCGCCACCGAGCTGGCGCGCACGCAGCGCACCGTGCTCGCCCTACATCGTCAGAATCTCGACCAGCTGCAGGTGGCGGCCGGCGTCGTCGCGCAAAGCGCCGGCATTCGTTCCGCGATCGAGACGTACCGCACCGAGGTCGTGGGCGGTGGCACCGGTCGCGCCGAGCTCACGACCACCGTGGAACGCGAGCTGCGGCGCACCGCCCAGGATCTCGGCAAGGCGCTGCTGCTCGCCACCGACGAGCAAGGGCACGTCTTCGCCGCGGTCGTGCTCGACGGGCGTCCTCCCGCCCCCGGCACGAGCATCGTATCGTTAGGCGCCGTCCGGCAGGCGCTCGACCCGGACGTTCGGGCCGACAGTGGCGATCTCTCCGTCCTCAGGCTCGGCGACCGGTACTACCAGGTCGGCGTCGTCCCCGTCGTCCTGCGCGGCTACACCATTGGCTCCCTGCTGCTCGGCGATCGCCTCGACTCCACGCTCGTGCGCTCCCTGCGGTCCGTGTTCGACGGGGAGCTCGCGATCACCGTCGGCGACAGCGTTCTCGTCGCCACCGGCGGCGCGGGCGCGCACCTGCGCGATCCCGCCTATGTCACGGCCGCGCTGCCACTCGGCACGACGCAGAACGGTGTGCCCGTTCGGCTGTACCTGCTCTACTCGCTCGCCGCACGCGTCACCGCGCTCACGCGGCCGCTGGCCATCGCGTTGACGCTCTATGGCGCGCTGGCCGTGCTCCTCGCCATCGCCGGCGCCGCGCTGCTCTCGCGATCGGCGCTGCGGCCGCTCTCCACCTTCGTGCAGCACATGCACGACGCGGCAGCGAGTGAAACGATCGACGTGCCGATGCGGACGGCTGAGACGTCGGTCGAGATTCGCGTCCTCAACGAGACCTTTCAGCGTCTCATGCGGGCGCTGGCGCGCCGGCGCGACGTGATCGAGGAGCGTTCGGCGCAGCTCGCCGCCGCCAATGCCGTGCTCACCGACGAGATCCACGAGCGCGAGCGCGTGGAGCAGGCGCTCCGGCAGAGCGAGGCGCAGCTCCGGCAATCCCAGAAGTTGGAAGCCGTGGGCACGCTCGCTGGCGGTATTGCCCACGATTTCAACAACCTGCTGACCGTGATTTCCGGCTACTCGCAATTGGCCCTCATGCGCGCCGGGAAGCCCAGCCCCGTCGCGGAGGATCTCAAGCAGGTCGTCGACGCCACCGGGCGCGCGTCGCACCTCACGCAGCAACTCCTTGCGTTCAGCCGCAAGCAGGTGCTGCAGCCGCGCGTGCTCGACCTGAGCGAGGTGATCACCGCCATCGCCCCCATGTTGCGCCGACTCATCGGCGAGCATATCGCGCTCGAGATCCGCTGCGCCGACGATCCGGCTCGCATTCGCGCCGATCGCGGTCAGTTGGAGCAGGTGATCGTCAACCTCGCCGTAAACGCCCGCGACGCGATGCCCTTTGGTGGCACGCTCACGATCGCGACGTCCATGCGCGATGCCGCGCGTGGGCGCGCGGTCGTCCTCTCCGTCAGCGACACCGGCACCGGCATGAGCGCCGAAACGCGCGAGCGCATCTTCGAACCGTTCTTCACGACGAAAGAGGCGGGAAAGGGCACGGGGCTCGGTCTCGCCACAGTGTACGGCATCGTCACACAGTCCGGCGGCTCGATCGACGTGGAGAGTGTCCTCGGAGCGGGCACGACGTTCGTCATCACCTTCCCGCTGGTGGTCGAGTATCCCCATGCGTCCGAGCCCGTGGCTGATGACGCGGAGCCCGCGCGTGGGAGCGAGACGATTCTCGTCGTCGAAGACGAGGACGCCGTGCGCGCGCTCGCCCGTGACTGTCTCGAGCATTGCGGCTACACCGTGCTCACGGCACGCAATGCCGTCGAGGCGCTCGACGTCGCGCGCCGCGAGCGGCGGCGCATCGACCTGCTGCTCACCGACGTCGTGATGCCGCAGCTCAGTGGCCCGCAGCTCGCCGAACGTTTCCGTGTCCTGCGTCGCGACGCGCTCGTGGCGTACATGTCCGGTTATGCCGACGACGCCATCCACCACCTCGAGCTCGACGCCGGCACCGCCTTCCTGCGGAAGCCGTTCACGCCCGCCACGCTCGCTCGCTTCGTGCGCGACACGTTCGACGCATCGAAGCAGACGGTATCTCCCTCCCCCTCGGGTGCGCGGGCCTGAGATGTCGTCCATTCACGCTCGGCGCCTGACGCTGGCGGTGCTCCTGGCGGCGATCGCGAGTCCGCTGAGTGGGCAGAGGCCGGGGCTGATGGTACAGGGCATCCTCGATGCCGAGCTCTGGTCCACTGACAGCGGATCCACGCTGCTCACCCGCAACAAGGGCCATCCAGGCGCCGCCGAGCGCCTCATGCTCTGGGGCGCTGTCGAGCCGCGTCGGTCGCTCGTGTTCTATGTGCAAGGTGAAGCCGAGGGCGGTTCAGCGAGTGACGATGGCCGCCAGGTCGAGCTCGAACAGATCGGCGTGCGCTACACCCGGTCGGCGGCGCTGGTGGTCGACGCGGGCCGGATGCCGAACGTCGTCGGTGCATTCGCCGGCAGACGATTCTCCACGCGCAACCCACTCATCGGTGTGCCTGACGGATATCCCGTGCGCTACCCGTTAGGCGTGCAGCTCTCCGGCGAGATCTCTCGGTTCGATTACCGGGCGGCCGTCGTGTCGTTGCCCGTCGCGCATCCTGGTTACACTCCCGATCCGACCGCGGCTGCGCGGCCCGCCGTCGGTTTCGGCGTAACGCCGCTGACCGGCGTGCGCGTCGGCGCGTCCTTCACCGCCGGCCCGTATCTCAACGGCCACCTGCCGGCGACGCTGCTTGCGGGCCGTTCGTGGCGCTCGTACCTCCAGCGGATCGGCGCTGCGGATGCGGAGCTGAGTCGCGGATACATCGAGGTGCATGCGGAGTTCGCCGCCGCATCGTACGATGTCCCCGGTCATTCGGCGGTTTCCGGGATCACGTATTACGTGGAGCCCAAGTACACGTTGTCACCCCGGCTGTTCGTCGCGGCCCGTTTCGAGCGGAACGACTATCCCTTCATTCGTCCGGCCGACACGACGCGCTGGATCGCACGGGCTACCGACTTCTCGAATGGCGAGCTCGGTGTGGGTTTCCGCTGGACCGCGTCGACATTGATGAAGGCGTCGTACCGTGCCGATCGTTGGCACATCACGCCCGCGAATCGTCGGTTTCTCGCCAACGGCTGCGCCTTCGCGCTCCAGCTCTCGCAGTCGTTCGACGCCCTGAGCTGGCTGCCGCAATAACAGTCGGCAGTCGACAGTCGTCAGTCGACAGTCGTCAGTCGTCAGTTAACGCCGTAGCAACCGCCGCCACCACTGCGGAAATTTCGGAAGCGGCCACTCGGCGGTGACGTGCTGCTGCTCGACGGCGTCGGCGAATTGCTCCGCGGTCGCGAAACGATCGGCCGGATCCTTCGCCAGCGCGATGAACAGCGCCTTCTCGATGTGCGCCGGCAGCTCCGGCCGGCGGGCGCGGACCGGCGGCGGCTTTTCCTTCAGGTGCTTGGCGATGAGCAGGCGCGCGGTTCTGGCGGTGAACGGTGGCTGGCCCGAGAGCATCTCGAAGAACACGCAGCCGAGCGAGTAGATGTCGCTGCGACCGTCGATGTGCTTCTCGGCCGCCGCCTGCTCCGGGCTCATGTACGTGGGTGTGCCGAGCGTGAAGCCGGTGCTCGTGATGCTCTCCATCTCGGAGGCGCACTCGATTGCGCGCGCGATGCCGAAATCCGTGACGTACGAACGCCCCTGATCGGTCAGGATGTTCTCCGGCTTCACATCCCGATGGGCGATATTCCGCGCGTGCGCGTGCCCGAGCGCCGAGGCGACGTCGCGCAGGCAACGGACGGCGTCGTCGAGCGGAAGGCGGCGGTCGCGGTCCAATCGCGCACGCAGCGTCTCGCCGCCGATGAGCGGCATCGTATAGTATAGGAGGTTGCTCGTCTGTTCCGCCGCGAGCACCGGGACGATGTTGGGGTGATGCAGCTGCGCCGCGAACTGTATCTCGCGCTTGAAGCGCTCCAGATTGACGCCGCCGGCGAGATCCGGCGGGAGCACCTTCACGACGACGCGATGCCCCAGCGTCTCGTCGTCGGCGATGAAGATGCGCGACATCCCACCGCCGCCGATCTCGCGGCTCACGCGATAGGCGTTGCCGAGCGAGCTCTGGACCTCCTGGCGAAGATCGAATGCCATACCCCCTCGCCTGTGTGATGCAGAAGATCAATGTATGCCGTGCGCACATGCGCGCCACTCCGTCCCGCCAGGTGGGGCGCTGGACGCTGATCGCCACGCTGGCGCTCGCCTGCGGCGCGTGTGCATCGTCGGGCAGCGACACATCGGCAGCGATCGTCTCGCCCGGCGACACGGCAGCGTTCGCGGTGATCACGGTCGACTTCTCGACGGCGCTTCCGGTGAAGCCGATGAGCGGACTGCTGCACCAGAGTGGTGGAAGCGGACCGAGGCCCGATCTGTCGGCGCAAATCGCGCCCCTGCGGCCGGCGCTCTGGCGCGGCGTACCTGGAACCGTACCACCGGCCCAGGCGAAGAGCTTCGGCGCGCGCTACGACCTCGTGCTCTCCGATCTGTGGGGATACCCGCTCAATGGCTGGCCGCACGGCAAGGCCTACGTCGACACGGCGGCGTACCAGACCATGATGCGAACGACCGCACAATCGCTTGCCGGCCAGGTGGACATCTGGGAGGTGTGGAACGAGCCCGATCCGGCGTTCGGCCTGAACTTCTGGGACGGCACGGAGCAGCAGTTCTTCCAGAC
>CAYTKA010000128.1:0-6078 GCA_964438255.1 uncultured Gemmatimonadaceae bacterium | reverse complement strand
ATGAAGATGATGCACGGCGCCTGCGCCTTCCCCTGCTCGAACAGGTCGCGCACGCGCGACGCACCGACGCCAACGAACATCTCGACGAAATCGGAGCCCGACATGGAGAAGAAGGGACGTCCCGCCTCGCCGGCAACGGCGCGCGCGAGGAGCGTCTTGCCCGTGCCCGGCGGACCGACGAGCAGGCAGCCCTTGGGCAGACGTCCGCCGAGCTTGGTGAACTTCTGCGGATCCTTCAGGAACTCGATGATCTCCTGAAGCTCCTGCTTCGCCTCATCCGCGCCGGCGACGTCGGCGAAGGTCACCTTCGGCGTGTCGCCGGTGAGC
This sequence comes from uncultured Gemmatimonadaceae bacterium, assembly GCA_964438255.1. Classification (GTDB taxonomy): domain Bacteria; phylum Gemmatimonadota; class Gemmatimonadetes; order Gemmatimonadales; family Gemmatimonadaceae; genus AG11. The sequence goes on along the minus strand of CAYTKA010000128.1, from coordinate 5,751 downwards.
AGCTTCGCCTTCGACTTGCCGAAGGAGAACGCCTTGTTCCCCCCCGCCTGCATCTGACGGAAGAGGAAGAGATAGAAGCCGATGAGCAGCAGCCACGGCAGGAAGTTCACCACCCACGCCATCAGGCTGGGCTTGGCATCCTGCGACGTGATCTGGACCTTCTTGTCGAGCAGCACCTGCACTTCCTGCGGCGAGTTGGCCGCCGGAAGCTGGATCGTGAACTTCCGCACCGGCTTGTTCGCCACGGTGACCGGCTCGCGGAAGGTCCCGCTCACGTTCTTACCGCCCTGTACCATGACCTCGGCGATGTTCCCCTTCTCGAGCTGCTCGCGGTACTGATCGTACCGGATCTCGGGCGAGGACTCCGCGCGTGTGTTCGAGAGCTGAATCAGCGCGACAGGGATGAGCAGAATGAGGATCCAGAAGGAGAGCGTCTTGCTCAGACGCCCCCAGTTGGTCCCCTTGTTGTTCTTGTCGTTGTTCGGAGTCATGGGTACCGGCGTTTACAGCAGGCTCGCGATGTATGGCAGATGCCGAAAGCTCTCGGCGTGATCCAATCCGTAACCAACCAGAAACTCGTGCGGCGCGTCGTAACCGATGAACTTGGTCTCGTACCTCAGCTCCGACGCGACGTGCTTGTGCAGCAGGGCGCAGATCTCCAGCGAACGCGGATTCCGTGCCTGAAGCAAATCCATCAGACGGTTCAATGTGCGCCCAGTGTCCACGATGTCCTCGACCAGGAGGATGTGCTTGCCCTCCAACCGCGTCTCCGGATCGTACACCAGCCGCACGTGTCCGCTCGACACCGTCGCGTCGCCATAGCTCGCCGCGACCAGAAAGTCGACGTGGAGCGGGCGATTGATCTCACGGACGAGATCGCTGAGAAAGATGAAGCTCCCCTTGAGCAACCCGAGCACGAGCAGCTCCCCATCGGGGTACGCCGCGGTGATCTCCTTGCCGAGCTCCTTGACGCGCCGAGCAATCTCTGGCGCGTCATAGACGATGCGGCGAAGGGTCCGACCCTCGAGGCGCGGATCAGCGATCGATGCGCTCACAGGAATAATATCGTACCGGTCGGCCGGACCGCTCGGTTGCCGCGTCGCTGCGGCGTACTCCTGGAATCCAGAGGACATCCTCAGTGTCCGACGTCGTGACCACCGGCCAACCGGCCCGATCGGCGCCGTGTACGCCGGCGTCCGACAGATACCGCTTGACGCGGCGGCGCGGACCGCCGCCGACCGATCCGAGACGATCCCCCGCCTTCCACGGTCGCACCGTCACGCTCGCCGAGGCGGAGATCGCCGCCGTCCAGCTTCCGTCGGTCGCAGCCGTCGGCAGTGCCGACCGATCATTGACCACACTGAAGGCGAACCACCCCCAGCGCAGCTCCCCCTGCTCTGGCAAGCTCGCCGGCGCGCCCTGCTCGACGAATGATCGCCTCAGAACATAGCGATCACCGTGCGCCTCGACACACCAGCCGCCCGAGAGCGGAACGAGGCCGCTCCGAGCATACGACTTAGTAAACTCGGCAAGACGACTGGTTCCGCGTCTATCGAGCGCGAGACCGACGCGACCAGCCAGCGAGCCCCAGAGCACGGCGAGAGAATCCACGTCGTAGCCAGCCAGTTCCGCCGCGCCGACCTCGAGAGTATCCGCATCGTATCGCAGGGGCCGCACCGTCTCGTCCACGAACGATTCCACCGCGGCGCGCCACTCCGCCGCACGGCGCGCGAGCGAGAGAAGCGTCGCGTCGATCGTCGGATCGGCCTGACGGAGCGCGGGGAGCAGATCGTGTCGCACTCGGTTGCGGAGGTGCCGCGGCGAGTTATTGCTCGGATCCTCACACCACGTCACCCCCGCCGCGCGCGCGTAGGCCAGGAGCGTCGCGCGCCGCAGGTGGAGGAACGGCCGTACGACGTCGCTCGGCGCATAGAGCGCAGCGAGCCCGCGCGTTCCGCTCCCACGCAGCAGGCGCATCAGCACGGTCTCGATCTGGTCGTCCTCCGTGTGCCCGGTGACGACGCGCGCGGCGAATCGTTCGGCGCTGTCACGCAGGAAGCGATGGCGCTCGCGACGCCACGCCGCCTCGAGCCCATCCGTCGGCGCGGCCGGACTTGCCAGTCGCCCGGTCACACAGGGAAAGCCGAGCGCGGCTGCCGTTTGGGCGACGTGCGCCGCCGCCGTCTCGGCAGCAGGGCCGGTCGCATGATCCAGCGTCGCCACGGCGGCGATGCGCGAACGCGCCACGTCCGCCATGGCGTGCAACAGCACCATGGAGTCCAGCCCGCCGGAGACGGCGAGCACCATGGGTGCGTCGGAGGCTCGCGCCGCGCGCCGCGCCGCCTGGAGCACGGCGCGCGTGGGATCGTGTTGCATCGTCTAAGTATAGCGGCATTCCATCCCCCTCGCCCCCGCGGGTAGCCTCTGGCTCGCCTCCCGACGCCCGGCTATCTTGCACGCGTTCCAACCGATTTCACGGCAACAGGAGTCGATTTCCTTGGAAACACATGGCCCGCTCGGCACGCTGTGGGTTGGTCTCGGACTTTGCTGCTTCTACATCGCGCTCGTCTGGATCAACTCGCTGCTCGGCTTCGTTCTGACGCCGCTGTTCGTCATTCCGCTCACCTGGCTGCACGATAGAATCCGCGGGAAGGCCCCCGCGCGTGGCTGATCGAGCGCGCTCCTCATTCAACGACCCCAACCGAAGGGACGCACGCCCATGGCACGCGTCCCTTTGCGTTTTCGACTGCGCCGGGACGCGTCGTGCGCTCTCGCTCGCTCTCGCCGCGCTCCTGACCACATTGGTGGCGCCTGGCGCGTCATCACAGGCTCCGCTCACACCACGTCCCTGGCTCGATTGGCACACCGCTGAAACCGAGCACTTCGTCTTTCACTATCCGAGTGAGTATCGGACATGGACGCTGTCACTCGCCGAGCGCATCGAGGGCGTGCGTGACCAGGTGCAGCGGCTCGTCGGATACGCGCCGCCGAAGCGCGTGCACGTCGTGGTGGACGACCCGGCCAACGTGTCCAACGGCTATGCGTTCACCCCACTCGACGCGCCGACGATCGTGCTCTGGCCCAAGCCCCCCGACCCGCGCGAGGAGATCGGCAACGCGCGCGTTTGGCAGGAGCTGCTCGTCACGCACGAGTACGCGCACGTCGCACACCTGAGCCGGCCCTCGCGCAATCGCTTCAGGCGCTTGCTCTGGTCGCTGTCTCCGGTCCCGCTCGGTCCGATCGCGACGAAGGCGCCGCGCTGGGTGATCGAAGGATACGCGACGTACGTCGAGGGACGCATCACGGGAAGCGGGCGACCGAACAACGCGTGGCGCGCCGCCATCATTCGACAGTTCGCGCTCGACGGCCGCATGCCGGCGTACGGTCAGTTGAGCGCGACCGGCGGCGGGTGGGAGACGGCGAGCTTCGCGTACCTCGTCGGCTCGGCATATCTCGAATGGCTCGCACGGCGCCATGGCGACTCGAGCGTCGTGGCGCTCTGGCGGCGGATGACCGCGGTGACCGACCGCTCGTTCGAGGCCGCGTTTACGGGAGTGTACGGCGCGCCGCCGGACGAGCTGTACGGCCGCTTCAGTGCGGAAGTCACCGGTGACGCGCTCGCCCTCGAGCATGCGCTGCGGCGGACGGGACTGGCGGAAGGTACGCTCGTACAACGACTCCAACGCAACACGGGCGATCCCGCTGTATCACCCGATGGACAGTACGTCGCGCTGACGGTGCGCCGACAGGATGCACCCAGTCGGCTCGTCGTGTGGCGAACAGCGGACGAGCCCGACACCGCCGCGCAGCGCCGGCGCATCGCATTGCTGCGCCGCGATCCGGAAGACGTCCCGGACCGCTCCCCCTATCCACCGCCGAAGAAGGAAGTCATCGCGCTCATCGCGACCGACGGCGCTCCGTATGAAACACCGCGCTGGTTGGCCGACAACAAGCACCTGCTCGTCACGCGCTCCACGCCGTTGAGCGACGGCACGCTCCGCCCCGACCTATACCTGTGGAGCGCCGAGAACGGAGATCTGCGGCGGCTGACTCATGGGGCGGCGCTGCGCGACGCCGACCCATCGGCGGATGGGCGCTGGGCCGCCGCCGTGCGGTGCGCCCACGGGTGGTGCGACCTCGTTCGCGTGGATCTCACCACGGGAAGCGTTCGCGTCTTGCGCTCGGGCAGTGTCGCGCGCAACTACTATCGCCCGCGCGTCTCACACACGACGGACGAGATCGTCGTCGCCGAACAATCGAATGATCGGTGGCGCATCGCGCGCGTGTCGCCGGAGAGCGGTGAGCTGCGCTACGCCGATCCCGACGACGGCGTGACACGCTACGACGCGACGTTCGCTCCCGACGGGAGGGAGATCGTCGTGACGTCGGAGGCGACGGGCATTGCCAACCTCGAGCGCCTCGATGCGGCTGGTCGCGCGACGCCGCTCACGTCGGTCACCGGCGCCGCCGTCGCGGCGGACGTCGCGCCCGATGGCGTGGTGTGGTATCTCGCGCTGCACGCGAGAGGATACGACCTGCGGCGGCTGCCGCCCGACAGCGCGCGTTCGCAGCCCATTGCGAACGGCACGATCGCCCTCGCGCTCTCGGACTCACTCTCTCCCGTGTTGCCCCCGCGCTCGCGGCGCGCCGCGAGCGACTCGGCGACGCGGCCGCGGCGTGCTGCCCCACCGTCCGAGCAGGGCTATGGATGGGGACCGTCGCGCGTCCGATTGTTGCCAACGACCACGACAGGGTTTGGCGGATCGACCGTGCAGCTCGCACTCGTCCGCAGCGATCCCGTCGGGCGTCTCGGCGTCGCGCTCACCGGATCCGCCGGGAGCGGCGCATTGCCCGAGGGGGGCGCGCTCACGGTGTCGTCGCGCGCTCGCCGCACCGAGATTCGGCTGAGCGGGTGGCTGTCGCACGAAGCGCCGTCAGGCTTGCTCGACTCGGCACGTCTTGCGGGACTCGATCTCTCGCGCGGCGGTGGGGCGCTGCGACTCGAGCGTCTCTACGCGGGCGACGGCTTCGATCTCACGTCGACGCTTGCGGCGTTGGCCGAACATCAGCACGCCGAGTCGCTCGACCCGCTCACGCGCCGGGCGGCGCTGTTGGCATTCCGCGGCGTATTCCGCCAGCGCGACGAGGAGACGCGCTACCGTGAAGAGGCGCGCGTGCTGGGCGAGGCAGGCAACACCTTCGGTGGGTCGTATCTGCGGCAGCGTACCGCGCTCATGCTCGGCGTGGGGAATGGCAACGAGCCGCTGTCCACCGTGGCTGTCGCCGTCGGAACGCTGCGCACGACGCTCCCCGATTCGCCGGAGCGGTTCGTCGTCGGTGGATTCGACTCGCCACTCGTCGATCCGTTGTACGACGCGCGGCGCGTCGAAGCGCCGGCGTATCCGCTCGCGAGCGCCACCGGGGCGTCGTTCACGTCGTACCGCGCCACGGTTCCCGTCGCCGGATTCGACGTCTTCTACGCCGGCGTGACGACGGACGACTTCAAGACCGAGCGTCGCAGCTACGGCGCCGAGCTGCGCCAGCGCATTCCCGCCATCGCCGCACTCGGGACGCCGGATGTCGAAGTGATGACCGGTGTCGCGCGCGCGATCGACGAACCGGTGAAGGGTGCGTGGCGATTCTACGCGACGATCGCTCTGCAGCCGTGAGCGCTATTCAGCCGGCGCTCTGACGCAGGTTCATCCGCTCGATCCGCTCCTCTTTAACCGCCGCTCGGGCCGGCTTCTCAGA
>CAYTKA010000127.1:0-6238 GCA_964438255.1 uncultured Gemmatimonadaceae bacterium | reverse complement strand
CGTCAGCGCCCTCAAGCCCTTGCGCCGTCACGGCACGGAGCCCGCCACGATCATTCCAAGCTTGGGAAGATCGATATTTCCACCCGACACGACGCACACGACGCGCCCTGCCCCCGCGCGCCCGGCCAGCGCCGCCGCAACGCCCGCGGCTCCTGCTCCCTCCGCCACGATGCGGCTCCGCTCGATCAGCAGTCGCACTGCGGCCGCGATCTCCGACGGCGACGAGACCAGCGCGCCGGACAGGAGAGCGTGTGCGAGCGGCCACATCTCCGGCAGCAGCCCCTTGCTGCCGATCCCGTCCACGAATGTCGGTGTGTAGCTGGCCGGCGTTGCTCGACCCGCGGCAAAGGACGCGGCGAGGGGCGCGGCGGTTTCCACTTCGCACCCAAATACCCTCACGCCTGGCGCGGTCTCGAGCATCGCCGCGGCGATGCCGCACGCGAGTCCACCGCCGCCGAAGGGGACCAGCACCGCATCGACATCCTGCAGATCCTCCAGGATCTCGAGCGCGATCGTGCCATTCCCCGCCATCACGTCGCGATCGGCGAACGGATGCACGAACCGGCCGGTCTCGCCGGGGCGCCCACGGTCCGCGATCACGCGCCACCAGTCGTCGAATGGCAGCCTAACGATGCGAGCGTCGAGGCGCTGGATCGCCGCGATCTTCGTCTCCGGAGCGCTCTCCGGCACGTACACCGTGCAGGGTACGCCGAGCTGCCGCGCAGCCCACGCCAGCCCCTGCGCCATGTTGCCGGCGCTGGCCGTGTACACGCCGCCGCCGACGTCGGACGCAGCCATGCGGAGCATGGCATTCGTGGCGCCGCGCAACTTGAACGAGCCGATGGGCTGCAGGTTCTCCAGCTTCAGCCAGATCTCGCAGGGAGCCTCCACCTGCAATCGCACCAGCGGGGTGCGGAACACGCTGCCGGCGATGCGCTGCCTTGCCGCCACGATGTCCTGAAGCGCCGGGGCCTCGAGCTGCCGCGAGCTGGTCGGCGTGAGCGAGCTCGAGGCGCTAGACGCGCTCACGATGGCCTCCGAGCTCAACGTCGGTGCCGATCTGTTCCGCCAGCGCGATGCGATGCACATAAGCCGCCGCCGCGAGATCCTCGATCGCGAGGCCGAGCGATTTGAACAAGGTGATTTCGTCAGGACTCTTCCGGCCGGCGGCTCGACCGGTGAGCACGTCACCCAGTTCCGCCACGATGTCGCCGGCCGTGATCGCTCCCTCCTTCAGCGGCTCGAGTATGTCGCCGGGTTCGCGCAGTGCCGATTCGCGCCGATCGACGTACAATCGCGCGCGTGTCACCGCCGTCGTGTCGAGCTCCCGCGCGAAGGGCACGCAGGCACCGACGGCGTTCACGTGAGCTCCGGGGCTCAGCCATGCTCCCTCGAGCACCGGGTTGCGTGATGACGTCGTCGTGCACACGACATCCGCGCCGCGCACAGCCAGGGCGGCGGTGGGCGCGACCCGTATCTCCGCGGGGCATTCGCGGGCGGCGCCCGCGGCGAGGGTGCGCGCATGTTCGGTGGACCGGCTCCAGATGCGAATCTCCCGCACCGGGCGCACGCTGCACATCGCCTCCACATGCGACCGTGCCTGCACTCCCGCGCCAAGGATCGCGAGCACCGCGGCGCCCTCACGCGCCAGCGCGTCCGTTGCCACGGCCGATACCGCCGCGGTTCGCACGGTGGTGATCGCCGTCGCGTCCACGATGGCAACGAGTTGTCCGTGCTCGGCCTCGAACAGCAACACGACCCCTTGATGCGAGTCGTATGGCGTGCCGTGATTCGCGTTGAACGCCGTGATCACCTTGGCGCCCACGATGCGCTGCTCTTCCCCCCCGGCGTACGCCGGCATCATCGCGAAGGCGCTCTGCCCGTCCGGCAGCATCATCACCCATCGCAGCGGCGACGTCGCGTCGCCACGGGAGAGACTCGACAGGGCTTCCCGCATCACGGCGATGCACGCCGTCATGCTCAGAACACGGCGGACGTCGCTCTGGTTGATCAGGCGTACGGTCATGACCGCACGTTACTTCTCTCCCATGAACGGGTATGCGTAGTCCTGCGGCGGCGCGAACGTCTCCTTCACCGACCGAGCGCTTACCCAACGCACGAGATTGAGCTTCGACCCAGCCTTGTCGTTCGTGCCCGACCCGCGCGCGCCACCAAACGGCTGTTGGCCCACGACCGCGCCCGTTGGCTTGTCGTTGATGTAGAAATTGCCCGCCGCGTTCCGCAGCGCCATCGCCGCCTCACGAATGGCGCCGCGGTCGCTGGCGAACACGGCGCCGGTGAGGGCATACGGCGACGTGCGGTCCACGATCCGCAGCGTCTGATCCCACTGCGCATCGTCGTACACGTGAACCGTCACCACCGGTCCGAAGATCTCCTCGCACAAGAGTCGATAGTCGGGGCGCTCCGTCTCGATCAGCGTCGGATGGATGAAGTAGCCCTTGTCGCCGTCGGTTCTTCCCCCGGCGACGATTGTCGCATTCTGCTTCGCGTCGGCGATGTACTCGCTGATCTTGTCGAACGCCTTCCGGTCGATCACGGCACCGAGAAAGTTGCGGAAATCGGTCACGTCACCGATGCGCAGATCCTCCATCATCGCAACGGTGCGATCGCGCACGTCCCCCCAGATCGACCGCGGCACGTACACGCGGCTTACGGCGGAGCACTTCTGCCCCTGGTACTCGAATCCGCCGCGCGCGATTGCGACGGCGAGCGCCTGGGGATCGGCCGACGCGTGCGCGACGATGAAGTCCTTGCCACCCGTCTCCCCGACGATGCGCGGATACGAAGCGTATCGACCCATGTTCGCGCCGATCGTCTTCCACATGCTGTTGAAGACCGCGGTGCTCCCGGTGAAATGCACACCGGCGAGATCGCGATGACCGAGGCATACGTCCGAGATCTCCTTCGCGTCACCGGGAACGAAGTTGATCACGCCGGGCGGCAGCCCAGCCGCCTCGAGGAGTTTCATGATGTAGTACGCCGACAACATCGCTGTGGACGCCGGTTTCCAGACGACGGTATTGCCCATCAACGCCGGCGCGGTTGGCAGATTGCCGCCGATCGAGGTGAAGTTGAACGGCGTCACCGCATAGACGAAGCCCTCCAGCGCGCGGTAGTCGAGCTGGTTCCACATCGCCGGCGTGGAGAGCGGCTGCTCTGCGTACAACTCCTGCGCGTAGTGCGGGTTGAAGCGCCAGAAGTCGATCAGCTCGCACGCCGAGTCGATCTCCGCCTGGAAGGCTGTTTTCGACTGGCCGAGCATCGTCGCCGCGTTCAACGTCGCGCGCCAGCCGGTGGCGAGGAGCTCGGCGGCTTTGAGAAAGACAGCGGCGCGATCCTCCCACGCCCAGTTCGACCATTCCTCGTGCGCCGCACGGGCGGCGGCGATCGCGCGCTCGACGTGTCGCGCGTCGGCCTTATGCCAATCGGCGAGCACGTGCTCGTGAGCGTGCGGCATCACGGCGTGGGCCGTCGCGCCCGTGCGGATCTCTTCGCCGCCAATGATGAGGGGGATGTCGGCGCGCTCGTTCGCCATCTCCGCAAGACGCTGCTTGAGCTGCTTGCGCTCGGCGGAGCCGGGAGCGTAGGACTTCACCGCCTCGTTTTGTGGCGGCGGCACGCGCCTGGTCCCAGTGAAGCCCGCGAGCGGCGCGCCGGCGGGCGAGGTCGCGCGCGCGGCCTGCTCCGACTGCGCGGCTGCGCGTATCGGCGCGGAGGCTGCGCCTCCTGCTTTCGAGGTGGTTGCTGCTGGTGCGGCCATGGGTTGCTCGACGGTTGACGATCCCTGCTCGACCGGCGGAGCGGCGGCGCCGCCGTAGATGAGCGGAAAGTTATCCGGTATTCTCTCTGCATGAAGCTCGTGTCGCGCGCCGCGCGCCGCTACTTGGTCGCGTTCGCCTGTACGGCCGTGGTCTGCTCCTGTCAGGACACGCCCGTCGTCTGGTCCGAGGCGGTGCCGCTGTCGACGACCGAGGGACACATCGCGCTGGATCGCGGGGGCAGGGTAATCGTGCTGCCGCCAACGGCGTCGCCGCCGGCGCTGCCCGGCGGTCCGACGCGCTGTGAGGGCTCGTATCGATTTGCGTGGCTCGACAGCGCTCGCGTCTACGCCGCGTGGTGGGCGCCGCGTCCGGATCGCAGTGCATCGCTTCTCGGGAGCTACTCCGAGGACAGCGGCAGCACGTGGCGCCCCGCCGCGGTCGTCGACAGCTCCGACGTCGGCGCGGTGGGCTGCGCGCGTCCGGCGCCGGGCATCGCGGGCGACGGCGCCAACGTACACGTCGTATACTCGCTCACCTCGTCGGAGGGCACCGGCATCTTCTTCGCACATTCGATGGACCGGGCGTCGGTCTTTCATGCACCGGTGCCGATCGTCTACGGTGAGCGCCTCGGGGCCGCCGCTGTTGCCGCGCAGGGCGATGAGATCCTGGTGACGTACGAGGATCTGAATGATCCATCGCAGATCGGCCTCGCGATTTCGCGCACCATGGGCCACATTTTCGAGCGCCGAACGCCCGTCGCGTCAGGGGTCGGCAGGGCGAGCGCACCGGATCTCGCACTCGCGGGTCGCACGGTGGCCGTGTCATGGCTGCAGCGCGCTGCAGCCGACAGTCTGCGGGCCGTTCGGTTGCTGCGTGTGGGTCATCTCCGATGAACGATCTCTTCATTCGATGAACGTTCTGGTCGCCGACGACGACGCGGTCGTCCGAACGCTGATACGGGCGGTGCTCGACAGCCTCGGACACGACGTGCAGCTCGTGGAGAATGGCGCCGCGGCGTGGCAGCGTTTCGAGACCGATCACCCGCCGCTGGTGCTGCTCGACATCGACATGCCCGGAATGAACGGCCTCGAGGTCTGCTCACGCATCCGCAACGCGGATCCGCAGCGCGAGACGTTCATCCTCGTGATCACCGGCCACGATGGACCCGACGACCTCACCGCGGTGCTCGACGTCGGCGCCGACGACTATGTCACCAAGCCGGTGACTCCGGAAAACCTGCGCGCGCGGCTGCGCATCGCCGAACGGCGTATCGACCGGGAGCGCGAGCGCCGCGCCACCGAAGTCGAGCTCCAACGGGCGCGATGGCTCGCCGGCGTCGGCGAGACGACGATCGCACTGCAGCACGAGATCAACAATCCTCTCTCGGCGCTCCTCGGCCATGCCGAGCTCCTCCAGATGGACTTCGCCGATCGCGGCGAGCGCAACGAGCAGGTGGAGGTCATCCAGACGCAAGCCAGACGAATCGCCGAAGTCGTGAAGCGGCTGCGCGAGCTCCGCAATCCGCAGTCGGTGTCGTACGTCGGGCAGGCAACGATGCTCGATCTGTCCAATAAGTCCTCCGACCATCGCTGATGCACTACATCGGCGTGCACACCGTCGACAACGGTGGAATTCACATGGCGGCGTTGCGCGCCGCCAACGCGGGTATGCGCGCGCTGCAGATCTTCACCGCGATCCCCAAGTACTACGGCGACAAGGTCTCCATCCGGCCCGAGCGCGTGACGCGCTTTCGCGACACGCTCGCCAACACACCGATCCGCCTCGACAAGGTGATGGTGCACGCTCCCTACGTTCTGAATACGGCGACGCCGGACGAACAGAAGTGGCTGCGCGCCCGCGACGGACTCGCGAAGGAGCTCGAGCGGTCGACGGCCCTCGGCGTGTACGCGGTGTGTTTTCACCCGGGCGCCGCCACCGACGACGACCGCGACGCGGCCGCCGAGCGAGTCGCCACCGCGATCGTGCACGCGCTCGGCCAGGTGCAGGGCACGACGCGGCTGCTCGTGGAAAACACCGCCGGCGCCGGACGCACGTTCGCGCGCACCGCGGCGGAAGTGCAGGCGATCCTGCAGCACATCCCGAAGCGGCTGCGGGCGCGCACCGGCTACGGTCTCGACACCTGCCACCTGCATTCGTCGGGCTATGACATCACCGCGTCTCGCGATGCGCTGACGCGAGTGCTGGACGAATTCGAGGAGGCGACGGGCGAAGCGCCGGCGTTCTTTCACCTGAACGACAGCGAGTCGCCGCTCGGATCGAACAAGGATCGTCACGTCCTCATCGGTGACGGCCACATTGGCGTGGAGCCCTTTCGCTGGCTGCTCGCAGACCCACGATCGAGGGAGATTCCGCTGATCCTCGAGACGCCGGAGCTCAACGTCACCGTCGCGGATGACGATGCGACGCCCGATCCATACGACGCGCAGATGGCTGCG
>CAYTKA010000126.1:0-6241 GCA_964438255.1 uncultured Gemmatimonadaceae bacterium | reverse complement strand
CTCGCATGCATCGCCTTTGCGCTGCAGTCGGCGACGCCGCCGTCCCGGGGCAGGCGCGCCGGTTGGCACGACCGGAGCCTGAGAGTGTCGGCCTCGTGGCGACGGCGGGACGTGATGCACACATCGTCGCGCATGCCGAGTACGTACCGATCGGCGGGGGCCGCGCCGAGTGTGCCTTCACGATCGCCGACGAACGGCAGGGGCAAGGGCTCGGTACGATACTGCTCGGCGAGCTCGCCCAGCTCGCCGCCAGCGGTGGTGTACACACCTTCGAGGCAACGATACGGCCGGGCAACAGCGCGATGCTGGCGGTGTTTCGCGACGCGGGTTTGCCGACGCGGACGACGCCACATCCGGGTGAGATCCACGTCGAGCTGCCGACCGAGCTGACCCCTGCGGCTCTTACGCGGTTCGACCAGCGCGACGCATCGGCGGCCGTGAACGCGATGCACGCGTTCCTCTCGCCGAGGTCGGTGGCGGTGATCGGCGCATCGCGCCGGCGCGGAACGATCGGCGGCGAGGTGCTGCGCAACCTGCTCGCCTTCGGCTTCGAGGGACCGGTGTTCCCGGTCAACGCGCAGGCCGATGTCGTGCAGAGCATCGTCGCGTACCGGTCGGTGGAGGACATTCCGCGCGACGTCGATCTCGCCGTGGTCGTCGTGCCGGCGGCTGCCGTGCTCGACGTGGCGCGCGCGTGTGGCCGCAAGGGTGTGCGCTCGCTCGTGGTCGTATCGGCCGGATTCGCCGAGCAGGGCGGGGAGGGGCGCCGCCGCCAGCAGGCGCTGCTCGAGATCTGCCGCGCGAGCGGCATGCGCCTCATCGGTCCGAACTGCATGGGCATCGTGAACACGGACCCTCGTGTGCGTCTCGACGCGACCTTCGCGCCGACCGCGCCCGGCGCGGGCAACATGGGATTCATGTCGCAGAGCGGCGCGCTGGGACTCGCCGTCATCGACTACGCCGGCAGGCGGGGGCTCGGCCTGTCGAGCTTCGTCTCCGTCGGGAACAAGGCGGACATCTCGGGCAACGATCTCCTCTGCTACTGGGAGCAGGATCCGAGCACGCAGCTCGTCCTCCTCTACCTCGAGTCGTTCGGCAATCCACGCAAGTTCTCTCGTATCGCGCGTCGTGTCGCACGCACGAAGCCGATCGTGGCAGTGAAGAGTGGGCGCTCGCCCGCCGGTGCGCGCGCCACGGGATCACACACCGGCGCGATGCTCGCCAGCTCGGATGTGACGGTCGACGCGCTGTTCCGGCAGGCTGGTGTGATCCGCACCGACACGCTTTCCGACATGTTCGACGTCGCCGCGCTGCTCGCGAGCCAGCCGCTGCCGCGCGGCGATCGCGTCGCGATTCTCACGAATGCCGGAGGCCCCGGTATTCTCTGCGCCGATGCGTGCGAAGCGGAGGGGCTCAAGATCCCGCTCCTCGACGAGAGCACCACCGCGACGCTGCGTACACTGCTCGCGGCCGAAGCGAGCGTCGAGAATCCCGTGGACATGATCGCCTCGGCGACGGCGGCGCAGTACCGGAAGGCAATCGGCATTCTCGCCGCCGACCGGCACGTCGACGCGCTCATCGTGATCTTCATCCCGCCGCTCGTCACCACGCCGGACGACGCGGCGCGTGCGATCGTGGACGGGGTGCGCGCCATCAATGGAGCGAAACCCGTGCTGAGCGTGTTCATGCAGGCGAGCGGTGTCCCGGACGTGTTGCGCACGACCGACGTGCACGTGCCGTCGTATGCCTTCCCGGAGGATGCCGCGCTCGCACTGGCGCGGGCAGCGCACTACGCGGCGTGGCGTGCCGCGCCTGTCGAGGCGCCGCGCGCACACACCGACCTGCGGCGCGACGACGCGGCCGCCGTCGTCGCGACGGCGCTCGGGCGCGGAGGCGGGTGGCTGTCTCCCGCGGAGACGTGGCAGCTCCTCGCTGCCTACGGACTACCGGTGCTGGAGCAGCACATCGCCGGCACGGTGGAGGAAGCGGCCCGGGTCGCCCGGGAGCTCGGGCCACTCGTCGCGCTGAAAGCGATCGTCCCGGGTCTCGTGCACAAAACGGAGGCCGGCGCGGTGCGCCTGTCGCTGGCCCCCGCGAACGTGGCGGTAGCGGCCACCGAGATGTCGAAGGCGCTGCACGCGTCGGACAGCGTCGCCGAGGGCTTTCTCGTGCAGCGCATGGCACCCGAGGGTCTGGAGATGATCGTCGGTGTGGTACACGATCCGAGCTTCGGGCCCGTGCTCGCGTGTGGGGCAGGGGGTGTGCTCGTCGAGTTGCTCAAGGACGTCTCGGTTCGGCTCACACCCGTGACCGAGCGCGACGCGTACGACATGGTGCGCGAGCTGCACACCTATCCGCTTCTGGCCGGCTACGGTGGCACCCCGCAGCGCGACGAGCCCGCCCTCGTCGACGCGATCACGCGCGTCAGCGCCATGGTGGAGGATCTGCCGCAGATCGCCGAGCTCGATCTCAACCCGATTCGCGTGCACGAGACCGGTGCGACGATCATCGACGCGCGCATCCGTATCGCGCCGGCGGCACCGACTCCGCCGCTCGGCGCCCGTGCCTAGCCCTCCGTCACTCGAGCGAGAAGGACGGATACTCGTCGTGCAACAGCAGTAGGTACGCCTCGACCCGCGTCGTCCACCGCAGCACACCGACGCTGAATTCGTACAGCGCCGTCGGGTACTGGCCGGTGACCAGGATGACGAGCCACGCGATGATCGTCGTGACCCCCCATGCGATCCCGAGCAGCGAGACGATGATGAGATGCGGGATCGCAAGTATCAGCCGAAGCGCAACGGTCAGCCGGTCGCGCGGCGCCTCGGGTCCCGTGATCTCGAGGCTCGCCGGATACGGACCATCGCCGAACGGCGGATACTCGTCGCGGAGCAGGGCAGTGTACGCGATTGCACGCACGCGCCAGCGCAGGTAGTAGGCGACCAGATCCCGCAGTCCCGCCGGGAACTGGCCGGTGAACAGGATAGCGAACCATCCGAACACGGCGGCGACCCACGCTACGGCGCCGAGCACTCCGGCACTCGCTTCCACGCGCGGACGATCACCCGGCGAGGCGGTCCACGCGACCGAGGCGATAGGACCGCCGACCAGGATCAGATGTGGAAGTGCGAGCAGGGGACGAAATGCGGTCGTCAGCCGGTTGCGTGCATCGGTCGCTGGCTCGACGAGAATGCGCACCGGATGCCCGACGTCGTGCCGGAGACGATAGGCGAGCGTGCTCATGGTGTCCTCCCGAGTGGAGTCGAATGTCGCGAGACTGCCGACGGCTAGCGATGGCGTCGCGTGTGGCTCAGAAGGTGACCGTCATCTTGTCCTCGACATACGTCACACCGGGCGCCGACGACGCGGCGCGCTCGGCCGCACGCTCTGCTGCCAGCTTCTGCGCGAAGCTCGACACCGTACCGCTCCGCGTGACCACGCCGTCCTTCACCGCCACGCCAATCTCGACGTCGTGGGTGTTGGGCTGCCACGAGAGCTCGTCCGTGATGTCTCGCTGCAGTTGGATGTCGCTCTTCATCGTCGTCTCTCCTGTCCGCGGTCGGACTCCAGGGTACGCGGCACCGGATGAAAGGCGGCCACGTCGTCCAATCAACTCGGCGGCGTGCCAACCCTGCCGCGCATCCTTCAGCCTAGCCGAGACAGTCGCCGTTGCCGTCAGGTCCCGCCCGACGTGACGCACGATCGACGGTGGTCTCGCTGGGCCGTGCTCAGTCCTCTAACGCGCCGGCGCGTGGCGCTGGCAGTACGGCGTCGCGGGGATGATCCGCAGGCGATCGATCAGGATCGGCTCGCCGCACGTCGCACAGACGCCGTAGCGATCGGGCTCCTCGTAAATGAGTCGGAGCGCCTCATCCACGTCCTCCAGCTCACGATGTGCGTGCTCCGCCATCGCGATATCATCTTCCACACTCCCGCCGCCGGCGGGCCGTCCGGCAAACTCGCCCCCGCGAGCGAGCAGCACCATGAAGATCGGGGCACTCACCGAAGATCACACTCCGCCGGACATTCCTGCGCGCCCGGCGTGCCAGAGCACGGCGCAAAAATGACAGGCGCTTCCGGCCATGACGAACCCATGCCACACCGTATGGCCGTACCGGACGCGCCCGTCGGTTTCGTAGAACGCAACGCCGCCGGTGTAGCAGACCCCGCCCGCAAAGAGCCACGCAAGCCCCGGCGGAGAGACATGTGTCATGAGCGGACGGAGCGCCACCAGCGCGAGCCACCCCATGGCGAGATAGAGCACGGTCGAGAGCCGCGGGTAGCGAAGGCCGACGGCGCACTTGGCCGTGATCCCGAGCAGCGCCAACGCCCAGACCGCCGCCAGCAACGCCCATCCCCAGGGTCCCCGTAACGCACCGAGCGTGAACGGAGTGTAGGTGCCGGCAATCAGGACGTAGATCGCGCAGTGGTCGAACACGCGGAAGACATGCTTGGCGCGCGAGGCTGGCAGTGCGTGGTACAACGTCGAGGTGAGATACAACAGGACGAGCGTGACGCCGAAGACGGTCGCGCCCACGAGTCGCCATCCGTCATGACCGCCGGCGGTGAAGACCAACACGGGAAGCGCGGCGAGGCTGGCGAGCAACGCAAGCCCATGCGTAATGCTGTTGGCGATCTCCTCGCCGAGCGATTGCGACCGAAGATTCATTCGCGTGCTATCTGGTGACGATGAGGTGCCCCCTCATCCCAAGCGCGGCGTGCGGATCGCACTGGAAGTAGTAGGTGCCGGGCGGAAAGGCGACGGGGAGGTCGACCGTCTGCCCGGGAAGCTGGAGCAACTCGCTGGCCGGCGGCATGGCAACCGTACCTGGATTCGGGTCGGAAAGGAAATATCGGTGCCGCACGCCGCGAGCAGGGCAGCGATCGCGGTGCGGCTCGCGGTGAAGAACGCGCGCTGTAGTTGCATTGTCGTATGACCGTTGCTCGATGACTGGTCGGGTGCGTTGCCGCGTCTCAGAAATCGCGTTTCCCGAACGCTCGCAGGCCGAGCGCTACGGGCACCGCTGCCCAGAAGGGACGCTCCCGAGACGGGCGACGCTTCTCGGCATGTGGCTGGCCGGCCTGGTCGTCGTGCTGCTGGGCTACACCGCCAACCTCGGCGGCCAGATCCGCCACACGGAAATCCGGGCCCGCGCCGCTCTGGGAGGTGACGTGGTAGGCGAAGCGCCGAATGAGGAGGGCACCGACGAGCAACCGGCCGTCGTGGCTCCGCGTGCGCACGATCGACGCCGGTGACGAGGCAGCGCAGGGTGACGGCGTGAGGCGACGCGAATGCGCGGCTCCCATCTGAGCTCGTCGAGTACGTCGCGCTGCAGCTAGGTATCGGTCTTCATGAAGCGCCTCCCGCGGCTCGTAGGATGGTCCACGGCACGCCGCCGACGGCTACGCACGGCTGGAGCGCACCGGTGGATTCGCGGGCAACATGGGCAGCGCTGACGGCACCGGCCGTCAGGTATCGGCGGACACGCACGGGCAACCCGCCCTCCACCATCCCGCCCGATCCATCGACTGGCGCGGACGAGAGGCGCCGTGCCGCAGTTTGCCTGACAGACAGCGCCGTGCTTTACCGGAGCTTCTTCTCTCGGGCGCACGGCGCTCATTCAGTACTACGGGAGGAAGGTATGAAGACCACCGCTCCATTCACGCGCGCACTCCGGCTCGCTGCCCTGTGGGTGGCGATCGGAGCCACGACATCCGCGGGCGCCACTGCCCGGCTCCACGCGCAGGAGGTCAGGGTATCGCCACAGCCTACCATCGCGAACCTGGCGGACCAGCTCGGGGCAAAGCTCGGGTCGCCGCAATCGGACGAGCTGCCGGTGGGTGGCAGCTTCACCGGCACGCTGGCGGATCCCCGGAAGCTCGCAACGCTCGGCGTGACGGGGGTGCCCGCGGGCGCCCGCGTCACGGCGATGCGCATCGCGCGCGACCGGGTGCTGGTCGAGATAGACGTGCTCGACCCGGCGCCGCTCACGCGCAAGGTGACGCTGAGGCTGGACGACACGGGACGGCTGACCCCTGGCACGGACCGTTAAGCGGCGGGGGCTTGACGGCTCGTGCCTCACAGTGATAACTAGATGACCATATAGTTATGTATCTAGATAGGCATTCATCCCGTCGGGGCATGAGACTGCACACGAGACGAGCGCCAACGTGGTTCGCCGCCGGGTGGTGGTATACGCCGCCGACGCGCCGGGGTGGAGCGTGGTGGCGGTGATGGACC
>CAYTKA010000125.1:0-6828 GCA_964438255.1 uncultured Gemmatimonadaceae bacterium | reverse complement strand
GCTCTGATGGCTGCGGGGATAGAATGCTGCACCGAGACGGACCTCCGCGTTGGGCCTGGTCCCCACTCGGAACCGCTATTCGGCGCAACCCCAAAGCAAATATCCGTCTGATCCGCCTCTCCGTCGTATCCGGATGAACCTTCGTCCGAGAAGCCGGCCCGAGCGGCTGTTACTGTAAGAGAGGAGCAGCTACACCCGCTCCGACCGCTCCTTGGCCCGTCGATCCCCGATCGAATGCAGATCCACCGCGAGCGTCTCGATCCGCCGCCCATTCATCGCCTTCACCGTGAACACCGCGTGGCTCGCCGTTACGCGATCGCCGACCACCGGCAGCCGCCCGAGCGCGCCGAACAGGTAACCACCGATCGTCGTGTACTCGTCATCGGGGACGTCGAGTCCGAACCGCTCGTTCATCTCCCCGATGTTCATCGAGCCCGGAAGGAGGACGTCGTGTCCTGGCTCGACGGCGTCCAATGGTTCCGGCTCGTCGTACTCGTCCAGAATTTCACCGACGATCTCCTCGAGCAGATCCTCCATCGTCACGATTCCCGCCGTGCCGCCGTACTCGTCGAGCACCACGGCCATGTGCTCCTTCAATCGCTTGAAGTCGGCCAGCACTTCCTCCACCTCACGCGAGCCCGGGACGACGTGGACCGGACGCATCATGCGCTCGATGGTGAAGTCCTCCGGTGGTGCCTCGCGGAGCAGGGGGATGAAGTCCTTCGCCAGCACCAGCCCGACGATGTTGTCGATCGAGTCCTCGTAGACCGGATAACGCGAGCGTTGCGTCTCCACCACCAGCGCGAGGGCGTCCTCGAGCGATGACTCGATGTCCAGTGCATCGATCGCCGTGCGCGGCGTCATCACCTCGCGCGCGTTCTTCTCGGAGAACTCGAATACTCCCTCGATGAGCGCCGCATCCTGCCGCTCCAGGGCGCCGACCTCCTGACTCTGCTCGACCAGAATGCGCAGCTCGTCGGCCGAGTGCACGTTGTTTTCCGCGCCCGTCCTCCTCTGGCCGAACAGCCGAAGCACCAGTTCGGCCGACTTGTTGAGCAGCCACGTGAACGGCGCGGTGATCCACGCGAACACCATCAGCGGGGGGACGAGCCACCGCGACACCTCTTCCGGGTGGTTCAGGGCGGCAGCGCGCGGCGCGAGCTCGCCGAACACGACGTGGCCGTAGGTCACGATCGCCATCGCGCACACCGTGCCCGCCGTCGCCGCGCTCACCCGCGCCGGCAGTGACAGGGCCGCCCACTGCGCGATGCTGTGGGCGAGGGTCTCCTCGGCCAGCACGCCGATGCCGATGCTGGCGAGGGTGATCCCGAACTGGCTCGCCGAGAGGAGGCGCCCCAGGGTCGTCGTTGCACGGATGACGAGGCGCGCCTTGGCGTCGCCGGCCCGGGCCATCGCCTCCAGGCGCGACCGGCGCGACCGAACCACCGAGAACTCCGCCGCGACGAAGAAACCGTTGGCGGCGAGAAGCCCGATCAGGGCGAGAACGCGTCCGAGCACGGGCGGAACGTAACCCGCCGCCGACGCGCAAGCCACTGGTTCGCAACAGCTTGAGTTTCCGCGCGCAGTGGTCGAGACTGATACGATACGCGGGATCAGCGATTACCGAAGCGGGGATCAGCGATTACCGAGAATGAGCGACGGGATCAGCGATTACCGAATCCAGAAGGTCCGGCGCCGTGTCGAGGTGACCCTCGCCAACGGGTATCGCCTCGACGGCGACGTCTTCGTACAGGCTGCGGCGCGCTTCCACGCCGGACCGGAAGCGCCGCTCGATCTGCTCAACGACGACGATCCCTTTCTCCCGCTCGTGATGGACAACGGCACCGCGTACCTCGTCCAGAAGAACCAGATCGCTGTCGTCGGCACGACGTTGCCCGAGGGTGACGACGCCGTGGACCGAGGGGTTGTCGGCATGCGCGTCGAGTGTACCCTCATCGATGGAAGCACCCACGTGGGCTCGATCTTCCCCGAGGTCCGGGCGGATCGGCAGCGCCTCGTCGACGTGCTCAACGACGCACACGATCGCTTCATCGAGCTGTACACGGCCGAGCAGCTCAGGCTCGTGAGCCGCCTGCATATCGCGTACGTCCGCCCCGTGTCCTGAGTCACATGCCCCAGCTCGATCGTCTCCTGTCCGTCATGGTGAGCCAGCGCGCCACCCTGCTCAAGCTCGACGAGAACGCCCTCGCCGAGCTCGAGATCGGCGGCGCGACCCGCCCGATGACGAAGACCCCGCTCACCGGCGCCCAGGTCGTCGCACTGCTGCGCGAGATCGCTCCCCCGGACGTGGGAGCCATGCTCGACGCGGGCAAGTCGGCGAAGTTCGACTACGTCTCCCAGGACGGCGCCTTCTGCGTCGATGCCACGCACGACGGTGCGCAGTGGCGCACGCGCGTGACGATCGACGAACGCCGCGAGCGGCAACGCCTCAACGGCCACGCACAACCGCAGGTCCCCGACTACGCGGCCCTCCCGACCCTGTCCGCCGCGGACACCGTCGGCGCAGCACCGGCCGCACCGGCAGCCCCGCCTGCGGCGGCTCCTGCCGCTCGCGCCACACCCGCTGCGCCCGCGGCGCCAGCGGCGCCAGCGCCGCCCGCTCCACGCAGCCCGGCAGCCGCAGGGGCGGTGAGTGCGCCCGCGGATGGCGACGCCATCGCCAGCTTCGACGGCAGCGAGCACGCCCGCGGACAGCTCGATCAGCTGCTGCGCACCATGGTGCAGAAGGGGGCATCCGACCTGCACCTCCGCTGCGGCGAGCCACCGATCGTCCGCCTGCACGGCGAGATGACCCGCCTCGACGGCGGCCCGCTCGACCCCGCCGGCCTCGAGGCGATGATCCGCTCGATCATGCCCGAGCGCAACCGCCGCGAGTATCAGGAGACGAACGATACCGACTACGCGTACGAGCTCACCGGCGTCGCGCGCTTCCGCGCCAACGCGCTGAAGGATCGCCGTGGCCCCGCCGCGGTGTTCCGCCAGATTCCGGCGACCGTCGTCACGGTCGAGCAGATGGGGATCTCCTCCGAGGTGCAGAAGCTGTGTCAGCTCACGAAGGGGCTCGTGCTCGTCACCGGCCCCACGGGATCGGGTAAGTCGACGACGCTCTGCTCGCTCATCGATCTCGTCAATCGCTCGCGCCACGATCACGTGCTCACGATCGAGGATCCGATCGAGTTCGTGCACCCGAACAAGTCGTGCATCATCACGCAGCGGCAGGTCGGCGTGCACACCGACTCGTTCAAGAGCGCGCTCCGCGCCGCGCTGCGCGAGGATCCCGATATCATCCTCGTCGGCGAGCTGCGCGACCTCGAGACGGTCGCCATCGCCATCGAGACCGCCGAGACCGGACACCTCGTGTTCGGTACGCTGCACACGACCACGGCAGCGGGGACGGTCGACCGCATCATCGATCAGTTCCCCGCCGACCGTCAGGCGCAGATCCGCGTCATGCTCGCCGAATCACTCAAGGGCGTGATCTCGCAGACCCTCTGCAAGAAGATCGGGGGCGGCCGCGTGGCAGCGCGCGAGATCTTGCTCTCGATCCCGGCCGTCACGAACCTCATCCGCGAGGGAAAGACCTTCCAGATCCCCACCGTGATGCAGACGTCGAAGCGGTTGGGGATGGTGACGCTCAACGACGCCCTGCTCGAGCTCGTGGACGGCAAGCTGATCGAGCCGGCAGAGGGCTACGGCAAAGCGGTCGACAAGACCATGTATCTCCAGGCCATCAAGGCCCGCGGGCTCGACACCTCTTGGGCCGAGGCTGACCCGAGCGCGAAGGAAGTGCCGAAGGAGCCGGCCAAGCCGGCCGCCGCGCCAGCCAAGCGCTGATCGTCCGGCCGACGCGAACGGGGCGCCCTCGAGAGGGCGCCCCGTTCTGGTTCGTGATGTTGTCGCTTTCGGGCGGGCGGCGCAGTGGCGCCGCCCTAGCTTCGGGAGTCTTCGTGCCCGCCCCGCTGCTCGCCGGCACTGTCGTCCGTCGCGCCGTCGACGAGCTCACCGCGGGGGAGCGCATACTCCTCGCGCGCCGCATAGCCGTATCCACCGAGAACCTCCCCGCCCCGCATATAGTCGTGTCCATAGCCACGGCCATGGGGGTACTTCTCCAGGGCGGGGTCATGCTGTTGGTGCATCGGTCACCTCCTTGTTGAAGTGAACGTACACCGGCAGACTGGGCCCATTTTCTCCGACGGTCAAGTGGGATTGCGCCCGAGCTTGTTTGGCCTTCCTTCGGCAGCGTATATTTCCAGGCTATGCAGATTCGCAATATCGCCATCATCGCGCACGTCGATCACGGCAAGACGACGCTCGTCGACAAGATGCTTCGGCAGGCGGGTGCCTTCCGCGAAAATCAGGTCGTCGCCGAGCGCGTGATGGATTCCAATCCGCTCGAGCGTGAGCGCGGGATCACCATCCTCGCGAAGAACACGTCGATCCGGTGGAAGGACACCAAGATCAACATCGTCGACACACCGGGTCACGCCGACTTCGGTGGTGAGGTCGAGCGCATCCTCCGCATGGTGGATGGCGTGCTGCTCGTCGTCGACGCGTTCGACGGCCCGATGCCGCAGACGCGCTTCGTGCTGCGCAAGGCGCTGGAGCTCGGCCGCACGCCCATCGTCGTCATCAACAAGATCGACCGGCCCGGCGCCGATCCGCTGCGCGTGCACGACGAGGTGCTCGATCTCTTCATCGAGCTCGAGGCCGACGCGGCGCAGCTCGATGCGCCCGTCGTGTACGCCTCGGCGCGTGAAGGCGTGGCCACCAAGGACATGGACGTGACGCCGGTCGATCTCGCGCCGCTCTTCGACACGATCGTCGAGAGCGTCCCGGAAGCGCCGAGCGATGCCGACGCGCCCTTCCAGATGCTCATCTCCACGATCGATTTCTCCCCGTATCTCGGCCGACTCGGCATCGGGCGGATCGAGCGCGGCATGGTGAAGGTCGGTGATCAGGTGCTGCTCCTCCCCATGGACGCGAATCAGAAGGCGGAGCAGGCGCGCGTCACCAAGCTGTATGTGTACGAGGGGCTCGAGCGCGTCGAGGTGCCGAGCGCATCGGCGGGGGAGATCGTGTCGCTCGCCGGGCTCGAGGGGGTGGAGATCGGGCTCACGGTGACCGACGTCGAGCATCCGGAGCGGCTGGAAGGGATCGCCGTCGAGGAGCCGACGATCAGCGTCGACTTCCTCGTGAACAACTCGCCCTTCGCCGGGAAGGAAGGGAAGTTCGTCACGTCGCGGCAGCTGCGCGATCGGTTGTACAAGGAGCTGGAGCGCAACGTCGCGCTGCGTGTCGAGGACACCGACTCCACCGACACGTGGACGGTGAGCGGGCGCGGCGAGCTGCATCTGTCGATTCTGATGGAGACGATGCGGCGCGAAGGATACGAGTTCCAGGTCTCGCGTCCGCGCGTGATCCTCAAGAAGGGGCTCGACGGTGAGAAGCTGGAGCCGTACGAGGAGCTGGCGATCGACGTGCCGGAAGATCATCTGGGCGCGGTGATCGAGAAGCTCGGGCCGCGGCGCGGCGAGATGATCGAGATGAAGAATCCGGGGCAGGGGCTCGTCCGCGTGCTCTATCGTATCCCGGCGCGCGGACTGTTCGGCTACCGCTCGGAGTTTCTCACCGACACGCGCGGCACCGGGATCATGCATCACCGGTTTCTCGAGTACGGCGCGTGGGCGGGCGGGTTGGCGACGCGGTCGCGCGGGACGCTCGTGTCGATGGAGAACGGCACGATCATCGCGTTCGCCCTGGCGGCGCTTCAGGAGCGGTCCACGCTGTTCGTGTCGCCTGGCGAACCGGTGTATGAGGGGATGATCGTCGGGGAGAACTCGCGGCCGGGGGACATGGACGTGAATCCGACGAAGGAGAAGAAGCTGACGAACATGCGCACGACCAGCACCGACGAGAACGTTCGGCTGGAGCCGCCGCGGGAGTTGACGCTGGAAGGCGCGCTTGAGTATATCGAGGACGACGAACTGATCGAGGTGACGCCGCAGTCGATCCGGCTGCGCAAGCGCCTCCTCGCGCAGAGCGATCGAAAGAAGATCTCGCGCGAAGCGAAGCGCGAGCGGGCGGCGCTCTGACGTCGGCGCACGGCCCATCCACCACCACGACTCCTCACCGGAGAGCCCTGCAATGCCGGACATGTTCGAGATGTCGGAGCCGATCGGCGCATTTGCCCCCGCCGTCGACTCGCTCTCGCTGTCGCCCCGCGACGACGATGCCGACGATCTCGAGGACGAGGACTTCGACGACGAGGACCTCGATGACGAGGATGACGACCTCGACTTCGACGACGAGGACGACGAGCTCGACGACGACGAAGACGAGGACGACGAGGACGAGGACGAGGACGACGAAGACGAAGAAGATGATGACGACGAGGACGATGATCTGATCGACCTCGACGACGAGTACGATGAGGATGACGACGAAGACGATCGGCCGGGTCGGCCGTTCGACGAGTAGCTGAGCGCGCTGTGATCGAGTGAGAGAGGGCGCGCCGTTCTGCTCGGCGCGCCCTCTTGAAATTGCGCGGTGTTCGGCTACATTTCGCGTTCCCCGGAAGACTGGGGAACGAGGAATTACTCGCTCTTTGACAATCGAGTGTGTGATGTTGTGTGATGGCTCTCGTTGAGCCGTGGCGATCGTGCGCTGCGGCGAGAGAACGAAACACGAACATTCATGATTCCGGACGTGATCTTCGGATCCGTCCGAGGGTCGCGTTCGGTACGAGCTGTATCAAATCTCTTGGAGAGTTTGATCCTGGCTCAGGACGAACGCTGGCGGCGTGCTTAA
>CAYTKA010000124.1:0-6999 GCA_964438255.1 uncultured Gemmatimonadaceae bacterium | reverse complement strand
GGATGAAGTGGATGAAGCGGAATCGAGATCTCGACCTGTACAATAGCTCCGGACACTCGTGCGCCACGACCATCGCTTCAGACCGATGAGACTCAGGACTCTCGTTGTCATAGCACTCGCTCTCGCCCCATCGAGAGCCACGGCGCAGCCTGCGCCGTATCATCGATACCGCACACTGGAAACCCAACACTTCCGTGTCCATGTCGCCGCGGGGCTCGAGCGGGAGGGGCGCGTTGCCGGCGCAGCGGCCGAGCACGCGTATGCCCAGCTCTCGCGTGAGCTCGTCCCCCCACGCGGCACCATCGACCTCGTCGTCTCCGACGACGCCGATTACTCCAACGGATTCGCCACCCCGCTCCCGACCAATCGCATCGTCGTCCTCGCGAATCCGCCACTCGAGAGCGGCGGGTTGCGGCTCAACGAGGATTGGCTCGCCCTCGTCGTCACGCACGAGCTCACCCACATCTTCCACCTCGATCGCACCCGCGGCATCTGGAGTGTGGCGCAGAGCGTGTTCGGACGTGCGCCCTTCCTCTTCCCGAACATGTACGGCCCCGCGTGGCTCACCGAGGGGCTCGCCGTCTACTACGAGTCCAGGCTCACCGAGGGCGGCCGGTTGAAAAGCTCCCAGGAGCGCTTGCTCGCGCGCGCGAGCGCCATGGAGAGTCGCCTGCCGCGACTCAATGAGCTCAGTCTCAGCTCACCACGCTTCCCCGGCGGCGAGGGCGCGTACGCGTACGGCTCGCTGTTCATCGAGTATCTCGCACGCACGCGGGGCGACAGCGCGGTCGGCGCGTTCGTCGAGCGGCAGAGCGGGCAGCTCATTCCACTCTGGCTCAACCGCGCTGCCGTGCAGGGGTTCGGCATCTCGTTCGCCGACGCATTCGACGCGTGGCGCGACTCCGTGATCCGGAGCGTCCGTGCTCCCACGCCCCCGATGCCCGGCTGGCGCGAGCTCACCACGCATGGCTACTACGCGTCCAATCCCCGCTGGCTCGACGACACCACCGTCGTCTACGTGGGCACCGACGGCCGCGAGACGAACGCTGCCTACGCCGTCACACTCGGCCGCCGGCGCACCCGCATCGGCCGCCGCGACGGGCGCGGTGCGAACGTTCCCCTCGCTGACGGCAGCCTCCTCTACTCGCAGCTCGATTTCACCGCCCCCGCCGAGATCCGCTCCGATCTCTATCGCGAGCGCGATGGTCATGTCACGCGACTCACGCACGGCCAGCGGCTCGTCGAGCCCGACGCACGATCCGACGGATCGATCGTCGCCGCGCAGCTTGCGCCGGCCCGCGCGCGGCTCGTGCTGCTCGCCACCGACGGCCGTCTCGCGCGCGTGCTGCGCGAGGCGGGACCCGACGAGACGTGGAGCGAGCCGCGCTGGTCTCCCGACGGCAATCGCATCGCCGTCGTGCACCGCGCGCACGGCGGCGCGTTCTCGCTCGAGGTGATCGACGTCCGTACGCCCGACGTCGCGGCCTTAGTCCTCGAGCGCGCACCATACGTGATTGCATCGCCGAGCTGGACGCGCGACGGCGAGGGCATCGTGTTCGTGCGCGACGATTCGATCGGGTCGCAGCTCGCGCTGCTGCGCGTGCGACGCGCCGACACGCTCTACGCCGTCCCGCGCAGCTTCGGCAGTCCCATCTACACCCCCGATGTCGGCCCCGACGGGCGATTGATCGCCGCTGTGACGTTGCATGCCGACGGCTATCACGTCGGCAGCGCGCCGACTCCCGCTCCGCGCGGCGTGCTGTCCACCGGCGCGAGCGACAGTCGCACCGATCTCGCTGCAACGGACGCCGTCGCCGACACACAGCCGCGCGCACCCGGCGAGTATCGCGACTACTCGGCGTGGAACACCGTGCTCCCGCGCTACTGGTATCCCCTCATCGAGTCCGCACCGGTGCGCGGCATGCGACTCGGTGCGATGACCACCGGCTCCGACGTCATCGGCCGCCACAGCTATTCTGCGTACGCCGCCGTCCCGACGACGGGCCGCTTCGTCGTCGGCGGATTCTTCTATCGCTACGCCGGCTTCCGCCGTCCACTGCTCGACGTCAACCTCTCGCAGGATTGGACGTCGCTCGGCACGGTATACAGCGTCGATCAGGGGGGCAACGTCATCGGCGTCGCCGGCTCGCTGCTCAAACGCACGCGCGATCTCTCCCTCGCTGCGACGTTCGAGCGCCCGCGTGTACGCACCTACTCGAGCGTGATCCTCGGCACGGGCGTCGAGCGTCGCGATTTCGCCACCGACCCCGAAGCGCTGCTCGCGCGACTCGACACCTCGCTGCACACCTACACCTTCCCGCGCGCGTTCGTCGGCGCGGTGTGGACGAACGTGCAGCGTCCCCCATTGAGCGTGTCGCCGGAAGACGGGGTCACACTCGCACTCACGGCACGCGAGCGCATCCGCAGCGACGCGCCGAGTCGCACCGCGTCGCTCAGCGTCGTCGGCACCGCATCGGGCTACAAGTCACTCGATCTCCCCGGCTTCGCGCATCACGTGCTCGCGCTGCGCCTCGCCGGTGGATACTCCGATCGACGCAGCGGCACGTCGCTCGAGGTCGGCGGCACGAGCGGCAGCACGATCGACGTCGTCCCCGGCTACACGGTCGGGGAAGGACGTCGCACCTTCGGCGTACGCGGCTTTCCGGCCGCGAGCGTGTACGGCACGCAAGCCGTCGCCGCGTCGCTCGAGTATCGTGCACCACTCGTCCTCGGCGGCCGCGGTCTCGCGCTGCTTCCCTTGTTCTTCGACCGCTCGTCGCTCACGGCGTTTGCCGACGTCGGCACCGCGAGCTGCGCGTCGCAACCGCTCTACGTCGGGATCTGCTCGCCGCCAGCGCAACTGAACCACCCGCTCGCGAGCATCGGCGGTGAGCTCAACCTCTCCGCCGCCGTGCTCGAGTGGGACGTCCCAACGAGCTTCCGCCTCGGCGTTGCCGTGCCCGTCGCCAATCGCGACCTGGTCGGCGCGCGACGTGCGAGCGCGTACGTGGCGTTTGGACTGTCGTTTTGATCCAACGTCATCCCGCAGGAGCGAGCACATGTCATCCCGCAGGAGCGAGCGTAACGGGCAGGGAAGGAATGTCATCCCGCAGGAGCGAGCGTAGCGAGCAGGGAAGGAATGTCATCCCGCAGGAGCGAGCGTAGCGAGCGAGTGTCGGGATCTAGCCTACAGGTCGCGATCTCGACCCAGAGAGTAGATCCCGACACTCGCGGCCTTCGGCCGCTCCTGCGGGATGACAGGGCGCTCCTGCGGGATGACAATGATGCGAGCATCGAGTGCGAAAGCTTGCGTCGGCAAGGAGTCGGGCCGGCGAATCGGACAAGTGAACGTATCGTGTCCCGTATGCGCGGCTACTACGTCTACATCCTGGCGAGCCACTCACGGTGCCTCTACGTGGGCGTGACGAACGACCTCCGCCGCCGCACCTGGGAGCACCAGCATGGCGTGATCGAGGGCTTTAGCAGCCGGTATCGTACCTTCAAGCTGGTCCACTACGAATTGACGGCTGACATCGCAGCAGCGATCACGCGCGAGAAACAGCTCAAGCGCTGGCCGCGATGGCGCAAGGAGCGCGTGATCGAGGCGGGCAATGCGGAGTGGAGAGATCTGAGCGTGGACTGGTTCCGCGATGTGTCACCACCAGCGGTTCACGACGGACGAAAGTAGATCCCGACACTCGCTTCGCTCGCGCGGGATGACAGCGTAGTTACCGTTCACCGTCTCACCGTCTCACCGTCTCACCGTCTCACATGCCCTTCATCCACCCCGCCGCTCACGTCCTGGGCGACGTCACCCTCGGCGCCCGCGTCAGCATCTGGCCCACCGCCGTGCTGCGCGGCGACACCGCGCCGATCGTCGTCGGCGAGGACTCCAACGTCCAGGACGGCACCATCGTCCACGTCGACCACGGCGTCCCGTGCACCATCGGCGCCCGCGTCGCCATCGGCCACCGTGCCATCGTGCACGGCGCAACGGTGGAGGACGACTGCCTCATCGGCATGGGCGCCATCGTGCTCAATCATGTGGTGATCGGCCGCGGCTCGATCATCGGCGCCGGTGCGCTGTGCACGGAGGGCATGATCGTCCCGCCGAACTCGCTCGTGCTGGGCCTGCCCGGCCGCGTCGTCCGTCAGACGACGGACGCGGAGCGCGAGCGCATCACGAAGACCGTGCAGGCGTATCTGGAGCTCCAGGAAGAGCATCGCGCAGGAAAACACCCGCGTGTCATCCCGCAGGAGCGAGCGTAGCGAGCCCGCCTCCCCTGTCGTCCCGCAGGAGCGAGCGCAGCGAGCCCGCTCCCCTGTCATCCCGCAGGAGCGAGCGCAGCGAGCCCGCTCCCCTGTCATCCCGCAGGAGCGAGCGCAGCGAGCGAGTGTCGGGATCTACTCGCTGGGTCGAGATCGCGACCGGTACGGTAGATCCCGACACTCGCGGCCTTCGGCCGCTCCTGCGGGATGACAAAAGGGCTACGCTCGCGCCTGCGGGATGACAGAAGGACTACGCTCCCTCCTGCGGGATGACAGCACTGCCATACCGCCTCACCGCCATACCGCCTTATCGCCGTCCCCCGGCATACCCCTCTGCACGTGTTTCCAGGCAAGCCGCCCGGCCCTGCTGGCGAGACAGTGTCGGCTTCTCGCGGCATCACCCCACCCGACACCTCACAAAGAAACCCGACCTAACTCCCTGCCAAACGGGAACTTGAGACACAATTTCCGGATATGTTTTCTGCTGTCGCCATCACGTTCAGGTCATCGGTCAGAGTGCTCCACAGGTTGTCCACCTCGACCGCCCCCAACCGCCAGCTTCGTGATGCATACAACGCAAGTCGTTCTTTTGCTTATGTTTAACTGAGGACTGGCGCGGAATCACGAGGTCGGGTACAATGCCCGCCCCGCAGATGACCCGCCGACGTCCAGGTCAGCCCCGACGTTCCTGCCGAGCTGCCCTCCCCGTTGAGCCAGTCCACGCGTATCGTCACCATCGTACCGTTTCCACCAAGGGAGAAGTAGCTCATGCCCCTGCCGTCGAACCCGCCGAGCGGCCCCGTGACGCTGTCGTCGAACGCGCGCACCGTCCTCCAGAAGCGCTACCTCGTGAAGGATGCCACGGGGAAGCCTACTGAGAGTCCGGAAGATCTGTTCTGGCGCGTCGCGACCGTCGTCGCCGAGGCCGACGCGCGCTACGGCGCGAGCGAGGGCGGGGTGCAGGCGGTTGCCGAGGAGTTCTACTACCTCATGACGCAGCGGCGCTTCGTCCCCAACTCGCCCACGCTCATGAACGCCGGCCGTCCACTCGGCCAGCTCTCCGCCTGCTTCGTGCTCCCGGTCGAAGATGCGTTGGCCAACGGGAAGAACGGCATCTACGACACCCTCAAGTCGATGGCCATCATCCATCAGAGCGGCGGCGGCACCGGCTTCAGCTTCTCCAAGCTCCGCCCGAAAGGCTCGATGGTGCGCTCCACCACCGGCGTCGCCAGCGGTCCCATCTCGTTCATGAAGCTGTACGACGCGAGCACCGACGCCGTGAAGCAGGGCGGCACCCGCCGCGGCGCCAACATGGGCATCCTGCGCGTCGACCATCCCGACATCCTCGAGTTCATCACCTGCAAGGAAGACCTCACGCAGGTCACGAACTTCAACATCTCCGTGGCCGTGACGAAGAAGTTCATGGACGCGGTGAAGAACAAGACGTCGTACGATCTGATCGACCCATCCAACGGTTCCGTCGTCGGCTCGCTCGACGCGAACATGGTGTGGGACAAGATGATCCTCGGCGCCTGGCGCACCGGGGAGCCGGGCTGCTTCTACATCGACGAGGCCAATCGCTACAACCCCGTCCCGCACCTCGGCAACTACGAGGCGACCAATCCGTGCGTCACCGGCGACACGCTCGTCTACACGAGCGAGGGATTGCATCGCATCGCCGATCTGCACGAGCGCGGCGAGGCGCTCCCCGTCACCCTCGACTCGCGCTTCAGCGCCGGACGCTCCGGTCCGGCCGGCGTTCCATTCCCCACCGGAACCAAGCAGGTCTATCGTCTGACGACCGTCGAAGGCTATGACGTACGCGTCACCGGCGACCACCGGTTCATGACGTCGCGCGGGTGGGTCGCTGCCCAGGAGCTGCGCTCCGGTGATGCGCTGCACCTCCTGAATCAGAAGGGCGGCTTCGGCGCCGAGGGGACCGCCGCCGAGGGCCGCGTGCTCGGATGGCTCGTCGCCGACGGGCACATCACCGGCGACAGCGGCCATGGCGCGGTGATGGGCTTCTGGGGCGCCGATCGCGAGCTCGCGCCCGCCTTTGCCGCCGACGTCAACGACCTGCTCGAGCAGGATGTGGAAACCGCTCGCCATCCGGTGGGCGTCGTGAACGTCGACTCCCGGCACATGGCGACGGTCAGCTCCACGCGCCTGCGCGAGCTCGTCGCCGAGCGCTTCGGCATCACCGCGGAGACCAAGCTGGCCGGCGTCCCCGTCCGCGTGCTCGGCGCCTCCGAGGAGCTGCAGCGCGCCTTCCTCCAGTCGCTCTTCACCGCCGACGGGCACGTTGCCCGCAACCCCGACAAGGGCGTGTCGGTGCGGCTCACGTCCATGTCGCTCCCGTTGCTGCGCGACGTGCAGCGCATGCTGCTCAACTTCGGCATCTGCTCGCGCCTCTATCAGGAGCGTCACCCGGCGCGCACGGTGGAGTTCCGCGGGCAGCCCTACGAGTGCCAGGCCGACCACGATCTCGTGATCGGGCGCGACAACGTCGTCCGCTTTGCCGAGGAGATCGGCTTCCTCGGCGCCACCAAGCAGAACGCCCTCCGGTCGCGGCTCGCGCCGTACGGCGCGCGCGGCCCCTATCGGGAGCGCTTCGTCGCCCGCTTCGCCTCGCTCGAGCCCCTCGGCGAGGAGCCCGTGTACGACCTCACCGAGCCCGTGACGCACTCCTTCGTCGCGAACGGCTTCGTCGTTCACAACTGCGGCGAGCAG
>CAYTKA010000123.1:5517-7220 GCA_964438255.1 uncultured Gemmatimonadaceae bacterium | reverse complement strand
GTAGGAGCGTTGATAGGAAGGGCTCGGCATGAGTGACCCGCATGCCGAGCCCTCACCAGTTCAACGCCCCAACTATCGACTACCGTCTACCGACTATCGACTGCTCTCACAGCGCCCCACCCTCACCGCCACCACGCGCCCGTTCGTCGCCAGCTCGGCCCGCACCGAATCGCCTAACGACGTGAGGCGCAGGGTGTCGGCGCGGCTGCTGTCCAGGAACACGAGCGCGCCCGTGCTGGTGCGTTGCCATGACAGATTCGACAGCAGCGTGTCGGCAGCAGGACTGCGCACGACGCCACCCGGCTGCAGCACGAACCGCTGCGGGATCGCCGCGGGCAGGCTGTCGCCGCCGGGCGACACCGCGTAGCACCGCATCAGTGGTGACGGCGCGATCGCCGCATCGGCTCGAACAGCCTTCGCCGCCGCTCCATTCGCGGCGGATCGCCGCGTCAACTGCATGGCGGCCATCGGAGCCGCTCGCTCGACAGGCTGAGCCCCGGCGGCGGGTGAGGCGAAAGTCGGCGCGCCAGGGCTCGCCGGTACGGTCGCCGGTGGAGTGGGCGGAATTGGCAGCAGCTTGTCCCTTGCGCCTCCCCCCCCGGAAGAGCCCGTCGACGCGATACCCGTTCTTGGCGTCGGTCGCTCCGAGGGTGGAATCGGTGCTGCGGCGGGCGGAGCCGGCGCCGCCGCTACCTGCGTAGGTTGCCTAACGGCTGCGGCCATCGGACGCATGTTCTGCGTGCGTTCGCGGTGAAACAACCCGGTCCCGAGCGCCACGATCGCCAACACGGCCGCGATGCTGCCTGCGGATATCGTCCAGCGGCTCCATCGATTGCGCCGCATTGTGCGCGGCCGGGTGCCCTCGCGCACGAACGCCGGAAGTGTATCGCTCGACGGTGCTGCACCAACACCCCAATCGGTGGCGTCGACGATCCGCGAGGCAGCGGCGGCGAGGCCGCGCGCTTCACGCACTCGCGCCGCGCACTCCGCGCATTGATCGATGTGCGCCGCAACCGCGGCCGCATCGACGACGGATAATTCGCCGTCGAGCCAGGCGTGGATCTGTCCCTCCTCAAGATGCTGCATGTGATCCTCGTGTGTCTCCGGCCGAGCCGCCGGGGTGCTGCTTTGTTCCTTGTGCTCCGGCCTCGAACGCCTCCACGAGCCGGCGGCGGGCACGGGCGAGCGTCGTCCCCACCGATCCCACGGACAGGTCCAGCGCGAGCGCGATCTCCTGGTAGTTCAACCCCTCTTCGCGCATCAGCAGTGCTTCGCGGTCGCGCTCGCCGAGCGACTCCAGCGCGCGACGCGCCTGCGCGGCTTCTTCCGCTCGCTCCGCCGTCGTCGGCTCGGGCTCCACGACCGCTTCGGCGCGCTCCTGCTCGCGCAGGAGCTCCAACCGGCGGCGGCGCCGGATCTCCTTTCGCGCTTCGTCGCGCACGAGATTCGTCGCTACGGCGAAGAGCCATGCTCGCTCGCTCACGATTCGCTCCTGGCGCAGCGCCCGCACGAACGTCTCCTGCGCCACCTCTTCCGCCCAATCGCGGTCGCCGAGCCGGCGCGTCAGATATCTGACGAGCGGCTGATGATAGGTACGGAAGAGGCGCTCGACGTCGTGCATCACCAATCCCTGATAATGTGCTCCAGCTCGCGCGCATCGATCGACGGCGCTCCCGCCCCCGGCGGCGTGCTCTCGATCGCCA
>CAYTKA010000123.1:0-5417 GCA_964438255.1 uncultured Gemmatimonadaceae bacterium | reverse complement strand
CGCGCCACGAGCACGAGATCCTGGCCGGCGAACAGATCCGCCGGCGTGGAAGGCAGCATCTTGGACAGCCGAACATCGCCGTCAGTGCGCACACGGACATCGGTGAGCACCGGATCCACCAAACGGCTGGCGACGATACCGACTGCCCGCTCCACATTCTCCTCCGGCCGGACGAACTGCGCCGTTCCGCCGCCCTGCAGCGCCAACTGCTCCAGCAAGGCTGCGTTCACGTCGGAGCCGAGGCCGAAGGTGAAGAGTCGCGCACCTTCCCCCCCTCCTTCGCGGTGCGCCTCCGACGCGAGCACCGCCGGATCGCGCACGCCCACCGTCGGTTCGCCATCGGTGATGAAGAGAACGATCGGCAGCCGTGTGGCGCCTGTGCCGCCGGTGCCTTCCCCCGCCAGAGCCGCCTTCAGGGCCGCGTCGATATTCGTGGCGCCGCCTGCCTCGAGGGCGTTCAGGTAGCGCGTCGCCGCCGCGACATTCGCCTCCGTCGCGTACACGAAATCGTCGCGAAAGCTGCGCACGTCCGTCGAAAAGTCGATCATTCGGAAGCGGTCCTGTGACCGCAGGGTGGCCAGGAGCTGCCGTCCCGCGGCGCGCGCCTGCTCCATCTTCCGCCCTGCCATCGATCCCGACACGTCCAGCACGAAGGTGACGTCCCGCGGCGTCGTCCGCCGGCGGCTGTCCGCGGGGGGCGTCACCGTGAGGAGGGCGAACCCGTCTTCGTTGCCAGGCGCGTTGGTGAGAACCGATATGGCTGGTGTGTCCGGGCGACGAACGGGCACGAGAATGGTGACATCGCGCGCGTCGCCGCGCACGCGTGCCACCCGTTTGTTCCCCTCCTCGGCGATGTCCAGCTCGTGCGTCGGCGAATAAGGCGTGCCTAACGAATTGGAGGGGGTGTACGTCAGGGCGAACGTCGACCCATCTCGTGCCTGGCCGCTCGTGTTGCCGCTCCCCTCCCCCTTCCCCTCCAGTCTCCCTCGAACGATCCAGGCATCCCCTTCGCGCTCAGCTACACTCTCGAAGCGCACGACGACCCGCTTCTCTTCCCCCGGGGCGATCGGAAAGATGCGCGCGCGCAGCAGACCGGAGCCCATCCATTCCACCAGCGCCGGATCGCGCTGCCGCCGCACGATCTCCTCATAGATGCGGCGCGCGTCGCTGGCATTCATCGTCTCGCCGGACACGAGCTCGCCGTTGATCGACAGTTGGAGGTCGCGGAACGCGGCATCTTTGGGCAGGGGAAAGAGATAATCGGCCTCCCCAAGCCCGCCCCCACGGTTCACGAAGCGCTCCTCGACCTCGTAGCGCAGCACGCGCCCCACGAGCTCCACCCGCACGTCGCTTCGTGTGCGCTGGATCATCGACTGCCAGCGCGGGCAAACAGGCTCCGGCGCGCGCAGCGGCACCACGCACCCGCGCGGCACGATCACTCCCTGGCCAGCCAGCACCGCCGGCGCGACGCCGAACAGCAGGCCGGCGGCAAACGAACGGATGACACACCGCATGACTCCTCTCTCGTTGGGCTTCGGAGAGGAGACGTCGGCGGACGGGGGACTTGCACAAGACCAGTCGGTAGAGCTGTAGTCGGTAGTCGGTAGTCGATAGCAGAAGCGTTGACAGGAAGGGCTCGGCATGAGTGACCCTTACGCCGAGCCCTCACTTCCAACGGCGTTAACTATCGACTACCGACTACCGACTACCGACTTCTCTTCAGTATCCTCGGTACCACCGTCAGCGCCAGCATCGTCCCGCTCGCGATCAGCCCGTCGCGCGCCGCCACTGACGATCGGCCTGAGGCCGCAGCGTTCACGATGCTGGAGGCGAAGTAGGTGTAGATCAGCGTCGACGGCAGTTGGCCGGCCAGTGTGCCCGCCAGGTAGGGCCAGTACGGCATTCGGGCGAGCCCCGCCGCAAAGTTTCCGATCGCGAGCGGCACCACCGGTAAGAGGCGGAATCGCGCGACCGCGATGAAGCTCCGCCGTCGAGACAGCTCACGACGCAGCGTATGGCTGGAGAGCCGGCGCTCCAGCACTCCGCGGGCGAGCGTTCGCGCGAGCAGGTAGCCGCCAGACGCGCCGAGGGCGGTACCGATCAGATTGAGCGTCGTTCCGACCAGAGTGCCGAATAGCAGCCCGCCGGCAATCATCATGGGGAGCGCCGGGAAGCCCAGGGTGCCGGCTATGGCCCACACACCGACCAGGATGGCCGCGGCGAGGATCGGACGATCGAGATGCCGCAACTGGCGCGCGGCGGCGGCCACGCGGGGGTAGTCGAACCATCCGAGGCGCCACGCGATTAGCGTTGCGATTCCGAGGAGGGCGAGAAGCGCCGCTGCCACCAGCACTGACCTGCCCCAGCCGGCACGAGAAGGCAACAGTCACGTCTCCACGTGTAACAGTGTTCCGCAAGCGGAGAGATCCTTGCTTCGAGAATGAAACCCGTGTTCCATTACTAGTCCGCCGCCGAGCGCTTTACAGTAGCGCTCGTCAAGCTGACGATACCCTTGAGCTGGTGTTCGATTGCGGCAATACGACGGCATTCCGAAAGTGTGGTGGCGGATCGGCTGCGCCGCCCTCGCCATTGTCACCTTTGTAGTTGCATTCCCGGCAATTCGCCCGCACCTGCGACTCCTGCGCATGGATACGCTGGTCGTTCTGGCTGTCGGGTGCGGCGCCGGCCTTCTCGCCGGCGGAATCCATGCGTACATGCGTGAGATACGGCCAGGGCCGCGTATCGCTGTGCGGACGTTCGTTTCCTGGATCGTAGCTGGCGCCGTTCTGTTTCTGATGCTGGGAACGCCCCCACACCTCGCCCTGTTCTCGCTAGCGGACGTTGCCGACGCGTTTGGTCGGCAGGGCCACCGCGGCTTTGCGTTACAGGTTGGAGGACTGGACTCTTACGTGGCGCTCTGTCGCGCCATGTTCCTCGTGGTGACCGTGCGCGCGGGGGTCGACGCGCTTCGCGGCCCGTTGCCGAAGCACATGCCGTGGAGCGCGCCCGTGGTAGGCTCGGTCCCCGCACCAGCTGCCGATGCCAGTGCGACAAGCCTGTGGATCGACCCGGCGCTCCTGCGTCCCGCCTTGCGGTGGGACGCTCCCATTGGTGGCGCCGAACCATCCGAGGCGTCGTCTCCACGCTCGATGGCGCCGGCCGAGTCCGAGACAGGTAAGAGCGACATTCCCAAAGATCAGACGCGCCGCCGCTCGTCCGGACCCGGTGCCACACACCTCGAGGTCGTGAGAGACGACGCAGACGACGAGCCTCCGCGGCGCACAAAGGCGAAGCCCTGAGCCCAGCCGTCTCGCATCCCCCGCGGAGAACGTTCGGCTTGGCTCTTGCCCTTGCTCATACGACACGGGCGGCGGAGACACCCAATGAAAGAGGACGACGAGAAGGAAACCGTCGAGTACCCCGACCGGGTCGGGCTCGGCGACAAGCAGGGCACGCAGATCGGCGAAACCGACGCGGGGAATGAGGCGGCACGCGGGATCCACGGGGCCAATCGAGGCGGAGACCCGCAGGCACCGGGGAGCGAGCCGCTCGAGCACCGCGACGAGGAGCACCAGAGCAATTACGGCGGCGGCGGACGCACCCGGTGACAGACGCGAGGGCATGGGTGCAGATTCCCGCGCCTTCGCTGTTTCGTATGCGTCATTCAAGTGTTATGTTGTGCCCGCGTTCGGGACGCACCGGACGCCCCGGAAGCCAACTTCCCCCCCGGCTCCGATGCACCTGCTCTCCCGTCACCCCGAGATCGCCGTGACCGTGGCGTTCGTGCTCGGTCAACTGACGATTCTCGCTCCGATGCTGCTGCTGCGCCTCCTGGATCGCACGCCGATCCTGCCTAACGAGCCACACCGCCGCGCGACGTGAGCACCGGATAAGCGAGCGCGTTGCGCCTGCGAGGGGCCCTGCGGGCACCCGACACTCGTGACGTCAGTCACGAGCGTCCGGTGCCTGCTCTCGTTTGCAGCGGCCGCCGCGTCGGCCGCCTGACGTGATCGCCATGCGCTGTCCTCGCTTTGTCGTCTGTCGTTCGTCGTCCGCTGCCGTGGCACGCGCCTTGTCTTATGAGATGGCGCAAGCAGGGAGATGGAATCCGACGGCGGCGGCAGCAGCGTCAACGACGAATCCACATCTCGCCATCAGAGCAAGAGTGACGTCAAACTTTTGGCTGTCTCATGCGTTCTCGCGTTTTCAACCCGATCACACTGTGTGGCGTCGCTCTCGCGTTCGCCGCAGTGATGAATGGGTGCGCGTCCGCGCCGCAGCCGGGCCGGTCGGCTGCCTTATCCGTCGCCGCCGCAGGTAGGCTTTATAGCTTCGCCGATGCCCGGTCGCTGCACGAGTCGCACACCATCTCCTTCGCGCTCGACCGGATCGATCAGCGCATACTTCCACTCGATCACACATACCGCCACACGGCCACGGGACGAGGCGTCACCGTGTACGTGTTCGACGGCGGCGTATCGAGCACGCATCCCGAGCTCGCCGGCCGCGTACGCGTCGGCTTCTCGGCGTTCCCGGACGATCCCAAGATCTGCAATGCCCACGGCACCGCGGTCGCCGGCGCGATTGGTGGAACGACGCTCGGCGTCGCCCCCGAGGTCCAGATCGTGGACATCAAGATGGTACAGTGCGACCGGCTGCGCGGTACGATCAAAGGCATCGTCGAGGGCGCCAAGTGGGCCATCGAGGACCACAAGCATCGCGCGGGTCCGGCGATCGCCAACTGGTCGTTCATCGCCGACACGGCCGCGCGCATTCCAGCGCTCGACAGCGCCGTGGCCGCATTGCGCGGTGCGGGCATTCCGGTGATCGTCTCGGCAGGTAACGTGGACGTGAACGCCTGTCGCGTTTCCCCAGGAAATGCCGACGGCACGATCGTGGTAGGCGCCACCGGGCTCGCCATGGAGCGGGAGCGCGACGGCAGCACGCACATGGTCGACGTTCGCTCGGCCGGCACGGCGTGGGGACCATGCGTGGACGTCTATGCGCCCGGCGATTCCGTGCTGCTGCCAAGCCTCGATCGCGACATGCAAACCGCGACGACGCAGCTCTGGAACGGCACGTCGATGTCCACCGGCTATGTGAGCGGCGCCGCCGCCCTCTTCCTGGAAACGCATCCATACTCGACGCCCGACGAGGTCGCGGACTACCTCAAGCGGACGGCGACCGTGAACGCTGTCCATGACGCGCGCAGCCCCTACACGAGGATGCTGTACGTCGGCCCCCTGCACGAGCAGCCGCGGTCGGTGGCGGAGCTCGAGGCGGCGATGAGATAAGTCGGTAGTCGGTAGTCGGTAGTCGGTAGTTAACGCCGTTGGAAAGGAGGGCTCGGCATAAGTGGCACTCATGCCGAGCCCTTCCTATCAACGCTCCTACTATCGACTACCGACTACCGACTA
>CAYTKA010000122.1:0-7592 GCA_964438255.1 uncultured Gemmatimonadaceae bacterium | reverse complement strand
GACCGTCAGACCACCAACGGCGTCAGAATCGTCCTGACCGCCTCCACCGGCGGCTCGAACAACGAGAGCTGATCCGGATCAGCGAACACCACGCCAAAATCCTCCGGGGTGAGCGCACGTGAGAGCCGCTCAGCGTAGGTCGCTCGCAGAAGCCTCACGTAATGCTCCACGTCGTAGTCACGCGGATCGTCGGCCGGATCGTGATCCCCTGGCGGGTCCACGACACCGCCCTCGCCATTCTGCCTGCGGTAGACGCGAATGCGGTCGCCGACGCTCCACGCGGTACGACCAGTCGCCAGCAACGCCTCGTATGCGAGCTCGCGCCGATCGCCGCGCGACTCCATGTACTGCTCGGGCGACTTCGTGAGACGTACGCGTGATGAGACATCGTGCGTCGGCAGCGCGCGAGCGCGCAGGGCGGCGATGGCCGACAGATAGCTGTCGCGCACGCCGGCCATGTCGCCCGCGAGCAGCCGCTTGAGCGCGTGACGGAGGAAGTGCTCACCGAACGGCTCCGAGCGGCTCGACCGAAACGCGACGCCGCGGAGCACCAGCGAGCCGTCGTAGTTGAGCAGCGCATAATTCTTCGGCTCGTGTGAGAGCATCGCGGCGTAGCGCCCCTCGAGCTCGAGCTGCACCAGCGGCGGGAGGAGCGCGCCCACCTCGGCGACGACGCGCCGTTCGTCCCCCTCCGTCCACGTTTCGGGTACGGCGAAGTACACGCCGTCGGTGTCGGCCTCGAGCAGGGTAACGCCGCGCGCCGCCAGCTCGCGGCAGAGCAGGGCGAGCACCTCCCGACCGCGCCGCGTCACTTCATTGGCGGCGTGCACGTCAGCGAACCGCGTGAGACTGCCCCCTGCGGCCAGATAGCCGTACGCCGAGTTGACGACGATCTTGAGCGCGGCGGACATCGCCTCGTGCGTGTGGCGTTCCGGCGATCCAGGCGCGGCCGCGCGTGCCTGTGCCTTCGCCTCGAGCCGTCGCTCGACGAGCCCGTCCACCAGCGCCAGCAGCGCGCCGAGCCGGTCGCGCGCCGGCCCAATCCGATAGGCGCGCATCAGCGATGGATACAGACTGGCCACGTCGGCCTTCACGACGCGATGCGCCACGCCGGAAGCGAAGAGATGGAGCGCCGCGCCGCTGTGGGGTGTGCCGTCGCCCTCCTCGTGCGCCGGGAGCGCCGCGCCGGCGCGCATGTACGCGCGCACGAGCATCGGGTCGATGACGCCGGTCGCTGCTCCGGCATCGGCGAGACGCTCGTACCGGCGCGGCGCCATCTGCGCGAGTGCGTATGCGGCGCCGCCGAGCACGCGCGAGAGCTCGGCAACTTCCTCGACGTCGTCGGTGGCATATCGGCGCACGCGCTCGGGATGGCGGCGATACGTCGCGTAGATCTGATCGCCGCGAATGTACTCGCGATCGGGCGCGGCGATGCCCAGGTGCTTGGCGACGACCTTGAGCCCGTGCCCCGGGAGGTCGCGCGTGGAGAAATCGTGTCGGCGCACCGCGTCGAGGGTGTCGATCAGCTCGCGACCCGGCGCGACGAAGCGCACGCGCCGCTGGTCGTCG
Source organism: uncultured Gemmatimonadaceae bacterium (assembly GCA_964438255.1). Lineage (GTDB taxonomy): Bacteria > Gemmatimonadota > Gemmatimonadetes > Gemmatimonadales > Gemmatimonadaceae > AG11. Next base: position 6,023 of record CAYTKA010000122.1, on the reverse strand, counting down.
CCGCTGCTGGACATGAAGCCCGAGCGCGCCCCGCGCTGCCGCAGCCCCGGCCCGCCAACTCTGCCCAGCGCGAGCGGCACGCCGAGCCTGCGGGCGCGCTGATCGAGGAAGGGGAGATCGAAGCCGTGCAGGTTGTGATTCTCGATCACGTCGGGATCTGCCGCCCGAATGCGTTCGACGAGCCGGCGGATGAGATCGGCCTCTGCGACATCGCCCTCACCAGCGGCCTCCAGCACCTCCGTCGCGCCGCCGGGATACCGCACCGCGATCATGAAGATGCGATCACGTCGTGCGTCGAGTCCGGTGGTCTCGAGGTCGAACTGGAGGCGATGCACGCGGTCGAACGGAAGGTCACGGAAATAGGTGCGGCCGGTGGCGACGAGATACTGCTCCTCGGACGGCAGCGAGAACACGCTGCGCTCGTCGAGCTCATTCAGATGGCTGACCTGCTTTCCGCGCCGCTCCGACGCACCACGCAGCAGTGCTGAGATCAGCACACGACCGTCCTCGGCACTGACGAGGTAGCGCAGTGCACCCGGCCCCTCGAGCTCCGCATAGTGGATGCGCGTCGCCGCACCGTCGCGGCCGAGGTTGCCGCCGAGATGGCGCAGATCGTCGAGACGATCGAGGAGCAGCCAGGGACGGAAGCGCTCGTCCTCGCGCACGAGCGCGCCAGATGGCAGGCGACGCCACACCACGGCCCGACCATCCTGCTCGGCATGGATGGAGACGATGCCCGGCGTCGGGTCCCATCCCCAGAGCCATTCATCCTCACGCGTGCTCACAACCCTCGGCCGGCGCACGCCGCCGGCGCGCGATCATGCGTGCTTCTCTCCATCCGCCTGCTGCGCCTGCTCGGAACGCGGCATGACGAGGGCGATGTAGACGACCGTGTCCCAGGCGTTGTGGATGCCGATGAAGAGCAGCACCATGCATACCGTTGCGACGACGTACAACGAGCCCACGTGGTTCCGGTAGAGCGCGACAGCCGCCGCGACGAGCGCCGCATGCGACACGAGTGGAAAGACGACGTGCCAGAGCCAGTCCTCGAGCACCGGCCTGTAGCGAGTCGACGCGCGTGCACGTCGGATGATGATGGCAATGTACCCGACTCCCGACAATCCAATGGCACCCAAGGCGAGTGCGACGCTCGACAGCGCGGTCCATGGTGCGCTCAGGATCGCGGACAGGAGCAACACGGTGCAGAAGTGCACGATCGTCGGCGTCCCGAACGCATCAATCTCGCGAGTGCCCGTGCGCACCTCCGTCTCCGCCACCAGCGCGATCACGACGAACTGCAGCCCGGTGAGCGCGGCACCGGACGAACCGAGGATGACGTAGAAGCTCTCCCAGACGCGGAGCGCGGCGTGAGCGTCGTATGACAGAGGATCCTCCGTGGCGACGGGGCTCCGGCAATATGGGGACTCTGGTGCGCCCTCGTCAGGCGCCCGATCGCTTGCCACCGTGATCGGTGGGAGGGCGTCGCGTCAACGCGTGCCCTTCTTTCCTCCCACGTTCGCCCACAGCGCCTGCTCGATCATTACTGGCGTCCACCCCTGGCCGAGCGCTGTCGCGCGTTCGCGCAGCGCGTCGGCGTACCGCGCGTAATACGCGAGCGTCCACGCAACCGTGCCGAGCCCCGGCACCTGCGCCGCGACGAGCTCGTCGAAGAAGGGATAGACCTCCGGCGCGAACGCTGCGGCCACCGCCGACGCCGTCGCCGGTCCCACGCCGTCGAGCACCGCCATGGCGGCGATCGGCGCGGTCGGATGGGGCACCTGCGCGAGTGCCTCGGTGCTCGTGCGCACGACGATCTCAGGAGGATTGCCTCGCACCCGCACGAGGTTCGGCGCGCGCCACACCCCGCGTGCCATCTTCCACTCGGTGAGCTTCACGAGCTCGTCCAACCGCACGTGCGCCGGGTGGCGCGCGCACAGCAGGGGCGGCAGCTCGACGCGATAAAAGGTGTCGAGCTCGGGAAGGCGGGCTACTCTCTGCCGTGCGACGACGTCCTCATAGCTGTCCAGCGAAGCCTGCCACGCCGCCGGCGACGTGCTGCTCCACAGCTTTCGCGTCACGGACGCACGTCGCCGCGCGCACGCGCAATGACGTCGAGTGAGTCGTACGCGGCGCGCTTCACCCCGGCCTTCGGCGCGATCACCGGGCCGAGCTCGAGGTACGTGTCCGTGCGCGGGTCGTACACCGGCCAGCGCGGCCAGCGTCCTGCACTGGGCGGACCGTTCGGATCGGCCGTCGTCGCGAAGGCGACCCAGTAATCGCTCATCGCCTCGGCGAGCGTGGGGTCGTACGCGGTGCGGCCTGCGCTCTCGAGAATCGGGCGTGGACGGCCGAACACGAAGGTGATCTCGGAGCTGTGATACGCCCCGCGCTTGCGATTGAGGCTGTCGTCGCCGACGCGCGTGTAGCGGTAGAGATACGCCTTGGCGCCGCGCGCGGTGATGAGCCGCGCGAAGGAACGCGCGGGTGCACCGAAGGGGGCGTCGCCCTCGTCGGCGTTGCTACCGACGATCACCGGTCCGACGTTCGCGGCGCCCGCGGCCAGCGCCGAGTCGATCCGCTGCGGCAGCACCCATCCGTCGACGACCGGGCGCGGCGAGAATCCGGCGCGTCGCGACACCGCGAGCACCGTCTCGGCGGGAACGGCACGTAACCGTGCCGCCGCCCCGGAATCATCGATGCCCAGCGCCTGTGCGAAGCGCTGTCCCTGCGCGTGTGCGGAGTCGCGCGACTGCGCGCTGGCGAGTCCCGTGCCGCTCTCGAGGATCGCGCGCTGAAAGAGGCCGCGTGCGACTGGTGACGCGAGGAGCGCGCCGACGCTCGTCCCCCCCGCCGATTCACCGAAGATGGTGACGCGTGCCGAATCACCGCCGAAGCGGGAGATGTTGCGCTGCACCCAGCGCAGCGCGGCGATCTGATCGAGCAGCCCGTAGTTGCCCGCCGCGTGCTGCGGCGAATCCATCGCCAGCGCGGGATGTGCGAGGAAGCCGAATGCGCCGAGTCGATAGTTGAGCGTCACAACGACGGCGCCCTTCCGTGCGAGACGCGCGCCGTCGTGCCGCTCCTCGCCTCCGAAGCCGGCGACGTAGCCGCCACCGTGAATCCACACCATCACCGGCCGCGGCGGACCGTCGAGCGACGCAGTCCACACATTGAGGTAGAGACAGTCCTCGGACACACCAGCGGCGAACGGATCGATGTCGCTGAACGGCTGTCCTTGCATGCAGTTCTTGCCGAGGTGCGCGGCGGAGCGGGGCTCCGTCCATCGCTCGACCGATTGCGGCGGCCGCCACCGCAGCTCGCCGACCGGTGGCGCGGCGTATGGGATGCCGCGGAAGACGAGCACACCGCTCGCGGTGTCGACGCGTCCGTCGATCGGTCCCGACAGCGTCTCGACGCGGGGCCAGGGTGGACCCAGCGGCGACGGGCGCGCCGACGACTGACTGGACGTGCAGGCGACCAGCGCGAGTGCGAGTGCGCGAGAGAGGGACAGCGCGAGACGACGAGTCGTCGTGTGCGGCATGCGATGGTCCGTTGATCGAAGGGCGGCGAGCTGAGTGTACCATGCTCAATCTCACTCGGTTCGCCGACGCCGGCCAGATCACGCTCGGCCGTGCGTCGTCATCTCACCCGTTCGGCCGATGGTCTGCCGATACACCGAGCCACCAGATTGTCATCCCGCACGAGCGCTGCAGGCTCGCGGCCTTCGGCCGCTCGCGCGAGATGACACTTCGGTTCAGGTGCGGCCATGCCAACGACACTCGAAGCTCTCTCCAATGATCTCGCGACGGCGGTGGACCGCGCGTCACGCGGCGTCGTCGCCATTCGCGCCCGGCGGCGCATTCCCTCGTCCGGCATCGTCTGGCGGCCCGGCGTGATCGCCGCCGCCGACCACACCGTTCAGAAGGACGAGGACATCGGCGTGCTACTCGCTGACGGTGGCGAGGCACGGGCGCGTGTCGTCGGCCGTGATCCGTCCACCGACATCTGCATTCTCCGCCTGGACGCCGAGCGTGCGCAGCCGATCGCGATCGACCTGACGCCGCCGCGCGTGGGGCAGCTCGTGCTGTCCGTGGGGCGCCCGGGTGTCGATGCCACGGCGAGCCTCGGTGTCGTATCGGCGGTGGGGCCGGAGTTTCGCACGGCGCGCGGTGGACGCATCGATCGGTTCGTCCGGCTCGATCTTGCCGTGTACGACGGCTTCTCGGGCAGTCCGCTCGTCACGGCGGCGGGAGAGGTCGCCGGCCTCTGCACCTCGGGTCTGGCCCGCGCCGCCGCGGTCGCGGTGCCCGCGACGACGGTCGATCGCGTGGTCACCTCGCTGCTCGCCACCGGCGGGGTAACGCGGCGTGGATTCCTCGGCGTCGGCACGCAGCTCGTGCCCCTGCCCGACGCGATTCGCGAGCGGCTCGCACCGATCGGCGGGACGGTGCCGCGCGCCGGACTGATGATCGTGGCGGTACAGCCGGGAACTTCCGCCGAGCGCGGGGGCATCTTACTCGGTGACCTGCTCATCGGGCTCGGCGATGACGCGATCGAGGATCCGCGCGACGTCTTCGCGGCGCTCGGACCGGACACCGTCGGCCGCGAGCTGCGCGCCACCGTCGTGCGAGCCGGTCAGCCGATGACGCTGACGCTCACGATCGACGAGCATCCTCACCCGTCACGGAGCGGAGCATGACCGACTTGCGGACCCGGACCGTCGGCGCGGAGCTGGATCACGTCGCGCGCGTGCTCCGCGGCGTGACCGTCGTCGTGCGCAGCGCGCGCGGCGAGCGTGGTGAAGGCGAGGGACAGGGCGCGGGGATCGTCTGGTCGGCCGACGGCAGCATCGTGACGAACGCGCACGTCGCGACGGGCGCCACCGCGCGTGTGGCCCTCGCCGACGGCCGTGCCGCCGAGGCGCGTGTCGTGGCGCGCGACGTCAAGCGCGATCTCGCGTTGCTGCGGGTGAACATCGACCGCTTCGGTGGCGCGCTGCCCGTGCCCACGCTCGGTGAGCCGAGCGCGCTGCGCGTTGGTGATGTCGTCCTCGCGCTGGGGCATCCGTTCGGGCTGGAGCACGCCCTCTCGCTGGGTGTGGTGCACGCAGCGCCGGACAGCGGACGGTCACACTACCTCCTGGCGGACATCCGGCTCGCACCGGGGAATTCCGGCGGCCCCCTCGCCGACGCGCGCGGCCGCATCGTCGGCGTGAACAGCATGATTGTCGGCGGGCTCGGCGTGGCCGTGTCGGTCGACGCTGTGCACCGTCTCGTGAGCGCAGCGGCAGCGCGCCACGCGGCGTGATGGCTCGCCGCCATGATTCGCGTCGCGATCGACGCGGACGCGCTGCTGGCGCGTGACGGTCTCGCGGAGCTGATTCGCGGCGAGCCCGGGATGCAGCTCGTCGCGGCGGGCGACCTGACCGCGGAGGGCGCCGACATTGTGCTGCATGCCGCAGCGTGGCTGGCTGGTCGCGACGATGCGCCATCGTTCGACGCGGGTGACCTCGACGCCGCGGAGCGCGCACCGTCTGTCATCCTGCTGCTCGAGCACATCGCGGGCGACGTGGTGCGGGACGCGTACGCGGCCGGGGCGAGCGGCGTGATCGCGGCGAATGCCGGCGACGATGAGGTGGTCGCAGCCATTCGCGCCGTGGCGGCGGGGCTGACGGTGCTCCCCGCGGCGGTGTCGTCGATGCTGCTGGGCCGGTTCCGCGAGCCCGCTGCCGACGCGAGTGTCTCGACCGCTGCGCCGGCGCCGCTGACGCCACGAGAGCGTGAGGTGCTCGCATTGCTCGCGCAGGGGCTGCCGAACAAGGCCATCGCACCGCGGCTCGGCATCTCGGAGCACACGGTGAAGACGCACATCGCCGCGATTTACGACAAGCTGCACGCCCGCAATCGCGCCGAAGCCGTCGTCGCGGCGGCGCGGCAGGGGCTGGTGCTGCTGTAGGGACGGTGGGGGGCGGTCGGACGGTCGGACGGTCGGACGGTCGGACAGTCGGACAGTCGGACAGTCGG
>CAYTKA010000121.1:0-7739 GCA_964438255.1 uncultured Gemmatimonadaceae bacterium | reverse complement strand
ACCGTCCGACCGTCCGACCGTCCGACCGTCCGACCGTCCGACCGTCCGACCGTCCCGCGCCTTGACCCAATCACCTCTCCCGGCTTAGCTTACAAGTCTGTTCCGTGCCGCCTTGGCCGAGGCGATCCACGTAGGTAGCAGGAAGACGAACACAGTTCAGGTGTAATGCCGACGATCAACCAGCTGGTCCGGCAGTCCCGCCGCGACCTCGCCAAGAAGGAAAAGGCGCCGGCGCTCAAGGCCAACCCGCAGAAGCGGGGGGTCTGCACGCGCGTCTATACCACCACCCCCAAGAAGCCGAACTCGGCCCTCCGCAAGGTGGCCCGTGTCCGTCTGACCAACGGCTTCGAGGTCACCGCCTACATTCCGGGTGAGGGACACAACCTCCAGGAGCACTCGATCGTGCTCATTCGCGGCGGTCGTGTGAAGGACCTCCCAGGCGTGCGCTATCACATCGTGCGCGGCACGCTCGACGCCTCGGGCGTCAACGGCCGCAACCAGAGCCGCTCCAAGTACGGCACCAAGAAGCCGCGGGCCGCTGCCGGTGCCAAGGGAGGTAAGAAGTGAGCCGCCGCAAAACCGCTGTGAAGCGCACCATCCTGCCGGACGCGCGCTACGACAGCCAGACCGTCTCCAAGTTCATCAATGTCCTCATGTACGAGGGCAAGAAGAGCACGGCCGAGCGGATCTTCTACGCCGCGATGGATCTCGTGGAGAACCGCACGAGCCAGCCGGGCGTGAACATCTTCAAGCAGGCGCTCACGAACCTCAAGCCGGTGGTCGAGGTGAAGAGCCGCCGCGTCGGCGGTGCGACCTATCAGGTCCCCGTCGAGGTGCGCCCCGAGCGCCGCACGGCGCTGGCGATGCGCTGGCTGATCCAGTACTCGCGCGAGCGGAACGAGAAGTCGATGGCCGAGAAGCTGGCCGCCGAGGTGATCGCCGCGTCGAAGGGCGAGGGCAATGCGGTGAAGAAGAAGGAAGACACGCACCGCATGGCCGACGCAAACAAGGCGTTCGCGCACTATCGCTGGTAAGGCGCGCGTCCTCCGCGTAACCTGCTGCCCCGCTCGGCCCCCGCGGCCGAGCGGGGTTCGCCTTTCCGGCCACCGTGACGCACGGGTCTCCTTCCGGGGCTCCTCCGGCGGTGTCTTTTTTCCGGTACCGAGCGAGGCGCCAACGTCACGCTCCGGAACCGGTCTCCGCGAGCTCGGTCGCCCGCTCCACGACGTGATCGATCAGCCCGAACCGCGTCGCCTCCGCCGCGGAGAACCAACGATCGCGCTCGAACTCGCGTTCGATGCGCTCGAGCGGCTGGCCGGTGTGCTTGCCGAGCAGCTCGTACACCTTCGCGCGATTGTAGACGATCTCCTTCGCCACGATCTCGATGTCCGCTGCCGTACCTTCTGACGCGCCGCCCGAGGGTTGGTGCATCATGATCCGCGCATGCGGGAGCGCGGCGCGCATTCCCTTGCGTCCCGCCGCGAGCAGGAAGCATCCCATGCTCGCCGCCAGTCCGACACACGTCGTGCGGATCGGCGACGTGAGATGCTGCATCGTGTCGTAGATCGCGAGACCGGCCGTCACCACGCCGCCGGGCGAGTTGATGTAGAGCTGGATCTCCCTCCCCGGCGCGTCGGCCTCGAGGAAGAGGAGCTGCGCGATGATGAGGTTCGCCACGTCGTCGTTCACGGCCGTGCCGAGGAAGACGATGCGATCCATCAGCAAGCGAGAGAAGACGTCGTACGTGCGCTCGCCACGGTGGGAGCGTTCGATGACGTACGGGGCGGGAATGTTCGCCATGGCTCAGTGGCGGCGTCCGTCGAGCAACGCTCGCGTGAGCGCGCGTCCGAGCTCGCGTGCACTCTCGCCGGAGCGGTGGGCGGTGTGATTCGCCGGCACGATGCACAGCACGTCGCCGGGCAGACGAATCATCGTCGCGTGCTCCGACGCCGGATCGATGATCGGCATCGAACGAGTCGACAACGGTCGAGCGCGGGCGGTGGTTGGATGCGTGTCCTGCGCGCTCGACGTCCGCATCGCGTCACGCGCGCGTGCGTCGACCACGCGTGCGGCGAGAAAGTCCAGCAGCGTCGGCGTGCCGGCACCGCGGATCACGTCCCGCGCCTGCGCGAGCGTGACGAGGCCGAGCTGTCCAGCGACCCGCGCGCCGGCGATCTGCCACAGATGGCGCACGCTCCAGCGCGCCGCTGCGGTGCGCCCGTCGGGCGGGTCGATGATGTCCTTGCGACGGTAGTAATGAACGGTGTTCGACGTGAAGCCATCGACGATCGTCGGGTCGAGCCCGAGCGCCGTCACGCAGTCGCGGAGCAGCCGAACGAGGTCGTCCACTTCGAGCGGCGTCGCGATGTCCGGGACGGCGCGCAAGCGCCACGCGTCGAGCTCGGCGAGCACCTCACGCTCCGCGTCGGCGCGTGTGTCATCGCGCTGTCGCGTGGGCGGTGCGCTCCCGGGGCGTCGAGCAAGCGGTCGCACGGATCGGGCGCGGCGCATCATTCGCCCCCAATCATGGACGCGCTGCAGGGCGCGACGGGATGTCGGCGCCAAGAGGAAGTGGGCTTCCGTCGCGGATCGCTTGCTCCGAGCCGATCACAAGACGCAGGTGAATCACGGTCGCTTCGGCCTCGAGTGGACCAAGACTGATCGGGACGAACTGTTGATCGGAGCGTCCGGTGAGCCCCGTTCCTGCGGCGCCCCCGATCGCGTCGTCGCTGTCCTCATCGAATGTCGGCGGGAGCGGGCGCGCGCCCCGGTTCCACGCGGACGCCTCCATGAATCCGCGCACCGGTCCGGTGCGGCTGAGCGGCAGCCACTCCGGCGGCGACACGGGAAAGCGCGGCGGCAGCGGAGGAACGCCGGGTGTCGGACGCGGGAGGTCGGGCACCGGCCGCGATGGCGAGACAACGGGCAGCGGCAGCTCGGATCGGCGATCGCCGCGGGGCAGCTCGCGCCGGAAGCGCGCCTCGACGAGGCCGAGCTTCGGGTTGTCGCGTCCCCCATCGTCGCCGAACACGGTCTCGTCCCCCTCGGCGACGACGGTGAAGCACCCGCGCTCGCCGCCGATCGGTCCCTCGAGCTCCGTCGCCGACCACGGCTCGAGCACGAGGCCTCCGGCGGTCACGCGCTCGCCGTCGATCTCCACGTCGGCCACGCAGGGGAGCGGTCCGTGGTTGCGCAGGCGCAGCCGGTAGACCTGGCTGGGGCGGGCGAGCACGTGGCCGGATGCCAGCTCGCGCACGCGGCCGTTGTCTGCAGGAACGATCTCGACGCCGAAATCTCCAACGCGCATGTCGCCCTCCTCGATCGGCAACGCCCGAAACGACTCCGCGCCGGCGACCCGGCAGGGAGTCCGACAGGAGACTATAATGGTACTACAATGGTGTCAAGAGCGGGTGCTTGGAGAGCCGTGCAGGGCGCGCGGCTGGTCCCGGTTGCGTGGAGCCCGCGCGTACAAGGGACAGATCCGTAGCTTCCGTCATTTCCGACCCATCCCCGGCACCCCGATTGCAACTGCACGGCCCGCCATGGCGTCCTCCCCCCGCATTTCTTCCAAGGTCCCCGTCCCATCGATCGACTCGCCCGTCGAGCTCCAAGCGCGATTTGCCGAGCTGGAGGAACAGTCTGGGTGCCGGGCGATGGGCATCGCCCTGGATGACCTCGAGACCGGAGCGGAATTTCGCTACCACGCCGACCGCTGGTTCCACGCCGCCAGTACGATCAAGGTGGCCATCCTCCTCGGCGTTTACGGCGCGATCCACCGCGGCGAGCTGCTGCCGCAGTCGCGGGTGCACGTGCGAAATCGCTTCCTCAGCGCATACGATGGCTCCCCGTATCGGGTGCGCGTCGATCGCGACGCGAACGCCGAAGTGCACAAGGAGATCGGACGTACGCTGCGCGTGACCGAGCTCGCCGAGCAAATGATCACGTCGAGCAGCAACCTGGCGACGAACCTCCTCCTCGATCTCGTCGGGCTCGACGTCCTTCAGCGGACGCTCGACGGATTCGGCATGGAGGGCATCGATCTCAGACGCGGGGTCGAGGACGAGCTGGCGTTCCAGCACGGAATCAACAATCGTGTGACTGCAGCAGGCCTCGTGGGTCTGCTGCGACTCATCGGTGAGGAGCGCGCGTTCACCCCCGAGCTCTCGCGGCAGATGCTCGACGTCCTCCTTGGGCAGCACTTCAAGAGCGGTATCCCGGCAGGGCTGCCGCGCGATGCCCGCGTCGCGCACAAGACGGGGGACATCTCGACCATCGCGCACGATGCGGGGCTGATCTATCTCCCCGGGCGCAAACCGTACGCGCTTGCCGTGCTCACCGAGTGGGAGCCCACCGTCCAGGGACGGTCCGCGACGATTGCCGCGGCATCGTATCTGGCGTATGCCGCGCTGATCGGAGATCGCGACTGATGGCGGCCAGCCTTGGCACGTTCCCACTCCGTCTCGTGGACGGCCGCCGCCTGGAGCGCCGATACCGGGACGTCCTTCTCCCGGGAGGCACCCTGTGCGACCGGAATGGCCAGGCGCGCGTCCTCCCACGGTACTTTTACGAGGTCGTTTCCTGGGAGCAGGCGCGCGAGACATACCTGGCGCCGCACTTTACGGTATCGGAGTTCATCCATACCGATGTCCGAGAGGCTCCGCCGCTGCGTGTGTTCCCGCGGTACATCCCATGCGCTACAGCCCTGTTGGCCGTCGCCCTGGAGCAGCTCCGGGAGGCGGTGGGCACCTACGTCTACATCGGCGCGAACGGGGGCTATTGCTCACCTCGCCACGCCGGAACGGGAGGTGCATCACCGCACTGCTGGGGAACGGCTGCGAACGTGTACCGCGTCGGCGACACGTACCTCGACTCTCACGAGACGATCGCGAAGTATGCTGCCATCGTCCGCGAGGTGCTGCCGACCGCCTGGACCCGTCCGCTCGGTCCCCCCGATCAGTACACGGACGACCACCTGCACCTCGACCTCGGCTATGTGGTGTCGGTGCCGCGCGAGGCTCCGGGCGAGACGTACAACGTGAAGCTCATGGGCGACCCACTCTGACGGCGGAGCGCACGTCCGGTCCGAGCGCCGTGGCTGGAGTCAGTGAATCGAGGAGTGATGGCGGAGCAGCAGAAGCGGGAGCGGCGTAGCGAGCGCGCGATGCGCGTGGGACGGAGGGGCGTGATCCCCTTCGCCGCCGGCGGACTGCCGGCCATCGGTCTGGAGGCGGAGTTCTCCACCATCATCGACGGCGTGTTGCAAAAGCCGGAGGACGTCTTCGGCTCGCCGCGACAGATCGTGCGTGGCCCACTCGTGCACCGCACCGGGCGGTCCTATCATCTGCCCACCGGAGGCGCAGTGTACTTCGACACGGGCGTGGTGGAGATCGCCACGCCGATGATCGAGATCGCGCGCGGGTGCGGAGCGCGCGGGACGCGCTCGCTGTGGGAGAACCTGGCGTTCCTCCGCCGGGAGCTCGATGCATGGGAGGCGCAGACCGGCCGCGACGTACGGCTCGTCGGATTCAGCACGCACTACAACGTCTCCTTCGACCTCCCGGACGGCGAGCGACGCAATGGCCGCAGCGTCGAGCAGCTCGCGTATCTGCTCACGCACCTGATCGCGGCGCCCGTCATGCTGCTCGCCGCGAACAGGCGCTCCACCGGAATCGGCGTGCGCCCGCGCGGCAACCGTCTGGAGATCACGGCCGACTTCACCCCGGATGCCGCGCTCATGGCCGCCACGGCGACGCTCATCGTCGGCATCGTGCGCGAGGTCATGACGTGGTCCAATTACGACGTCGACCAGCTCGACAAACACGACATTCCGGTGGTGCGCGGGTTCGTGCCGGCGCCGCACAGCTCGCGCAAGGGATGGGTGGCCAAGCACAGTTGCTTCCCGAGCAACCCCTTCACCGCGCACGTCGATGACGACACGTGGACGACGCGCCGCGGCGAGCGCATGTCGCTGCGCGAGATGGCCGGCCGGACGACGCGCCAGTTCTGGGGCACGATCAGCGCGCTCGGCGATCCGCTATCGCTGCGCCTCATCGCCGCGGTGATGCACGGCCGCGCGCCGTCGCTGCTCGAGCTCGACGATCGCCCCGCCGCGTACGAGGACGTGGGGCGTCTCTGCCGGTGGAACGATCTCTTTCCGATCACGCTGCTGCCGCGCTCGCGCTACGAGCGCGTGCTCGGCAACGCGCTCGCGGGGAAGCGCGTGCGGATGTCCGGCGCGTGGCACCGCCCGGTGCGGATGAAGGGGTGGACGCACGTCGTCTTCCGTCGCGAGAAGGATGGCCGCGTGCATGTGAAGTCGCTCGACGACATGCTCGTGCATCTCGACGCGTGGGATCGCAGCGCCGAGCGCCGTCACGCCGAGCGGCGCATCGCGCAACCTGTCGCGCGCGAGACGGAGCGGCGTGTCGCCGAACGTCGTGCACCGGTGGAGGACACGCACGAGCGGCGGCGCGAGAGCGACCAGGAGGTCGCGACGGCGAAGGCTGCCGGGCTCGCCGACCGGCCCGCGTCGCCGGCGTCACCCGCCCCAGGTCGTAACGAAGCGCCACTGGTGATCATCGCGCGGACGAGCTGAACGGAAGCGAGACGGCGACCGCAGCCGTCATCGCCATCTCACCGGCACGCGGATCGAATCGCATGCCCGCGATCGACGCCGCGTCGAGCTAGAAGCCTGTCTCGGCGTAGAGCGTGGGGTAGAGCCTGCGGAGGGCGTCGCGGAATCCATCCGTCTGGTGGCGCGCGTTGATTCCGTAGACGTCGGGCTTTGTCCCGCGGCGCGCGATCCGGATCTCGTTTCCCGCCGAGTTGCAGACGACGGTGATGGACGCGAGGTCGCGGACCTCGTACCGGCGCCATGCCGGATCGCCCGTGTCGAGGAGTTGACGCTCGCCGGCGGGGCCGGCCGACGCCGCCCAAGCCTGCTCGGCCAGGGGCACCAGCCCGAGTCCTGCCCAGACACCCGCCTTGACGGTCGCCCACTGGCTCTTGCGGCGCGCGACGATCGCATCGCGGGCGAGGCAGAGGTCCCAGACCTTGAAGCCGAACGCAGAGGCCACCGGGCCGATCGTGTCGACGAGCAGCCAACGGCGGCCCGCCTCGTGCGGCGTCGCCGCAGGTTCAACGTTGGTTGTCACCGCGCTCCTCCGGGAGCGAGAGGTTGTCAGCGGGCGAGGAGCCGCCCGAGCGCCACCCGCTATGGACGCCGCGCGCCGGCCGGGGGCAACGGGGCGGAGGTTGACTTCGGGCGACCCTCCGATAAATTCAAGTGGCTACGGGCTTTTGCGGTTCGCCCGTGCATCGGCTCACTGCGGCCGACTCCTATGGGCTCCCGTTTCGGCGGGAGGGTGCTCTGACCGGCGGCTTCATGCCGCTCCCGAAAAGCAACGCAGGACAACGTGACGTCGAGCGCGGGATCGGCTCGGCGCGCCTTGGGTCCCCGCTCGCGCATGAGAGGCGAGCACACCCTGGCGAGAGCGGATGGATACCGGCCCGTGATGGGCGCTGGTCCACCCGCGTTTGTATTTGCTGACGTCTGCATGTCCCGGCGCCCCATCGGCGTCGAGGCTGACACCTGAAGGGTTAGATATGGCACGCACAACGCCGCTCGAGCACTATCGGAACATCGGCATCATGGCCCACATCGATGCCGGGAAGACGACGACGACCGAGCGCATTCTTTACTATACCGGCAAGCAGCACAAGATCGGCGAGGTGCACGA
>CAYTKA010000120.1:0-7988 GCA_964438255.1 uncultured Gemmatimonadaceae bacterium | reverse complement strand
CCTCGTGACGAGCCCGCGAACGATGATGTAGAAGAGTGGAGTGAAGAGCAGACCGAACGCGGTCACGCCGAGCATGCCGGAGAACACCGCCACACCCATCACGTGACGCATCTCGGCGCCGGCGCCGCTCGCGACCACCAGGGGCACGACGCCCATGATGAAGGCGAACGACGTCATGAGAATCGGCCGCAGACGGATGCGGCTCGCCTCGAGCGCCGCGGCGAGACGCGTGCGCCCCTGCCGCTCCAGATCGCGCGCGAACTCCACGATCAGAATCGCGTTCTTGCACGCCAGCCCCACGAGCACGAGCAGGCCGATCTGCGTGAACACGTTGCTGTCGCCGCGCGTGATCCACACGCCGGCGATCGCCGACAACAGGCACATCGGAACGATCAGAATGATGACGAGCGGCAGCGACCAGCTCTCGTACTGCGCGGCCAGCACCAGGAATACGAGCAGCACGCAGAGCGGGAAGACGAACACCGCCGTGTTGCCGGCGAGCTTCTGCTGATACGTGAGCTCCGTCCACTCGTAGCCGATGCCGTTAGGCAGCGTCTGCGACGCGAGCTGCTCCATCCGCTGGACCGCCTCGCCCGCGCTCACCCCCGGTGCGGCGCTGCCGTTGATGTCCGCGGCGGGATAGGAGTTGTAGTGCGTCACCTGATCGGGGCCGTACGACTGCTTGACGTCGAGCACCGAACCGAGCGGCACCATCTGGCCGGCGTAGTTCCGCACCTTGAGTTGCGAGATGTTCTCGGCCGACGATCGGAAGGGCGCGTCAGCCTGGGCGATCACCTGATACGTGCGGCCGAACTTGTTGAAGTCGTTGACGTACGCCGAGCCGAGATAGATGCGGAGCGTCTGGAACACGTCGTTGAGCGGAATGCCGAGCTGCTTCACCTTGTCACGGTCGACATCGGCGAACAGCTGCGGCACGTTCACCTGGAAGCTGGAGAACTCCCCCGTGAGCTGCGGCGTCTGGTATGCCTGGCCGAGCAGCGCGTGCGCCGACGCGTACAGCACCGAATCGCCCAAGCCGGCGCGGTCCTGCAGCATCATCTTGAACCCGCCAATCGCTCCGAGCCCGTTCACCGCCGGGGGCGGAAAGACGCCGACGTACGCGTCCTGAATCGCGGCGAATTTCTGATTGAGCGACGCCACGATCGCCCCGGCGCTCGTCTGCCGCGTCCGGCGCTCCTCGAACGGCTTCAGTCCGATGAACATCACCGCCGCGTTAGGCTTGTTGGCGAAGCCGTTCACCGACAGCCCGGGGAACTGGACGGCGTGCGCGACACCCTCCTGCGCGAGCGCGATCTGGCCCATCCGGCGCACGACGGCATCGGTGCGGTCCAGCGACGCGGCATCGGGCAGCTGCGCGATCGCCACGAGGTACTGCTTGTCCTGCGTCGGCACGAAGCCGGCGGGCACACGCGAGAAGCCGAGAATGCCGAGCAACACGAGTCCGGCGTAGACGGCCAGCGCCACGGCTGACCGTCGCGTGAGGCTCCGCACGACGTTGCCATACCGGGCGGACAAGCTCGCGAAGCCCCGGTTGAACGGGCGGAAGAGCCAGCCTAACGTGGAGTCGAGGATGCGCGTCGGCGCGTCGTCGCGGGCACCGCGCGGCTTGAGCAGCACCGCGGCGAGCGCCGGCGAGAGCGTCAGCTAGTTGAACGCCGAGATGATCGTCGAGAAGGCGATGGTCAGCGCGAACTGGCGGTAGAACTGCCCCGTGAGCCCGCTGATGAAGGCAACGGGAACGAACACGGCGCAGAGCACGAGCGCGATCGCGATGATCGGGCCGCTGACCTCTTCCATGGCGCGATGGCTGGCGTCGAGGGGCGTGAGTCCTTCCTCGATGTGGCGCTCGACGTTCTCCACGACCACGATTGCGTCGTCGACCACGATGCCGATCGCCAGCACCATGCCGAACAATGAAAGCGTGTTGATGGAGAAGCCGGCGGCCAGCATCACGGCGAACGTGCCGACGATCGAGATCGGCACCGCCGCGAGCGGAATCACCGACGCACGCCACGTCTGCAGGAAGAGCACGACCACGAGGACGACCATCAACGTCGCCTCCAATAGCGTGCGGATGACTTCCTGGATGGATTCGCGCACGAAGATCGTCGGATCGTACACCGCCGACCACTCGACGCCCTGCGGGAAGCGCGTCTGCAGCTCGGCCATCTTGGCGCGCACGCCGCTCGACAGCGAGAGCGCGTTGGATCCGGGCGCCTGGAACACGACGATGGCCACGGCCGACTTGTTGTCGAGCAGCGCCCGCAGACCGTAATCGCCGGCGCTGAGCTGGAGGCGCGCGACGTCACGCAGCCGCGTGACCTCACCATTCGCGCCCGTCTTGACGATGATGTCGCCGAACTCCTTCTCGTCGGTGAGACGCCCCTTGGCCGTCACGGTCAGCTGATAGGCAACCGGATTGGGCATCGGCTGGCCGCCGACGACGCCCGCCGCGACCTGCAGATTCTGCTCGCGAATCGCCTGCACGACGTCACTTGCCGACAGGCCGCGCGCTGCGACCTTGTTCGGGTCCAGCCACACGCGCATCGCGTAATCGCCGGCGCCGAACACCACGACCTGACCCGCGCCGGGCAGCCGCGCCAGCTCGTTGCGCACGTTGAGCAGCGCGTAGTTGCGCAGGTACACGGGATCGTATCGCCCGTCGGGGGAGACGAGGTGCACGACCATGGTGATGTCGGGCGAGCGCTTCTCGGTCGTGACGCCGAGCGCGCGAACCTCTTCCGGCAATCGCGCCAGCGCCTGACTCACGCGGTTCTGCACCTGCACCTGCGCGAGATCGACGTTCGTGCCGATCGCGAAGGTGACGGTGAGATTGAGCACGCCGTCGGCGGTAGCGGACGACGACATGTAGAGCATGTTCTCGACGCCGTTGAGCGCGTCCTCGAGCGGCGTGCCGACGGTCTGGGCGAGCACCGTCGGATTGGCGCCGGGATAGATCGCGCGAACGGTGATCGTCGGCGGAGTGACTTCGGGGTACTCGCTCACCGGCAGAACCGTGATCGAGATCAACCCGGCCGCCAGGATGACGAGGGAGAGCACGACCGCGAACACCGGCCGGTCGATGAAAAACCGCGAGAAGCGCACAGGAGAATCCGGTGAGAGTGAGGCGTTACTGACCAGCGTTTGGCATAGCGGCAGTGGAGGCGAGCATCGTCGATCTCTTCGCGCTGACCTTCATTCCCGGCCGCACCCGCAGCAGGCCGTTGATGACGACGTTGTCTCCCGGTTTGAGACCGCTTTCCACGACGCGCAGTCCGTCGATGACGCGACCGACGCCGATCGGGCGATACTCGATCGTGCTGTCGGGCTTGAGGACGAGCACGAACTTGCGGTCCTGATCCGTGCCGATCGCCTGATCCTGCACCATCGTCACGGCATGGCGTTGCCCGCCGGCGAGGCGGACGCGCGCGAATAGCCCCGGCGCGAACAGGTGATTGGGATTCGGGAGCACCGCGCGCACGCGAATCGTGCCCGCCGCGCGATCGATGCGGTTGTCCACGAAGTCGAGCCGGGCCTGATGCGTGAAGCCGGTCTCGTTGGCGAGCCCGATCTGCACGTTCCGTTCGCCGGCGGCTGATGCAGTGCGTGCCGCGGCCACGTACTTCAGGTACGCCTGCTCGTCGGTATCGAAGTACACGTATATGGGATCGAGCGACACGATCGTCGTCAGCAGCGACGGCGACGGCGGGCCGGACTGCACCAGGTTGCCCGCGGTGATCTCCGCGCGGCCAACGCGTCCCGTGATCGGCGCCCGCACGGTCGTCCACTCCAGGTTGAGGCGCGCATTCCTGAGTGCCGCTTCGGCGGCGCGAACAGCCGCCGAGCTCTCCGCCAAGCCGCTCGTCCGGGCGTCGAGCTCTTCCCGGGAGATGGCTTGCGTGCCGACCAGACGTTTGGCGCGCTCGAGCTCCTGCTGCGCGAGCTGCTCGTGCGTCTTCGCCTCCTCGAGGATGGCTTCCGCCCGCGCCACCTCGGCCTCGTACGGGCGTGGATCGATCGTGAGGAGGACGTCGCCCTGCCGCACCATCGCTCCCTCGGGGAACGACACGTGCTGGATGAAGCCCGAGACGCGTGGCCGAACTTCCACCGACTGGACGGCCTCGAAATGTCCGGTGAACTCGTCCCAGTCGGTGATCTCCCGGTCGACCGCCGGAGCGACGGTGACTTCGGGGGTCATCATCACCGGCTTGGGACTGCTGCACGCACTCGCGACGAGCGCAAAGAGGGTCAGGAGGACGGATGGGCCGGTGACACTGGTGCTACGGAGTACGCGGTGTCTCATTTGGGTGGCTCAGCGATCGAGTGACTTGGCACGTAAGGGAACAGCTGATGTTACCGAGCGGTAACATCGGTTATGTTACCGATCGGTAACATTGGAGTCAAGCCTGTAGCATTGGGGGTGCCGAAGGAGGCTGCCCGTCATGGATCCGACTCAACCGCCTCGCGAACGAATTCTTGCCGCCGCCGATGAACTCTTCCGGCGTCACGGCATTCGAGGTGTCGGCGTCGAGGCGATCGCCGAAGCGGCGGGCACGAACAAGATGACGCTGTACCGGCACTTCGAGTCGAAGGACGCGCTGATCGCCGACTGGATGCGCGGGCTCATCTCGCAGAAGGACCGGATCTGGGACGAGCTGATCGCCAAGCATCCCAACGATCCCAAGGCGCAGTTGGTGGCTTGGAGCCGGGTGACGGCGGCGGCGCTCGCCCAGATGGAGGACCGCGGCTCGATCATTCACAACGCGCTGGCCGAGCTCCCGGAGCAGGACCATCCGGCGCGTCGCGTGATCAGCGAGCATCGGATTCGCGAGCACGAACGCATACTGCAGCTCTGCCGTCAGGCCGGTTTCACCGATCCCGATCTCGCCGCCGACGAGTTCTATCTCCTGCTCGAGGGCGCCAAGTCCTGCGTGATGTGCATGGGACTGCGGCGCGTGGGCGAGCACTTGATGCGTCTCGTCGATTCCATGATCGCGTCGAAGGGGAAAGCGCGCGGCCGAACCGCACCCGCACCGCCGCGCTGAGCCGAGCTCTCGTCTCGTCATCTGCTGCACCGTTTGAAGACTGAGACGCAGCTGACCAGCCGCGTTTCACGTAATCGTCGAATGGCGAAGGCCGAAATCGACAGTTGCGCCAAGAGCTGCGGACTTCGGACGCCGACCAACTGCGCGCCAGAAACTGCGGACTTCGGGCTCTGACCAACTGCGCACTGCGAACTGCGGACGTACTGCGCACTTCGGACTCGGATTTCATGGATGGTTGTCGGAATGCAGAGCCGCCGTTAGCGCTCTCAGGACGTCAGCCTAGTTCGGGCGTCCGCGCCCTCGAGCACTTGCGCCCTGATGCGGGGGAAAAGCTTGCGGCACAGAACGTGACCCCGTCGTGCCGACATGACCGCCACCGCCACACTCGTCCATCCTTCTCCGCAGCGGCCCGCCCGAGAAGAGCCGCACAAATGGATCGTGGCGGGGACCGTGCTCACCGGCACGATCATGGCCGTGCTCGACTCGAGCATCGTCAACGTCGCGCTGCCGGACATGTCCGGCACGATGGGGGCGACGATCGAGGAGATCACGTGGGTGGTGACCTCCTACATCCTCGCTCAGGTGATCGTCATGCCGATCACCGGCCTGCTTGCCTCACGCTTCGGCCGAAAACGCTTCTACCTGGCGAGCGTCGTGCTCTTCACCGGCGCGTCAATGGCGTGCGGCCTCGCGCACAGCCTCACCACGATGGTGTTCTTCCGCGTCCTGCAAGGCTTCGGTGGGGGCGTGCTCCTAACGGTGTCACAAGCGATTCTCCGCGAGAGCTTTCCAGCGGAAGAGCAGGGGATGGCGATGGGCCTGTACGGACTCGGCGCCGTGCTCGCTCCGGCGTTCGGCCCCACACTCGGCGGCTGGCTCACGGACCGCTACTCTTGGCCGTGGATCTTCTACGTCAACGTGCCGGTTGGGGCGCTGTGCGTGCTGCTGGTGACGCGCTACATCGAAGATCCACCCTACCTCGTGCGCGAGAAGGGGTACATCGACTGGTCGGGCCTCGGGCTGCTCGTCGTCGGACTGGGGGCGCTGCAACTCATGCTCGAGGAGGGGGAGCGCAACGACTGGTTCCAGTCGATGTTCATCGTGCGGCTGGGTATCGTGGCGGCGATCGGCCTAATCGCATTCGTTTGGCGCGAGCTGCAGACCGATCGACCCGCGGTCAATCTCCGCATCCTGCGAAACATCTCCTTCAGCTCGGCCACCGCACTGGGCGGTGTCCTCGGTCTCGCGCTGAACGGCAGCCTCTTTTTGCTCCCCGTCTTCCTGCAGAACTTGCTCGGCTTCAATGCGATGCAATCGGGGGTCACGCTGATGCCGCGCAGCCTGGCGATGGGGGTGCTGATGCCGATCGGCGGACGCTTCTACAACCGCTTGGGACCGCGCGTGCTCGTCGGCGGTGGTCTGCTCGTCGCCGGTTACGGCTTCTATTCCATGTCGAAGCTGACCACGAGCGTCGGCTACTGGGACCTGTTCTGGCCGCAGGTCTGGCAGGGCGTGGGATTCAGCCTGATCTTCGTCGCGCTCAGCACGGCGGCTCTATCGACGATTCCGCGGCCGAGCATGACGGCGGCCACGGGACTGTACAACGTCGTCAGGCAGGTGATGGGGAGCGTCGGCATCGCGATCGCCGCCACGACGCTCACGACCAGCACCGTTCGGTATCACGCCGTCCTGTCGACCGACGCGGGTGCGTCGAGTTCCGCACGTCAATGGCTCGACGGAGTCACCGCGGGGATGATGAGCCGCGGCGCGGACGCGTTCACCGCCAAGGCGCAGGCGTTGCGGCTCCTCGACGCGATGATCAGTCGTCAGGCGGCCGTGCTGGCATACAACCACGTGTTCGTGCTCGTCTCCGCGCTGTTCTTCATCGGCTTTCCGCTGATCTTCCTCCTTCGCAGCGGCACGGCGGAAGGAGAGCACGAGCTCATAGTGGATTAGGAGGATACGGCGGGGCTACGGCGCGCCGCCTGCGCCGCCCGCGACAGCGTCGTTCACGATCGTCAGGGCGCTCACCATACCCGTGCGGCTGACCGCCGCCACGGCGACGCTGGTCACGTTGCCGACGCCGGGGTCGTTTGGCGGCGACAGCGCGAGCGAGGTGGTCGACGCCGGCTCCACGCGCACAGTCCAACCGCCGCCGGCGCTCCGTGTCTCGACCACCCACCAGCGTACGCCGACGCTGTCCGCGGCCGACACGCGCACCGCCGCCGGATGCACGGACTCAGCGGTGACGCGCGGAGCCGCCGGGACGCGGGGATCGAGCCACGGCGACGCGGGCACCAGCGCCGGCCGCGGGTACACCCAGCTCCGCAGCCGCTCGCCTAACGATGTGGAGCCTCCGCCCAGGAGGGGCCGAAGCTCGAGCGCGGCGAGCTTGAAGTGCACGTGTCCGGGATCCGGGAGCGCTCCGCGGAGCTGCTCGTCGCGCAGCGTGTCGATCTGGTCGGCGATCTCCTGCGGCGACCATGGGTCCCGCTCATCGAGCGTCTGTTCCGTCTCGATGCCGGGCCAGATGTGGCGCCCCCGCACGTTCTGCGCGCGCCACCACGCGTCGAGTCGCGTGAAGCGATGCTCGTTGCCCTCGATCGGCCAATAGAGCTGCGGCACGATGTAATCGAGCCACCCCTCGCGCAGCCAACGGCGCGAGTCGGCGTAGATCTCGCCGTAGGCGTCGAGTCCTGTCACGCCCGGCGGCGTACCCGATTTCCAGATGCCGAACGGGCTGATCCCCACCAGCACCCAGGGTTTGGTCGACTTGACGGCGTGGTAGAGTCGCTCGACAAAATCGTCGATGTTGGCTCGACGCCACGCCGCGCGGTCGGTCCACCCTTTGGATCTTCCATAACGCTTCCACGTGCGGTCGTCGGGGAAGGCAATCTCCCGCTGGATCGTCACACGCCGATG
>CAYTKA010000119.1:0-8373 GCA_964438255.1 uncultured Gemmatimonadaceae bacterium | reverse complement strand
GCGGCCGCGACGCGATTGCCGCCGCGGCCGGCGCGCATCGTCGCGGCGCTCGCGCACGCGCTGGCGCCCCTGCGCTCCGTCACCCGCGGGGGCGGCGCGCTGCTGCTCGCGCTCGCGAAGAAGGCGGTCGAGATCGCGGCCATCGCCTGCGTGGCGCGGGCGTTCGGCATCGCGCTCTCACCCGCCGGCGCGCTGCTCGTGCTCGCCGCGCTCAACCTCGCCACCCTCGTGCCGGTCGTGCCGGGAAACGTCGGCGTGTACGAAGCGGCCGCGACGCTCGCCTACACCTGGCTCGGCGTTCCGGCCGAACGAGCGCTCGGCCTCGCCGTCATCCAGCACGCCTGCTCCTTCGTCGCGCTCGCGCTGCCCGGCTACCGGTGGCTCGCGCGTGCGGCCCTGCCGCGCAGTCCGGCCGCGGCGCCGTAGAGCTGCACGTGCTGCGCGGCGACGTCACGCCAGTCGTAGGGCGGGGGCGTGGCTGCATTGTGCCCCGCCACATACTCGCGGAAGGGCGCGTCGAGCGCGAGACGCGACATGCAACGCGACAGCTCCGCTTCGTCGCGGGCGAGCAACCCCTCCACCCCCTGCCGGATGAAATCGCGCGCGCCGCTCGCCAGCATCGCGATCACGGGGAGCCCGGCGGCGCGGGCCTCGAGCGCCGCGATGCCGAACGACTCGCGTTCGCTCGGGAGAACGAACGCCTGCGCGCGGCCATAGAGCGCGCGCAGCTCGGGGCGCGACAGGTGCCCCGCCAGCTCGACGCGGTCAGCGATGCCGAGCTCCGACGCGAGACGCTGGATCGCGTCGCGGTCGGGGCCGTCCCCGGCGAGCACGAGCCGGAGCGACGGCGTGCCGGCGACGTGCGTCACCGTGCGCGCGAAGGCGCGCACGAGCGAGAGCGCGCGCTTCTTCCGTGACAACCGCATCGCGCTGACGAAGGTGACCCCCTCGCTGGCGGGGCGGCGCTCGACGGCGCGCCAGAACGCCACGTCGATGCCGTTCGGCAGCACGGCAACGGCCGCGTCGGGAATCCCGCGCCCGGCCTGCGCCGCGACGACGCTGCTCACGGCGCTGAGGACGATGCGGTGCCGCGACCAGCCGAAGAGCGACTCCGTGGCGCCGAGCAGCGCCGAGCTCCGGTAGAGCATGGAGTGAAAGGTGAGCACGGTCGGAAGGGCCGCACGTGCGCCGGCGAGCGCACCCGCATACGCGACCGGTGAGACGACGCTCGCATGGGCGTGGACGACGTCGAAGCGCTCGCGGCGAATCACGTCCCGCAGCTTCGGTACGATCGCCGGCGTGAATGCGAACCCCGCGCCCGGCGCCAGCGCCGCCTGAATCCGGTGAACCGGCACCTCGTCGACGACGTCAGGTCCGCGCGTCGTCGTCACGACACTCGCGTCGATTCCCCGCGCGCGGAGGGCGCGCGCCAGGTCGCGCAGGTGCAGCTCGATGCCACCCGACCGTGGCAGAAACCAATCGCAGGCGAGAGCGACGCGCACGACGCGCGCGCTACAGCCGCAGTCGCAGGGCGGCGCTCGCCACGTACGACTTGCGGCGCGCCTCCGGAACGAAGTCCCCGTTGCGAATGCGCTCGGCGCCGCCGCGCAGCACGAGCGCGAGGCCGTCCTCCGTCTGGAGCTCCAGCGTGCCGATGACGCCGTCGCGCAGCTCGTTCGGCGTGCTGCTCACCTTGTAGACGACGTACCGCGTGCTGTCGCGGTCGGCGTAGTACGACCGGTACTCCGCGTTGCTGTACTGCGCGCTGTAGCCGTGCACGGTCAGCCGGAACGATGGCGCCGGCATCCAGCGCACGTCGCCGCCGAAGGCCTTGGCGTCCGGCCCGAGCTCGTCGCCGAGCAGACGCCCCCGCGTGGTGATCCCGTCCGCGACGACGGTATGCGTTCCCGTCAGGATCCCCTTGTGCTTGGCCCAGAGCTTCGCCGACCAATCCGGCATGCCGATGCGCGGCACGATGATGTCGATCGTCGACGATCCGTAGCCGGTGAAGAGATCCGGGATGCGATGCACGTCGAAATCGTCGATCAGCACTTCTCCGGCGACGGTCACTCCGCCCAGCCGATCGATCCGCCAGCGGCCGTCCACGCCGAGGAGCTTGTCCGAGTCCACGTCCATCGTGCGCGTGGTGTCGTAGTAGTTGTGCCGGCGGAAGATGTCGATGAACGGCATGAAGTCGATGAGCAGGTCGCCCAGCGCCGACGGTCGCGCGCCCGCACCACCGAAGTGGTCCATGAACGTTCCACCCAACTCCACCGCGTGATGCGGCTGGATGCTCACCTTGTACGCCACCAGCCGCGAGTGCGAGCGCTGCTCGCTCGGCCCGAGATCCGCGTACAGCAGCGTCCCCTGCGTGGGACCGAGCGTGCGCAGAAAGCCCGGCAACAGGAAGGGATGGTCCGCGGTCAGCGAGATCTGGTCGAGCGCAGGTGCGTCAGAGGCGAGAAAGAGGCCGGAGTGGTCGGTCTGCGACCACGCGATCTGCTCCCGCCCCACGGACAGCACGAGATTGCGCGCCCGCAGTCGCATCCCCGCCAGCAGCAGATCACCGCGCGTCTTCGTCTCCGCCGTGTCGCGGGATGCGCGATACCCCAGCCGCTCACGCGCGTGGAAGGCGAGCCAGGGCGTCGCCTCGAGACGCTGCGCCAGCTCGAGCGAGGTGGTCTGTCCGCGCGGGGCGAACTCGCCGAGCCGGCGATCCGCGAGCGGATCGATCGTCGCCTCCGTCTGTCGCGTGTGCGATGCGGGGAACCCGCGCCGGATCGCGTCCGTGCTGTTGAAGGTGAGCGACGCGCCATCGAACAGGGCGACCATCGGCCCCTCGAACTCCCGATCGTCGCTCTCCTCGAACCGGGCGGCGAGGCGCTGGATGATCCCGCTTGCCTGTTGCGCCTCCTCGTCGCTGATCCTATCGCGTCCGGCCAGGCGGTCGGCGCGGTCGAGGCGATCGCGCGCGACCCGCACGATGCGCCCGATCTCATGACGGGAGTATGGACGCTGGCCGATGATCACCGAATCCAGCACGCCCAACTCGGCCAATCGGTCGATGTCGGCGTAGGCGAGGTCGGTCGGCGGAACGGGCGCCGTCCCCTGCCCCGACACGGCACGAGAGCACAGCGCGAGCAGCAGCACCGCGCCGGCAAGGGCGCGTGACGGAATGATCGATGAGAATGGCACGCGCGAAAGCTAGAGCCGGGTAGCGGTCGAAGAAAGCGCCGGTGCGCTCCGACGGGTCCGGGGAACCGCGCCAGGAGTCGCTACGAGGCCGCGCGCGGCGGAAAAGCGTCGCGCATCGCGCAGTCCACCCGTTCGCGGAATCGGTCGAAGCTGAACGTCGACTCGAATCGCGCGCGTCCTGCGTCCCCCATCGCGCGGCGGCGCACGCTGTCGCCGAGCAGGCCGATGATCGCCTGCGCGAGCGCCTCGGGCTGCGACGTATCCACCGTCACGCCGCTCACGCCGTCCTCGACGGCCTCCGCTCCCGCATCGTGCGCGGCTGCAATGCATGGCAGGCCGGCGCGCATGGCACGCAGCAGGCCGAGCGCCGACCCCGCCGCCTGGCTCGGCTGCGCGTATCCGCCGGCGCGCGCGAGCATCGCGTCGAGCGTCGCCTCCGTGACGAACCCCGTGAACCGGAGGCTGCCCATGACCCCGAGTCGCGTCGCCTTCGCCTCCAACCGCTTCGCATCGTCGCCGCGCCCGACGATCGCGAGACGCGCGTCGGGGCGGCGCGCGAGCACCGCCGGCCACGACTCGAGCAGCGCGTCGTGTCCCTTGTGCGGCGCCGCGGCACTCATGCGGCCGGCGATCACGATCGTACGAGCGGTGATCGTGGAGACGAGCGCACCGTCCACCGCTCCCCCTTCGGCATCAGGGAGCAGCGTCGGCGTGCACACCTCCGTCGTCCGAGCGTCGGGGTACGCCTCCGCGATGCGCCGCGCCGTGTACGCCGAATTGGCGAGGATCAGCGCGGCGCCCTCGAGCGCACGCCGCCGCGCGCCGTCGGCACTCGTCTCCCAGGCCTCTGCACCGTGCACGATCACGCAGTAGGGGCGACGCAATCCGGACGGCACGCCCGCCTGCGCCGTGGCGACGCCGACGTGATTGAATACCACGCAGTCGGCGCGGCGTCCGGCGCTCATGAGCCGCGCCTTGAACAGGCCGCGCTGCATGAAGCTCGCGTCGGCGGCACCGTCCTCCCGCGGGAAGACGGTGATGGTGCGGCAGCGGGGGGCGAGCTCGCGCAGCGCGCGCTCGAAGAGCAGCCCGGTGTACGCCAGACCGTCATCCGGCGCGCCGCGCTCCACGAGCGCGAGCACGGTGGAGGGAAAACCGGCGGGCCGCGACGTCGGCTCGTCGTCGGAGTGCTCCGGCGTGGTCACGACGTGCCGCTCGCGCGCGCTTCGGGACGCACATCGGCGCCGGCCTGCTCGAGCCGGCCGCGCAGCCGCTCGGGCAGCCGCGCGCGGATGACCATCTGCTCGCCCTCGGTACGCTGCTCGAGCACCTCGCCATGCGCGTGAATCTCGGCCAGCAGCCGTCCCTGCGAGGGATGCAGCCACACCTCGGCGACCGGGCGTCGGCCGCGCATCGCGCCGCCCAGCGCCCGGCGCAGCGGCTCCAGACCCCCCTCCGTCTCGGTCGAGACGAACACGGCGTTGGGGACGAGGTTCGTCACACGCTCCTGGAGGTGCAGCAGCGCCTCCTCGCTCAACAGGTCGATCTTGTTGAACACCAGCAGCACGGGCTGCTCGGCAAGGCCGAGCTCCAGCAGCACCTGATCCACCACCATGCGCTGCTCCTCCCACAGCGGGTGACTCGCGTCCACGACGTGCAGGAGCAGGTCGGCGTCGCGCGTCTCCTCGAGCGTGGCGCGGAACGAGGCCACGAGGTGGTGCGGCAGCTTGCGGATGAACCCTACCGTGTCGGTCACCAGCACGCGCGAGTTCTCGCCGAGGTCGACCTCGCGCGTCAGCGGATCGAGCGTGGCGAAGAGCCGGTCCTCGACGTGCACGTCCTGCGCGCCCGTAAGGCCGCGGA
The DNA here is from genome assembly GCA_964438255.1 of uncultured Gemmatimonadaceae bacterium. Classification (GTDB taxonomy): domain Bacteria; phylum Gemmatimonadota; class Gemmatimonadetes; order Gemmatimonadales; family Gemmatimonadaceae; genus AG11. The sequence continues at coordinate 3,315 of CAYTKA010000119.1, read as the reverse complement.
GGATGGACGACTTGCCCGCATTGGTGTAGCCGACGAGCGACGCCTTGAACGCACCGGCGCGTGACTGGCGCTGCACGACACGATTCTGCTGCACGTGGGCGAGCCGCTCCTTCAGCAGCTTGATGCGGCCGTTGATCAGCCGGCGGTCGGTCTCGAGCTGCGTCTCACCGGGGCCGCGCACGCCGATGCCGCCGCGAAACTTCTCGAGGTGCGTCCACATGCGCGTGAGGCGCGGCAGGGTATACTCGAGCTGCGCCAGCTCCACCTGCATCTTCGCCTCGCTGCTGCGTGCGCGCGTGGCGAAGATGTCGAGAATCAGCTCCGCGCGATCCACGACGCGCGTCCCGACGACGTCCTCGACGTTCTTGCCCTGGCTCGGCGACAGCTCGTCGTCGAAGATGATGAGCGACGCCCGCGTCTCGGCGACGAGCGCGCGCAGCTCGTCGATCTTTCCCTTGCCCAGATACGTGCCGGGATTGGGGCGGTCGAGCTGCTGCGTGAGCTCGCCGACGACGTCGGCGCCCGCGGTGTCGGCCAGTCGCGCGAGCTCGCGGAGATGCTCATCCAACGCCCGGCGGGCGCCGGCGCGCTTGAGCGGCGCTCCCACGAGGAGCGCCCGCTCGACCGGCGCCGTGACGGTGATCAGTTCGCGTGCGATGTCCGGATCTCTACTGGCGGACGTTGCCGCCGAACGCGGTGAAGTTTCCCGTGGAGGAGAAGGGCACCGTGAAGTTACCCACGACCGTCCCCACAGTCACGTCGCCGTTCACGCGATACGGCACGCCCCCCGTGTTGAGGAGCTGGCGCCCCGCCGCACCGATGCCGGCGTAGGTGAAGCTGACGGGGATCGTCACCGTGGTCGAATCCCCCGACTGCACGGTGAAGCGGCTGTCCAGCGCTCCCGTGGCGAGATTCGTCGCGTTGCTGCCGTCGCCCACGGCGAGGCTGTAGGTCAGCCGCGTGGCGTCGAGCCGGTACGCGTTGGGGTTGTAGACGTTCAGCTTCACCGCGAGCTGTCCGCCGCTGAGACCGACTCCCTGCACCGCCACGTCCTTGAGCTGGACGACGGGCTGCTGGAACGCCTGCCGCCCGAGCGCGCTGCACCCCGCTGCTGCCACGGCCACCACTGCAGCCGCACTCCACATCAGACGTCGCATCATTCACTCCTCCGTTGACGGTTCGCGTGACGGGTCCCGGCTCGTGGGTCTCGCCGGGCCGCCCTGATTCCGGTGTCGCAGCTCCTGCCACCACGCCAGCCGCTTCGCGATCTCCTTCTCGAAGCCGAACGGCCCGGGCGAATAGAACTCTGCACCGGCGAGCGCCTCGGGGAGATACTCCTGCGGGATGTATGCCTCCGGGACGCTGTGCGCGTACTGATACCCCTCGTGGTACCCCAGTTCCTTCATGAGCGCCGTGGGCGCGTTCCGGATGTGCAGGGGCACCCCCTCGGCCGGGTGCTCCCGCGCCGCATCGAGCGCGGCACTGAGCGCGCGATAGCTGCTGTTCGACTTGGGCGCCGTGGCCAGATAGATCACCATCTGCGCGAGGGGCAGATACCCCTCCGGCGCGCCGAGCATGTGATACGCATCACGCGCCGCGACGGCGAGCTTCAGCGCCTCGGGATCGGCGAGGCCGATGTCCTCCGCCGCCATGGCGATGGCGCGGCGGAAGATGACCATCGGATCCTGCCCGCCCTCGATCATCCGCGCCATCCAGTACAGCGCCGCCTGCGGATCGCTGCCGCGCAGCGATTTGTGGAACGCGCTGAGGATGTTGTACGTCTCCTCGCCGCCCTTGTCGTAGCGCGAGAAACGAAGCTGCGCGGCCTCGCGCGCCACGGCTGCCGTGATGCGACCACCCGGGCCCACGTGATCCGCCGCTGCCTCGAGCACGGTGAGCGCCCGCCGCGCGTCGCCGTCCGCCTCGGTGGCGAGCAGCTGCACGGCGTCGTCGTCCACCCTGAGCCCGAGCGCGCCGAGCCCGCGCTCGCTGTCTCCGAGTGCGCGACGCACGACGCCTTCGATGTCCGCGGGCGAGAGCGGGCGGAGCACGAAGACGCGCACGCGCGACAACAGCGCGCCGTTGATCTCGAAGCTCGGATTCTCCGTCGTCGCGCCGATGAGCGTGATCGTGCCCGCCTCGACGTGCGGAAGAAAGGCGTCCTGCTGTGCCTTGTTGAAGCGGTGAATCTCGTCGGCGAAGAGGATCGTCCCGCGCCCCGTCTCCAGCCGGTCTTCCGCCTCGCGTACGATCTCGCGCACGCGCGGCACGCCCTCGGTCACCGCGGAGAAGGGGACGAACTCGCGGTCGGTGTATCGGGCGACGAGCCGCGCGAGCGTGGTCTTGCCGGTGCCCGGCGGTCCCCAGAACACCATCGACGACACGGTGCCCTTCTCGATGCTCTCCCGCAGCGGCATCCCCGGCGCGAGCAGGTGCATCTGTCCGGCGAACTCGTCGAGCGTGCGCGGGCGCATGCGCGCGGCGAGCGGCTGCGGCGGTGCCGCGGCGGCGAACAGGGACGGCCCGCCGGCTCTGGCTCGACTCGCGCGCCGATCGGGCATCGTCACGCTCCCGCGAGGGTCCGCGCCACGAAGTACACCGCCGTGCCACCGAGAAACGCCAGCGGCAGATGCCATCCGCCGCGGGCGCGGAACTCCGGCACGAGGTTCGACATGCCGACGTACAGCGTGACCCCCGCAGCGAGCGCGAGCCCATGCTCGCGCAGCGTGCCGATCTGGCTCGTCATGACGACGCCGGCGATCGTCGCCACGCCAAGCGCCCCGGCAGCGAGGAGCGCCCGCCGGCGCCCCTGGCCGGCAGCCAGGAACAGACTCGAGATCGCGAGTCCCTCGGGCACCTTGTGCAGGATCACGGCGAGGAACACCAACGCACCGACCGCGCCACCGACGTCGAAACCGGCCGCCACGGCGACTCCGTCGACAAAGGTGTGTAGGAGCAGCCCGACGAGTGCCGCGACGCTCACGGCGTGCGAGACGTGGTGCGTCTCCTCACCGAAGTGAAAGTGGGCGCCGATCACGTGCTGCGTGACATGGACGGCCAGATAGCCGCCGAGAGCGATCAGCGCGGCCGGATGCCCGCCGCGCGCGAGCGCCTCGGGCAGCAGGTCGATGAGCCCGACGGCGATCATGAAGCCCGCCGCGAATGCGAGCATGCCGTCGAGCGCCCGCACGCTCCATTGCGCGCGCGAGGTGACGGCGAGCGCGCCCACGAGATTGGCGCTCGCCGCCGCGGCAGCGTAGAGGAGCTTATCGACGGTCATGCGGTCGGGGAGGTGGTCGAACGGCAACTACAAAC
>CAYTKA010000118.1:0-8480 GCA_964438255.1 uncultured Gemmatimonadaceae bacterium | reverse complement strand
AGATCTCGACGCAGTGAGTGGGCTGTCCAGAGCACGCCCGCTCTGCTCTGCGGAACGACTGTCTGACTGTCTGACTGTCTGACTGTCTGACTGTCTGACTGTCTGACTGTCTGACCGTCCGACCGTCCGACCGTCCGACCGTCCGACCGTCCGACCTGAATTACACGGGAACGGCGGACACAGCGAAACCGCGGACGCGCCGTGGTAGCCGTCGAGCCATCCGGCGAGTATGGTCATGTCACACGACCACACCCAGAGGATCCGATGACGCCCACCACCGTCGACCGCCGCACGTTTCTCACAACGCTCGGGCTGTCCGCCGCCTCGTTGGCGTGCGCGTCGGCGTTGCGGCCGGCGGGTGCCGTGGGCCGACATCGGCTCGACCGAATCGGCCTTCAGCTCTACAGTCTGCGCGACGACGCGAAGCAGAATCTCGAGCGCACACTCGGCGACATCGCCGGCGCGGGCTATACCGACGTCGAGCTCCTCGGCTCGTTCAACAACTTCGGCATTCCGCCGGCGCGGCTGCGGACGATCCTCGATCGGCTCGGGCTGCGTGCACCGTCCACACACGTCGGCGGCAACGCACTCGATGATCTGGATCGGCAGCTCGACGACGCGCGTACGCTGGGGCACGAGTACGTCATCGTCGCGAGCCTTCCCCTTCGCGGCACGCCCACGCTCGACGACTATCGCCGCTGGGCGGACCGCCTGAACGAGGCGGGACGGCGCGCGCGCACACGCGACGTCTGGATCGGCTTCCACAACCACGCGAACGACTTCACGCTCGTGGATGGCACCGTGCCGTACGATCTGCTCGTCGAGCGCACCGACCCGTCCGTCGTACGCATGCAGCTCGACACCGGCAACCTCGCCATGGCTGGCCGCGACCCGATCGACTATCTGCGCAAGTTCGGCGCGCGGTACTGGTCGTTCCACCTCAAGGACGTCCCGCAGCTCGGCGCGACGCACGATACGGAGCTCGGCAGGGGCGCGATGGACATCCGGCGCATCCTCACGAGCATCGACGACCTCGATCGCAAGCTCGTGTTCGTGGAGCAGGAGACGTATCCGTACGGCACCCCGCTCGAGAGCGTGCGTCGCGATCGGGCGTACGTCGCGGCGCTCGAACTGTGACCGGGATCGTACGGATAACCGCAGCGCGATGGTGCGAGCGCGCGGGCAAACGCCACGCCGCCGCGCATCGAAGTGCTCATCTATCCGGGAGGGCGAACGCGACGTAGGCGTCGCCCGACTTCGTTCCGAGCTTTCCGCCCCCTGCAGCGATCACGACGTACTGCCGGCCCGCCACACTGTACGTCGCGGGCGTGGCGTACCCTGCGGCAGGAAGTGGCGCCTCCCAGAGTAGCCTGCCGGTGCGCTTGTCGAATGCGCGAATGCGCTCGTCGAGCGTGGCGGCAATGAACACGAGCCCCCCTGCCGTGACGATCGGGCCGCCGTAGCTTGGTGTGCCGGTCGGTGGGACGCCCTTCGCCGTGAGCTCGGGGTACGCGCCGAGCACGACCTTCCACCGAAGCTCGCCGGTGTTCAGGTCGATCGCGTTGAGCGTCCCCCACGGCGGCCTGACCACGGGATACCCATCGGGATCCTTCCACCGCTCGTAGCCCATGAACCGGTAGGGCGACGTGCCCGCCGCGGTAGGCGACCCTGGCTCGCCGGCGTGTGGCGGGTCACCGTTGCGCGACTCGTGGCCGAGCAGATAGTCCGTCACGGCGCGGCGCTCGGCGTCGGGGAGTGTAGCGAACGACGGCATGAACCCTCGCCCGCGATCGATCACCGCACGCACCATCGGCGCGGAGAGCCGGGCGCCGACGTCCACGAGCGACGGAGCGCGATCGCCGTCACCGCGGCGGTCGGCGCCGTGGCACGACGCGCACGCGCTCGCGTATACGACCGGGCCGGCGCGCGCCGTGCCTCCCGCCCCCGTCGTCGCACTGGGTGCCATGGTGGCGATGCACGGCACGTCCGCCTCGTTCACGTACAGCACGCCGGTCTCGCGATCGACCGCTGCGCCGCCCCACTTGCCGGCGCCGTCGTACTCCGGAAAGATGATCGTTCCCTCCACGCTCGGCGGCGTCCACATCTCCGTCCCGCCGCGTAACGTGCGGAAGCGCGCGAGCACGGCGTCGTGGGCGGCCGGCGTGCGGTCGGTGATGTCGCTCTCGGTGAAGCGCTGCCGGCCGAAAGGTGCCGGCTTCAGCGGCACCGGCTGCGTCGGCCACGCGTGCTCACCCGCGAGCGTGGACGGCGGGACGGCGCGTTCTTCGATCGGAAACAGCGGAGCGCCGGTAACGCGATCGAAGAGGAATACGTAGCCCGTCTTCGTGATCTGCGCGACGGCATCGACGCGGCGGCCGTCGTGCGTCACGGTGACGAGGTTGGGCGCCGCAGGAAGATCGCGATCCCAGATGTCATGATGGACCGTCTGAAAGTGCCAGATGCGCCGGCCCGTGGTCGCATCGAGCGCGACGAGGGAATTGGCGAAGAGATTCCGCCCGACGCGCGCGCCGCCGTAGAAGTCCGGTGTGGCCGAACCGGTCGGCACGAACACCAACCGGCGCTGCACGTCGACGCTCATCCCTGTCCAGTCATTCGCCCCGCCGGCTGTCTTCCAGGCGTCGCGCGGCCAGGAGTCGTGGCCGTACTCGCCGGGCCACGGAATTGTGTGGAACGTCCAACGCACTCGGCCGGAGCGGACATCATAGGCGCGAATGTGTCCAGGCGCCGCTCCCTCGCTCTCGGCCACCCGCGTCCCCTGGATCAGCAGATCTCCCACGACCACGCCCGGGCTCGTTGCGACGACGTACGCGCTCGACACGTCGCGCCCGAGATGGGCTTTGAGATCGATCCATCCATCGTTTCCGAACCCTTGAGCGGGACGGCCGGTGACCGCGTCGATTGCGTACAGCCGGGATCCGGCACTCACGAAGACCCGTCGCTCCGCGCCCGACTCCCAGTACACGACGCCGCGGTTGACGTGCGACTCCATCCGCCTCCCCGCCCACGGATCGAACGTCCAGAGCTGCTTACCGGTCGCGGCGCGCAATGCGAACACTTTGAGCGTCGGTGACGTCGCGTACAACACACCGTGCACGACGATCGGCGTTGCCTGGATCTGCGTGCGCCCGTCCGTCGCCGCGTCGCCGGTGTGGTACACCCACGCCACACGGAGCCGCGAGACGTTGGCCGTATCGATCTGCGCGAGCGGCGAGTAGCGACTGTTCCCGGGGTCGCCGCCGGTGACGCGCCACTCGGCGTCGACCCTGGGCTGGCGTGCCGAGGGAGCGGCGGCGAGTGCAACCGCCAGCACAACGAAGGCAGTGATGGAAGGACGGGAGAACATGCGATATCATCCGATCATTGCCGCCGCGCGGCAAGGGCCTCGCGCTCTCATGCCGCGGCTGGCGTAGGCGAGCAGCACGTCGACGCGCTGCGCTCGGCGCGCGAGGGCCGCGACGCCGAGCCCGGTACGGCGTCGAACGAGCCACGGCCGACGTAGCGCGTGTCGTTCTCCGTGTGCATGATTGCGCAGGGAGGCGATCATGTCCGAGTGGCCGGCGCTGCCCCTCGCCGAGTGGCAGGACACGTACGACACGCTCCATATGTGGACGCAGATCGTGGGCAAGACACGGCTCGCGCTCGCGCCGATGGAGAACCATTGGTGGCAGGTCGCCCTGTACGTCACCCCCCGCGGGCTGACGACGTCGGCGATGCCACACGGCGCGCGCACCCTCGCCGTCGACCTCGACTTCATCGATCATCGGCTCTCGCTCTGCACGAGCGACGGCGGCGTGCGGGCGATCCCGCTCGTATCGCAGACCGTCGCCGCGTTCTATGCGTCGTACATGAGCGCATTGAACGCGCTGGGGATCGACGTCCACATACGGCCGACGCCCGTGGAGGTGGAGACGGCGATCCCGTTCGCCGATGATCGAGTCCATGCGTCGTACGACGCGAATGCGGCGCACCGGTGCTGGCGCATTCTCGTCGCGACGGATCGTGTGCTGAAGGCGTTCCGGGCGCGCTTCATCGGGAAGGCGAGCCCGGTGCACTTCTTCTGGGGAAGCTTCGATCTCGCCGCGACGCGTTTTTCCGGGCGCCGCGCCCCGCGCCATCCGGGGGGCGCGCCGAACTGCCCGAACTACGTGATGGTGGAAGCGTACTCGCACGAGTGTCATAGCTGTGGCTTCTGGCCTGGCGGCGGTCCCATCCCGGAGCCTTCGTTCTACGCGTACGCGTATCCGGAGCCCGACGGCTTTGCCGAGTATCCCGTGCACCCGCCCGCACGCTACGATGCGAGCATGCGCGAGTTCATCCTGCCGTACGAGGCAGTTCGCACGAGTGCGAGGCCGGAAGAGATGATGCGGGAGTTCTTCGAGTCGACGTACGACGCCGCAGCGGAGCTTGGGAGGTGGAAGCGGGCGGAGCTCGAGCGGCCAGCGGTCATCGACGAGGATCCGAGTCTGCGGCGCGAGGCCGACCAGAACCCCCCGGTGGGACCTGACTCTGTGAGTACTCCGGTGATTCTCAACGGCGACTAATGGTACGCGGTGCTCGCAGTTCGCCGTAGCCCAATAGGCCAAACCATTCGCCCACAGGCCGCCCCCGCCGCCGACCGCGCCGTCGCGCGTTGAAAGAGCATTGTTCCTTCGATGGGGAGGGGCAATCTTACATGCCGATGACCGAACCCCTCCCCGCTCCCGCGCCCACGCTGACACTGGTCGCCGGCGACGCACCGGTCCGCGTGCCGTCCGCATCGCAGCGGGCGGCCATCGAAGCCGACGCGAAGCCGTTGCTGGTGCTTGCCGGCCCCGGTGCGGGCAAGACGTTCTGCCTCATCGAGCGCATTCGCTTTCTCCTCGAGCAGCTCCAGTTGCGCCCCGAGCGGATCTGCGCCTTCACCTTCACCAACAAAGCCGCAGGGGAGATCGCCGAGCGCCTCGTGCGCACCCTGGGTGAGGGGGCGGCGCGAGTGCGGACGGGGACGATCCACGCCTTCTGCGCCGAGCTGCTGCGCGAGTTCGGATCCCGCATCGGCCTCCAGTCGGGCTTCGGTATCGCCGACGACAGCTGGCAGAAGATCGTGCTACGCCGCATCGGCCAGCCGCCGCAGCGCCATGCCGCGCTGCTGCGCCAGTTCACCGGCTATCGCTTCCGCAAGGAGGAGTTCAGGCGCCGCGAGGACACCGCCGCGTTCGCGAGCTACGAGGACTACCTCGCGCAGCGCAACGTCGTGGACTTCGACATGCTCGTCATTCGCGCCGCGCAGCTCCTCGCCGACCCGCACGTGGTGCACCGGGTGCGTGCACGATGGGACTGCGTGCTCGTGGACGAGTTCCAGGATCTCAACCCGTATCAGTATCAGGTCGTCCGAGAGCTGGCGCGGGAGCATTCACATATCTTCGCGGTGGGCGACGAAGAGCAGTCGATCTTCTCGTGGACGGGCGCCGACCCGCGCGTGTTCCGGTCGTTCCTGAACGACTTCAAGCTCGCGGCGGACGTACGGCTGCGCGAGAATCGCCGCTGCTCGCGCGAGATCTTCACCCTGGCGCGCCGGCTCATCGAGATCAACGAACCGATGTTCGCCGAACACAAGGTGATCGAGGCCGATCGCGAGTCGGGGTTCTGCGTATCGGCGCTGACCTTTCCGCACGAGGACGCCGAGCTGGTGTGGGTGCTCGACGACATCCAGCGCGATCACGACACGCACGGCATCGCCTGGGGCGACGTCGCTCTGCTCTATCGCAAGCACCAGATCGGGGAAAGAGCGGAAGCGAGCCTGCTCGCGGCCGGAATCCCGTGCCGGCTTGCGTCGGGTCACGCGATGGCTGACGATCCGATCGTAGCATACGTGGTCGCGGCGCTGCACGTCATCGCTTGCCCGGACGAGCTGCAGGAAGAAGCGTTCTTCGCGACGGTGTTGCCCGGGCCGCTGCTCGACGATGCGCGTGCCACGGCCGACAGGGACGGGCGACCCCTGCGTGCTGAGCTCGAGCGGCGCGGCCGCGAGCTCCCGAAGGAGCACGCCGAGGGGCGCCACATCCGCCGCTCGCTGTGCACGCTCGCGAATCTCGGCGCCATTGCGCGCCGGCATGACACGCTCGCCACGCTGGTCGAGGAGCTCCTCGGCCAACGCATCGGTCCGTCGCGCTCGGTGCTCGAGGAGCATCATGACGAGCTCACCGATCCCGCACAGCAGCCGGACGTGGTGCGGCTGTGCGGTCGTCTCACGGCCGCGCTCGAGACGGGACGGCCGCTCTGGCTCGATCGTGCGAATGGTGCCGAGATCGGGCTCAAAGGGATGCTCGCCGGGGCGGGAGTCCATCCTGTCGCACTCGGCGGCACGCCACCCACCGATGCAGTGCCCATCCTCGCCGGTGACGCCCCGACCCTCGGGCTGCCACTGACCCTGTTCAAGGCGCTCCAACTCCTGCGGTGCGGCAACGTCACCAATCGGTTTCGCAACTTCACCGCGGTGGACATCGAGACGACTGACAATCACGTGGACGGCGCGGAGATCGTTGAGATCGCCGCCGTGCGCGTGCGCGATGGAATGATCGTGGACGAATACTGCTCGCTCGTGCGCCCGGACGGTCACATCTCTCCGCCGGCGCGCGCCGCGCACGGCATCTCGGACGCCGAAGTCGCCGGCGCGCCGAAGTTTGCCGACATATGGCCGCGCTTCCGCGAGTTCTGCGGCGACGACGTGCTCGTCGCGCACAATGGGTTCGGCTTCGACTTCCCCATTCTGCGCCGCCTGGGCGGAGGGGATGCCGGCTCGTCCGTTTACGACACGCTCCCGCTCGCGCGGTCGCTCCAGCCCACGAGCGCGAAGCTCGGCGATCTCGCGCGGAGATTCGGCATCGATGCAGGAAAGTCGCACCGCGCACTCGACGACACGCGCACCCTCGCCCGCGTCTGCCTCGCGCTGCACGACCTGAGCGTCGCCGTCACGCGCAAGACTGCGCTCGCGAACCTGCTCGACTACCTCGGCATTGCCCTCGCGCTGTGGCCCGGTGATCCGGAGCCGGAAGCCGAGCTGCTGCGCCGCCTGTGTCGCCCGTATGCGTTCGGGCGCTACAGCGACTGCCTCGACGTCTACGAGTCCGAGCGCACCGCCGCCGGCGGCGACGCGATTCCCACGACGCATCAACTGATCGAGTGGCTCGGCGGGGCAAAGATGATGGAGCGGGTGCGCGCCGGCGCGGAGAAGACCGCCGATGAGCGCTATCCCGCAGCAATGGCGAGGATGCGCCGCGTGCTGGAACAGTGCGCCGACGGTTCGTTGTACGAGCAGATCGCCACGTTTCTGGAGCGCGTCGCGCTCTCGAAGTCCGACGGCGTCGATCCGGCCCGCCGGCGCGTCAACCTGCTGACGCTGCACTCGACGAAGGGACTCGAGTTCTCGCGCGTGTACGTTCTGGGGGTGGAGGACACGGAGCTCCCCGGCGACTCCCCGATGAAGGGGCGCGGTGCGACGAAGGCGGAGGTGGAGGAATCGCGCCGGCTGCTCTATGTCGGGATGACGCGGGCGAGGGACCGGCTCGTCCTCACGCACGCGCGCGTACGCAACGGCCAGCCGACCGGCGGCCACCGCTTCTTCGACGAGATGGGTCTGGTGCCGCAGTCGAGAGTGACGTGAGTACTCCGTGGCGGGTGCGAGTCGGCGATGCCGAGACGACGGCCGTGCATGAGCCCGCAGAGACCGGCTCGTCCGTGGGCGTGTTCGTGTGTGCGCACGGCGCGGGGGGCAGCATGTCCGACCGCGCAACGCTCGCCGCGGCGAACGCGATGCGTGCGCGGGGACTCGACGTCGTCCGCTTCAACTTTCTCTACAAGGAGCGGAAGAGCGGACGTCCCGATCCGATGCCGGTGTTGAAGAAATGCTTCGCGGCCGTCGTGGATCGCGTGCGCGGCGAGACGAGACCGCGCCGGCTGATCATCGGCGGCCGGTCGATGGGGGGCCGCGCCGCGTCGATGCTCGCCGCGGAAGGCTTCGCCTGCGACGGACTCCTCCTGCTCGCCTATCCGCTGCACCCGGAGGGGAAACCCGAGCAGCTGCGCGATGCGCATCTGCCGACCATCACCATCCCGACGTTGTGCCTCAACGGCACGCGCGACGGACTGTGCCGGCGCGATCTCATGGAAGGGGTGCTCGCACGTCTTGGCTCCAACTTCCACATGCACTGGCTCGAAGGAGCGGACCACAGTTGGCACGTCCTCAAATCGTCCGGCCGCACCGATGACGACGTGCTGCGAGAGGCCGGGGAGGCGACGCGAAACTGGATCATGGGATTGAGTATTTGCTCGAGCACGTGACGGCGGCGCTCCTTCCTCCGTGAGCGCTCACCGGTGATCGGTGTCGCGTACGCGCAACACTGTCGCATCGCAGCGATCCCCTGAGGCGATCCGCACGCTCTAGTCTCCGGTACCGCGACCAAGGAGCAAGCGTGCGGTTC
>CAYTKA010000117.1:0-8548 GCA_964438255.1 uncultured Gemmatimonadaceae bacterium | reverse complement strand
CAACAGCCGCTCGGGCTAGCTCCTCAGACGAAGGTTCATCCGGATACGGCGGAGAAGCGGATCAGACGGATATTTGCTTTTTGGGGCTGCGCCGAATACCGCTCTTGCCCGGGGCCAAGCACCATGAGGAGGCCCGTCGCGGTGCCGCACGCTCTCCCCGCAGCCATCAAAGCTCCCGGCCGTGGCGCGTTGGACGGTCGCAGGGCAGCTCCGCCCCATCCGCGTTTCCGCCGCATCCGGATGAACCTTCGTCTGAGGAGCTAGCCCGAGCGGCTGTTAAGGGAGCGGATCGAGCGAATGAACCGGATCTGAGGAGCCGGCCCGAGCGGCTGTTGAGAGAAACGGGCATTACCGCCGAAGCAGTCGCTACGCGACATGGTACGCATCGAGCACCCATCGATCCGCGTCACCATTGGCGCCGGGAACCGCGTCCACCGTCGGCGCACACGAGTGCGTGAGCGTCTCGCGAACGATCGCGACCGAGGACTCCGGCGGCGCGCCCGCTCGGCGCAGCGCCGCGGCGGAACGCATAACCGCGGTGCGCAGCGCCTGACTCCTGCCCTGCGTCTCGTCGCGCAACACGCGCCCTTCCACGCGAATGCGGCGGCTGTCGGCGCACAGCACCGCCGCCGCCTCGACGATCAATTGCGACCGCGCCTGTGCGAGCGCGGCACGCCGCGTGACTGCCGACCCGCGCGCCACTACTTCCGACACCGGAGGCGTCCAGCCGGTCGTCCTGAGCGCGAAGTGAACACGCCGCCGCAGCGCGTCATCCAGCACATTGGCGAGCCGCCGCGGGCCGTTGGGAAAGGGAAAGTACGGCGCGTTGCGCCGCGTCGCGAACGCCTCCAGCTCGGCGTCGCTCATCATGCTGGCGTAGTACACGATGATCGCGCCGAGGTCGGCCGCCCAGCACACACACCGGTCGCACGCGGGCTCCGGCATCGACGCGTCCGCGATGACGACGTCGCCTCCGTCAGCCGCTGGTGGACGCCCGCCGCTCAACGGCGCCACGAGCACTGGGTCGTGCAAAGCCATGGCGGTCAGGTCTCGTAGCAGCTCGCGCAGCTCGAGCACCGGACCCACGATCAACACCGACGCCACTCGATCCTCCTGAAGGGACCGAATCTGCGCCTCGCCCGTCGAGGAGGCAAGAAAAAAAAGGCGATGCACGCCCGGCAGCTCGGAATCACCGCACGCCAATCGACGGTCGGCGACCCCTACGGCCCGTCGCGTGCAGCAACGGACAGTGCCGGTGTCATTTCACAATCTTCCTCCGGGACGGCATCGTGAAGCGTGACATCATCGTCATCGGTGCCTCGGCCGGGGGTGTGGAAGCCGTCACGCGACTCGTCGGCGACCTGCCGCGGAACTTGCCTGCCGCTCTCTTCATCACGGTTCACTTCCCGCGACGGGCCCAGAGTGCCCTGCCCCGCATCCTCAACCGCCATGGCGAACTGCCGGCGCGCCATCCCGCCGACGGCGAGATGTTCCAGCCTGGCCACATCTACGTTGCCCCGCCGGACTCTCATCTGCTGCTCTATCGGAACGCGATGCGGCTCTCACGCGGGCCCACGGAGAACGGGAACCGGCCAGCGATCGATCCCATGTTCCGCAGCGCCGCCGTCGCCTTCAGGAATCGCGTCATCGGGGTGGTGCTCAGCGGCAGTCTCGACGACGGGACCGGCGGTCTACGCGCCATTAGCCGTCGCGGTGGCGTCGGCGTTGCGCAGGACCCGACCGACGCGCTCTTTCCCTCCATGCCGGCCAGCGCCGTGGCCCATGGCGGGGTGAGCCACGTCGTTCCGATCGAGCGGATGGGCGGGCTGCTCGTTCGGCTCTGCGAGGAGGAGATCCCGCCACTCCGGGAGGCCGACGTGTCCGACGACGCCGCGAAGGAGACCGAGTACTCGAGCTTCGACATGGACGCGATCGAGGATCCGGATCGTCATCCGGGTGAGCCCTCTCCGTTCTCCTGCCCGGACTGCGGAGGCGTCCTCTGGTCCATCCCGGACGGCGACCTCGAGCACTTCCGCTGCCGCGTCGGTCACGGCTGGACCGCCAACGGCCTCGTCGAACAGCAGCAGGAGTCGCTCGAGACGGCGCTGTGGAGCGCGCTGCGAGCGCTGGAGGAGAGCGCAGCGCTCAATCGGCAGATGGCCGGCCGTTTGGGCACGACGAGCAAGCACGTCCGCGACCGCTTCACCATGCAAGCGGTCGAGGCGGAAAGCCACGCGCATCATATCCGGCGCTTGCTGCTGAGCCGCGCCGATGACGCAGCACCCGCGACGGATTAGCCCTGACGCCCGCGGGGTCAGGATGTTATCTCCCGTGCACGCGCCGCCATCCTCGCGGCCCAGGTTCTTTCCTTGATGACTGCCGACGCACTCGACCCCGATCTCGAAGCGCTCCTCGCGCATCTCAAGCAAAGCCGAGGATTCGATTTCACCGGCTACAAACGCGCCAGCCTCGCCCGGCGGATCGGCAAGCGCATGGGCGAGATCGGTATCTCCTCGTATGCTGCGTACCTCGACTATCTCGAGGTCCACCCCGACGAGTTCGTCTCGCTGTTCAACACCATCCTCATCAACGTCACCGCATTCTTTCGCGACCCGGAGGCATGGGACTCACTGCGCACTACCGCACTCCCGGCGTTGCTCGAGCGCAAGGACCCCAGCAGCCAGATCCGCGTCTGGAGCGCCGGCTGTGCATCGGGCGAAGAAGCTTACTCGCTCGCGATGGTGTTCGCCGACCTGCTCGGCCCCGACGCGTTCCGTGAGCGCGTGAAGATCTATGCGACCGACGCCGACGAGGAGGCGCTGAGCCGCGCCCGCCACGCCGCGTACGACGAGCGCGCGCTCGCCAGGGTGCCCGACGAGCTGCGGACGCGGTTCTTCGATCGGGTGGACGATCAGTTCATCTTCAAGAAGGACTTCCGCCGGCAGGTCATCTTCGGCCGCCACGATCTCATTCAGGACGCGCCGATCTCCCGCATCGATCTCCTCGTCTGCCGCAACGTGCTCATGTACTTTCACGCGGAGACCCAGGCGAAGATCCTCTCCCGCTTCTACTTCGCGCTGAACGACGACTCCCTCCTCTTCCTCGGCCGGGCCGAAACGCTGCTGTCCGACGCCACGAACTTCGCGCCGCTGGACATGAAGCGGCGCATCTCGCGGAAGATTCCCCGCGCCCGTCTCAGCATCCGCGAGCAGCTCCAGCTCGGCTCCCCGGACGGCGCCAAGCAGGGAGAGTATCGCGAGGATTTCCGCCTGCGCGACATTGCCCTCGATACCGCGCCCATCGCGCAGATCATCATCGACGTGCGAGGGATCGTTGCCGTGGCGAACGAACGCGCCCGCCAGATCCTCGACATCGCCGCCGAGGACGTCGGACGCCCGCTCCAGGATCTCCGCGTCTCCTATCGCCCCGTCGAGCTGCGCTCGCTCCTCGATCAGGTGGACGTCGAGCGCCGTCCGCTGCTCGTCCGCGCCGTGGAGTTCGCGGGCCCGACCACGGAGGCCCGGTGGTTCGATCTGCAGCTCGCGCCCCTCGTCGACGGCCAGGGGGGTCTCGTCGGCACGAGCGTGTCGTACATCGACGTCACGACGACGATGCGGCTCCAGACGGATCTGGAGCAGGCCAGCGCGGCGCTCGAGTCGGCGTACGAGGAGCTGCAGTCGACGAACGAGGAGCTCGAGACCACCAACGAGGAGCTGCAGTCGACCGTCGAGGAGCTCGAGACCACCAACGAGGAGCTGCAGTCGACGAACGAGGAGCTCGAGACGATGAACGAGGAGCTCCACAGCACCAACGAGGAGCTCGGGACGATCAACGAGGAGCTGCGGGTGCGCAGCGAGGAGCTCAACCACCTCAACGGCTTTCTCCAGAGCATCCTCGCCAGCCTGCGCGGCGGCGTGGCGGTGACCGATCGCGAGCTGCGCGTGCTGCTCTGGAACGACCGAGCGACCGACCTGTGGGGCCTCCGCTCGGAGGAGGTGATCGGCAAGCACCTGCTCGGGCTCGACATCGGCCTCCCGGTCGACGAGCTCAAGTCGGTGATCAAGGAGTGCCTGAACGACGGTCGTGCGCCGATCGAGACGCTGCTCGACGCCGTCAATCGGCGCGGGCGAAAGATCGAATGCCTGGTGACCTGCTCGCCCCTCCTGGGCGCCGCGGCAGACGTGCGTGGAGTCATCCTCGTGATGGAGTCCGTCGGGTCGGACGGGTCGGACAGCGCCCGCAACGGCGGCTGACGCGGCCGGTCAGAGGCCCGCGCCGTAGTACCCCTCGATGCTCCAGCTCACCACCTGGTCGACGAGCTCGCGCCCTTCCGGGCCGCGCGCCGGTTTGCTGGTGCGGACCAGCTCCTTGACCTCGATCAGCATTCGCTCGGGGGGAACGTTCTCGCGCCGGAGCGCGGCGGCGAAGGCGCGCGTCGCCACCTGGAGCACCTCGCGGGAGGTGCGCAGCTCGCCGAGAAGGCTGGTCTGCTCGGCCCAACCGGCCACGAGCGCCTGCATGAGCGCCTCGCGGTCGGCGGCGATCTGGCGTGACTGCTCACGGGCGGCGGCGGCGCGGTCGCGCGTCTCCCGTGCCGCGCGTCGCACTGCGACGCGCTCTTCTTCGTGCGGGGGGAGATCGCTGGCGCTCATCGGCTCGGACGCGCGGCAACATGCGGCGACATCCATAATGGCACCTCCGCCCAGCGCGCGCCAGAGGCGCGGGCGTCTG
The DNA here is from genome assembly GCA_964438255.1 of uncultured Gemmatimonadaceae bacterium. GTDB lineage: Bacteria > Gemmatimonadota > Gemmatimonadetes > Gemmatimonadales > Gemmatimonadaceae > AG11. The sequence goes on along the minus strand of CAYTKA010000117.1, from coordinate 3,817 downwards.
GAGGGTGCCTGGACGGCAGAATTACCTTACCCCCATGCCTGTCTCCCGCGGCTTTCGCCCCCGCCGCCGGGCCACCGATCCGGCGCGAGTACCCCCCGGGCAGTACGTCACCACCGACTTTCCCGTGCTCTCGGCGGGACCGACGCCGCGCACCCCACTCGATGGGTGGACGTTCACCCTCCGCGGCGCCGTCGAGACGCCCGTTTCGTGGACCTGGCGGGAATTCATGCAGCTTCCGCGTGAGACCGTCACGCGCGACATCCACTGCGTGACCAAATGGTCCAAGCTCGACACCGTGTGGACCGGGGTCTCCCTCGACACGCTGCTCTCGCACGTCCGGACGGGCGCGCGCTTCGCCACGGCGTGGAGCGACGGCGGCTACACGACCAATCTTCCCCTCGAGGATCTCACCGGCGGCAAAGCGTGGGTCGCATTCGAGTTCGGGGGCGAGCCGCTCGACCCCGAGCACGGCGGCCCGGCGCGCCTGCTCGTGCCGCATCTCTACTTCTGGAAGAGCGCCAAGTGGGTGCGCGGCATCGAGCTCACCACGCACGACGAGCCGGGATTCTGGGAGCGGAACGGCTATCACGATCGCGGCGATCCGTGGCAGGAGCAACGCTACCAGGGCGACTGACCTGGCGCACCGCGACCGTCGCCGGGATCGTGAACGAGACGGCTCGTGTGCGCAGCATCGCGCTCGACTGCCCGGGATGGCCGGGCCATCAGGCGGGACAGCACGTCGACGTCCGTCTGACCGCGGAAGACGGCTATCAGGCGGAGCGCTCGTACTCCATCGCCTCCGCCCCCGAGGACGAGCGACTGGTGCTCACCGTGGAGCGGCTCGAGGAGGGCGAGGTGTCACCCTATCTCGTCGACGTGCTGCACGAGGGCGATTCGCTCGAGCTGCGCGGTCCGATCGGCGGCCACTTCGTGTGGACGGAAGCGCTCGGCGGACCACTCCTGCTCCTCGCCGGCGGGTCGGGGATCGTTCCGCTGCGCGCCATGCTGCGCCATCGTCAGGCGGTCGGGAGTGCGGTGCCCGTTCGCCTGCTCTACTCCGCCCGCTCGCTCGACGAGGTGATCTATCGTGACGAGCTCACCCGGCTCGGCGGGCGCGAGGGCATCGACGTGCGGTTCACCCTCACGCGACAGTGGCCCGGCGATTGGAAAGGCTACCGCCGCCGCATCGATGCCGATCTGCTGCGCGACGTCGCGTGGCCGACGGACGATCATCCGTTGGTCTACATCTGCGGCGGCACCGGATTCGTCGAAACTTCTGCCGACGTCCTCGTACAGATGGGTCATGACCCGCTCCGCATCCGGACCGAGCGGTTTGGACCGGTCGCGTGAACGACGTCGAGGAGGATTGCGATGAACACCACCGTCCGGCCTCTCACCGGTCCCACCGCGCGGACGGCACCGGTTTCATCAAGACGGGCGCCGAGCTCACACCGGACCCGTTTCGCGCAGCGCGCGCGCCGCGGCCGACCCGTATCGCGCAGCACGCGCGCGGAAGCGCGGAAACGGGCTGTCAGCGCCGGCTCGTCTTCCGCGTGCGCGCCGCCTTCCTGGCGGCCGCCGAGCGCTTCGCCGGGCTACGCCGCTTGGCGGCGGCGCGGGCCTGCCGCGACAGAGCGCGCTTCGACGCGACACCGCGGCGCGGTGCGCGCTTGAGCGCCTTCCGGGCTCCGCGCGCCCGACTGCCGCGCGTCCGTTTGGCGCTGGCTTTCTTGGCGGCTTTGCTTCGCTTCGCGCTGGCGCGCGGGGACTTCTTGGCTGCCTTCTTCGCCGATCCCTTGCGCGGAATGCGCACGCCAGCCTTGCGCGCCTTCGAGAGTCCGATCGCGATCGCCTGCTGCGGCGACTGCGCCCCATGCTTCCCTTCGCGGACGTGATGGATCTCTTCCCGGACGAACTCTCCCGCCTGCGTGGATGGCGCCTTCCCTTCGCGCGCATCCTCGCGTGCGCGCTCGATCGTCTCCTGCTCGGGCATCTGACCTCCTGGTGAGGGACCGCTGCGTGCGCGTGACGTCGCAGGGTGCGTGCCGCACTGTCATTTATTGCGAGAGAGCGGACAATCAGTACTTTGCCTTCCGCGCCCACCCGATTCACCTCCCTTCCCATGCATCGCGCTCTCGTCGGTCCGCGTCGCGCCCTGGTCGCCGCCTTCCTCGCCGTCGCTCAGGCCGCGCCCCTCGCGGCGCAGGACATCGCCGCACCCCGCGACTTCGACGCCTACGTCGAGCGCGCGCTGCGCACCTTCGACGTGCCGGGCGTAGCAGTCGCGATCGTGAAGGACGGCCGCGTCGTCCTCGCCAAGGGATACGGCGTGCGCACCCTCGGCCAACCCGAACGCGTCGAGGCCGACACGCGCTTCGGCATCGCCTCCAACACCAAGGCCTTCACCGCCGCCGCGCTGGCCATCCTCGTCGAGGAGGGGAAGGTCGAGTGGGATGCCCCGGTCATCCGCTATCTCCCCGACTTCGCGATGTACGACCCGTACGTCACGCGCGAGCTGACCGTGCGCGACTTGCTCGTTCATCGCAGCGGACTCGGACTCGGCGCCGGCGACCTGCTCTGGTGGCCCGCGTCCACCTACGATCGCCCCGAGATCGCGCGACGACTGCGCTTCATCAAGCCGGCGACGTCGTTCCGCAGCGCGTACGCGTACGACAACGTCCTCTATCTGGTTGCCGGCCAGCTCATCGAGCGCGTCTCGGGACAGAGCTGGGAGGATTTCATCCTCACGCGCATCCTCCGGCCGGTCGGGATGACGCAGAGCACGGTGCGCCACTCTGATGCAGCGCGCGGTGGCAACGTCGCCGGCACGCACGCCGAGGTCGACGGCACTGTACGCCGCATCGCGCCGATGACGAGCGACAACACGAATCCGGCGGGTGGGGTCAACTCCACCGCGGCGGACATGGCGCGCTGGATGATCGTGCAGCTCGACTCCGGACGTCTCGCTCCAGCGAGCAGCGGCACGCCGGAGCGAAGGCTCTTCTCCCCCGCGAGCACACGCCAGCTCTGGTCGATCGTCACGCCCATCCCGGTGCCCGAGCGCGCGCTCCCCGGCCTCGAGCACGTGCGCCCGAATCTCGCCGGCTACGCGCTCGGCTTCGGCGTCTCCGACTATCGCGGACAGCTTCAGCTCCAGCATTCCGGCGGGCTTCCCGGATACCTGTCGCTCGTCACCATGATCCCGGGCCGCAAACTCGGCGTCGCGGTGCTCACCAATCAGGAGGAGGCAGGCGCCTATCGCGCAATCACGCTGCGCGCGATCGACCATTATCTCGGCGTGGCGCCGATCGACTACGTGACACGCTACGCTGCGCTGCGCGATTCGGTGCGTGCACGGCTCGCGCGTTCGGCACGTCGCGCTGCGGCGTCGCGCGACTCGACGTCGGGCCCCTCGCTCCCGCTCGCGCGCTATGCCGGCCGCTACGAGGATGCCTGGTATGGCGACGTCACGATCGCCGACGAAGCCGGTCACCTGGTGATGCGCTTCGGCCACACGCCGCAGCTCGTGGGCGATCTGGTGCACTGGCAGCACGACACCTTCCTGGTCCGCTGGCGCGACCGCGAGCTCCGCGCCGACGCCTACGCCACCTTCGCCCTCAACCCCGACGGCACCATCGACCAGCTCAAGATGGCGCCGGCGTCGGACGACGTGGACTTCAGCTTCGACTTTCAGGATTTGCTGCTGAAGCCTGAAGGAGTCATGCACTGACGAAGACGTCATCCGCTCAATCCGCTCCTCTGAACAGCCGCTCGGGCCGGCTCCTCAGACGAAGGTTCATCCGGATACGGCGGAGAG
>CAYTKA010000116.1:0-9347 GCA_964438255.1 uncultured Gemmatimonadaceae bacterium | reverse complement strand
TCGGACGGTCGGACGGTCGGACGGTCGGACGGTCGGACGGTGAAGGGCACACCGAACTGAGCTCGGTGTGCCCTTCGTAGTTCACTGTCCGACTGTCCGACTGTCCGACTGTCCGACTGTCCGACTGTCCGACTGTCCGACTGTCTGACTGTCTCACCGATTCGCCGTGTTGTCCAACTGCGGCCGATTGGCCGCCGTGCTCGACGTCACTGTCATGTCGCCCCGGCTACTGACCGTGTAGACCCGCCCCGCCACGAACTGGACGCCGGCGCGCACGATCACGCCCGTGTTGGAGCCGGCGTACCGCACCGTGAGATCATAGGGCACACCGGCCATCGGCAGGAACGCGCTGGCGCTCTGGTAGGCGATGTTCGACCCGACGACGACCGAGTCACCGGTGACGGTGCTCTTCGCGTACAGCGTCATCGGATTCGAGTTCGAGATCGCGTTGACGAAGCGCACGTAGGCGGTCGCCGGATCGATCGTCGTCGGAATCGGATCTTCCACAATGAAGCTGGAGACCTGCTTCGTCGCGGCGTTGTAAGGTCCGCTGAGATAGAGCGAGTAGGACTTCCCGTCGGCGAGCGTGGTTTGGAGGCTCGAGATGCCGAGCCCCTTGTCCGCTCCGGCCGCCACCTTGGCGGCGAAGGTGTACTGTGCCGGCGCAAGCGACGAATACAGTCCCCCGTTGCCGACGGCGCCGTATGCCGTGCCGGCGGTCGCCTCGATGCCGGTGGTGAAACAGGTGGAATCCACCGGCGGGGTGCAGCTCGTCGACGCGATGACGGTCACCTTGACGTCGTTCGCGTAGAAGTTCACCGACGGATCGTTCAAGCCGAAGTTGTAGAACTTCACGCTCGAGCCGGCGGTCGGCCCGCCGAGCACCAACACGCCGTTCTTCTCGCAGGCAGCAAGCACCACTGCGCCCAGCAGCACGGCAAGAATGCGATATCTGATCATGGCTGGGTTACGGTTGAGTGATCCAGAGCTGCTTCGTGTGGTAGTTCGCCTTGTCGGCGCCGATGACTTGCAGCGCGGCGAAGTTCCACACGTACTCCGAGTTGTAGCGGGGCCGGATGCGTTGCACGACCAGGCCGCCGTTGTCGAGCCAGAGGTTCGTCGGCGCGGCGAAGCCAGGATAGACCTGTGCGCCGGTGGCCGGATCGATGTCGAAGTAGTGATACCGGCGCATGTCCATCCACAGCTCGTTGTGCCCCCACGCCCACTGCGCGATGTACTTCTGCGTCATGATCTGGGTGATCGTGAGCGCGGCGGGCGTTGCGGGAACGATGCGCGTATCCGAGAGGAACGCGTTCTTCTCGGCAGCGGTGATCTGCGTCGGCGTCTGCTGGTTGTCGAGATTGCGCGCGTTCACGAAGTCGATGTGCGCCGAGATGCCGTTCCGGTACGCCGCGAGTGCGGTGGCCCTGTCGCCCGACTTGAACGCCGCTTCCGCCTTGATGAACTGGAGCTGGGCGTAGGTCATGAACGGCATCTTCGACTTGTCATCGAAGATGTAGCGGGCGGGGAGACCAAGGCCGCCGGTGCCCGGGTAGCCGAAGAAGTTGTACGGCTGCTGCGCCGGCGGCATCGCGCCGTAGGCGACGACGTTCGGATCGATGCCGCGATACTGTCCGTCAGCCGACGGCGCGAGCATGCGGCTCATCCGCGGATCGACGACGCCGGTCACCGTGCCGTTCATCAGCGACACGACGAACTGCGTCTGCCGGTAGTTCGTGATGTTGCTCCGCGTGCGACCCCAGAAGTTGAAGTCCGCCGACGTGGGATCACTGGCGGGGTACGGGAGCAGCGCGTCGTCAGCGTTGCTCGTGAACGACTTGTCCACCGCTGCGATCACGGCCGCCGGCTGATAGGTCGCCTTGTTCGAGAAGTGGTTGAGCGCGATGGCGAGCAGTCCGTTCGCCATCTTCAGCCACTTCGTGCGATCGCCGTTGAAGATGTGGTCCGTCTTGCCGAGGTAGCTGGCGTCAACGGCGCCGTCGCTGCGGGACAGATCGGTGATGGACTGATTGATGAGGCGCTGCACCTCGGTGTAGACGTAGTCCTGGCTGTCGTAATCGAAGGTGCTGCGCGTCGGATCGATCGCCTGCTTCACGATGATCTCACCGTGCATGTCGGTCAGCACCATCCAGCCCCAGGCCTTCATGAAGTAGCCGACGCCTGCAACGTCCCACCGCTGCTCCGCCTCGGCCTTGTTGATCATGTCGACCAGGTTCTGGCCCAGCGACCAGTACACGTCGCGCCACTGCTCCGCGCCGTTGTCGCTCGCAGCGTCGTAGCCCATGCGGTCCCACGAGCTGATGACCGTCTGGCCGTTGGTCAGCGCCCACTCCTGGGCGTACCGGCCGATGAAGCGCCCGTCGTACTGCGGCGCCGTCACCATCCAATGCTCCATCGGTGAGAGGTACAGATTCGCCGATACGCTTTCCGGCGCGTTCGGGTTGGTGTTGACGTCGAGGTAGTCTCGGCACCCGTTCGTCAGGATCAGAAACGCCGCGACGCACGCGGTCGTGAGAGAGCGTCCATTCATCGGCGTATCCTCAGAAGCTCCATTTCAGGCCAAAGTTGATGCCGCGCGGGATCGGGAAATCGCCGTAATCGACTCCGACAGCGCCCGAACCACCCACCGCGGCGTCGTTGCCGTTGGCGATCGGATCGAGGCCGGTGTAGTTCGTCCACAGGAAGAGATCGGTCGCCGTGATGAACACGCTGCCGCTCTTCGCGATCCGCTCCGGAAGCATGTACTGGAGCGTGACGTCGCGCAGGCGAACCCAGTTGATGTTCTTCTCGATGAACGGCTCCTCGCTCATACCCGTGTAGTACTGCGTCTGCACGGCCGGAACGACCACGATCGTGTTCAGTGTGGGATTCGCCGAGTTCTCCTTGCCGTCCTGGAGCACACCCGGGATGACGCGCGGCGTGTTGCGATCCAGTGTGCTCGTCGCGAGCCCGCGAACCGTGAGGTAGTGCTCGGTCGCGTTGAACACGTCGCCGCCGCGGCGGAAATCGAGCAGGAAGCTCAACAGGGTGCGCTTGTACTTGAAGTTGTTCGACAGGCCCATCGTCCAATTCGGCTGGCGATCGTAGCCATTGTCGATGAAGGTATTCCTCGACCTGATCGGCAGCCCCGTGGTGGGATCGATGAGAAGCTGCCCCTGGTTGTTGTGCAGATAGAACAATCCGGTCAGCGACATCGTGGACAGGCCCGGCCGCGTGCCGTTGCGCACGTTGCCGTACAGCCACGTGTCGGAGACGTACGACTCCGGCAGCGCGTTCGGCAGCGACACCGTCCTGCCGCGCGCCCGCGCGAAGTTGGCCAGCACGTCCCAACTGAAGTCGCGAGCGAGCACCGGCGTGGCGCGCACCGAGACCTCGGTCCCCCGGTTTTCCGTCGATGCACCGTTCAGGTTGAAGAGGATGAACCCGGTGCCGTAGCTCTCACGCAGGTTCTGGACGATCTGGTCCTTGGTCGTCTTGCGATAGACCGTCGCGTCGATGCCCAGGCGATCGTTGAGGAAGCTGAGCTCCGTGCCGAACTCGTACGACTTGGCGAACTCGGGGCGCAAGTTGGGGTTGGGGCCGGTGAAGCCGTACCCATAGCCGCCGTAGGAGGTGACCTTCGCCTCGAGCGTCGTGCGATAGGCGTACGGCGGCGCGTCGCGACCGACCTCGGCATACGCCGCGCGCAGCTTGCCCGTCATGTATTTCTGCAGCGACGGGAACGCGTCGGTGAAGACGAAGCTCGACGAGAGGGAGGGATAGAAGAACGAGTTCTGACCGACCGGGATCGTCGACGTCCAGTCGTTGCGCCCCGTCGCCGTCACGAACAGGTAGTTGCGATAGTTCCCGACGAGCTGCCCGAACATGCTGACGAGCCGTCGCTGCGAGATGACGGTGCGGCTCGACTTGTTCAGCGTGTTGTTGATCGAGATGAAGTTCGGGTCGAGGAACTGGGTTCCTTCCGAGCCGTTGACCGTGGACTTCTGGTCGAGGACCGCGTTGCCGACCAGCCCGCTCAGCGAGAATCCTTTCCCGACCTCACGCTCGTTGACGTTGAAGATCGTCTGCGCGGTGAGGTTGCGCGTGACGTCGTTGTTGACGTCCAGAATCCCGTTGTACGTCACGCCCATCGCACTCTCGGGATGGCGCAGCATGAGGAGCTCGTTGGTGTACGAGTCCGCGCCGATGTTCGTCTTGACGTAGCCCCACGAGAAGGGGAGGACCGTGAGGCCGACGTTGGTGACGATGCGGTTCGTCTTCGCGTTGCTCTTGTTCCGGTTCACGGCGAAGTACGGATTGTCGACCTCCGTCGCTGCCGAGAGGCCCGTGATGCGCGCGCGCGTTCCCGCCGGGGTGAGCCAGTTCGCCGCGTTGTTCGAGTCCGGCCAGGCCAGCAGACCGATCAGGGGGCTGTTGTCGCCCTTGAATGCCTGGTCGTTGTTGGCGTAGCTGTACATCATCGACAGGTCGGCGTTGAGCCACGAGGTGACCTGTCCCGTCGACGCGCCCGTCAGATTGATCTTGTTGAGACCCGTGTTCGGTACGACGCCGACCTGCTTGGTGAACGCCGACGAGATGCGATAGGTGAGGCGGTTGTCCGCGGCGCCACCACTGAACGCCAGATTGTGCTTCTGCGTGACGCCGGTCTGGAAGAAGTTGTTGACGTTGTCGTAGAAGGGGGTACCGGCAGGGTACGGTGTGCCGAAATACAAGTACGAGCCGAGGCCGGAGCCGCCGATGGTCAGCGTGCCGCTCGGCCCATACACGTGCTGGATCTCCGGCTTCGCCCGCACCTGCTCGATGCGGACGCTGTTGCTGTAGTCGAAGCCGCCGGTGCCGCTCCGCCCGCGCTTCGTGGTGATGACGATCGCGCCGTTTGCTGCGTCGATGCCGTAGAGGGCCGACGCCTCGGGTCCCTTGAGCACCGTCAGCGACTCGATGTCCTCCGGATTGATGTCCGCCGCGCGGTTGGTGAAGTCGACGTTGCGATTGTTGAACGCGATCGCGGACGTCGGCGCGTCGGAGGCGAGGCTCCCTGTGTTCGTCGTCTTGTTGTCGAGCGGGAGTCCGTCCACGATGATCAGCGGCTGATTGGTGCTGCTGATCGAGCTCACACCGCGAATGGTGATCGACGAGGAGGCACCAGGCGCGCCGGAGGTGGTCGTCACGTCCACGCCTGCCACGCGTCCCTGCAGCGCATTGATGAAGTTCTCCCGCTGCGTCTGCGCGATGTCCACGCCCTGGACGCTTTGCTGCGCCGTTCCAACGGCGCGTTGCGAGGTCGTCTGTCCGAGTGCGGTCACGACCACCGCGTCGAGCGAGGTGGCGCTGCGCCGCAGTTGCACATTGATCACGCTCGCCGTGCCCACCGTCCGCTCGATCGGCGTCGTACCGATGAACCGATAGACGAGGACCTGCCCCGGCGCAACGCGGAGGGAGTAATTCCCCTCGCCGTTGGTGACGGTGCCGATCGCGGTGCCCTTGATCACCACCGAAGCGCCGGCCACCGGCATGCTCTGCTCATCGGTCACTTTACCGGTGATCGTTTTCTGCTGCGCGGACAGTGGCGCCGCGCCGAGAAACATTCCCAACAACAGGAGGACTATTCGCTGTCTCATAGGGCGGTCCACCGGCACAGAGAGATTGGGGTAGTGTTTTGCCGCTCGCTCGAACACGACAGGACAGAAAGAATCATCGAGGGCTTCCTCGCTGGATGGGATGCGACGGCTGATGGTGGGGGATGCGGCGTGCGGGTGCGCCGCAAGGATGGCAGTGCGTCCCGGGTGGGGCGGGACGCGCATTTGTTCTCGGGGGCAACAATGTTAGGGTGCGGGCGTGCGCCGTGGCAAGTGAGCCCCGCCCCTTCCCGCGCTCATGAGGCGGCTGGCGCCTCCGCCACGCGTAGACCCGCGATGGTAGGTGAGGCGTCACGGGGTTGACGGTCGGACAGTCGGACAGTCGGACAGTCGGACAGTGAACTACGAAGGGCACACCGAGCTCAGCTCGGTGTGCCCTTCGCCGTCAGACCGTCAGACCGTCAGACCGTCAGACCGTCCGACCGTCCGACCGTCCGACCGTCCGACCGTCCGACCCCTAGACCGTTCCCTTCGCCGCCGGCCTGGCCGGCGCCGGGAAATCTTCGTCGTCTGCCATGGCGAACACGTTCGGCAGCGACTCCGGCAGCGGGGCCAGCTCTGGCGGAGCGGGCATCTCCATCCCCTCCAGCTCCACGTCCTGGTACCGGTACATGCCAGTCCCCGCCGGGATGAGGTGCCCGATGATGATGTTCTCCTTCAGCCCGAGCAGATCGTCCTTCGCGCCACGAATCGACGCGTCGGTCAGCACGCGCGTGGTCTCCTGGAACGACGCCGCCGAGATGAACGACTGCGTCGTCAGCGACGCCTTCGTGATGCCGAGGAGGAGCGGCTCCGCCGTCGCCGGCGTCTCCTTCTTCTTCTTCATCCGATCGTTCTCGTCGCGGAAGACCTGCTTGTCCACGTGCTCGCCCTCGAGGAACTCCGTCTCGCCCGGATCCATGATCCGAACCTTCTGGAGCATCTGGCGGACGATCACGCCGATGTGCTTGTCGTTGATCTTCACGCCCTGCAGGCGGTACACCTCCTGCACCTCGTTGAGCAGGTATTCCTGCACGGCCCGCGCGCCCTTGATGCGCAGGATGTCGTGCGGGTTCACCGGCCCCTCCGACAGGCGATCACCGGCGCGCACGCGGTCTCCCTCGTGCACGCGGAGGTGCTTCCCTGCCGCGACCTCGTAGAGCTGGGCCTCGGCCTGCTCGTCGATCGCGTATGCGTCGGCGCCGGTGCCACCCTTGACCGGGTGCACGAAGATCTCGCGCTTGCCGCGCTTGATGTCGCCGAACCGCACGACACCGTCGATCTCCGAGATCGTCGCCGGATCCTTCGGCTTGCGCGCCTCGAACAACTCCGCGACGCGCGGCAGACCGCCCGTGATGTCACGGGTCTTGTACGCCTCACGACCGAGCTTGGCGAGCGTCTCGCCGGGGTAGATCTGCTGCCCGTCCTCGACGGTGAGCTGCGCGCCGACCGGGATCACGAAGTCGCGGATGCGCTTCTCCTTGCCGCCCTTCGACTGCCAGATCTCGATGTGCGGGTGCAGCTTCTTCTCGCGGTCCTCGATGACGACGCGCTGGCGCAGACCGGTGAGCTCATCGAGCTCCTCGGACACCGACTCGTCCTCCACGAGATCCACGAACTTCACCGTGCCTTCGACGTCCGAGATGATCGGGTTCGAGTACGGATCCCAGGTGAAGATGATCTGATCCTTCTTCACTTCGTCGCCGTCCTTGACCATCAGCACGGCGCCGAGCGGCACCTGCAGGCGTGCGCCGACGGCCGCGTTCGAGTCGGCCGAGTTGCGAATGATGATCTCGCCCTCGTAGCCCGTCACGATCTGCTGGCCCTCGCGGTTCGTCACCGCGACCAGCCGGTCGCTGTACTCGATCTTGCCCGCCACCTTGCTCTTCCGCGCCGTCTGCTCGGCGATGCGAGCCGCCGTGCCGCCGATGTGGAAGGTGCGCAAGGTGAGCTGCGTGCCGGGCTCGCCAATCGATTGAGCTGCAATGATCCCGACCGCTTCACCGATGTCCACCATGGCCATGGTCGCGAGGTTGCGGCCGTAGCACATGCGGCAGAGCCCCCGCTTCGCCTCGCAGGTGAGGACGCTGCGGATCTTCACCGTCTCGAGCCCCGAGTCCTCGATCGACTGCGCCGTCTCCTCGTCGATGAGCTGACCGGCCTCGGCCAGCATCGTCGGGCGACCCGACTCGTCGGTCTCGTGTGGATCCTCGATGTCCTCGGCCGCCACGTTGCCGACGATGCGCTCCGCCAGCGGCTCGATGACGTCCTCGCCTTCCTTCAGCGCGCCGACCTCGAGGCCCATGATCGTGCCGCAGTCCTCCTCGGTGATCGTCACGTCCTGCGCGACGTCCACGAGGCGGCGCGTCAGATAGCCCGCGTCGGCCGTCTTGAGCGCCGTGTCGGCCAGACCCTTACGGGCGCCGTGCGTCGACGTGAAGTACTCGAGCGGCGAGAGCCCTTCTCTGAAGTTCGACTTAATTGGACTCTCGATGATCTCACCAATGCCACCGGTCAGCTTCTTCTGCGGCTTGGCCATCAGCCCTCGCATGCCGGCGAGCTGACGGATCTGGTCGCGCGACCCACGCGAGCCCGAGTCGAACATCATGAACACCGGGTTGAACCCCTGCTTGCTCTCGCGCATGGCCTTGACCATGGCGTCGGCGACGTCGGAGTTCGCGTGCGTCCAGGTGTCGATGACCTTGTTGTAGCGCTCGCCGTTCGTGATGTTGCCCGTCTGATACGCGCGCTGGAAGCGCTCCACGCGCTCGCTCGCCTCGCGCAGCAGCGTCTCCTTCTCCCGCGGGATGTGGAGATCCTCGATGCCGATCGAGACGCCGCCGCGCGTGGCGTTGGCGAACCCGAACTCCTTGAGCCGGTCGAGGAACTGCACCGTCGCGGCGAGTCCGGCGAAGCGGTAGCTCTCGAACACGAGCTCCGACAGCGCCTTCTTCTTCATGTCGTGGTTCTTGAAGCCGAGCTCCTTCGGGATGATCGCGTTGAACAGCGCGCGCCCGATGGTGGTCTTCTCCCAGCGCGCGCCGCCCTTGTCCTCGACCCAGTACATGATCGGGGTCTGGTGCGTCACGCCCTTGCCCACGCCCAACTCCATCTCGACTTCCGCCACGGACGTGTAGCGGCGCGTCGGCTGCGCGGTGGTGAAGTCGGCCGGGGCCTTCGTCGCCACGTAGCAGCCGAGCACGATGTCCTGGCTCGGCTCCGCGACCGGACGCCCGTCCGACGGCTTGAGGATGTTGTTGCTCGACAGCATGAGCAGCCGCGCCTCGAGCTGCGCCTCGAACGACAGCGGCACGTGCACGGCCATCTGGTCGCCGTCGAAGTCCGCGTTGAACGCGGCGCACACGAGCGGGTGAATGCGGATGGCCTTCCCCTCCACGAGCACCGGCTCGAACGCCTGGATGCCCAGGCGGTGCAGCGTCGGCGCGCGGTTCAGCAGCACGGGGTGATCGCGGATGATCTCCTCGAGGATTTCGTACACCTCGGGGCTCTCACGCTCCACGATCTTCTTCGCGCGCTTCACCGTCTCGGCGATTCCCTTCTCGACGAGCTTGTGGATGATGAACGGCTTGAACAGCTCGAGCGCCATCAGCTTCGGCAGACCGCACTGGTGCAGCTTGAGCTGCGGACCCACGACGATGACCGAACGGCCGGAGTAGTCCACTCGCTTGCCGAGCAGGTTCTGACGGAACC
>CAYTKA010000115.1:0-9914 GCA_964438255.1 uncultured Gemmatimonadaceae bacterium | reverse complement strand
GCTCGGCTGATCTCGTCGACGCCGCGGCCGCGGGGGCGATCGACGCGGCGATCATGGGCGTACAGGACGAACGCGGTGCGTCGGTCGCCCCCATGATCGCCGAGTTGGGTGCCCGCTGCCCGCAGCTCCCGATCGTGCTCCACACTCGAATCGATCGTGCAGCGGTCATGGGGCTGCTCGCCGCCTTCGTGCTCGGGCTGCGAATGGAATGCGTCGTGCGCCCGTTCGCGCGCCTCGAGCCGGTGCTGCGATACATGGTCTCGCCCTCGTACCGGCCCGGGGTGGCGCCGCTGCTGCTGCATCATTTTCTGCCGCGCGTGCCGGGACCGCTGCTGACGTTCGTGGCCATCGCTGCGGTCACGGCCTGGCAGCGGCGCAGCGTGGAGGAGATCGCGCACTGGACCCGCCTCTCCGTGCGCACGCTGGAGCGGCGCCTGCAGCGGGCCCGCTGGCCGGCACCGCACGTGGTGACGCAGTCGTTCGCCGCGCTCGACGCCGTCTGGCTGATGACCGAGTACGGATGGTCGGCGCGGCGGGTGCGCACGGTGCGCGGCTTCACTCATCCGAGCGCGGTCACCCGGCTGCTGGCCAGCTACGCGGGGACCCGTCCGGCGACGCTCGTCGAGGAGGGTGGCTTCGCCGGTGCGCTCGCCCACGTGACGAACGTGCTTCTCCGCGGCTGATCCGCCGGCGCGTGTCGCCTTCGCGCAACTCTGTCGCATTCCAGCGATCCCTCCCGCCGACGCGGAGGCTCTACTCTACCTCGTCAACGAGGAGGAGCGGCACATGCGGCTCATGCTCATCACCAGCAAGGCAAGGCCCGACGTGCGGAGCGCGCGCTTCCGGCGCTCGACAGCGGTGCTCGCGACGCGCCAGGGCGACGGCGTCGTGCTGCTCGATACGCGTGCGGAGCGCTACTTCACGCTGAACGACGTCGGTGGGCACGTGTGGGGTGTGCTCGCGACGCCGGCGGCGCTCGGCCAGATCGTCGATTCGATTCGCGCCGTGTTTCACGTGCCGGCCGGCGGCGTGCCAGAGGTGGAGCGCGACGTCGCCGCGCTGCTGACGGACCTTCAGGCCGCCGGGCTCGTGATCGCCGACTCGGGGGACATCTGGTCATGACGAAGCACCGGCTCCGCGCGCCCTCCGTCCTGTCGGCAATGATGGCGCTGGCCGTCATCAAGACCTCGCTCGCTTTCGCCGGCTTCGAGCGCACCTGGCGCTGGATGCGCGGACACGCTGACCGCGCGCCGGTGTGTGAACTGGTCGATGACGCGCTGGTGCGAGAGGTGGAATACGCCGTGGCGCTGGCGGCGGCGCTCTATCCCGGGCGCGCGGCCTGCCTCGAGCGGTCGCTGCTGCTCGCGTGGTATCTGCGGCGCGCCGGCGTGGCGGTGGAGCTCCGGATGGGGGTGCAGATGTATCCGTTCCTGGCGCATGCGTGGGTGGAGCATCGCGGCGAGATAGTCAACGATGTGCCCGAGCACGTGCGACTCTTTCGGCCGTTCGAGGGGGTCGCGCCATGAGCCTGTTTGCCTGCGCCATCCATCCGCAGCTCGGCCACGTTCCCGAGTCGTTCCGAAGGAGCATCGCATCGTCTCCATTCTGTCGCGATGGGCAGATCGAATGGTACGCGGCGCACGGGTTCCTCGGCGCCGTGGACGCGAGTGATCACGGCCCACCGAGTTGCGTCGTGCGACTTGGCCAAGCAGTCGCAATTGGCACTGTTCGACTCGACAATCGCCGCGAGATAGTAGCCTCGCTGCGGTGTCTGAGCGATGACGCCAGCGACCTTGCGCTCGCTCTGCGATTCGTAGTGCAGGGTCATGGTACGGGGATCGACCGTCTGCTCGGCGACTTCGCGTTCGTCGTCTGGGATCCGGCGCGCCGCAGGGTGATCGTCGCGCGGGACGCGTTCGGCGTTCGAAAGCTGTTCTACGCCTGCCTGTCCGATGATTGCATCGCCTTTGCGTCGCGTGCGTCGCTCCTTCGCGCCGGCGATGCATACGACGCCGAGTACCTCATCAAACGGATAGCGCTCTCGGATGTCGATCCGACACGGACCGTTTACCGCGGAGTGAGCGCTGTTCCGCCGGCCACGGTGCTCCGCGTGGAGCGTGAACAGAGATCCTTCACGACATACTGGTCGGCGATCGAGGCACAGAGAGGCGCCGTTGTCGCCGGGACGAGCGCCGATCAGTGCGAGCTCTTTCGTGGGTTGCTGGTCGACGCCGTGCGCCTACGCGTCACGGACAGCGCACCCGTCTGGTCTCAGCTTTCGGGCGGGATGGACTCCTCGTCGGTCGCGAGCCTTGCACAATGGCTCGCGCAGCAGGGGGAGGTGCCGCACGGGTTGGCCGGCACGGTGAGCTTCACCGACGACCTCGGGACGAGTGCTGACGAGAAGGAGTTCTCGAACGCGGTCGTTCAGCGATACCGCCTGCGCAACGAGTTCGTCGCGCATCGCGCGGAGCCGTCAGCCATCCTTGCCGATCCGCCGGTGCTCGACCAACCGGACCGCTCATTCGCCGTGGCGTTCCGAGATCGCGCCGCCGCCAGCGTCGTTCGCAACGCCGGTGGCCGTGTGCTGTTGACCGGTGAGGGGGGCGATGCGCTCGTAGCCGGCACGATGTTCTTCTTCGCCGATTGGTTGATCTCGCGGCGAGCGTGGCCGTGCATTCGCGAGATGGCACACCGCGCCGCACTTGGCCGAGTGTCGTTCTGGCGATTGGCGTATGAGAATGCCCTGTTGCCGCTCCTGTCGCTGCACATCCGACATTACCTCACGCGGAGACGGGCCGGCTCCATCCCACGGTGGATTCCGAGTATCGTGGTGCGACGGTTCGATCTCCGATCGCACATCACGTACGATCAAGTCTATCGCGGACGCTACGGTCGTAAGTACGCGGACGCCCTCGCGTGGACGATCGGCGCCATCCCCACGTCGATGCCGCTCGGGCCGGCCGACGACCTGCTCGACCTCCGTCATCCGTATCTGCATCGACCGCTCGTGGAGCTCGCGCTCGGGCTGTCTGCCGATCTCTGCGTCCAACCTCACATGCGTAAGTGGATTCTGCGCGAGGCCATGCGCGGGATTCTTCCCGAGGTGGTTCGCACGCGCGTCGGGAAGGGCGCGCTCGACGGCCTGAACACGTGGTCGTTGTTGCACGAGGGGCCGCGTATCGACCGTCTGCTGCGCGAGCCGATTCTGGGGCAGCTCGGGATCATCGATCCTGTGATCCTGCGGCGCGTACTCGACGCCGTGCGAGAGGGGCGAGCGCCGCAGCGTGATGTCGGTGCGATCAGGCTCGCGCTCGACGTGGAGATGTGGCTGCAACTGCGATCCGGCCGGTGGGCACCTGTGGATGCGCAGAGCACGAGTACTACGCACGTGGACGTGGCATGACACCTTCAACGGACATCAGTCCAGGAGCACAGCATGCGATCCTACCATGCACCCGCGCTTCAGCCCGTGGGCAGCGTCATCGAGCTCACGATGGGCGCCGCCATGGGCGGCGACGACGGCGGCGGCACGCAGCAGCTCGTCGCCCCCGGCAGTACCGGCTTCAACCTCTGATCACAGCTTCACAACCGGAGAACAACCATGAAGACCTACACCACTCCGACGCTCGTCGCCAAGGGCGACGTCGTCACGCAGACTCTCGGACCGTTCATCGGCCGTGACGATCCGAACGGGACGACCGTCCCGTCGCCGCTCGGCTCAGTCGGGCACAGTCTGTAACCCGTGATCCGCTCGGCCCACCGGCCGGATCGTGGTGCCTATGGTTTCGATGCTGTTGGTCTCTCTCGTGCCTTCAGGTGCGTCTCGAACCACCCGATCATGCGCGTCAGGAAGTCGCGCTGGTTCGGATACGACCATAGGGATTCCGTGTGCTTCTCGTTCGCGTATCGCGCGAACTCCACCTCCCGTCCAAAGTGTTGTAACCCGGCGAACACCTGGTCGGCCAGGAAGATCGGGACGGTCGTCTCTCCCTCGCCATGGATGATGAGCAGCGGCGTGTGAACGCGGTCGAGCAGGTAGATCGGCGAGTTCCTGTGATAAACCTCGGGCTTCTCCCAGAGCGTGGTGCCGAGGATGAGCTGATCGACGTCGATCCCGTAGGCGTATCCCGTCGTCTGCAGTGTCGCCGTCATGGTCACCCAGTCACCGAGACCACCGCGCATCACGGCCGCGCCGAACCGATCCGTCTGCGAGATGAGGGCGAGCGTCGTGTAGCCGCCCCACGAGTGGCCCATGATGCCAATCCTCGCCGAGTCGGCGACACCCATCTCGATCACGCGGTCGACGCCGGCAAGAATGATCGCGGCCAGCTCCCGCATCAGCTCGGTGCTGCTGAAAGGATCGACATCCGGTGCCAGCACCGCGAAGCCACGAGTGGCGAGGAGCTGCATGTTTTCGGTAGCAGTTCCGGTGACGCCAAACGTGTTGACGTCGTTGGAGCGTCGGTCGATCGGGTACGGGTACACGATCAGCGGGTACCGTGTGCCCGCGCGGTACCTGGCAGGAAGCAACAGCGTGGCGCGACGTGGGCCGTTCGGCGTCGCGTAGTCGATGAGTTGCGTTCTCCCGAACGTCACGCCTTCCATCCAGGGCGCCACGTGCGTGATCCGACGTGTCGACACAAGGTCTGGGGTGCCGAGCCAGAGGTCGGCGGGATGCTGCCCATCCTCGCTGCGGTAGATCAACGTGCCGTCTTGCGCAACGTCGAGCGCGACTTCGCGCCGGGTTCCGTAGTGCCGGTCTTCTTCGCGTAGGACTTGCCACCCGCCCCACGCGAGGTCGATGCGGGCGAACCCTACCAACTTGGTGGAATCGTTGCGAAACGACACGAGCAACGACCTTCCGCCGCCGCTCGGTGCCGTGTCGTAATTGCCCGACTGGGCGATTGAGAGCACCTGGTATGGCGATGGTACGCGGGCCATCGAGCGGACGAGACCGTCCGGCATCGATACGGCCACGATGCTGTGCTTCGCCAATATATAGAAGGCACGTCCACTCTCGTCCCACCAGATCGAGCGCATCGAGGATCCGATCGTATCTATGACGCCGGACGTCGCGACGCGGCGTGGCCGCCAGTCGCTGGAGTCGGCGGCAAAATATTGTTCGACACCGCTCGTATCGGTGGCGGAGTAGAGCAGTGTCGCACTCGTGGGAGACCAGAAGACGCCGCGTGCGTAGTTGGTGATCGCCGCCCCTTTGGCGACAGCTCGCGGCCGGCCCGGTTTTCCTCCCGCGAGCGGCACGATCATCAGGTCGTACGGGATCCTCCATCCGCGCTGGTACGTGGGCGGGTGCTCGGAGCTGAACGATACGAAGCGCCCGTCCGGCGACACCGCGAACTCGAGCGGCCAGTAGCCGGTGGCGAGTGTCGTCACGTGGCCTGTCGCGATGTCGATCAACGCGAGATCGGCACGAAGCGCCTCGTGGACGTCACTCTCGCGGGTGCCGCTCTTCGCCTGCCCACCGGACGGCATGGCGGGATCCGCGCGCAGCACGCGCACCGTTGCACTGTCTCGTCTACGGATCACGTCCTGCTCGCCGGTCAGCGCCGCCACTCCCTCGGGAAGCGCGCTTCCGTAGGACACGATGGGCAGTACCACGGCACGGCCGTCGGGCGTCCATCGCGGACGCTCGATCGACTGATGGGCACGGACGATCGCATCGGAGACACGTCGGGTGCGACCGGTCGCGACGTCGCGTAGCCAGAGGTGTGCAACGCCACCGGCGTCGGAGTAGAATGCGAGCTTCCGTCCATCCGGCGACCAGGCAGGCCCCCAGCTCGTTGCTGCATCGTCGCCCACGATCGTCGTACGTCCGGTCTGCACGTCGGTGATTCGGACGCGCGCACCGGCGGCCGTATTGGGCACCCCGGTACGTGTATACCACGCGCCGACGGCTGATTGGGTCGCGCGGTTTGGGTAGGTCAGGGTGTACGAGACGAGCTTCCCGTCCGGTGACAGGGCGATCGGTGCGAATCGCTGGAACGATGGCTGCGCGAGCGCTGCCTCGACTGAGAGTGGCCTGGTGTCCTGTGCCCCCCCGATGCCTGCAATGGCGCCGAGGAGTGCGACGCTCGCCGCGAGAACACGTGTGGATGCGCGCATCAGTCAAGCCCCGCGGTTCGTGCAGCCAGTGAAGTTCGGGTTATCGAGCTGCGTCATGTCCGGGGTGAACGAGACATCGGCGCCGTACGTCTGGCCGTTCTTGTAAGCGCCTGTCGGGAACACTGATGCTGCTGCTCGGTTGTACTGCCGCACGAGTCGGCGCAGATCACCGTGCCGATGCCCGGTGGCAAACAGCCAGAACGCACGCTCACGGAAGAGTTGGTCCTCGCGAGCCACCGCCGTGGGCTGTAGTGCGAGGGGCGCCAGACCGGGTGTCGACGCGCGGAGGGCATTGAGCGTCTGCAGCGATCCGACGGTATCGCCTGCGCGCAGGGACGCCTCCGCCTCGATCAGACGTGCCTCGATGCCGCTCGCGAGCACGATCGGTGACGTCACGCTCGCGTAGCGCGTGAAGGTGTAGACATCGGTAAAGCCGTCGATTCCCTTGCCGACGTACGCGGTCGGAACACGCGGGTCCCTGGCACTCCGGAAGTCGAGTCCGTTACCACCTTCGGCGTCGGAGACCGTAAGCCACCTGGACGTGTTGATGATGTTGAAGACGCCATTCTGTTGCGCCGCGGAATACTGCGTCGTGTAGCTGTATCCCGTGGGTACGGAAGCGACAGCCGCAGCGGCGTCTGCAAACTGGCCGAGGTCGAGGAGCACACGGGCACGAGCAACGCGCGCGAGATTGAGAATCCGAACGCTGTCGGCGCCGTAGGCGAGGGCCGAGTCGAGATCCGTCAGCGCACGACCGTACAGCTCGTTCGTCGCGAGCGGGAGGCCATAGACAGGGTTTCCATTGACGATCCCACCCAGCGGAATCCCCGAGCACATGTTCTCGGCGAAGAACAGCTCCGTGTAGGCGGCAACGACGAACTGCTCGCCGATCTTGGCGCGTCGCGCCGGTGCATACTGCTCCAGCGCACTGATCGCACGGCGCGCGTCGAGGCGGACGCGCTGCATCGCCGCGTATGGGTAGCTCGGGCTAGGATCCGGGACGATGCGGATGTCCGCGCTCGCGAGAGCGATCGTACCGGACGCGGCGTTGAAGAACTCGTCCGCCATGGCCCCGCTCGTCGTGATCTGACCCTGCTCGCTCCCCGCAAAGACGAGTGCAAAGGCACCGAGCGATCCGATGCGGAGGGCTTCTGCTCCCGCGGCGTTTCCCAGGGCGTCGAGCTGGACGACATCGGGCGCGCTCACGTCGGCGAGTCTGGAACAGGCGACGCTCGCGAGTCCGAGCAGCGCTGCCGCATGCCGGAGCTGACGTGCGGTGTAGGCGATTGCGATGGTCATGGGACGTGTCGGGTCAGAGGCCGAGGCTCACGCGCAGCAACCAGTAGCGCGCTGGAGGAGGTGCCGGGTTGCCACCATATCCTTCCACGTTCCCCACCGTGTCATTCGTCTCCGGGTCGATTCCCGAGTAGTGCGTGAAGAGACGAAGGTTCCGGCCTGTGAGGGTCAGGGTGGCCGACTGGGCCAGGAGGCGCTGTGCAAGCGCGTCGGGGAGGACATAGGTGATGCCGAGCTCGCGCCAGCGCGTGAACGACCCGTCCTCCGTGTACCCGAACAGCGTTCGGCCAAGGCGGCTGCTGTTGAGTGCCACGGCATTCGCCTGATCGGCCAGCGATGCCGCGGGGTCGTTCACGGCGCGGCAGTCGCCGATGAAGAGGCTGCAGCGATTCGCCTCGGAGAAGTTCGTGATCTTGTGTCCGCCGCGGTGATCGAGCTGCGCCGAAAAACGGAGTCGCCCGCGGAAGAGCGCGACCGACGTCGCCGCGGTGAGCTGTCGCGGCGGTGACGAGGGGCCGAGATACACGAGGCTGTCCCCGACGGTGACCTCGCTCTCTTCGATGATGCCGTTCGCGTTCGCGTCGGCGAAGGCGATGATGGGAATGGCGAACTGGCTGACGAGCGGATACCCCTCCTTGCTGCGCGCTGCCGGGTTGGCGCCAATGAAGGGGATACCAGGTCCGATGCGTTCGAGGCGGTTCCGATTCAGCGATCCATTCAAGGTGAGATTCCACGCGGCCGTGGCGTTCTCGATTGGTGTGACGGAGAGCAGCCCCTCGATGCCGCGGTTGCGGACCGAACCGATGTTCTCCTGCCGGGTGGCGATGCCGAACTCCGACGCGAGGGGCCGGTTGATGAGTGCATCGCGACTGAGGCGGTTGTAGTACGTCGCTTCGATGCGCACGCGACTGTTCAGCAGCTCGAGGTCGGCACCCGTCTCGAGCTCGGTCTGACGCTCCGGCCGTAGATCCGGATTCCCGATTGCGCCGAGCCGCGCGCCAGAGGCCGCCCCACCGTCGACGAACGCTGGCGCGACCGAGATGAGCGGGAGCGCGGCCGTGGCGCCCGGTTGTACTCCGGACGCTCCGTACGCGGCGCGGAGGCGCGCGGTGTTGACCCATCCGCTGCGTTGATCGATCGCGATCCACGAAAGGCTCGCTTTCGGATAGATGGCCGTGCGAAAATCGCGGCCGAACGCGCTGCCGCCGTCCGCACGAAGGGCGACGGTGCCGAACAGCCGGTCGCCGACGCCCGCCGAGTGCTCGACGTACGCGCCCGCTACTACCGCGCCGACCGTCTGCTCCTCGCCGGTGATCACCGCCGCGCCGGTCACCGTCTCCGCACCCGGCGAAAGGTTGGTGCCGCTCGCGCCGGTGAGCTGCTGGAGGCGTCGATTGTATTGCATGCCGACCGATGTGCGACTCGTGAGGCGTGTTGCGGGCGTGAACGACGCCGTCGCGCCGACGTCCACGCTGTATTGCGAGACATTCGTGCGGCGGGTCAGACGGCGGCCGTCGCGTCCCGCGCCGGCAGGACCTTCGTTGCGGCGTTGCAGGCCATCGAGCGACGTACTCGAGAAATCGAGTCCCGTCGTCGCGCGCGTCGACAGCCACGGCGCCGGCTGCCAGCTTGCCGTTGCACTCGTGAGATAGTGCGTCGCCGACTCCTCGTTGCGAACCGCGAACAGCTCGCCGGGTTGGGATACGAAGGAGAGATATCCATTCTGGGCGGAGCGGTAGCCCGGCCCGAAAATGGCGGCGAAGAAAACGGTCTCTCCTGAGAGGCGGACGTCGTTGCTCACCAGCCCAGACGACACGCTGAGCTCGGCGTCGCTGCCGATTGCCGTGCTGGCGTTGGCGCGAAGGCTCACCTTACGCATCTCGTTCGGTCGGAGCTGATCGTGGGGGATCGGTGTCCCGCCCCGCTCGAGCGAGACACGCGTACGATCGGCCGACGGCATCTCGAGAAGGCCCGTCTCGCCCTCGAAGTCACCGGAGACGAAGTACGTGAAGCCACCGGAGCCGCCCGAGAGCTGTGCGCCAGTCTGGCGGCGCCATCCCGCACCGATCGGACTCGTGTCCGGCGTGCGCAGAGGATTGAACTTGGTCAGGCTGTCGAGCACGCAGGTGCGACCTGCGGCCTGCACGAGCGTACACTGTTGCACGCTGGCCGTCGCGAGACTGTGCCCCCACGCATAGTAGTTGTCGGGGAAGGGCGTCGGCTGATCGATCCGACCTCCTTCGCCATACAGGTTCCACGCCGACCGCCCGAGACGACCGCGCTTCGTTTTGACGACGATCACGCCGTTCGCTGCATCGGTGCCGTACAGCGTCGCGGCGGACGGCCCTTTCACGATCTCGATCGACTCGACTTCCTCGGGATTGAGATCGTTCAGTCGTCCCGCCGTCTGCCCATAGCCCGCGCCACGCGTGCCGGAGCTGTTCTCCACTCGGATCCCGTCCACGACGAGCAGCGGATCGTTGCTCACGGCG
>CAYTKA010000114.1:0-10179 GCA_964438255.1 uncultured Gemmatimonadaceae bacterium | reverse complement strand
GAACCGCGGAATTGGGCATGAGGGGACGGTGAGACGGTGAGACAGTCAGACAGTCGGACGGTCGGACGGTCGGACGGTCAGACGGTCAGACGGTCAGACGGTCAGACGGTCAGACGGTCAGACGGTCAGACGGTCAGACGGTGTAACTGTAAATGGTAACTGGTAAACGTCGCGCCGCGGCGCGACGCACGCTAGCGGATCGCGTCGAGGGCTGGCTCGCTGCGGCGGCCGGCGCGTTCACCGCGTTGACCGCGCAGGCGAGCCGCCTCGAGGCCGGTGATGCAGGCCGACAGCCATACGACACCTGCCGCGAGCCCACTCACCACGTCGCTGAAGTAGCGGTCGCCGAGATACAGCCGCGCAAAGCAGATTGCAGCGACGAGGACGAGCGCCGCGGCAACGGTGGTCACGGCGACACGGTGGGAAGGCACAAGCAGGATGACAAAGTATGCCAGCATGCCGTATCCCACGATCGTCGCGAGCGCCTGCCCACTGGGCGTTCCCAGCTCCGTCGCGCCGGACGGCACGCCGGTGTGCAGGTGCACGAAGTAATGCTTCACGGCGAGATCGAGCACGACGCTCCCGGCGATCGCGGCCGCCAGCCCGATGACCGGCAGCCACCCTCGCTTCACGAGTAAGGCCATGGCCAGCCCGAGCCCGGGCACGATCATCACGCGCCATAGTCCCATGCCGGCAACGCCGCGCCAGAAGGCGTCGCGCGACGATGTGGCCGTCTCCCGCAGCGCCGCGGCGAGGAAGAGGTCGAACTCCGGAATCGCCTCCTGTGTCAACAGCGCCTTCATGACCGCGCTGAAGATCACGAGTGCGGCGAAGCTCAGGCCGAGACCAATCGTGAGATTGAGCCCGAGATAGTCACCCGGTGTAAAACGGCGGAAGAGAAAGCTGCGCGCCCGCGGCGAGTGCGACGCGAGCCACCGCATCGGCGCCGTCATGAGTACGCGATGCCAGAGCGTGCCTTCGGCGCGCCAGGCCGCGTCGCTCTCCTCCATCAGCCAGCCGCCAGCCACCGCCACGGTCACCAGGAACGCCAACGCCATGGCCACGATGAGCGCGGCGCGCCCGAGACCATGTCCCACCGCCGGCGGGTGTTGGCCGAAGAAGTAGCCCACGCCGCAGAACACCGCCGACCAGATCGCCGCACCGATGAGGTTGAAGACGGTGAAGCGCCGCAGACTCATCGTGGACAGCCCAGCCATCGGCGAGATGAGCATGCGCGCCACCGGGATGAATCGACCCACCATCACCGCCGTGCTCCCGTGCCGATCGAAGAAGGATCTTGTTCGCGCAAGTACGGCCGGATTGACCTTCTTCGAGTGATGCTCGAAGAACGTCCCACCGCGACGGCCAAGCACGAACGCCACCGTCGTGCCCCCTGTCGCGGCGGCCGTGGAGACGAGGAAGATCAACGCGAGCGATAGCCGGCCATGTGCCGCGAACGCCGCGGCGGTGACGAGCGTCGTGTCGGTGGGAAAGGGGATCGCCACCCCCTCGAAGAAGATGAACAGGGCGACGATCAGATAGCCGTAGTCGCTGACCAGCCGTCCAAGGTGAGTGATCATTCCCGATGTGTGGATCACTGGGGTGGGAGGGGCGCTCATGCACGAACCGCGCTCATCGTCCGGTTTGCGAAGCCGAGGACGCGGACACATCTTCGCCGCGCTCTCCGCTCTCTCTTAATCTGCACCGCGACCGATGCCTGCCTCGACATCCCGCCCACTACCCTCACTCGGACGATCGGCGACCGCAGCTCCCACCTCCGCCGCTCGCCGGCTCTTCCGTTTCCTGCCTCTCGCCGCCGCGCTCCTCGCCCCGGCTGCGGCACGCGCGCAGACGGCGCCGGCCGCTCCGGCGTCCCGCCTCGATCCGGTCGACTCCCTGGACTTCCGCGGGATGAAATGGCGCTCGATCGGCCCCGATCGCGGCGGTCGATCCATCGCCGTCGCGGGCAGCTCGCGTCGGCCCCTTGAGTACTACTTCGGGGCGGTGGGTGGTGGCGTGTGGAAGACCACGGACGGCGGAACGACGTGGAAACCGGTCACCGACGGCGCGCTGCGCTCCAGCTCTGTGGGCGCGCTCGCCGTGTCCGAGTCGAGCCCGGACGTCGTCTACGCAGGCATGGGCGAGACCTGTCTGCGCGGCAACATCATGCAAGGCGACGGCGTCTACAAGTCCGTGGACGCGGGGAAGACCTGGACGCATGTCGGTCTCGCCGAGACGCAGGCCATCGCCAAGATCCGCGTCGATCCGCGCAACGCTGACGTATTGTGGGTCGCCGCCTTCGGACACCCGTACGGCCGAAACGCCGACCGCGGCGTGTACAAGAGCACCGACGGCGGCAAGACGTGGCGGAAGGTGCTCTACCGCGACGACAAGACCGGTGCGATCGACCTGGCGCTCGATCCGAGGAATCCCGAGGTGATCTACGCCGCGCTCTGGGAGGCGTCGCGGACCTCCTGGCAGATGACGAGCGGCGGCCCGGGCTCCGGCTTGTTCAAGAGCGTCGACGGCGGTGAGCACTGGACCGAGATCACGCGCAATCCCGGCCTGCCCGCTGGTGTCGTGGGACGCATCGGCGTGTCCGTCTCTCCGGTCGACGGCAACCGGGTATGGGCCATCGTCGAGAACGCTGACGGCGGTGTCTTCCGCTCGGATGATGGCGGCGTCACGTGGAAGCGGACGAACGACGAGCGCAAGCTCCGGCAACGCGCCTTCTACTACACGCACATCACGGCCGATCCGCAGAATCGCGATCGCGTGTACGTGTTGAACGTCGGCTTCTTCCGCTCCGACGACGGTGGTACGCGCTTCGACTCCACGCTGGCCGTGCCGCACGGCGACAACCACGACCTGTGGATCGCCCCGAACGACGACCAGCGGATGATCGAGGCAAACGACGGTGGCGGGACGGTGTCCGTGAACGGCGGACGCACGTGGACGGACGAGACTTTCCCGACGGCACAGCTCTATCACGTCGCCACGACGACGGACGAGCCGTATCACGCCTGTGGCGCGCAGCAGGACAACACCACGGCCTGCGTTCCGTCGAACGATTGGCAGAACCTGCGCGGCGCGAGCTCGCGGCAGCTCGGCGAC
Source organism: uncultured Gemmatimonadaceae bacterium (assembly GCA_964438255.1). Taxonomy (GTDB): domain Bacteria; phylum Gemmatimonadota; class Gemmatimonadetes; order Gemmatimonadales; family Gemmatimonadaceae; genus AG11. The sequence goes on along the minus strand of CAYTKA010000114.1, from coordinate 7,065 downwards.
TGGATGTACGACGTCGGCGGCGGCGAGTCCGGGTACATCGCCCCGGACCCACGGAATCCCAACGTCTTCTACGCCGGCAGTCAGGGTGCGCTGCTCACGCGGTACGACCGCTCGAACGGTCAGTATCGCGACGTCCAGGTCTATCCGCGCTTCTTTTCGGGCGAGCCGGCGAGCGCGCTCCCCGAGCGCTGGCAGTGGACCTATCCCATCGTCTTCTCCCCCGTCGATCGCACGACGCTCTACACGTCGTCGCAGCATCTCTGGCGAACGCGCGATCAGGGGCAGACGTGGACACGCATCAGCCCCGATCTCACGCGGGCTGATCCGGCCACGCTCGGCATCTCCGGCGGACCCATCACGCACGACATGAACGGACCCGAGATCTACGGCACGATCTTCACGGTCGCACCGTCGCCGCTCGACGCACGAGTGATCTGGGCCGGCTCTGACGACGGCCTCGTCCACGTGACGCGTGACGGCGGTGCGACGTGGACGCAGGTCACGCTCCCCGGCTTGCCCAAGTTCGCGCGCGTGAGCCTCATCGACGCGTCGCACCAGGATGCCGCTACGGCGTATGTCGCGGCCAAGAACTACCAGAGCGACGACCGCGCGCCGTACATCTATCGCACGCACGATTTCGGCAGGACGTGGACGAGGATCGTCACCGGCATCCGGGCCGACGACTACGCGCACGCGGTGCGCGCCGACTCGGCGCGCGCCGGGCTCCTGTTTGCCGGCACCGAGCACGGCATCTACGTGTCATGGGACGACGGCGATCACTGGCGGTCGCTCTCACTCAATCTTCCCGACACACAGGTGCCGGACCTGCTGGTGAAGGACGACGATCTCGTCATCGCCACGCACGGTCGCTCGATGTACGTGCTCGACGACATCGCGCCGCTGCGCCAGTGGCGCGCCCCTGGGACGGCCTCCGCGTCTCGCGCCACGCGGCCCCTGGTCGTGATGCCGCTGCGCACCGCGACGCGCGGTGTGAACGAGGCGGTCGTGCAATACACCCTCGCCGCGCCCGCCGACACGGTGAAGATCGAGATCCTCGACGCGGCAGGCCGCGTCGTGCGCACCTTCACCGGCGGCGGTCCAGCCCCGCGTCCGGACTCCGCGCGCGCTGATTCGGCAAAGGCACGGACACCAGCAACGCCGGCCGACACGATCGTCTCGCCGACCGGATGCGAGACGCCACGTCGCCGGCAGCCTACGCCGAAACCGACTGGACAGGCTGGGCTCAACCGCTTCAGTTGGGACCTGCGCTATCCGGGCGCCTCCCTGTTCGACTGCATGATCATGTGGGGCGCGTCGCCGGAACAGGGACCCATGGCCGTGCCCGGTGCGTATCGCGTGCGGGTCACGGCCCCTGGTACCACCGAGACGCAACCGCTCACCGTGCGGATGGATCCGCGACTGCGCGGTGTCACCGTCGCCGATCTGCGCGAGCAGTTCGATCTCGCGACGCGCGTCCGTGATCGCGTCAGCGCTGCGAACGACGCCGTACTGCGCATCCGGCGACTACGCAGTCAGATCGCCGACCGTGTGGCACGCGCGCATGATCCGGAGGTGACGCGGCGGGGCGACTCCGCGTCGCTCGCCCTTCGGGCGGTGGAGGAGTCACTCTACCAGGTGCGCAACCGCAGCGGGCAGGATCCACTCAACTTCCCGATCCGCATCAACAACCGCATGGCGGCGCTGGGGCGCAGCGTCCAGAGTGGCGATGCACGGCCCACGGCCGCGGCATATGTCGTGTTCCGCGAGCTATCGGCCGAGTTGGATGGCGAGCTGCGTCGTCTCGATCAGGTCGTGGCACGCGACGTCGCGGCATTCGATCGCGTAGCCGCGGCACACGGGCTGCCGCCTCTCAGTCGGTGAGGCGGGGAGGGGGCGCCGCTGTCGCCGCCTCGCAAAGAGCCCGCAGGTCGTCGTCGGTGCCCTGATCCCAGCCTGGCGGAATGGGAAGGAGCCGGCGCTTCTCGCGCTCACTCTCGAACACGAGCCAGCCACGGGTGATGGCGTCATCCATGCGAATGCGCAGCTCCTGGCGCTGCCGTCGATCGCGCCTCGCTCGGCCGCCGAACCGCCGCTCTCCGGAGCGGCGGCGCTCCGCAGACGAGGGAATCACTTCCCACGCCTGCCAGTGCGTTCCATTCGCGTCGATGAACTCGCGATGCGCCACCCGATCCTCCGTCGAACGCGTGAGGATGAGGCAAGGCGCGTTCCGAGCCCAAGCGTAATGTGACCGCGGTCACATTACGGTATGCTCGTCACGCCTTCCAGCTCAGCAGGGCAAGCTCCGCGTCGCTGAGCGTCATCCAATTTGCCGGATAGTTCCTCACGCGCCGCACGGTATTGTCGCTCGAGAAGATCAGCGAAACACCACGCCGCCGGTCGTAATCCGAGAACGCTTGCTCGTGCACGCGCCAGCGAACGCCCTCCCCGTCGACGAACACGCGCTCCACGTCCGACACCTCGTCTTGACGAGGCTCGTTCAGGCCCCTGTTTGGATCTGTCATTGCGGCGCGAGCGGTCAAGACGGAAGGACGCGGGTGGCCGGTACATCGGCCAAAGCTATAACCTCGCCGTACAGGGCGGCGGGGTCAATGTTCCGAGGCACATGTCCACCTTCGCCGATCATTTTTCGCGCGTGGCTGCCGCCTATGCGGTCTTCCGGCCCCGCTATCCGGAGGCGCTCTTCGACTGGCTCGCTGGTACGGCGCCGGGACGCCGCCGTGCGTGGGACTGTGGAACCGGGAGCGGGCAAGCAGCCGTGGCCCTCGCGAAACGCTTCCAGGAGGTGATCGCGAGCGACCCGAGCATCGCACAGCTCGCCAATGCCGAGCGGGTGCCGGGAGTGAGCTACGTGGCCATGACGGCGGAACGGTGCGCCCTGGCGTCGAGCACTGCCGATCTGATCACGGTCGCGCAGGCACTGCATTGGTTCGATCGTGACGCATTCTTTCAGGAGACCATGCGGGTGCTGCGACCAGGCGGGCTGCTCGCCGTGTGGAGCTATGCGCTCATGACCGTAAGCCCCGAGATCGACTCGATCATCGGCACGTTTTACCGAGACACCGTGGGCCCATACTGGCCGCCCGGGCGCGCCCTCGTGGAGCACGGGTACGCCGGCCTCCAGCTCCCGCTGCCGTCAATCCCGGCGCCCGCTCTCCACATGGACGCGGAATGGGACCTCGCGCAGTTGATGGGCTACGTCTCCACCTGGTCCGCAGTTGATCGCTACCGTATCGATCGGCGAGAGGACCCTGTGCCACTGTTGGCGGGCCAACTCGAGCACCTGTGGGGTGATCCCGCTGCACCCCGGACCGTCCGCTGGCCGCTGACGCTCATTGCCGCTCGCAAGAGCTGACCGATTGCGGCGTCCTGTCTCAATAGCGAACAGCAGCCACGAAACTCCTGGTCAAGCTGGCGTGTTCTGGCACAGATGCCAGGTGTCCGCGCGCACGAATGCTCTGTGCGATCTCGCACATTGCCACGGGTCGTGCATTATGCATGAGTCTGCCGTTCTTTGCGACACGGTCTCTTCGACCGATCAGCTCGGTCTGTTTGCCCGAATTGCGCGGCGCGGGCCCCCAAGAGCTGGCAGGTTGACCGACCGCGGCGTGCGTCGCGTCTGGCCTCCGCGTTGCCCTTACTCCACCGCTTCGCGGACTCCTTCTCTGCGTCACGACTGTGTTCGGGGAGCGACGATGCCCCCGAAAGGTCCCTTCCATCTAACGCCGATGCGACTCAGCCAGCTCCTTCCGGCCCTCTTCGGTGCGGTCGTCATCACCACCGCCTGCTCGATGGACGCCACTGCGCCATCCAGGTTGGCGGCGCCGCAGCCCGTCGCCAGCTCGGGCAACGCGAGCACTGAGCGGATACACGATGATGCGGCTCAGGCCGGCAGCCAGACTTATTTCGTCACGATCGATCCGGCGCACCCGAACCGGCTCCACTTCGGCAAGCACACGCTGTCCATCCCGGCAGACGCGGTGTGCCGTATGGACGGCTCCGGCTATGGACTGGGCGTGTTCGACGCGAGCTGCGAGCCGGAGACGATGCCTGTCTCCATCACGGCCACGGTCTCGGCCGACGCCCGCGGCCTGCCGCGCATCGTCCTCGGCCCCGAGGTGCGGTTCAGCCCAGACAAGACGGTCGAGCTTTCAATGTGGGTCGGGAGCAGCATCCTCGCGACCACGACGACCTGGAACATCTTCTACTGCCCAGGGACGGGCTTCGAGAACTGTATCGACGAGTCGATACTGGATCCCAGCCTGGCCGCCCACGTCGACGTCAAGCGCGGAACGGTCTCTCGGCGGATCAAGCACTTCAGCGGCTACTACCTCGTGGAGTAGCAGCCTCTCCCTCGTCCCGGCTCTCCGCATCTCGTGGCTTCGTCTCCCGGCGGCTCACTCGCCCGCGTACCTCACCTTCGCCTCGTGGAGCCGGGAGGGGAGCATCCCTCAGCCCGAGCGCTGATCGACGAAGGACGTACGCTCGACAAGCTGGGTCAGCGAGGTGAAGCGCGCGCGCTGTACGAGCGCGCGCTTCGCAGTCTGGAGACCTCGTCGGCGTCCATGGCGTCGATGCTGCTGCGGTGGATCGCCCGGACGTACGAGGTGGACGCGGACTATCCCGCCGCCGCCGACTGCGCCGAAGCGGCGGTGGCGGCAGCAGAGTTGGGTGACGACCGGAACGCGCTCGGCCATGCGCTCAACATCCTCGCCGCGGCGAGATGGCGCGAGGGCAACCTGGATCTCGCGGAGCGCCTCTTCCACGACGCCATCGAGCGCGGGACGAGCACCACCGATCCGCGCCTGCACGTCGACGTCACGACCAACCTCGGCTCACTCGCCAAGATCCGCGGCGACTTCCGCCAGGCGTTGCGCTACTACCAGGACGCGCTCGCGCACGGCCGTCGCCACTCACTCCTCGACAACATCGTCGGCACGCTGAGTAACCTCGGTGTCGCGAACCTGGAGCTCGGGCGCATCGATGCGGCGGAAGACGCCTTCACCGAGGCGCTCACGATCGCCAACGCCCTCGGCGGCCTCTCCGTGCGCATCGAGCTCGAGGTCAACTTCGCGATGCTCGAGATCGAGCGTCACGACTACGACGCAGCGAAGGCCCGCTGTGACAACGCCATGGCGCTGGCCGCGCATCTCGGCGACGCGCGCGCGAATGGCGAAGCAGAGAAGGTCTACGGGATCATCGCGCGCGAGATGGGCGATCTCGTCGCCGCGGAGGCGCACCTCCAGCACGCGCGTGCGATGGGAGCCGAGGTCCGCGACCTCACGCTCGAGGGCGACGCCAGCCGCGAGCTCGCCGAGCTGTACGGACAGCTCGGCCGCAACCGCGAGACGCTGCAGGCCCTCAACCGCGCGCACGTGTGCTTTACCATGCTGCGCGCGCGGCACGAGCTCGCCGACGTCGGACGTCGCATGGCCCGCCTCGAGGGTGACTTCCTCGACGTCGTCCGTCGGTGGAGCGAATCGATCGAGGCGAAGGACGAGCACACGCAGGGTCATTGCGAGCGCGTCGCGGACCTCGCGGGCGCGCTCGCTGCAAGGGCCGGGCTCGACGAGACGTCGCTCTTCTGGTTCCGCATCGGCGCGTTGCTGCACGACGTGGGCAAGCTGATCGTTCCCGCCGAAGTGCTGAACAGATCGGGGCGCCTGACGGACGAGGAGTGGGCGCTCATGAAGCGCCATCCGGTGGCGGGGGTGGAGATGCTCGCCGACGTCGAGTTCCCCTGGGACGTGACGCCGATGGTGCGCAGCCATCACGAGCGCTGGGATGGCTACGGCTATCCGGACGGTCTCGCGGGTGAGACCATCCCGCTGCCGGCCCGCATCCTGTGCATCGCCGACGTCTACGATGCCCTGACGACGGAGCGCAGCTACAAGCGCGCCTTCACGCACCTCGAGGCGATGGAGATCATGCGTCGCGAGGTCGGCAAGCAGTTCGACCCGCAGCTCTTCACGAAATTCGAGGAGCTGGTGCGACGCGGCACGGTAAGCGCTCCGCCGGCCGTGCAGCGTGCGTTGCCGACACGGCGCACGGGCGCCAACGGCGCGATTCTCCTGTCCGAGGAGGACGACCTCACGGGCGCGCTCGTGCGCCGCGCCTTCGTGAACGTCACAGCCGCCGTGCTCGCCGAGCGCCGGCGGACCGGCGCCCACATCTCGCTGCTCGTCATCGACGTCGACCAGTTCAAGTCGGTGAACGACACCTTCGGCCACCTGACCGGCGACGATGCGCTGCGGCTGGTGGCTGGCGTGATTCGCGAGCAGCTCCGCCCGGGTCAGTACGTCGGCCGCTACGCTGGCGACGAGTTCGTCGTGCTGCTGCCGGGGCTCGACGCCGACGCGGCGCGCGCCGTGGCGGATCGGATCCGCAGCATCGTGTCCGCGCTGCCGATCCCCCTTCGCGAGACGCCCAACCAGTCGATGTCCGTCACGCTCTCCATCGGCGTGGCGACGGCCCCGGTGCACGGCGAGTCGTTCGAGTCGCTGTTTACTTCGGGCGATCGCGCGCTGTTCGAGGCGAAGCGCGGGGGACGCGACCAGGTTGCCGTGGCGAGCGCGGAAACCGACGGCACACCGCAGTTGGTGTTCAGTCGCTTCGTGGGCCGCGTGCCCGAGTTGCGCGCGCTCGTGACCGCGCTCGACGAATGCCTTCGGGGCGCACCGCAAACGCGTCTCGTGTTCGGCGAAGCCGGCGTCGGCAAATCCACACTCGTGCGCCAGCTCGTCCCCGAGGTTCGCCTTCGTGGTGCGGCGATGGTGAGCGGTCGTGCCCTCGAGAGCGAGAGCCGCCCGCCGTACGGCCCATGGGCAGAGGTCGTACTCGGCCTGCACGATCTCGGTCTCACGCCGTCGCGTCCGTGGCCATTGCTCGAGCGTCTCGCGCCAGCGTTGCGCGGCACCGCGGAGCCGGCGCCGCTTCCTCCGCTCGATCCGAGTCACGGTCATCAGCTGCTCCAGGAGCTCGTGAGCTTCCTTCGCGGTGCGAGCGAAGCGCGGCCGCTGCTGATCGTGCTGGAGGACATGCACTGGG
>CAYTKA010000113.1:0-10218 GCA_964438255.1 uncultured Gemmatimonadaceae bacterium | reverse complement strand
ATCACTTAGAGAGCGGGCGATGGGACTCGAACCCACGACGTCCAGCTTGGGAAGCGTGGCGACGCTAAGGGGGGCGCTGCGTAACGCGCCAAGAATCAACGCTGTACGGCCAGCTTACTTCGGTACGCGCTAACGGATTGGCGCAGAATCAACCGTCAACGGTCCCCAACGGTCCCCAGCGGTCCCGAAGTGGTCAGGTCTTGTATCGAAACGTGATGCGTCCGCGCGCGAGATTGTACGGCGACATCGCGACCGTGACGTGATCGCCGGCGAGAATGCGAATGCGAAACTTGCGCATCGTGCCGGCGGCCGTCGCGAACAGCACGTGTCCGTTGGACAAAGGTCACGCGGAACATCGCGCTCGGCAGCACTTCGGCGACGACCTGGTCTGTCGCGCTTCGCTGGGTTTCACATCCTGCCGTCGGCGGCGCAGGTCGGCCAGAATTCCCGACTTCTGCATTCGGCCCTTGAACGACTTGAGTGCCCACTCGATGCCATCGGTGTCGTGGAGTCGTATTTCCGGCATGTTGCGCTACTGTCCCCGCCGCGCCACAGCATTGTCCGGCGCGAATCGCCTGTGCCGTCTGCCTTGTCGATGCTCCGTGGCGCCCGTGTGCATCGAACGCGTCCTCGTCCGCGAGGGAACGCTGGATTGCGCGCGATGTGCTATCTTTCGTCGCGCAGCACGGCCAGCGCCAACCGGACCAGTGAGTATCGAGGGCCTGGGGAACTCCTCCATGGTCCTCGTTTTCGTCTGACGGGGCCCGGCAGGAGCAATCGCGAATGATCATTCTCGCCGTCGTCGCAATTGCCGTCGGATTTCGCACGGGCGCGAGCGCCGTGGGGCTGCTCCGGGGGCGAGATCCCCCGGTCTCGCGTCGTCGTTGCGTTTCGGCTCGCCGGCGCAGTGGGCGGTGCGCCCGCGCGCTACATCACGGGGTTTTCCGACGTGCTCTTTCGCGCATTGAGCGCGGCACGCGGCGGCTTGTTGTTGGTGTTCATCGCCCGAGCGCGAATCTCCGAGCGGCTCGGACGATCGTGAGAGCGGCGCGGTCAGGTGCTGAACCGATGCACTGCCGAGCCCGAGCGCGGTCAGGTGCTGGCCGACTTCGTCGTGCAGCTCCCGTCCTCACCGGCCGCGCGCAGCTCCTCCACCGTTGCGGCATGCTGCTCCACGACCTCGACGAGGTGTCGCTTCGTCGCCGCCAGCTCGTCGTGGAGCTGCTCCACTTCGCGCGACGCTTTGATCGCTTTGTTCGTCCTGGTCGGCTTCGCTTTCCGGCCCGCTCCGCCGCGCCGCTTTGCCGATGGTGCCTCGACGGTCGCCGTCTCTGACTCATCCTCGAAGAGCACGACGAAATGCCGGCTGCCGTCGTGAGCCGGCTCGACGCGCATCCCGTCCATCGCCTGGACGACCGGAATCTTCGTCGCGCGACCGAGCAGTTCCGGCAGGAAGCTCTCGTGGTCCGGCGCGAGGTGCTGCACGAGGACGTAGACAAGCCCGGCATCCGGAGACAGTCCATGCAGAAGCCGTGTGAAGGCGTCGAGCCCACCCGCCGAAGCTCCGACGCCGACGACCGTCGGGAGGTCTCGTTGGGTGTTGGCGGTGTCCGGGCCGCTCGGCGTCGGTGAAGTGATGGCTACTCCGTCAGGTGACCGGTGATGAAGACAGCTCCGCAGGGGCGCCCGGTCTTTTCGCACCGGGCAGGCGTCGCGAGGTGAAGCATGTCAATCGCGAGGGCGTGTGCGCAACCCGCCCCGGGAGGATCAGCCGACAGGATTGTCCCTGCCGCTGCGGCCACGCCTGCACCCGCGGGCGCCGCGGCCAAGTTACCAAGGGCTAATAGGTGGCCGGTCCGCGCATACGACAGTCTTTTGTCAGTTCTTGGTGGTCCGCGCGAACCGAATGACAAACATTGGGAAGCCGAGCAGCGCGATCCAGCACTTCATGATGGTAACGGTGAGGCGAACTCGCCTCTCACCGCTGAAGCTGCTGGTCGCGACAATCATTCCGCCGCTCGGGGTCCTGGCCTTTTCGTTCTTTCTCTGGCCCAGTTCGGGGCGGTGGCCGCTGTTCACCGCCGCCGTGGTGGCCTGCGCGTGGTTCGGAGGATTCGAGAGCGGTGTCGCGGCGACCGTACTTTCGACGGCGCTCATGTGGTGGTTCTTTGTTCCACCCGAGTACGTCATGTTCAAGTCGGCGCGTGCACCGTCCATCGCCGCGGTGGTGTTTCTCTGCACCGGCATCCTGATCAGCGATATGCTTCGGAGGCTGCGTCGGACCGCGACGGTGCTCGCGCGCATCCAGCACCTTCTGCAGGGCATCGTCCAGCACTCGCCGAACGGAATCGCCATCAAGGATGTCGATCGCCGTTACATCTTCCTCAACGAAGCGTTCGAGCATCTCGAGGGATTGACGTCCGCGGACGCCCTCCGACATCGCGCCGAAGACGTGCTCCCCAGCGACGTCGCCGAGATCATCGCCGATCACGAGCGGCGAGTGCTCGAAACGCACACACCGTTGCTCCTCGAGACAACGCTCGCTGGGCGCTCCCTGCTGATCAGCCATTTCCCGCTGCTCGACGAGTCGCAGCACGTCTTTGCGATCGGTGCGATCGCGACGGACATCACGCAGCAGAAGCGCGACCAGGAAGCGTTGCGACAGAGCGTGTCGGAGCTGCGCATCGCGGAGCACGTGGCGCATGTCGGCAGTTGGCGCTGGGACTTTCGCACGAACACGACGACCTGGTCGGAGGAGCTGTACGAGATTTTCGGCGTCGACCGCGATCGGTCGCCAATGCCGCTCCTCAACCCTGGGCTGCGGCTACTCACGGCCGACAGTGTACTCCGACTCGCCGGCGCGATCGACGCGCTGCGAAGGGATGGCGCGGCCATCGAGCTGGACCTCGAGTTCACACGACCTGATGGATCGACACGGTGGTGCGCCGCGCGGGGCGAGGCCATACGAGATCCCGACGGGCGCACCACGGGCGTGGCCGCGACGGCAGCCGACATCACCCACATCAAGCATCTGGAACGCCTGCGCGAAGAATGGACCACGATCATCGCGCATGATCTGCGTCAGCCGATCGGCGTGATATCGAACGCGTCGGAGCTGATTCCCGAATTGTATGGAGTCCGCGGGGATGAGCTCAGCATGCTGGAGCGGATTCAATCGGCCGCAGGCACGCTCAAGCGCATGGTCGAGGATCTCCTCGACGTTTCACTGCTCGAAGCGCATCACCTGAAGCTCGAGCGGACGTGGGTCGATCCCGCTGTCCTCGTGCATGAAACCGCGAAGCGACTCCGAAGCGTGACCGGCGACCGCGTCCAAATCACCGACAGTGGTCCGCCGCTCAACGTGTGCGTCGACCCCATGCGCATCGAGCAGGTTCTCGCGAACCTGCTCACGAACGCCGCGAAATACGGCGACGCCCACGCGCCGATCCAGGTCCGGGTGACCCGTGCCGCGACCGAGCTGACCATCGCCGTCACGAATCGCGGCCAGGGCATCGCCGCGGAGGAGTTGCACCGGATCTTCGATCGGTTCGCGCGATCGCGGGCGGCCGCCGGCTCCGGTGTGCCCGGCCTCGGACTTGGCCTGTACATCACGAAGGAGATTGTCGAGGCGCACGGCGGCCACATTTGGGCGGAAAGCGAGCCGGGTAAAACGACGACGTTTCACGTTGCGTTGCCGGCAGCGGCGTTGCGACTCGAAGCCGCGTAGCCCCATCGCCAGTTCCACGAACTCGGGGATACAGGACGCGCTTGGTGCTCACGAGTGCGGTCGCGGCACCGTCCATGCGGACGACTTCGTTCATAAATGACGATGCCTGGCAGGGGCGAGGTTCGAGTGATCGAACGCAACGCCGACTCGTGGTGTGTTCGTGAAGTCGACAGCACGTCGACGCCGGGCGCCCTGTCGCCGGTGTCACTGATATGCGAAGGCGCCGCGGTCGTTCGACGCCTCTGGCGATTTCCCGCCGACTGGCGTGCGCTCCCCGACCGCGCCGTGCTGTCGCTGTTCGACATCGATTAGGAAATGCTGATTAACGCGCAGCGCCCCGCGACGCGGCCCTCGCCAGCGCGTCGCCGCCAAGGTGGCCGAAATCCTCTTCGACGCACCAGAGAATCACCCGCCGCGTCAACTCGTGGCGCGCGGCGATCGGGGTGATGTTCGCGTCGTCGACCAGGCCAGTCAAGCGAGTGATGATGAGCGCGGGCGTCATGCCGGCCTGGCGCTCCGTTCCGACGAAGCTCCATACGGCGCATCGAAGCGCGTGGTCGTCGATCGGTGTGTTCGCGAGCACCGCCGCAATCGCGGAACGGAGCTCTTTCGCATCAGCGAGATCCTCGACGCTGCGCAGCAGAACGGGGGTTGGAGCTCTCATCAGCGTGCCTCCGACAGAATTCCACGAGCGGCTGACCGGAAGGGCTCGGGGATCCGACACGACACTGGACGTGGCCAGGTGACGCGATGCGGAAGCCAAAGGGAGCGGAACGGAGCCGCTCACCAGCTATGCCTGTAATCTAGTCGATGGACCGTGTCCGCGCTCGCTTCCCTGCGTTCGCCCCGGCGCCGCGATACGGCCGCCGGACAGACCATCTCGCGCCAGACCGTGCATCACGGTCTGATAGTGCAGTCCCTTGATCGCGAGGTTGAACGCCTTCACGAGGTAGGCACCCGGGAACCGGTGGAGTCGTTCGTGCCTGAGAAAGAACTCGGCGCTCCAGTGATAAGTCTCCTGCAGCTCCTCGGCGCGCAACGTACCTTCGTCGAGGTGGACGCGAACGCCCCGCGCCCACGCGTCGATCTCGCCGAGGCTGCGCCCGTTGCCGGCACGAATCATCGCGTCGTGCGCGCGGTCCACATGAGCTGATAGTCGAGCGCGATCCGATTCGCTCGACGTCGCGAGATCGAGCATCGCACCCCGGGCGAGTCGATCGAGCTCAAGCGCGGCCTTCCGCGCCGATCGCGCCTCCGTCACGTCGCGGCCCCAGCCGTTGGCGAGCAGACGAAAGTATTCGGCTCGCGACTCGCCCCGGACGCCCTGAAGCCACAGCGAGCGAAGCGCCGCCCGCCGTTCTCCCGCGCGCACGTTATGGCCGTGAAAGATGTGTGGCTCGAGCCGGTCGAGCAGCGTGCTGGAACGCCGGAACATGGCGCCCGGTGAGAACAGCCGGTCGAGAATTCGGTAATAGCCGCGCTGCATGTCCTCGACGGTCATGCGCTTTGGCGTGAACTGCACGGCATCGTCCGTATTGTTGCCGGAGAATTCTGCCTCGTGCAGGCGGCCTTCCTGGCGCAGGCGCTCGCGGAGCGGCGTGTGCGGGATCGGCGTCAGCATTCCCGTCATCGCCGTCGGGATCGCGGTCTCGGTGGCGAACACGGTGATCGCGTCCGCGGTGGCGAGCGTGTCCTCGTCCGACCCGAAGATGAACCCTGCCATGACCTCGATGCCCGCCTGTTGGATCGTCCGCACCGTGGCGGCGATGTCGACCTTCGTGTTCTGCTTCTTGTTCATTCCGTTGAGGGCCGCCGGGTCGGGGTTCTCGATGCCGAGGAACACCTCGGAGAACCCGGCCTGCCGCATGAGCGGCAAGAGGTGCGCGAGCTTCGGCGAGCCGAGATCGAGGCTGGCCTGGGTGTAGAAGGAAAACGGGTAGTCGTGCGCGCGCTGGAAATCGATCATCACGTGGAGGATCCGCTCGATCGCCGCCGGATTGCCGACGAAGTTGTCGTCGACGGTGAAGATCCCGCCGCGGCAGCCAAGGTCGTAGAGCGCGTCCAGCTCCGCACGCACCGACTCCACGGTCTTGGGGCGTGTGAAGCCACCGTTGAACTGGATGATGTCGCAGAAGTCGCAGCGGAACCGGCAGCCGACAGTGGTCTGGATCATCATTGCGCGGTAGTCGCCCGGGCGGATGAGGTCCCAACGCGGCAGGGCGCCGTTTTCGAGTTCCTTAAATATCGAGCGGTCGTTGAGCGCCTTGCGCGAGCCCGGCTCCTGCGCGGCGATGGCCTCGGGGATGAGGAGCGCCGGCGGGGAGTCCGAATGCCGGGCGCGCTCGCCCTGCAGCAGCGAGTCGATGGTGCCGATCCACCGGTCAGCTTCGCCCCAGACCAGGAGGTCCAGTCCGCGGTGCAGCGTTGCATCCGACTGCGTTTGTGGATGCAGGATGTGATCGCGAAAGCTCGACGGGTACGGACCGCCGAGCACCCACGGGGTGTCGAGGCCCCGGGCCGGCCCGTCGAGCAATGCGACGAGCGAGCGTTTCTGCACGGACATGGCGCTGACGAACACTGCGTCGACCGCGTCGATCCGTGCGCGAAGGTCCGCGTCCGGCGGATGCACGACGTTGAGATCGAGGAGCTCGAATGACCAGTGCGCGGGCATGGCCGCGGCAAAGGTGAGCAGGCCAAGCGGCGGGAACGCCGACTTCGCACCGACCATCCGCATCACATGTCGAAAGCTCCAGAACGAGCTGTCAGGAAACTCGGGATACAGCAGCAAGCCGCGCATGGGGATGCCTCCCTCGGGCGAACGTAGTGGAGCCCCGCTACTTCAGCGTTACTTCAATTACTTCGGCGGTATTTCGTCAGGTGTCGGACGTCGCTCGAAGTGTGTCAGTGGCTCCCAGCGGCCGTCGCTCCGGCTTGCGAGGTTGCGGGTCAGTCGCCGACGCCAGTCGGCGTACCAGACCTCATCGAGCACGTCCGTGTTGCCACGCGGAAATGGGCGCGGCTCGCTCGCCACGGCCGGCGGCGATGCCAGGGGATCGTGACGCGAGGAGAAGGGCCGAGGGCCGGGCATGGTGCCTCCACGACGTTGGAGCAGGCTGACCATGATGGCTCGGGAGGGCCGTCCGCAAGGCGGCGGAGCGGATCCCAAGGGCGCAGCCACGCGGCTGCTCCCCAGCTTCCTATTTCTCTAATTTAACACGGCCGCCGGCGCCGCACTGCGGCGCGACGTCCTCACGGTCGCGTCTGGCGTGCGTGGCAGTCGCATCGTGAACGTCGTGCCCTCCCCTTCGCTCGATTGCACGTCGATCGCTCCCCCATGCGCCGCCACGATCTTGTCCACGATGTAGAGCCCGAGCCCAAGATGGCGGCGATCGCGCCCGTCGCGCGAGGTTGCTCCGTTCATGCCCTGAAACAACCGCACGATCTGGTCAGGGGGAATGGGAGGCCCGTCGTCGTGGACCGCGATCTCGACCGTACGTGCGTCACCACGCGCGGTGATCGACACCGGCGCTTCGGCGGATCCGTGCTGCACCGCATTGCCGACCAGGTTGGTGAGGGCCTGAAGCAGCCGGTCGCGGTCCCACTCGCCGCGTAGCTCGCCGGCGAACGTCGTCTCGATCTCCCGGCCGGGACTGGACGCGCGAACTTCCGCCGCGACCTCGCCAACGATCCGCTGGATGTCCATCGGCACGCGCTCGATCGGAATGGTTTGACCGAAGCTCACCCGGGCGAACTCGAGCAGGTCGAGGACCATCTGATGCATCCGCCGGCCGCTGCGCGCGACACCTTCGGCCAGCGTGAGGTATGGCTGCGGGAGGTCCCCACGCGCCGCCGCGCTCTCGAGCATGAACGTCGCGGACGTGATGACCGCACCGAGCGGGTTGCCGAGATCATGTCCGAGGATCGCGAGAAAGCGCTCCTTCGACTGGCCCACGTCCGCATCGTACCGAGTGATCGATTCGCTGATGGCCTGGTCGATCGCTTCGTTGAAGCGGATGAGGTCCTCGAGATCGGACGTCGCCGAGTCGGGATATGTGTCGCACCAGAGGCGCATGACGCTGGCGCGCAACGCCCGGAACTCAGCGACCATCTGGCCGATGGTAAAGCCGCTCTCCGCCCGGCCGGCCCCATGCTGCTGCGCGGCGGTGGCGACCGCGCCCGCTTCGGCGTCCGACTCGCCGCGTGACTTCTCCGCCTGTTGCTGCGCCGTCTGCGGACGGTCCAGGTCTTCCGCGATCACGCGAAGCATCTCGCTGGCATGATCGCGCAACGCGGCGACGTCCATCGGGCCGCCGAGGGGCAGCGTACGCGCGAAGGCTTCCCACTCGGCGAGGATGGGCTCGATGTTCTCGCGGATGAACGCGGAGAGACGAGGCACGGATCATGGTGGGGGCCATTTTCATGCCGCTCGACCCAGGCGTCGCGGGCCGCGATCGTTCCACGCAGCCTCGCGGCGCCGTCGCGGGCTCGCGTCTTGCTCGCACCCTTGGATGCACCACGTCAGTCGTTCCTTTCATGGACTTGGGCCGCATGACTCCACGATCGACTCGCCAGATGCGCGAGGCGGCGCCCGACGCTCCTGGCACACCTCGATTGAGCGCACGCGACCTGAACGGTCTGCTCGCATCTGCCAGCGCCAACCAGCTCGCCGACCTGATCGCGCACGCCAACCGGGCGCTCCCGGACGACGATGACCGCAAGATTCGCGAGGACGACGTGCGGATGCTGCGGCGTCTCGCCAGCCAGGCGCGAACCTGCAACCGCTCGTTGCTGGACCATGCCGCCGAACGCCGCCTGGCGGGCGAGCGACGGGGGCGCGTGTCGCCTGAAGCAGACAAGACGGCGCAATGGGCCGAGCGCCTGGCCACCGCGCTCGAGACCGTGACGTCGCGCCGCGCGACGGGTGCGCACGCGACGCCCGGCAGGAATGAGTTCCTCGCCGATCAAGGCAGGAACTTTCGCGACATCGACGGGAGGACCTGGCACGTCCGAATCGAGCAGGGCGGCGGGAGGCCGGACGTCATCGCCGAGTCCGCGCCCGTTCCCGTGCTGATCCTCGGGGCGATGGGCACGGACGCGTCGGTCGAGCTCTCGATCGCCGGCGACGTTGGCCAATGGGATCTGGCCTCGTATTCCGACGACCGGTTGCGGTCGCTGCTCGCCGAAGCGCAGGCGCACGCCGCGGAGTCGCGCGCGGAGTAGTCCGCGCGGCGCCGATCAGCGACGGCCGAGCACCACCACGACCTCGTGCCGCGCGCCGTCGTCCACCAGCGTGACCCACTCCCCGTCAACTGCGGAACCATCGAGGTCGACGCCGACGACGCCCCGCGAGATGCCGTTCGGATTGCACACCCGGATGGCGTACACGCTGGTTCCGAACCGATATTCGAGGGCGAACCCCGGCCACGTCGCCGGGATGCAGGGATCGACGCGCAGACGATCGCCGCGCTTCTCGAAACCGAGCACGCCTTCCAGCGCGGTGCGATAGCTCCAGCTCGCGGCGCCAGTGTACCAGGACCACCCACCCCGGCCCACGTGACCCCGCGCGGCGTACACGTCGCCGGCGATGACGTACGGCTCGACGGCATATCGTCGCGCGTCCCCCGGCAACCGCGTGCGCCCAAGAGGGTTGAGCATTCTCATCAGCGCGCCCGCACGATCACCGTCGCCAAGGCGCGTCATGGCGAGCACGGTCCAGAGCGCCGCGTGGGTGTATTGCGCGCCGTTCTCGCGAATGCCCGGCGCGTAGCCCTTGATGTATCCCGGATCGCGCGGCGAATGGTCGAAGGGCGGCGCGAGCAGCAACAGCAGCCCGTCTTCGTCGCGAATCAACAGTTCGTTCACGGACTGCATCGCCGTGCGCGCGCGCTCGGCATCGCCGGCGCCCGACAGGAGGGCCCAGCTCTGTGCGATCGCATCGATCCGGCATTCATCATCCCCTGCCGTACCGAGCGGTGTGCCATCGTCGTAGAACGCACGCCGATACCACGCCCCGTCCCACCCGCTGCGTTCGACGGCTGCCGCGTACTGGTCGGCACGCGTACGCCATCGCGCCGCGGCGTCACCGTCGCCGCGGTCCTCGGCATGCGGCGCGAACCCGCGAAGTGTGGCCGCGAGAAACCACGCCAGCCAGACACTTTCTCCCTTGCCGCCGATCCCGACGCGATTCATCCCGTCGTTCCAATCCCCGGCGCCCATGAGCGGCAGCCCGTGTTCGCCGGCCGTGCAGGCGCGCTCGATCGCCCGCACGCAGTGTTCGTAGAGCGAGCCGCTCGCTTCGGCCACCGTCGGCCGGTCATATGCCTCCTGCTCTCCGGCGAGGAGCGGCCGCATCTCGAGATATGCGACTTGCTCGTTCAGCACTTTCGTGTCGCCAGTGGCCCGCACGTAGTGCTCGGTGACGAACGGCAGCCACGCGAGATCGTCCGAGAAGCGCGTGCGCACGCCGCGGCCCGACGGCTCGTGCCACCAAT
>CAYTKA010000112.1:5833-10614 GCA_964438255.1 uncultured Gemmatimonadaceae bacterium | reverse complement strand
TCCTGCATCTCCAGCAGTCCGATCTGGCGCTGGACGTGCACGAGCACGCGCCGTAGGCGCTCCTCCACGCTGAGGGTCTCGAGCAGCCCCTGCTTCTCCGGTACCGGCAGCTCGATATAACCGGCGACGAGATCCGCAAAACGACCTGGATCCGTGACGGCGTCGAGCACCTGGTGCACGACCTCCTCCGGCAGCCCGCGGCGCTCCCCCAGCTCGCCGGCGCGCTCGCGCAACTCCTTGTGCAGCGCGACGAACGCCGGGTCGTTCTCGTTCAGGGGCTTCATCTCTTCCACGGGCATGATGACCGCGCTGAGATAGCCTTCCGTCGTGGTGTACTGGAGCGCCGTCGCGCGCTGTTCGCCCTGCAGCAGCAGCTGTACGCCACCCAGCCCGCGCTGAATCTGACCGATGCGAGCGATCACACCGGTCGTGTAGAGAATGTCGGGCGTCGGTTCATCTGTGTTGTCGCGCTGCGCGACCGCGAAGACGAGGCGCTCGCCTTTGAGCGCCGCTTCGATCGCGCGCAGCGTACCGGGACGGCCGGCAGCGATCGGAGCCGTGAGTCCCGGAAATATCACCGTCCCGCGCAGAGGCAGGACGGGCAAAGTCTGGCGCTGAGCCATTTGTGTTCACCGAAAGTAGCTGCGGAAACTTCCGCGAGTGCTTTGCTCGTACGAAGGCGGTAGGCGTCGCACACTCCATTCCAAGTGGCGAACCCGCAGCCGCATACGCTGTAAGTGTATATCCAGTGCGAGTTATCACAGTTCGACCGCCGGCAACGCATGGTTGCCCGCTCCGGCGTGACCATAGTACACCGCACCCTTCAGGTCAGCGTGGCAGAAGTTTGCAACCTGGCACCGCCTAGTTGACGTAGTACTTCTGCCGCTACGGCTGTCGTCCTTTCCAGAAGTTTTGCGGCGTGCTAAAATGCCACAACTCGCGCCCACAAAAACCAGAGCCTCCCGAGTGCCCGACTCCGCCGTTCCCGCTGCAGATTCCGAGCTGCGAGCACACGTCGAGCGCGTGTTGAGCGCACACTACGAGCTCGAGAGCGAGCTCGGGCGCGGTGGCATGGGCATCGTCTATCGTGCGCGCGACCGGCGGCTCAAGCGCCACGTCGCGATCAAGGTGCTCCCGCCGGAGCTCGCGTTCCGAAGCGAGATCAAAACACGCTTCCTACGCGAAGCGGAGATGGCGGCGCAGCTCAACCATCCGAACATCGTTCCCATCTACCTCGTCGACGAGGCCGAGGGCCTCGTCTTCTTCGTGATGGCCTACGTGAGCGGCGACAACCTCGCCAAACGCCTCCACGACAACGGGGTGCTGGGCACTGACGAGACGCGACGCATCTTGCGCGACGTCGCCGACGCGCTCGCGTACGCCCACGAGCGCGGCGTGATCCACCGCGACATCAAGCCCGACAACATCCTGATCGACGCCGACAGCGGCCGTCCCATGGTCACGGATTTCGGGATCGCCCGCGCCGTGAGCGAGGGCGACAGCCGGTTGACCGCCACGGGGATGGCGATCGGCACGCCCGCGTACATGTCTCCCGAGCAGGCCGCCGGGGAACGCGAGATCGACGGTCGAAGCGATCTGTACTCGCTCGGCATCGTCGGCTATCAGATGCTGATCGGCGAGCCGCCCTTCATCGCCAGCAGCACGCCGGCGATACTCGTCAAGCACATCTCCGAACGCCCCACGCCGCTCGAGCAGCGCCGCGCCGACGTGCCGCCCGACCTCGCGCGCGCCATCATGATGTGCCTGGAAAAAGATCCGGCGATGCGCTTTGGCAGCGCCTCGGCGCTCGTCGCCGCGCTCGATTCGGGACGCATCCCGGAACAGGCCGGAGCAGGGGCGGCGAGAGCGACAGCGGAGCGCTCACCGATGCCCACCGCAGCGACATTCGCCGGCGGCGCGCCTTCGATCTCGCCCCTCCCCGCGGTACCGCTTCCCGTTCCCGAGCTGTACCAGCCGACCGCGGAAGAGCTGCGCCGCTGGGACGCCCCGCCGGTGCAGGCATTCCGCCGCAAGCTCGCGCCCTACCTGTTCGTCAACGGCGTCATCGTCCTCGCCTCCATCTTCAGCGGCAGCGATTTCTTCGTCGTCACCGTGTTCTGGAGCATCTACATGGCATTCAAGTATGCCAAGCTCTGGGCCGACGGCTACGACTGGCGCGACGTCTTCCGGCAGCCGCGCGAGCGCGAGCTGATCGACGTCGCCGACGAGGCGATCGAGTGGGTTCGCGCGGTGTTCAATCGCGACAAGCGCGCCCAGCTGAAGGAGCAGCGCCGTGCCAAACGATTGTCCGGCGCCACGGCTCGCGCGTCGTTCAACGTCGGCGCGGGGGCGCAGCCGCTGCCACCGGCCGCCGCGTTGCAGGCGGCGGGCGTGTACGGCTCGCGCGTACGACAGGCCACGATCGACCGTGACGAGATCGTGAATCTCGTCGGCACGATGTCGGCCGCCGACCGGTCGCGCATACCCGACGTCGTGCGGTCGGCGGTGGCGCTGCACGACCGCATTCAGGCGCTCGCCATCTCGCTCGACGAGGTCGAGCGCAGCGTCGGGCCCGGGGCGCTCGACACGCTCGAGGCGGAGATCGCGCGCCTCGAGAGCGCGGCAAATCCGCTCGACGAGAAGGGGAGCGACGAGCGCGTGCGCCGCCTCGCCTACCTCAAGCGGCAGCGCCGCGCGACGGCCGATCTCGCGGAACGTCGCAACGCGCTCTCCGCGAAGCTCGAGACGTGCGCCATCGCGTTGCAGAACATGAAGCTCGACGTGCTCCGCCTGCGCGCGGGCGCACAGACGCACCAGCACATCACGTCATTGGCCAACGACGCGTTGCATCTCGCCGACAGCGTCGACAGCGCGATGTACGTCGCCGACGAGCTCGGAGGGAGGAGCGCCGGCGGTCCGGGCCGGCCGCGGCGCGGATCGGCACAGCCGTCGGCGGGCCGCGGGTGACGGATTTTCTGCACGACCGCGTGACCATTGCGGTCGGCACCCACTATCTCATCGACGGGGAGATCGGCCGCGGCGGGATGGCGGTGGTGTACCGCGCCACCGACCTGCGGCTGCACCGCGATGTGGCGATCAAGGTGCTCCCCCCGGAGCTCTCCTTCAACGCCGACGTGCGTGCGCGCTTCCTTCGAGAGGCGCAGACGGCGGCGCAGCTCAGCCATCCGCACATCGTTCCCATCTATGCGGTCGACGAGACCGAGGGCCTCGTCTATTTCGTGATGGGATTCGTGGACGGCGAGAGTCTCGCCGCCAGGCTTGCGCGCGAGCCGCGCCTCGCGTTCGATGAGGTCGCGCGCATTCTGCGCGAGGTCGCGGACGGACTCGGCTACGCCCACGAGCGTGGCGTCGTGCACCGCGACGTGAAGCCCGACAATATCCTGCTCGAGCGCGGCACGGGCCGCGCGGTCGTCACTGATTTCGGCATCGCCCGCGCGGCCGCCGAATCCCGCCTCACCGTCACCGGCGTGGCGGTGGGAACGCCCGCGTACATGTCGCCCGAGCAGGCGTTAGGCGAGTCGGACATCGACGGCCGCAGCGACATCTACTCGCTCGGCGTCGTCGGCTATCAGATGCTCACCGGCGCGCCGCCCTTTCGCGCCGCCAATACGCCGGCCATGCTCATGAAGCACGTCTCCGAGACGCCGCGGCGCTTGCGCGATCTCCGTCCCGACGTGCCGCCCGTGCTCGCCATCGCGATCGAGCGCTCTCTGGCCAAACGACCCTCCGACCGGTGGGCGTCCGCGTACGAGCTGCGCGACGCGCTGGCGATGGACGCCTCCGCGGCCAGCCCGTGGAGAGCGTCCTCCGCTCCGCACGCGGAGCTCGACTCGGTGGTACCCAAGATCCAGCTGCCCGGAGGCGTGCAGGTTGGCGTGGTGGCGAAGCTCAACAAGGACGACTGGCGCGAGCTGCGCCGCCAGCACAAACGCGACGCGCGCGAACAGAAGCGGGCGTTCAAGGAGGCTGTACGCTCGCAGATCCTCGCCCGCGCCGTGCCTCCGCTCTCTCCCGAAGACGAGCAGGCCAGTTGGCGCCGGCGGATCGAACGCCGAGTCAGTCGCTTCCGCCATTCCACCGTCACGGCATCCATCGGCATCCCCATCGCCTTTTTCGTCGGCGCTTTGGATCACACGGCTACGCTATTCCTCGTGCCGTCGGTCCTTCTGAGTATGATCGTCGTCGGCAGGGCCGGCCGACTCTGGGCCGACGGGGTCAGTCCGTTCACGGCGCTTCGTGGAGATTGGCGGAGGCGGTTATTTGGCGAAGCGGGTGGCGCGGCGCTGCCCGGATCCGGCTCGGCAGTGCCGGCCGCTCTGAACCCGCCGCCGCTGCCACGATCGGTCGCCGGTGCACCGCCCGAGGTGCTCGCTGGCACCTTTGGGCCCACCGTGCGCCGGGCGATCGCTGATCGTGCCGCCGTCCGCGACGTGGTGTCCAAGCTGTCGAAGATCGAGCTCGATCTGCTCCCACCGGAGATGGAGAAAACCGCCGACGGGCTGATGGAGCGCGTGACCGCCCTCGCCGTCATGCTGCACCGGCTCGACGCGGATGTCTCGGGAACCTCGCTGGCCCAGATCGACGAACGAATCGTCGGTCTCGAGCGCGAGGCTCCGACGAAGGACCGAGACCGCCACCTCGCTCTGCTGCAGCGGCAGCGCACGACGTTGCACGAGCTCCTCGAGCGCCGTCGCGCCCTTGGCAATCAGCTCGAGAGCGCGAGCTTGCTGCTGCAGAATCTGAAGCTGGATCTCTTTCGG
>CAYTKA010000112.1:4469-5733 GCA_964438255.1 uncultured Gemmatimonadaceae bacterium | reverse complement strand
GGCGGCGGCCATCACGGAGTCGGGTCTCGTCTCGACCGTGCGTGAGAGTGTCTGCGACCCCTGCCAACGATTCCGGCTGCAAGCTGACACGACCATCAGTAGAACGATGAGCGAACGGCGCATGGCGTCCTCGAAGTAGTGATTGGAATCCGGTGTCCTGCTGATGCACGCGCCGAGCCACTTCAGCCCAGTTCGTCGAGCTTCTCCTCCAAGTCGGCCATCAAACCGTTGTGCCCGAAACGCTGCGCCGCCGCGATCCCGTTGCGCAGCGCGACTTTGGCGTCATCGGTCTGGCCACGGCGCAGCAGCACGTCGGCGAGTCGCGCCCAGCCATTGCCCTCGTCGTCGTAGACGGCCAGGTACGCCTGGTACTGCTCCACCGCCTCGTCGAGAAGGCCCTCCTTCGCCGCCTCGTTGGCGAGGCCGAAGCGCGCGAGCACGTTCTCCGGATTCTTCGCCACCATCGTGCGGAACGTTTCCAATCGGGCATTGGTCATCGACGGAGCAGATCCTCGAGCACGTTCACGAGCTGTCGCGGCGCTTCTTCCGGACTGAAATGGCGCGCGCCGGCGATGATGTCCAGAGACGAACCGGGAATCGCCTCGTGCAGCCGCTTCCCGAGCGACGCGGCGAGAAAGGGGTCGTGCTGTCCCCACACCACGGCCGTCGGTGACACGATGTCCTTGAGCCGCGGCGCGAGCGACGTCGTGGCGGAGGCGTCGAGCGCCAGCAGGTGCTGCATGAACGCATCGCGTCCTTCGATGCTCGCGAACGGGCGCACGTAGTGCTCGATCGACCGGGCGCCGCGTTCGTGGTCCATGTACCCGCGCAGCAGGTCCGACCGCAGGATCGAGAGCAGCCACGTCGGCGGCAGGTGGCGCGTCAGCGGAAGCATCGCCCGCGCCAGCTTCACCTCGCGCGTGGGCCAGCCGTCGAACGCGATGCTGTCCACGAGGCAGAGACGCGACACGCGGTGCGGGTACCGCACCGCGAGCCACTGCGCCACGCCCCCGCCGACGTCGTGGCCCACGACGCACGCGTAATTGATGCCTAACGTGTCGCACAGCGCGATCACGCGCTCCGCGTGCGCCTTGACGTCCACCGCCATCGCGCCCGGACGATCGCTGCGGCCGTAGCCCAGCAGATCGAGCACGATGACGCGATGGCCGCGCGGCATCATCGGCGCGACCTCCGACCAGAGGTGCCCCGACGTGGGAAAGCCATGGAGCAGGATCACCGGCTCGCCGGCGCCGCGCGACCCGGT
>CAYTKA010000112.1:1372-4369 GCA_964438255.1 uncultured Gemmatimonadaceae bacterium | reverse complement strand
ACGTGGGAAAGCCATGGAGCAGGATCACCGGCTCGCCGGCGCCGCGCGACCCGGTGGCGTAGTAATACAACCGCGCTCCGCCGACGTCGACGAACTCACCTCGCATCTATCGGCGCGTCAGGCATCGAGCGGAAGATGATCCGCGCCGGAGCCCCTCGCCAGCAGTGCGCAGGAAAAAAAGAGGACCGTCACGACGACGGTCCCCTCTCTCACGTACTGCGGGACTGTCAGAGCGCGCCCGGCGGACGCTGCCCTCGATTCGCGCGCATCTCCTCGACGTTCTTCTCGAAGATCGCCCGCTGCTCGGGGGTGAGCACTTCCTTGATCTCATCCATGTGCTTCGTGCGCATCTCGCGCATCTTCGTCATCATCGCTTCACGGTCGCCGCCCGCCTGCATCTCCTCGCGCATCTTCTGCGCGTCCTCCTCGTGCTTCTTCGCGAGCTTGTCGACCTTCTCCTGCTGCTCGTGCGTCAACGTGATCCCCTGGAACAGTGCGGTCATGTTCATCATGCCGCGGGGGCGCTGCGGCGGCGACTGCGTGTCCTGCGCGCGCGCCACGGTCGTCGCGCCGATGCATAGCGCGGCGGCCAACACGGCCAATCTCATGGTCTTCATGCGGTACGTACCTCTGGTGATGGTGTGGTGGTGCATGTCGAGGGTTTGCATGGTGTTGTGCGCGCCCCTCTAGCGCGTCGTCGCAAAGTTGCTATGCTTACGCGCCCTCCTGAGGGCGCATTTGGCTGTGACGCTGTCGTCTGGTCCCTTCGGTCCCTCAGCGATCGCCTCGTGACTCTGCCGCCCTCCCCCCCGCCTCCCCCCACTCCCTCTCCTGCGTCCCCGCCGCCCGCGTCCGCATCGCCGACAGCTTCCCCGTCGTCTTCCAGCGCGTCCGTTGTACCAGCGCTAGTTCCGCCGGTTCCACCAGCGCCACCGACACCGGTGACCTTTCCGTTGCGATGGTTGTTGGAGCACGCGGCAGCACCGATCCAGTACCGGTCGTTGACCGACGTCGCGCGTCTTCCCGCCGCGGTCACCGATCGCGCCTCCTCTCTGCCTCTTACGCATCGCCCGGCACTGCTGTTGGCGATGATGCAATCCGCGGATGGCACCTGGAATCACTCGATGCTTGGTGTCCCATCGGTGCGCGCCGAGCACTTCGAGGGGATCGGCACGATCACCGCTGTTCGCCGGCTCCTCGAGTACGGATGGGACAAGGAGACGCCGCCGATCTACCGCGCCCGGCGCACGCTCTTTCGTCTCCTGGCCGAAGACGAGGATCCGGAGCTCCTGTTCGATCTGGGCAGCCGGGCCGTCGGCGACGAGGACCTCGTTAGGCGCGGGCGCGCCATCCTGCGCGAGGCCGCCGCGGCCACGCTCGCGCAGGCCGGATACGAAGGCGACCCTCGCATCCGCGGCGCCGCGAAGCGCATCATCGAACGCATTGCCGCGTTCCTGCGGTCGCCGCTGGCGCAGAAGCCGTTCGTGCGCATGGGCAATCAACACGTGCTCGCCCCCGAAGCGGCGCCGCCGTCGATCTACTCCCTCACGATGCTCGCGTTCATGCCGCTCTTTCGTACCGAGCATTCCGACGCCATGGATCGCATCTATCACTACCTGTCGCAGCCGCTCCCGCGGCAGGAAGCGGTGCAGCTGTGCGGCAAGAAGATCGTGCCGCAGCCGCATCTGGTGCTCGGTGACATGCTGCCCAATCGCAACGTCGCCGATGCCGACGTCGCCTGGGCGATGACGTGGCTCGAGTTGATGGCGCGACTGGGATATCTGCGGCGCAATGAGAACTGGTCCAAGCTGTACGATCGTTTTCTCGACGACCGCGATGAGCAGGGCGTGTGGCACCCGCACAAAGGAATGAGCGCCCAGCGAAGCTCGAACCCCTTCACCTGGCCTGCCTATCCCCTCGAGAGCGCACTCGCCGGTGACGAGCGGTGGACCGACGTGACCTTTCGCCTCGGGTTGATCGCGCGACTGTCCGGACGACCGCTGGAGCTCGGCTAACACCCGGGTGGGCGGCATCGCGTCGTGACACCACGGCGGCTCACGCCAACCGAGCAGTATCCGCGTGGCACGCCGGGCCTCGACGAGCGCTACATCCAGCTCGACAATGGCCCGCGCCTGCGCGTGGTGCAGAGCGGGCCGCCTAACGGTCCGCCCGTGCTGCTGCTGCACGGCTGGGGCGCATCGCTGTATACCTGGCGCTTTCTGCTGCCGGAGCTGGCCGCCAACGGCTTCCGCGCCACCGCCCTGGATTTTCGCGGCCACGGTCTGTCGGACACACCGCGGGAGTCGGGGGCGTACACGCGCGAAGTCCTCCTGGCCGACGTCCGCGGTGCGATGGACGTCCTGTCCGTCGACCGCGCGCCGATCGTCGCCTGGTCGATGGGGGGCGCCGTGGCGCTGGCCCTCGCCGTCGAGGCGCCGGCGCGTGTGGCGAAGCTGGTGCTGATCAATCCCGCCGGGCTCACCACGATCGCTCTCGCCCGACCGGCATCGTGGGTGGTGCCCGGACTCGGCGACGCCGTCACCGCCGCGCTGGTGCCACGCTGGCTCGTATCCGCCGTGCTCCACTGGGCACGCGGTGACAGCACCCACCTCCAGGCACGCGACGTCGACGAATACTGGGCTCCCTTCCGCGACGGAAGCTATCTGCGAGCGATGCGTGCGCTGCTGCGCGAATTCGACTGGCGACCCTTTCCCCCCGCCGACCTGGCGAAGCTGCGCGTCTCGACCCTCCTCATCGTCGGCACCGCCGATCGTCTGGTGCGCGGCGTCGCGCGGCGCGCCGAGTGCTTGCCGGGCGTTCAGCTGCTGACCCTTCCCGGAGCCGGCCACATGGCCCACGAGGAGCGCGTGGCTGAGGTGAACGCGGCGATCGTGAACTTCCTTGAAAGCAGTCGAGAGTCGGTAGTCGGTAGTCGGTAGAACGTCGAACGGCATACAAAGAGTTACATTGCGCCATGTCGACACGTAAACAGAGCGC
>CAYTKA010000112.1:0-1272 GCA_964438255.1 uncultured Gemmatimonadaceae bacterium | reverse complement strand
GTCGAACGGCATACAAAGAGTTACATTGCGCCATGTCGACACGTAAACAGAGCGCCTTCGAGGCGCTGCGGCTGTCGCCGGTGGTCCTGGATGCGGTCCGCGACGCCGGCTACACCGAGCCGACGCCAATTCAGGCGCAGGCGATCCCGCTCATCCTGCGGGGCCGGGACCTCATGGGCCTGGCGCAGACCGGCACCGGCAAGACCGCCGCGTTCACCCTGCCGATCGTCGACCGGCTGTTGGACGGGCCGCGGCGTACGCGCGTCCTGATCCTCACGCCCACGCGCGAGCTGTGCGTTCAGGTGGAGGAGAGCTTCCGCAAATACGCCAAGCACGCGCCCGTCAACGTGGCCGCCATCTATGGAGGCGTGCCGCTGGACCCGCAGGAGAAACAGCTGCGCGCGGGCGTGGACGTCGTCGTCGCGACGCCGGGCCGCCTTATCGACCACCTCGAGCGGCAGAACGTCGTCTTCGACGATCTCGAGGTGCTCGTGCTCGACGAAGCCGACCGGATGCTCGACATGGGCTTCGCCCCGCAGATCAACCGCATCGTCGCGCAGCTGCCGGCGTATCGCCAGACACTGTTGTTCAGCGCTACGATGCCTCCCGAGGTCGAGGCGCTCGCGCGCAAGTACCTGCGGAAGCCGATCGTGGTGCAGGTGGGCCGCCGCTCCGCCGCCGCCAGCACGGTGCAACATTTCGTCTATCCCGTACCACGCGAGCGCAAGAGCGCGCTCCTCGCCGATCTGCTCCGCCGCGGTCAGATGGACTCGGTGCTCGTGTTCACGCGCACGAAGCAGGGTGCCGACCGCGTCGTGCGACACCTCGAGCACGAAGGCATCGAGGCCACGGCGATGCACGCCGACAAGACGCAGGCGCAGCGCACGCGCGCGCTCGAGGAGTTCAAGGAGGGCAGGGTCCGCGTCCTCGTCGCGACCGACATTGCCCAGCGCGGCCTCGACATCACCGGCATCACCCACGTCGTCAACTACGACGTGCCCCAGCAAGCCGAGGATTACGTCCACCGCATCGGCCGCACCGGCCGCGCCGCGAACGAAGGCGACGCCTACACCTTCATGGCCCCCGACGAGATCGCGATGGTGCGGGCGATCGAGCGGGTGATCGGGCAGGAAATTCCGCGGATATCAATACCCGGATTCGATTTTGGCAGCGTGGCGGCTGATTGACGGCGCACCCGCTTTACCGCGGCGCTGCCCGAACTTCGCCGACGCCCTAACGACGCTGACGCCCTAAGATCGCCAACGCCCTAAC
>CAYTKA010000111.1:0-10925 GCA_964438255.1 uncultured Gemmatimonadaceae bacterium | reverse complement strand
GCCCAACGCGGAGGTCCGTCTCGGTGCAGCATTCTATCCCCGCAGCCATCAGAGCTCCCGGCCCGGGCGCGTTGGACTGTCGCAGCGAGACTCCACCCCATCCGCGTTTCCGCCCCATCCGGATGAACCTTCGTCTGAGGAGCGAGCCCGAGCGGCTGTTAAGAGGAGCGGATTGAGCGGATGAACAAAACGCAGCGGGGGGAGTGCCCGTCAGGCAGGTCCTTTTCGCCGTACGATCTCGGCCCCCATCAACACCGCCTCGATCATGCTCGAGGGATCCGCGACCCCGCGGCCGGCGATGTCGAGCGCGGTGCCGTGATCGGGTGACGTGCGCGGGAATGGGAGGCCGAGCGTCACGTTCACCGCGCTGCCGAACGAGGCGACCTTGATCGCCGTCATCCCGACGTCGTGATAGGGTGCGATGACGGCGTCGAAGGCGCCGCGCATGGCGCGCACGAACACCGTGTCGGCGGGGAATGGGCCGGCGATGGCTGCGGCACGCGCTGCCGGCGCGAGCACGTCGTCGTCCTCGGTCCCGAAGCGACCACCGTCCCCGGCGTGCGGATTGAGCGCACAGAGTGCGATGCGCGGCTCGGCGACGGCGAACCACTCGCGCAGACCGGTGCGTGTGACCTTCGCGGCCAGCGCAATGGCCTCGGCGGTGAGCAGCCGCGGAACGTCGCGCAGCGGCACGTGCGTGGTCGCGAGAACGACGCGCAGCGGCGTGGATGACCCGGGGGCCGGACGCGCGGCGGCGAGCATCATGGCGACGCGACATCCCGTGCGTGCCGCGAGCAACTCAGTATGTCCGGGAAAGTCATAGCCGCCGGCGAGCAGGGCGTGCTTGTCGAGCGGCGCCGTGACGATGCCGTCCACCTCGTGCGCCATCGCGAGCGCTATCACCCGATCGACGGCGAGGCCAGCGAGACGGCCGGCCTCCGCTTCTCCATCTGCGGGCGACCAATGGCCGATCGTCTCATCGACGGCGGTACCGGTGCCGCCTGGACCGACGACAACGAGGTCGGCCACCGCGCGGACGCGCGCGTCGGCACGCGCCGCGGCGACGATCTCGGGACCGATGCCGCGCGGGTCACCGAGTGACACGGCAAGGCGCGGCTGGTCAGCCATGATCCGCGCCCGGTTCGGTCAGGGGCCTGCAGGAGGGGGCGGCAGCACCGTGACGGCGTCCGGCTTCACCGACACATATGTCTGCTTCCGCAGCGTGTCCATCAGCCGCTTGATCCCGCCCTCTTCGGCCAGGCGCGAGCGGAAGCGCTCCTGCACTTCGGCGAGCGTGAGCTCGCCACCCTGCTCTACCTTCACGACCTGAGCGACGACGAACTTCGCCGGGACCGTACCGGTCCCAGGGATCTGGAACACCGCGAAATCGTTCTGCTTCTTGTCGGCGAAGCCCTGCTGGTACGCCGTCGGCAACTGCGCGCGCGGGAAGGGGGTGAGCAGCGACGTCTCCTCGGCGCTCGCGAAATCATGGTGCTTCTTGGCGAGAGAATCGAACGACGCACCGCGCTTCCACGCCGCCGCGACGCTGTCCGCCTCGGCGTGCGCACGCGCCACGTCCGCCGAGTCGATCTTCGGCGCGATGAGGATGTGACGTGCCTTCACCTCACCCGGCTGGACGCGATCGACGCGAATGATGTGATACCCGAAGGGCGTCTCGATGACCGGGCTGAGCTGGTCGGGCGCGAGCCCGAACATCCAGCGGTCGAACTCGGCGACCATGCGGCCGCGCCGGTTCCACCCGAGATCGCCGCCATTGTCGCGAGAGCCGGGGTCCACGGACTCACGCTTCGCGAGCGTGGCAAAGTCGGCCCCCGTGCGCAGCTCGACCAGCAGCGACTCCGCCTTCGCGCGCGCACGCTCCTTTGCCGCGGCGGTCGGCTTGGGGGCGATGATGATCTGCCGCCACGCAATGCTGGCCTCGCGCTTGGGCAGCGACGCCTTGGTGCGCTCGAAGGCGTCCTTTACGTCCTGATCCGTCACGTTCGCCTGCACGATCTTACCGTCCTCGCGCAGCTTGCGAATGGTGCGGGTGATGGTCTCGTTGCGCCTCGTCTCTTCCATTCGGAAGCGCCTGAACTCCTCGGGCGTGCCGAGTCCTGCCTTCATCAGCTCGCTGCGATACTCGGCGTCGCTGCTGAAGCGGCCGCGAATCTCCTTGACCTGCTTGTCCACCGTGTTGGCGACGTCAGCATCGGGGACCTCGATCTTCAGATCCTTCGCCTTGCGCAGCAGGAGCTCCTCGTCGATGAGCTCGTTCAGCGCGCTGAGGGCGAACGCGTGGAAGCCGACGGTGTCCGTGGGGATACGCGCGCCCTCCTGACGCTTCTGGATGAGCTTCTCCTGGAGATTGGACTGCGTGATCACGACGTCGCCGACCACGGCGACGACGCGGTCGAGGGGAACGATCTGCGCGGGCGGTCCGCCGGCGGGCGCCATCTGCTGCGCAGGGGCGACCGTTGGCGCGGCCGTAACGATCAGCGCGACGATGGAGAGTGACGGGAAGGAGATTCGCATAGCCTCCAAATACCCGCGGCCCGGCCGTGAGGGTCCGGGCCGCTCGTGGGCGGATGGGCGGTCGCCCACCCGCACGTGGGATTACGGTCGCGCCTTGGGCTTCGCCGGAGCCGGCGCAGCAGTCGGCGGTGCGTTCGTCGGGCCGGCGCCGGGGAGCGGAACGGCAGACTTGGGTCGCGCCGCCGCGCGGGCGGAATCAGCTGTCGCGCGGATCTTCGCGGCCCGCTCGACCGCGCGGTCGATCCCCGCCTGATTGACCTTCGCGTCGTACTTGTCCATCAGCACGATCTGCACGGGCGACGGCACCGGCACGGGCTGCGCCTGGCCCGACATGACGCGATCGAGGAACGCTTCGACGCGCGCCGCGGCGAGCCGCTCGCGCTCCGACGTCGTCTTGGCGCTGTCGGCGAGCGACTTGGGATCGATGCCGATCTGCTGCCAGCTCATCGCCACGGCCTGCCCGAAGTCGCGGTGGATGTTGGCCAGCTCCTCGGGAGTGAGTCCGGCCTTCGCGCTGTCCGCACGGTGCAGCAGCAGCTCACGCTGCGCCTGATTGAGCACGAACCGCTTGAGCAGGGAGTCGGGTGCCGTCTGGATCTGCTGCGAGAGCTGACCGGCACCGCGCGAGCCGAGCAGGAACATGGCGAGCTTGCCCGCCGTGTAGCTGCCGCCCTTGTACGTCGCAAGGACGGTGTTGTCATTGCGGTGCGCCATCGGATCCTTGGCCACCACGCGCACCGTGGCGGCCACATCGCTCTTTGCCTTGGCGTCGGCCTCCTTTTCCGCCTGCGCGAGGTACGTGCTCTCGGCAGCCTGCCGGATGCGGCTGGATGCCTGCGCCGCGTACTGCCCCTTCGCCTGGTCCCACGTGTTGCGCTGCACGATGTGATAGCCGAAATCCGTCTCGACGAGCGGTGAGATCTGGCCCGGCTTCAGGGCGGCGAGCGCGTCGCCGAACGGCTTGACCATCATACCGCGCGGGAACACGCCGAGCTCGCCCCCGCGCGCCGGCTTGTTGCCCGGGTCCTCGCTGTATTTGTTCGCCATCTCCGCGAAGTTCGCCGGCGTCACCTGCGCGAGCACGCGCTGCGCCTTGCGCTTGATCGAGTCGCGCACGGCGGGGCTGGCACCCTGCGGAACGCGGAAGAGAATGTGGCGCGCCGAGTAGAGGTCGTTCTTGGCCGCGAGGTAGTCCGCCTCGCTCCCCGAGTCGGCGGGGAACTTGGCGGCAACGCTCTCCATGAAGCGCTGGAGCTTCGCGTTCTCGAGCATCCCGGCTGCGGCGGCGTCGATCGCCTTCGCCTCGCCCAGGGAGTCGCCGCGTGCCGCGGCGACGCCGAGGAGCTGGTAGGGCACCCAGAGATCGCGCGCGATCAACGTGGCGACGTCCTTGTTGACCGGGACGCCGATGGTGGACTTGCCCATCAGGTCGCTGAGGCGCGTGACGGACAGCTCCTGCGAGCCGGCGCGGGCGACGACGTCGACGTGCGCGGTGAGAGCGTCCTTCAACCCGCTGCACGCGACGAAGGTCGTCGCGCACAGCGTGAGCACGAGGAGCGAAGAGCGTTTCATGTCGTAGCTATCGTCGAAGAAAGAGGCGGGAGTTCACACGACGGCGCGGAGCGCGCGCACGAGTCCATCGAGCAGTTGGGCGCCGCCGAGCCGCGTGAGCTTGAGCGAGAGCGGATGCGCTCGCCGCACTTCCGCCTGGAACTGCACTTCGTGGAACGCGGCGGAGAGTCCCTTCATGCGCGGAACGGCCGAATCCCTAAACGTAATACGAGCCTCGTCGCCGCGCACCAGGATCCCCTCGATCCCCAGTGCACCCCCGATGAGGCGCAGCAGTGCCAGCGCGAGCATCGCCACCGCCTGCGGCGGGAGGGGGCCGAAGCGGTCGCGCAGCTCGGCGCGGAGTGCCTCGACTTCCTCGGGTGTCTCGAACCGCGCGAGTCGCTTGTAGGCGTCGAGCTTTGCCTCCTGCGCGTCGATGTAGTCGTCGGGGAGATAGGCCGGGACGTCCATGGACACGTCGGCCGGCTGCGCCTTCGGCGCGGCGTCGCCGCGCATGAGACGGTCCACCGTTTCGTCGAGCATGCGCAGGTAGAGGTCGAACCCGACGGCGTGCACGTACCCCGATTGCTCCGCCCCAAGCAGGTTGCCCGCGCCGCGCATCTCCATGTCCTTGAGGGCGATCTTGTAGCCCGCACCGAGCTCGGTGTGGTGCTCGAGCACCTGCAGCCGGCGCTCGGCGGCGGGGTCCACCGCATCCGGCACGAGCAGATAGCAGTACGCGCGGCGGTGCGACCGGCCAACGCGGCCGCGCAGCTGATAGAGCTGCGCCAAGCCGAGTTGATCGGCACGATTGACGAACATCGTGTTCGCGTTGGCCACGTCGAGGCCACTCTCGACGATGAGCGTGGACACGAGGACGTCGACCTCGCCATTCACGAACTGGTGCATGATCGTCTCGAGCTCGCGCTCCTTCATCTGCCCGTGCGCCACGGCGATGCGCGCACGCGGCACGATGCGGCGCAGATGGTCCGCGATGGCCACGATCGTCTCGATGCGATTGTGGACGAAGAACACCTGCCCACCGCGATCCAGCTCGCGCGAGATTCCTTCGTCGATCAGCCCGTCGTCCATCGGCTCGACGAAGGTCAAGACGGGAGATCGATCCCGCGGCGGCGTCTGCATGAGCGTCATGTCGCGGAGACCGGCGAGCGACAGATGCAGCGTCCGCGGGATCGGCGTTGCGGTGAGGGTGAGGACGTCCGTTTCCAGCTTCAGCCGCTTGAGCCGCTCCTTGTGCTTCACGCCGAAGCGGTGCTCCTCGTCGACAATGATGAGCCCGAGCTCCGCAAAGGTGACGTCGGGGCTGAGCAGCCGATGCGTGCCGATGATGACGTCGATCTTCTTCTCCGCCAACTCGGCAAGGGCCTGTGCCTGCTCTTTCGCGCTCTGGAATCGGCTGAGCACCGCGATGCGAATCGGAAAGTCCGCCAGACGCTCGGTGAAGGTGCGCGCGTGCTGGTCGGCGAGAATCGTCGTCGGCACGAGGACCGCGACCTGCCGTCCGCTCTGCACCGCCTTGAACGCAGCGCGCACGGCGATCTCCGTCTTGCCGTAGCCCACGTCGCCGACGAGGAGTCGGTCCATCGGCCGCGTGCTCTCGAGGTCCTGCTTGACGTCGGTGGTCGCCTTGCGCTGATCGGGCGTGTCCTCGAACAGGAAGCTGCTCTCCAACTGGCGCTGCCACGCGGTGTCGGGGACGTGCGGTGGGCGCGACGCGACCTTTCGGCGCGCGTAGAGATCGAGCAGCTCCATGGTCATCTGCTGAATGGCGGAGCGCGTGCGGTCGCGCTGCTGCGCCCACCGACGCCCGCCGAGCTTGTGGAGGCGGGGCGGCGGGGCGAGGGCGTGATCGCTCACGTCGTCGGCGCTGCGGTAGCGCTCGAGCTGATCGATCCGGTACAGCGGAACGTTCAGGCGATCGCCCCCCTCGTACTCGACGACCGCGACCTCCACCGTGCTCTGGCCCACGAAGATCGTCTCGATGCCGCGATAGATGCCGACGCCATGCTCGAGATGAACGACGTAATCCCCCACCTTGAGGGCGAGTGAGTCGACGCCGCCGCTGACATACCGGCGTGCGCGGCGCACGCGCCGCTCGCGGCGGAAGATCTCGTGGTCCGTGAGCACGCGCAGCCCGCGCTCGTTGTCGCCCGGCGGCAGCACGAACCCGCCGCCGAGCGCGCCGACGGTGAGCGCCGCGGGAGACGGCTCCCACGCGTCCTCGTTGAGCAACTCGTCGAGACGCTCGCACTGCCCTTCATTGTCGCACAGCACGACGGTCGGCACGCCGTCGCGCACGAGCTTGCGGAGGCGGCGAATGTCGCGATCGATCGGCTCCGGAGCGCGCAGCGGGAACACGACGTCGGCGTGTTCGGCGGTCGGGTCGACGAGACGCAGCGTGCCGAACGACGAGAGCGTGGCCGCCGCCGGCTCCGGGGGCTCGAACAGCTCCTCGCGCGAGCCGACGTCCTCGCCGCGGCGGCGCGCCAGGTCGAGATGATGCGCCGCTTCGTCCCAGGTGCGCTTGAGCTCCGGAAGGAGATGCGTGCCCGTCGGATACACCATCAGCGTATCGGGGGGAAAGAGCGCCGACACGGAGAGCCGCTCGCCGGTCGTCGCGTCCTCCCGTACCTGGCCGTCCACCGGCAGCACGACGGCGAGATCGACGGTGCGCGTCGAGCGCTGGGTGTCGAGATCGAAATGCCGCAGATCCACCACCTCGTCGCCCCAGAACTCCATGCGCACCGGGTCGGTCATGCCGAATGAGTACACGTCGAAGATTCCCCCGCGGAAGCTGAACTGCGCGACGTCCTCCACCATCGGGGCGCGCTCGAAGCCGATACGCTCCAGATGCTCGGCGAGCTCTCGCGGACGACGGACGTCGCCCTTCCGCAGCTCGATACGCAGATCGGCGAGCGCACCGGGGAGGCGGGTGCGCTCGAGCAGGGCGCGCGGTGTGGTGAGGAGCACGCGGATCTCGCCGCGACTCAACCGCTCGAGTGTCTCGACGCGCTCCCCCGCGACCTCGACGTGCGGCTCGGCTTCCCCGAACCCTTCGCGGGGCGGATAGAGGGCGACCGGTGTCTCGTCGAGCAGGGTGTGCAGGTCGGCGAGCAGACGCTCCGCCTGCGGCACGCCGTCGGCGACGACGACGATGAAGCGCGTCGGCAGCCGGCGCGCGAGGGTGGCGACGAGGGTGGCGTCGGCAGAGCCCGGGAGGCCGGCGGCGTGCAACTCTGCGCGCGGCGCGGGAAGGGTATTGAGCAGACGTGCGAACGCAGGGAGCCGTTCGATCGCGTCGAGCAGGCTGGGAAGTGACACTAGGCAGCAGTGGAGCGGGAAGTGCGAACGGCGACCGCTTCTGCGGCGAGCAGCAGAAGCGCGAGCAAGAGCAGTGGCGTGACAGCAGGGCGGCGCGTCCCGGCGGCGAAGGTGCCGGTGACCCACGCATTCGCGGTGCCCGACGCGCGTCCGGCGGCGCCGCCAAGGCGCGTCGCGAGCGTGCGCGAGTCGATCCGGGCGAGCGCCGACTCTTCCGGCGGCGCATTCACGACGAGCGCGCCGATACGCCGGCCGCCTCGCAGGATGAACCATACCCCACGCTCGTCCGGCGCGTTCACGCGATCCATGCTCACCGATCGGCGCGCGCCGCTCGGGCTCTCGAGCGCGTCGGCGCCGGCCGGCAACGTCACGCGATCGCCCGGCCCCGCATTGATGGGCGTGCCGAGGTCGCTTGCGGGTGCGCCGAGCCGAAGCGCGAGCATGTCCACGAGCCAGGGGACGAAGACAGCGCGCACGGGGAGCGTCGTCGCGGCGGGATCGATCCGCGATCCGACGAGCACGTAGCCGGGACCGGCAACGATCCACGGCTCGCCACCGGCGGTCGCGAGCGTATCGGCGGGGGCGACGCCGGCGCGCACGAGCCGATAACGCGCCGTGACGTTCACGCCGTCGAGACGGCCGCCGCGTGCGAGTGTCGGGGCCGTGTCCACCGCTCCGTAGCGCCATGGCACGCCGAGGCGTTCGAGGGTGCGGTTCGCGGCACCGAGACGCACCGCGTCCGCGGGTGGCGGCATGAGCGCGGGGAGGCGCGTGGCGCGATCGGCGGCGGTGAGCTGCACGCCGCTGCCCGCGGTCGCGCGGCCGTCGGCAATGAGCGTGTTGAGCGCCGTTGCCACGAACTGTCCTGCCGACGGATCGCTCGACGCGGCGGGCGCCGCGCCGATCCATACTGCGAAATGGCGTGCGTCGTCGGCGTGAAAGTCGTCCGGCTCGATCTCCACGCGGCCGGCCTGCCAGCCGCGCTCCGGCGGCGCGACGCGAACCAGTACGGGCTCACCGCGGCCCGCGGTCCCGCGCGCGATCGTGCGCTCGCCAAGGACGATGCGATAGCCGACGGAATCGACGGCGTCGACGCGCGCCACGACGGCACCGCGCGGTGTCCAGCGCGGTGGATCGGCGCGCGCGTCGAGGACAGCACGATTGGCCGGCGGCGCGCCCGGCGGAACGTAGAGCGACAGGGGAACGCCCACGCGCGACGCCCCGGCCCACGAGGCCTGCTGCGCGTCCGTCGCGACGGCGACGACCTTCGCCGGCACCGCAGCCGGCTGCATCGCCGCGACGGCGCGGCGGAGGGCCTGCCGCGGATCACCCGCTCCCTCGAGGGGGGCGATCTGCGCGAGCTCGGCAAGAAGCGCATCGCGCGTCCCGGCGCGCACGCGGCCGTCGGCCGTCACCAGCCAGAGCTTGTCGGCCGGCGTCGCGGCGAGGAGCACCGCGCGCGTGGCTTCGCGCAGTCGATCGAACACCGGAGCGCCGCCGCTGACGGCCGTGGTGGAGAGCGAGTTGTCGAGCACGATCGCGACCGCCGTCGGACCGTGGCCGACGCCCAGCCCGCGCACGAATGGACGCGCCGCGGCGAGCGCGAGCGCCAGCACGACCAACACGCGCAACACCATCAGCAACAGATTGCGGAGCCGTAGCGAGCGACTGTGCTCCCGTTCGGCGCGCTGGAGGTATCGGGCGGCGGGAAACTCGATGCGCGTGGCGACGTTGCGCCGCATCAGATGCAGCAGCAGCGGCACCGCAGCGGCGGCGCCGAGCAGCAGATACAACGGCGCGAGAAAGCTCACGGACGGCGCTGCCGAGCGTCGAAGGCGCGGCGGAGGGGGATCGCGTAGGGTTGATCGGTGAGCACGACCTCGTAACCCGCCCCCATGGCGGCGAGCGCCGTACGCCATTCGTCGATCACGGTGGCGACCGTCGCGTCGTATGCGGCCCGCACGTCGGCGCCAGTCGCCGGAACGGCGAGCGACGTTTCGGGATCGGCATATTGCGCTTCGCGCATGTGCGTGAAATGTCGCTCGGCCGGATCCATGACGTGAAAGACGTTCACGTCGTGCCCCGCCGCACGCAGCCCACGCAATGCGGGACGCACCCCGTCGACGTCCACGAGGAGGTCGCTCACGAGCACGATCATCCCGCGCCGCGTGACGAGCCGCGCTGCCTGCTCGAGCGCCGTCGCGAGCTCCGACGCGCGACCGCCGGCCGGCTCCATCAGCGCGGCCACGAGACGACGCCACTGGGTCGTCCGTGCCCGTGGCGGGATGCTGGTGCGCAGGACGTCGTCGAAGCGCACGAGCCCGACGGCGTCGCGCTGGCGCAGCAGCAGGAGCGCGAGCGCGGCGACGAGCTGCTCGGCGTACGCGCGCTTGGTGAGCCGCAGCTCCGCCGGCGCGCCACGCCAATCCATCGACCGGCTGACGTCGAGGATGATCGTCGCGCGAAGGTTCGTCTCCTCCTCGTACTGCTTGACCATCCAGCGGTCCGCCCGTGCGGCGATCTTCCAATCGACGTACCGCAGATCGTCGCCCGGCTGGTAGGGACGAAAATCGGCGAACTCCACCGAGAACCCTTTGCGGGGTGATCGGTGCAGTCCGCTGAGAAAGCCATCGACGATCCAGCGCGCCACGACCTCGAGATGGCCGAGTGACGCGAGCGCCGCGGGATCATAGAGATCGGCGCGGGGGGATTCCATGCGACTCGGAAAGCTAGGGAGCGGGAGGCGGCCTGTGAACCGTCAGCGAACGGCGCCCGGTGAACGCTTTCCGGCTCACGGTTCACGAGCCCGCGTCGCGCCGGCTATATTTCAAGGTTGAGCACGTACCGCCCTTTTGCCGTCCTGCCGTGAACCTCGATCACATCCGCAACTTCTGCATCGTCGCGCACATCGACCACGGGAAATCCACCCTGGCCGATCGTCTGATCGAGACGACCGGGATGCTGCAGAAGCGTGAAATGAAGGAGCAGGTCCTCGACACGCTGGACCTCGAGCGCGAGCGCGGGATCACGATCAAGCTGAACGCCGTGCGGATGTCGTATCGCGCGCGCAACGGGCAGGACTACGAGCTCAACCTGATCGACACGCCCGGCCACGTCGACTTCACGTACGAGGTGTCACGCTCACTCGCCGCGTGCGAGGGTGCGATTCTCGTCGTCGACGCGTCGCAGGGCATCCAGGCGCAGACGCTGTCCAATCTCTTCCTCGCCATGGACGCGGGGCTGGAGATCATCCCGATCCTCAACAAGATCGATCTGCCCGGCGCGGAGCCCGAGCGTCGCAAGCAGGAGGTGCACGACCTCCTGGGCGTCGACCCCGACGAGATCCTGCTCGTGAGCGCCAAAGCGGGAATCGGCATTGGCGACCTGCTCGAGAAGATCGTCGAGCGCGTTCCGCCGCCGACGGGCGATCCCGACGCACCGCTGCGCGCGCTGATCTACGACTCCCCGGTCACCGGCACCCCGACGGCGTTCACCTA
>CAYTKA010000110.1:0-11099 GCA_964438255.1 uncultured Gemmatimonadaceae bacterium | reverse complement strand
TCTGACGGTCTGACGGTCTGACGGTCCGACGGTCCGACGGTCCGACTGTCCGACTATCCGCCTCGTGGCTCCGCGCTTCGCTTGACCATATAGCGCTGCGACTCGGAGATGCGCTCGATCTCGAGCGACATCGCGTCCATCGTCCGCTCGATGCGCTTGAGGGAATCGGCGGCCGGCTGTGACAGGGCGGGAGGCGCGCCGGCGCGCTCGATGCGGCGACCGATGGCGCGGGCGATCGGGCGACCGACGACGATCACGGCGACCGTGACGAAGAACGCGACGGAGATGTCGACGGCCTGCGGCGGGATGAGGTGCTGCATGTCCGGTGGTATCTGCGTCGTATACATCGCGTGCGACGTGCGGTCCACGTCGGTTTGGGCTCGGGAGAGCTCCGCCTGGGCGTCCTTCAGCTCGGACTGCGCATCGACGAGCTCCTGTTGCGCCTCGCTCTGCTGATCGGCGCCGGCTCTGGCGGCCTTGCGCACGTTCCGCGCGGCTTCGTCCACGCGCTGCTGGGCGTCCCTCACGTGCTGCTGGGCATCGTGCAGGCGCTCCATGGCCGCCTCGTGCATAGCCTGCGTCGCGTCGTGCGCGGCTTCTTGGGCGATGTCGCGAATGGTCTGGCGCAGCTGCATGCGGCCGGTCAGCGGTGAACGGTTGACGCCACGCCCGTGCGGTCACTACCCAGCGGCGTACATGAAGTTGCGAGCAATGAGCGATTGACAGAAGGGTCGACGGAGGGCGGGGGAGGAAAGCCGATTGTCGATTCCGCGGGTCCCTGGGACGACTAGGAGTGGGTGCTCCGTGCGCGCTGGGACCCGCCTCCCACGAAGCAAGCTGGTCGGATCAACGAGCCAGCTAGGGCACCGCCGGCACCACGTACGTCTTCCTGAGCGCGTCCTGGTACTCGCCGAAGAGCGTCCTGATGCCGTCGAACTCCTTCCGCACCGCGGTCCGGAGCTCGGCGTGCGTGGCGAAGTCGTACAGCAGTGCCGTCATCGCCTGCGCATCGGTGACGAAGCCGGCGTGGCCGATCTCGGCGAGCGCGTCGGCCTCCATGCCGTACGTGTGATACGGTGAGCGGCTCGTCCGCGCGCTGAAACCGAACCCCGGGATGGCCGACGACAC
Organism: uncultured Gemmatimonadaceae bacterium; assembly: GCA_964438255.1. Lineage (GTDB taxonomy): Bacteria > Gemmatimonadota > Gemmatimonadetes > Gemmatimonadales > Gemmatimonadaceae > AG11. The sequence goes on along the minus strand of CAYTKA010000110.1, from coordinate 9,971 downwards.
CGTGCCGGTCTCCTCGAAGCCCATCGGCTTCTGCGGCTCGGGCTGCACGTTCGCGCCGCCGTACTTCTTCATGTAGACGAAGCCGACCTCGCCGAGCGTCGCGAGCGAAATGCCGTCGCGCATGTTGCCGTAGTGCTCGATGGCGACCTTCGTGCCCGTGCCGAGCGCTGCGGCACGCGCGGCGTCGTCCACCATGGCGGTGAGCTGCTCGAGATACACCGCGTCGGGATAGCGGATGTAGAAATCCGCGGCGGCACGATCGGGAACGACGTTGGGTGCCGCGCCTCCCTCGAGAATCACCCCCTGCACGCGTGACTCGGGGCGCATGTTGCTGCGCATGCCATCGATGTTGTTGAAGAGGTGAATCGTCGCGGTGAGCGCGTTGCGTCCATCCCACGCCTGGAGCTGGTGCGCCGGCGCGCCGGTGAAGGTGTACCGCGCACCGACGATGTTCATGCAGCAGCTCCCGAAGCCCGGCGCAGGGCGCGAGGTGGCGAGGCTCGAGTGGCTGCGCACGATGATGTCCGCATCGCGGAACACGCCCGCGTCGAACATCACGCTCTTCGACGCCGGCGGCATCATCTCCTCCGCCGGAGTGCCATACACGATCACGCTCCCCGGCCGCTTGTGCGACGAGAGATATTCCGCCATCGCGACGGCGGCGGCCATGCCGATCGGCCCCTGCGTGCTGTGCTGATCGCCGTGAAACGCGCCCTTGGTGCCGCGCAGCGCGTCGTACTCGAGAATGATGCCGAGCCGCGGCGCGCCGTTGTTCTTTCTGTAGCGGGCGACGAACGCCGTCGGCAGTCCGGCGACGCCCATCTCGACGTCGAAGTCGTGCGCACGTAGATACGACGTGAGCTTGCGCACCGATTCGGTCTCCTTGAAACCGATCTCCGGATGACGTGTGATGTCGTCGCCAAGGGCGAGCAGCTCGGTGCGCATGAGCTGCTCGGCACGTGCGACGACGGCATCGCGCGCCGGATCGGATGCGGTGACACGCGTGACGAGTGCGGGGACATCGAGCGACTGCTCGAGCGCGTTCATTCGACGCACGACGTCGCGCGCTGCCTCGCGCTCGGTGGGCGTCTCCTGCGCGAGCAGTGGGCAGGCAACGAGGAGCAGAACAGCGGTTGCGCGCATGGTGGGATTCTCGTTGATCGGTCGACTACTTGAGCGCTTCGTCGATCGCCTGCTGGGCGAGACGGGCCATGATGCGATAGCCCGCTTCCGTCGGATGCACGCCGTCCCTGGCCAGGTTCTCGGGGAGCCCGTCGCGCGCGTCCTTCATGGCGGTGTGATAGTCGAGGTACACCGCGCCGTTCGCGGCGGCGTACCTCTTCATCCAGTCGTTGAGCGCGACGATCTTGGGCGCCGGTACGATGCCGGGCTTCCATGGGTAGTCGTACACCGGCAGCACCGACGACAGCACGACGTTGATGCCGTTCGCCTTCGCGATCTCGGTCATGCCGGCCAGGTTGTCCTCGATCATCTCGAGCGTGCTCGGGCCGGTGTTGCCGGCAATGTCGTTCGTGCCGGCGAGGATGACGACGACCTTCGGCTTGAGGGCGACGACATCCTGGCGGAAGCGCACGAGCATCTGCGGCGTCGTCTGTCCGCTGATCCCGCGGCCGACGTACGGCTTGCCCGGAAACATGTCGGGGAAGTACTTCGCCCACCCGTCGGTGATGGAGTTGCCCATGAAGACGACGCGATTCTCACCGGGCTTGGGGTCGCCGAGCTGCGCGTTCGCCTGGCGATAGCGCGCGAGATTCGCCCAGTCGTTGCGCAGCCGCTCGTCGGCGGCCTTCTGCCGCGCGGCGATCTGCTCCGGCGTCAGCGGCGCCGGTGCCGAGGCCGTCCTCGGCGGCGGGACGGGCGCGGGGGTGGTGATGGGGTCGGGGACGCTGCTGCATGCGATCAACGTCGCGGCGGCGAGAAGAACGAGTGGCTTCGTCATGACGCAGATACGTGATTGGGATGCCGACGTGGGATGCCAATAACGGTGCACGACAGGAACGCCCGGCGCCACTGGCAGGCCCCGAGGCTCATTCGCTTACGGCTGTCCGGAGTCGGTCCAGTGTGGCCGGCCGGCCCGTCCCGCGCCCGCGATCACCCGCTGGTATAGCTTGCGCAGCCGGCTGAAGGTGCGAGCCCGCCGCTCCGACGCGGCGCGCTGAACTACCCATGTGCTGCAGTGTGGTCGTCCCTCTCTCGAGCCCCGGTATCGGCGCCACAGGCAGGACAGAAGTGGAAGAACGCGTTCTTGCGCGTCCCGCACTTCGCGCAGTCGTCGAACAGCGTCATGCCGCAGTGCACGCAGAAGTTGGCCGGCGTGGCCGGCGCCGTGGAGGCGATGGGGCGCTCGCAGCCGGGGCACACGCCGGTGCCGATGCGCTTGATCGCCTCCTCGTCGCCGATGGCGCGGCGGCGCTCGCGCTCCGTCTGCTGCTCCACCTGCGCGCGGCGCGTCATGTAACGCTGCATGGCTCGAATGACGTACACGCCGGCGAGCGCAGTGGCAACGACCCCGACGCCGTAGCGCACGTACCCTCCGTAGCTCGGCAGGTACGGCACGAGCTCGACGAAAAAGGTGAAGACGGCGAAGAGCACGAACCCGCGGGCAAGTGGCCAGTACTGGCTCTTCCGCTTCCGCATGACCAGCCACGCGGCGATGAGCAGCAACGGCAGGGTGAGCGCGAGTCGGATGCCGAAGACGCGCAGCTCCTGCCGGCGGTCCGCACGCCCGTACTCTTTCTGCGCCGCGGCCTCGAGCTGCGCATCCGTGCGCTGCTGGGCCTCCTGCGCCTGTGCGATGGCGAGCATCGTAGCGTCCAGGCGGTCGACCTCTGCCTGCGCGGCGCGCTCACCCTCCTTCAATCGATCCAGGTCGTGCGTGCGCTGGAGTACCTCGGGGTCCTGCTGTGGATCGGTCGTCGCCGTGCGCGTGGCGATCCAGTTGCGGAAGCTCGCACTCGCGGCGGCGTACACATTCGCCGCCGCCCTGAGACGAAGCTGGGCGCGCTCACGCGCTGCGCCGCTGTCGATCTCCAGGCGGCGTAGTGAGTCGCGCACGACCCGGCCGCGCGCGGCACGCGCCGGATCGATGAATTGCGCGAGAGAGAGCCGTTGATCCACCCCCGGCAGATCGGCGACGATCTTCCCCCCGAGTCCGATGAGGAAGCTCGCGAACAGCAGCGACACGACCCAGGCGGCCAACCGGAACAGCCGTTCGGGGACGCGAAGGCTCTTGAGCATGGTATCGAGAGGGAGGTCGAGCGGTTTGGGGATCAGCCGGTCACGGCGCGGCAGCACGATGACGCGACAGCGCGACCGCATATCGTCTCCACGGTATACCGAGCAGCAATGCGATGCCGATCCAGAGTGCCGCGGCACTGAGGAGCAGCAGGCGCCGCGCGTTCTGCGCAGGAGTGCCGATTGGCCAGTCCGCGCTCGTATGCAGAAGCTCGAGCAGCACGGCGGCGTAGAGTACGTAGAAGACGGCGGCACACCACAGCGTGCGTCGGAGTGCGCGGTGCAACTCCGCGGGGCGGACAGCCGTGCGACCGCCGACGAGGATCACGACCGCGACGACCGCGAAGACGATCAGAACGGTGATCACGGCAGCCTCGGGGCACCGCAACGCCAGACTCCAGGGCGCGACCCACCGCGGCGCGCCGCTCCGTGGATCGACATCCCCCGCGTACAGGATCTCGAGTACGCGCAGCGCAGCGTGGAGGGACAGCACGGAAACGATCATCGAGAGGATACCCGCGACGGCGGCGGCAGCTGCGCCTGTCCGCCACGCGATCCTTCGAGGAAGCTGGTCCTGTCGCACGTCACTGGCCATGTTGCGAGAATGACGGACGAGTTGGGGGGAGAGCAACGCAGTCGCCTTCGACTTCCTCGTCCAGTCAGTTCTCACCATGGCATCGGACGTTCCGGCCCTCTCGAACGCCCTCGCGAGTTCCGTCCAAGCCTCCGTCGCACTCGCGGTGCACGGGCCGCTTGCTGCGGCCATGGATCGTCTTGCCTCTCTCGCGGCGTCGGCGCTGCGCGCGCCCTTCGCGTTGATCATTCTCACGGGGGACGACCGGCGCTGTTTCGCAGCGGGGTCGGTGCTTCCGGACTGGGCCCAACACGACGCCGGTGCGCTCTGGCGCTCGGGGTTCGTGGAGCTGATCAGCGAGGCGCCGGTCCGTATGGCAGACCTGACCAGGGACCTCACCGCTGATCAGCTGGCGGCGGTGAAAGAGCTCGAGATCGGCTCCATCATGGGAGTCCCAATCAAGTGCGACAAAGAGAATCTGTCGTTGGACGAGCATGAGCATCGGTTGTCGTGAGCGAACCGTGGAGAGAATCTGCTTTTGGCTCGCGCCAACAGCCGCTCGGGCCGGCTCCTCATCCGCTCCATCCGCTCATCCGCTCGTCAACAGCCGCTCGGGCGGGCTCCTCAGACGAAGGTTCATCCGGATGCGGCGGAAACGCGGATGGGGCGGAGCTGCACGGCCACAGTCCAATGCGCCACGGCCGGGAGCTTTGATGGCTGCGGGTACAGAATGCTGCACCGAGACTGGCCTCCGCTTTGGGCTTGGTCTCGAGCGGGGAGCGCTATTCGGCGCAGCCCCAAAGCATCATCTGTCTGATCCGCCTCTCCGCCGCATCCGGATGAACCTTCGTCTGACGAGCCGGCCCGAGCGGCTGTGAAGAGGAGCGGATGGAGCGGATTGAGCGTCGTCTGAGGAGCCCGAGCGGTCGTTCGTGATCTGGCCGTCGTGAAATACCAGCCCATATTGAGATCATGCCCCTCTGATCGACCAGCGTCACAGCCGAAGGAGGACGCCATGGGCGGAGCCGCTGCGGTCATCGTGCTGAAGGAGCGACAGATTGTCGACGCCTTCATACGCGCCGGCGCCACGAGTCCGGAGCGCGCTGTCGAGCCGGAGCAGATCGGCGTCGATTCGCACACGCTGAGCTGGCGGCAACTGAGCGAGCATGCCGTCGTGCGCGAAGCAACTCCCGGGAGTGGCGGGTACTATGCTGACTTGGTGGTTTGGAGTACACTGCGTCGACGCCGGCAGCGCGTGGCGCTCGCGATCCTCGCGATTCTTGCGGCGCTGCTCGCACTCGGATTGTTCACGGTGCCGCTGAAGTATTGAGCGGGGCATCCGAGCGGGGGTGACTGTAGTAAACCGACCGCCGTCTACGACAGTTCAGCGCCGCCGTGACCAGACCGCGAGCTTCGTGTGCACGAGATCGCCGTTGAACACCGCATTGCCACGCAGCCGGACCGGTGCCTGCAGAATGACTGGACATGTTCCGTGATTTGATGCGGCGGGTCGAGCAGTTGCTCGGTGCCGACTCGGCTCAGTCGCCTCCGACCGCCGAGCTACACGAGGTGCGCGGGTTCAAGGTCGTCGTGGAGAACTCGCGCCCCGACGTCGCGACGGCGGACGTGCTCGAGCGGCTTGGCGAGGCGATCGACCTGATCGAGCGACATCAGCCCTGGCGGCTGGCGCATCTGCGTCGCGATCTCGACAAATTCTGGGTCGTGCGCTACCCGTGCCGCGGCGCGTATCTGCCCGATGAGCGTGCGTGCATGACCGAGCTTACCTTCCTCGCGCGACGCGACATCACGGCGGCGCCGGTGGCGTCGTCGATCGTGCACGAGGGAATGCACGCGCGCGTGCACGAGCTCGGCGTCCGCGCTCGATCGCGCGATCACGCTCGCGAGGAGCGCATCTGCCGGCGCGCCGAGCTGGAGTTCGGCCAAGCACTCCCGCTCGACGTCGGTGCACCGGTGATCGAGCGCGCCCGAGCCAGCCTCGCACTCAGCGACGCCGACGTCGCGCCGACGATTGATTGGATGGAGGCGGAACGGCGAATCCAGGCAGTCGATCGGGCAGCCGACGAACCGTAGCGATCAATGAGCGTCGGCCGGCATCCCTGCCCCTCCCTCGCCCGGCCGCTTCAGGAGCAGGATCGCCGGTGACACGAGGGCGAACACGATCAGCACGAAAATCCAGGCGTCGTTGAAGCTCAGCATCGACGACTGCTGCATCACTTGGCCATTGAGTGCTTGCAGCGCCGCCTGCTTGGCGTCGAACGCGTTCATCCCACGCCCGATGAATCCACGCGTCAACGCCTGCAGCCGCGTGTCCGTCAGCAGATCGCCGACGGCAATGTTGCTGACGAGATCCGCGCGATGATACTGCGCGTGCTTGTTCACGTAGTTCGCGAGCACGGCGATACCGAACGAGCCGCCGAGCTGGCGCGAGAGATTGATCAATCCCGCCGCCTGCTGTGCCTCACTCGGATGCAGGCTGGCGTACGCCACGCTGTTGATCGGCGTAAACAGCATTCCCAGCCCCAGACCGCGGATGAGGAGCGCCATGCGGACGTCGCTCTCACCGGCCACCGTGGTGAGATGGCCCATCCGCCACATCGAGACGGCGAAGAGAAAGATCCCGCCGGCGATCATGATGCGCGGATCGACCAGCGCGCGTCTTCCATTGAGCAGGCGTCCACAGATCAGCGCACTGAATCCGGTCGCCAGCCCTCCCGGCAACATGGCGAGCCCCGTCTCCGTCGGCGTGAAGTGCAGGATGCCCTGCGCGAACATCGGGAAGAGGAACACCCCGCCGTACAGCCCGAACCCGAGGGTCACGAAGAGAAAGATCGACGCCGCGAGGGTGCGGTTGTGCAGCACGCGGAAGTCCACCACCGGGTGCTTGTTGCGCGAGCTCAGCTCCCACCACAGCATGGCGGCGAGGCAGACGAGCGAGATGATGGTGAGCCGGAGAATCGTGTCGTCGGAGAACCAATCCTTCGCGTTTCCCTCCTCGAGCACGTACTGGAGCCCGCCGACGCCAACGGTCAGCAGCGCGATTCCCGTCCAATCGACGGGATTGCGCCGGGGCTGTTGATCCGGCGGATCGTGCAGGAAGGTGCTGACGAGAAACATCGACACGATGCCGATGGGGATGTTGATGAAGAAGCACCAGTTCCACGTGTAGTTGTCGGTGATCCAGCCACCAAGCGTGGGACCGAGCGTCGGTGCGACGATGATGCCGAGCATGAAGATGGCCTGCACCATCCCCTGTTCCTCGCGCGGGAAGATCTGTCGCAGCGTGGCCTGCGCGGTGGAGAGGAGCGCTGCACCACCGGCGCCTTGCAGGATGCGCCAGATCACGAGCTCGACCAGTGTGTGCGACGTTCCGCAGAAGAAGGACGCGACGATGAACAGGATGATCGAGAAGGTCAGGTAACGTCGCCGTCCGAACCGCGCGGCGAAAAACGCGGTCATCGGGAGGAAGATGACGTTCGACAGGATGTAGCCGGTGGAGACCCAACCGATCTCCTCCTGCGTCGCGCCGAGGTTACCGGCCATCTGCGGGAGCGCGACGTTGATGATCGTCGTGTCCAGCACTTCCATGATGGCAGCGGTGATGAGGCCGGCGAGGATGAGCCAGCGATAGCGGCGGACGAATGCATTTGCCGCCGCGGCGCGTTCCTCGGGGGTATTCCCGCCCGGCCGTGCTGGGCCGCGGGAGGTGACTGAAAGCTGACGTCGGGCCATCTTCAAAGCTAACGGTCGCTTGGTCACTCTTGCTCAGGCGGTCTCTTCAAACGTGTCACATCCCGGTCATCCGCTCAATCCGCTCCTCTGAACAGCCAGAGGAGCGGGTCGAGCGAGGGGTGGCCCGACAGGCAGTAGCGGGCTGGTGTAGACTTCGCTCGGCGGACGGTCTCGATTTACGGTTCACGGTTCACGGTTTACGTCGCTTCGTTCCCACCAATGGACAACGACAACGGAAACGTCCTCACGGACATCGCACCGGACGCCATCAAGCGCATTCACCTCGTCGGGGTGGCCGGCACCGGGATGGGCTCGTTCGCCGGCATGCTCAAGGCGGCCGGTTACGAGGTGACCGGGAGCGACGAGAAGATCTATCCACCCATGAGCGACATGCTCGCCGCGTGGGGGGTAGAGGTCATGACACCGTATGCGCCGGAGAATCTCGATGCGGCGAAGCCGGACCTCGTGATCATCGGCAACGTGATCCGTCGCGTGAACCCGGAGGCCGCGGCGGCGCGCGAGCGCGGGCTGCCGCAGATGTCGTTCCCGGCGGCGTTCGGATCGCTCGTACTCGCGGGGAAGCACAGCGTCGTGATCGCGGGCACGCATGGCAAGACGACGGCGTCGGCACTGATGTCGCACGTGCTCGTGTCGGCAGGGTTCGATCCGTCCTTCCTCGTCGGCGGCGTGACCCTCAACTACGCGGGCAACTTCCGCAATGGGAAGGGACCCCACGTCGTGGTCGAGGGGGACGAGTACGACACCGCGTACTTCGACAAGGGGCCGAAGTTCCTGCATTACCGCGCGAAGACGGCGATGCTGACGAGCGTGGAGTTCGACCATGCCGACATCTACCGCGACATGGCGCACTACGAGTCCGCGTTCGACAAGTTTGCCGCGTCGCTGCCCGGGGACGGGTTCCTCGCCGTGGCGGCATCGTACCCGAACGCCGTGCGGATCGCGAATCGCTCGTCGAAGGCATACGTCGCGACGTATGCAGCCCATGGCACGGCAGACTACACGACGGAGCACCTCCGCTTCGGTCCGGAGGGCGCGCGGTTCGTGATCGAGGAGCCGCGCGGCCACGCGGGCGAGTTCCTGCTCCCGATGTCGGGGCACCACAACGTGGAGAACGCGGTCGGAGTGTACGCGCTGGCGCGCAGCCTTGGTTTGACGGCGGATCAGGTGCGCGACGCCTTCGCGTCGTTCCAGGGGGTGAAGCGGCGGCAGGAGATTCGCGGCGAGATCGGCGGCGTCCTGGTCATCGACGACTTCGCGCATCATCCGACGGCGGTGCGCGAGACGATCACGGCGATCCGGCAGCGGTATCCGGACCGCCGGCTGTGGGCGATCTTCGAGCCGCGCAGCAACACGAGCCGGCGCAACATTCATCAGAACGAGTACGCGCACGCGTTCGCGGGTGCAGCGCGTGCAACGATTCGGGTGCCGGAGCCGCACGACAAGGTGCCGATGAACGAGCAGCTCGACATCGGCAGGGTGGTGCAGGAGCTCAACACGCAGGGGATCGAGGCGGACGCGTCGCCGGACGTGGACGTGCTGGTCAAGCGCGTAGTCGATGGGGCGCGGCGTGGCGACGTGCTGCTCGTCATGAGCAACGGCGCGTTCGGAGGGTTCATCCCGTCGGTGCTCCAGGGGCTCCAGCGACGGTAATCACGTCGCGTCAGCCCGAACTACAGTCGACCTGTGGTCGAAGCATTCTCCCATGACCCGCGGCGCCAACACCAGGCCGGATCCTGTAACCAGTTGCCGGCATGGCTGGGGGCGCTGACGGGATCGGGCTGTAGAGGTGGCGCGGGAACGACGCGCCGAATGCCGTCGCAGGGGAATTGTATCAGTCACACATGTCGCCCCTTCCGGATTGAATCTCGACGGCATCTATTGTCGGTCCCACCACTTCGAGGTCACGCTGCATGCCGACTCCCCCACCGGAGCCGACACGCAGGGTGCCGAACGGGCGTTCGACATTCTGTGGCGTACTGTGCATTCTGTGAATTGCGTGTCGCGTGAGGTTGGGCGCCGCCACGGCATCACCGACGCGCAACTCCTCATTCTCGCCCAGCTCCGCCGCACGCCGTCGCTCTCGGTGAACGATCTCGCCGACCGGACGATGACTCACCAGAGCACCATGTCGAAGGTCGTGCGCGGTCTCGTCCAACGAAGGCTCGTGATGAAGGCGACGGCCGAGGACGACGCACGTCGCGTCGCGCTGACGCTCACTCCCGCGGGAGCGAGGTTGGTCCGCCAGATACGGGGCGCGTTGCGGGTGCTTCTCGCCGGCGCGATCTCGCAGCTCGCTGCCGCCGAGCGTGACGCCATTGAGCGCGGGCTGGGCCAGTTTCTGCGGGCCCTCGAGACCCGTGGCGCGTCTCCC
>CAYTKA010000109.1:0-11421 GCA_964438255.1 uncultured Gemmatimonadaceae bacterium | reverse complement strand
ACGACGAACCCGCTGGTGTCGACGGCTGGCGACGGCGAGCCGGTCTGCCAGTAAGGGATCGAGGCAGGGGGGCACCGGGCCGCGGCGTAGCAGCGCCAACGTTCCCGGTGGGCAGCAGAAGCGTCTCACCAGCGGCACAGCCGTGGTGGGGCGCTTCTCTTTCTCAATGCCCACTTTTCTCGACTGGAGGTCGTCGGGCACGCCGGCGCTTCGATGCGAGTCGTACGCGGAGTCCCAGTGACCATTCGCCTTCGCGTGGTCCACAGCCTCGAGGCCGGGTGGCTGCATGCGGCCGCTCTCGATGAGACGCTGCACTTTCTCGCGATTGAGCTTCGACCAGATGCTCCGCTTGCCGCGCGGCGTGAACTTCTGGAGCCAGGTCGCGTCATCGACGGTCTTCTTTTGCCCGTCGATCCAGCCGTAGCAGAGCGCGACGTCGAGCGCCTCGGCGTACGACACCCGATTTGACCTTCGACGCTGCCTTGGCGATCCGCAGCCACAGGCCGGCGGATTTGGCGTGCTGCTTGGCGAGCCACGCTTCCCATGCCGCCTCGTCCTCGGTGCGCAACGCGACATTCGGGTCGGTGCGTGCCGCGCGCGCGGCAGGTGGGGGCGCTGGCGAGCAGGGCGACGACGTCAATGATTGCCCGATCACGGCGAGGACGCTCGGGTCGAACGCCGACTCCTTGAACAACCTGGGCTGCGCATCTTCTCGGGATGGCCTTCCCGGTCGGTCCGCCGGAAAGCACTGTATGCGTGAAGCACCAGCTAGTCCGCCTCCAACTCACAAATTGTCAGCGAGCTGCACACACGTCCCACAATGGAGGAGTGTATGAAGCGTGCGCGCGCTTTGCAGGTCGTCTTGGTTGTGGTGGGCTTGTTGTATTTCGCTTGGGCAATCCCCCTGTTCCAAAGCCTGTGGCACTCCAGTTGGCTTCAACAGCATCAGGATGCCTTCCCGATGTTCATGAGTGTCAACACCGTGCTGGGTGTCTTTCTGTTGCTGGCTGTGAAGCAGCCGGCAAGGCATCGCTCGCTCATCGCATTTGCGGCCTGGTCAACCCTTGCCCATGCGTTCACGATGACGATCATGTCAGTCGAGGCCTGGTCGCATGGGATGCACAGGAAGGATAGCCCGCAGGACATTGTGATCATTGGCGCGATTGGAGTCCTGCTCCTTGCACTCCTTCCGGCAAAGCAACGAGCATCGGGCCGCACGGAGACACCTCTTTCCCCCCGGACATCCGTGCAGCCTAATCCAGCGGAGGCGTAGCGTTGACGCGCCGTGCACGGCCGCACCTCATTCCAAAAATGGAATGAGCTGACTGACGGGAGGCTACTCGTTCTCGAGGGCCTTCACCCGGAGGGGCAGCTCACGAAGCAGTTGTCCAACGGAACGCGCCGAGAGCGATAGATTTCTCCTCGACCCAGAATCGGTGTCTCCCCTTTGCCCGACGCCAGCACCTCCGCTCCGCGCACCAACTTCATTCGGGACCTCGTGCTCGAAGACGTCGAGACCGGCCGCTTCGGCCGACCGGTCACGACGCGCTTTCCGCCCGAGCCTAACGGGTTCCTGCACATCGGCCATGTCAAGTCGATCGTCCTGAACTTCGGTCTCGCGAAGGAGTTCGGCGGCCGCTGCAACCTGCGTTTCGACGACACGAATCCGAGCACCGAGGACGTGAAATACGTCGAGGCCATCCAGCGCGACGTGAATTGGCTCGGCTACGAGTGGAGCGGCTTGTTCTACGCCAGCGACTACTTCGAGCGGCTGTACGACTTCGCGGAGCGGCTCGTCAGGGCGGGGAAGGCGTACGTCGACTCGCAGAGCGAAGAGCAGATCCGCGAGTCCCGCGGGACGGTCACGACGCCGGGCAGCGACAGCCCCTTTCGCGATCGATCCGTCGACGAAAATCTCGACCTCTTGCGACGGATGAAAGCGGGCGAGTTCCCCGACGGCGCGCACGTGCTCCGCGCGAAGGTGGACATGGCGCATCCCAACATGATCATGCGCGATCCGCTGCTGATCCGCATTCGCCACGCGCACCACTACCGCCGCGGCGACGCGTGGTGCATCTACCCGCTGTATGACTTCGCTCATGGGCCCTCGGACGCCTTCGAGGGTATCACGCGCTCGCTCTGCACGCTCGAGTTCAAGGACAATCGCGAGATCTACGACTGGCTCGTCGATCAGATGGGAATGGAGCATCCGCCGACGCAGATCGAGTTCGCGCGCCTCGAGCTGGACTACACGGTCCTGAGCAAGCGGAAGCTGCTGCGCCTCGTGAGCGAGGGAGTTGTGTCCGGCTGGGATGACCCGCGTATGCCGACCGTCGCCGGGATGCGGCGCCGGGGCGTCACGCCGGAAGGGCTGCGAAACTTCGCGGAAGCCGTCGGCGTCGCGCGCAAGCCCGCGCGTACGGAGCTCGCGACGTTCGAGCACCACGTGCGCGACGACCTCAACATGCGCGTGCCGCGGGTGCTGTGCGTCGTCAATCCGCTCAAGGTCGTGATCACGAATTATCCGGCCGATCAGGTCGAGGAGCTGGACGCGTCGTACTACCCGCACGACGTGCCGCTCACCGGATCGCGCAAGGTGCCGTTCTCGCGCGAGCTGTACATCGATCGCGAGGATTTCATGGAAGATCCGCCGAAGAAGTTCTTCCGGCTCGCCCTCGGCCGCGAAGTGCGACTCCGCTACGGATACTTCATCACGTGCACGGACGTGGTGAAGGACGCGGCCGGCCATGTCGTCGAGCTGCACTGCACGTATGATCCGGCGACTCGCGGCGGCGATTCACCCGACGGACGCAAGGTGCAGGGCACCATCCATTGGGTGTCGGCGCGACATGCGCTCAACTGCGAGGTGCGCCTCTACGACAAGTTGTTCACGGTGCCCGATCCCGATGCCGTGCCGGACGGGCAGGACTTCCTCTCCATGCTCAATCCGGAATCGCTCGTCGTGGTGCGGGGAGCGAAGATCGAACCGAGCGTCGCGAAGGATCCGGCGGGAACGCGATATCAGTTCGAGCGGACGGGCTATTTCGTCAGCGATATCGTAGACTGCAAGCCTGGCGCGCTGGTGTTCAACCGCACGGTGACGTTGCGCGACAGCTGGGCGAAGGTGAAGAACAGGTGAGGCCACGCCTCGACTGGGTCGAGCTGGTTGCCGTCGATGATGCGGCAACGCGAGACGCCGCGCGGGAGCTGATTGCCGAGTATTTGCGATGGATCGCGGGCCTTGCTGCCGAGAGCTACGGCCTGTCCTTCGATGTCAACGCCATGCTCACGTCGGATATCGAGGATCGGTCAAAGTTCTATCCTCCGAGCGGACGTTTCTACGTCATCCGCCGGGGGGAGTCGCACGTCGGAGTCGGATGCCTCAAGCGCATCACGCCGTCCGTCGCCGAAATCCAGAGGATGTATGTGCAGCCTCACGTCAGAGGAGTCGGCGCAGGGCGCCTCCTGCTGCAGCAGCTTCTCTCAGACGCGCGAGCAATCGGTTACGAAGCCGTGCGGCTGGAGAGTCTGAGATTCCTGTCCGCCGCTCACGCGCTCTACAGGTCGGCTGGTTTCGTTGAAATCACTCCGTATGCCGAAAACAGCATGACGAAGTATCAGCCAGGCGACACGCTCGACAAGTATTGCTCCAGCGCAGTGTTCATGGAACTGCACCTCCGACCGGAGCGGGAGTCGGGCGAGGTTCCGCGGCCGCCGGGCAGTTGAGCTGGTCGCGATCGCGTCTTCAGGGGGGGTCGAGCCACCGGGTGAGCACAGGGACGAGCGCTGCGCCGTAACAGGGAACGCCGTGCGGCGTGATCTATGGCATCATCGTGCTCAGCGTCGAGGGACTGCGAGGGTTTACGTTCGTGTTCCCAGTGCTGGTTGGCGCCCCGCTGGGCGGCTTGATCGGGTTCTCCTCTGGCACGACGATAGGAAACGATGGCCCAAACGAGAGCCGGAACACTCTGCCTTCCGATAACACCTCACATCGAGTCGGGCACCAGGCGAGCCGTGACAGCGGTCAACGTTCTTGCTCGCGCCAGGATTCTACTGGTGGAGCGCTCCTGAAAGGGGGTGAGAACGCGCTCATCGCTCCGGCATTCAAGAAGGCTCGCAAACGTGCGGCTCGCGGCATCAGCTCAGCTCCGCGATTGCCCGCCTGACGTCTTTGCGTTGCGCGACGAACCGCACCAGCTGGCCATGCAGCGTGTCCAACGTCTTGAGCTGCGCCTCGTTCAACCCCCCGAGCCGGTCCACTTCGCGATTCGCCACGTACCGCGCACGCCCGTGGTACGCGAGTGCGGCCATCACCTTGCCTTCGCCCACAGCGGCGCGGCACTCGCGGGCGACGAACGCGCCCAGCGGGGCGTCGCACATCAGATCCAGCAGCATCTCCAACGAACCCGACAGATCCTTGACCTGGTGGAGCTTCAATAATTCGTCATAGCGGTCGAGAATGAACTTCGCGTCTGCTGACACCTTCGCCTTGCCCCGAAGCTCGGATACGCGATGGATCGCCGCGATCATCTCCGTGGGTCGTGGGTCGACGTTCTCCTTCAGGTAGGTAATCCAGCGGTCAGCCTTCCGCCGATTGAGGTGCTTGAACTGCTCGAGGAGCTGATCCTGCGCCTCGCCGGCGATCACGTCAGCGGCCTCGCGGTAGAATGTCTTCACCGCCTCCTCCTGAGCCTCACGCGACAGCTCCACCCACTCCTCGATCTCCTCGGCGCGCTTTTCGAAGCCGAGCTTCCCGAGATCGCTCAGGTTGTGATCGATGAGCGCGGTGAGCTTCGCTTCCCTTTCGGCGAGCGTCGGCCGCAGCGCGGCGAGCGCGTCGTCGGCGCAGCGCTGGAGCTGCGGCCAGGGGACCTCGGCACAGGGCTGCGCGCTCGTTGTATACCAGTCCTGAAATACTGACGGCACGCTGTCGGCGCGGAGCGCGCTGCGGATACCGTCGAGTTCCCGCCGGGCGGCGGCCATGCCGGACAGCGCAGCGTCGCCCGCGCTCTTGATCGCGCCGGCGCGGTTGGCCAGCGCGTGATCTTCCGCTTCCCAGTCGCGGCAGACCTCGTAATGACCCTCGGGATAATGACATTGGCCGTCGGGGTGCGGCGCGAGGTGCTTCGCGATGTCGCTCTGGAGCGCGACCACCTGCTGTTTCAGCGCGTCGATCGTCGCGCTGTCGCGGGCGAGCGCGGACGCGGCGCGGCTGGCGGCACGGAGCTGCGACACCGCCGCGGTTATGGTCGAGTCGCGGCCCTCGGCGGCGAAGGCGGCGACGGCCACGAGCATCGGTGGAATGAGCACGGCAGACCTCCGCTCACCAGGGGGAGCCGTGCACGATGAAACCGACGCGGACGCGCTGCTCCCACGGGGTGATCTCGACGTGGCGCAGCACGCCGGTCCAACGGGGCGCGAGATCCAGGTGCTGGCCGGCCGCGAGCACCGCGCCCCCCAAGACGCCAAACGTGAGGCCGGCCAGCGCACTGGTCACTACCTTCTCCTGCTGTCGCTGCTTCTCGGCTTGCGTCACTTGGCGATTATTCGCTTCGGCATCGGCGTTCTGAGCCGCGTTTTGCGCGGCCGCGAATCCTGCGGCAGCTCCAGTGCTGACGAGAGCCGTAAAAGTCACGATCGCCGTCTTGCTGTAGTGCCGCGGCTGCGCGGCACTGCTGATATTGTCGACAGACTGGCACTCGATCATCACCCAGTGCTGGGCGCGCATCTGCTGCAGGTAGTTCTGGCAACTCGCCTCGTCGGCAAACACGTGCCACTGCGCGAGCTGCTGCACCCAGTCCTTTGAGCTGTTGGCGCAGTCCGGACAGCGGGTCGCGTAGCGCTGGGCGTGCGCCACGCGCGGCGAAAGGCAGAACGCGAAGGCCAGAACGAGGGCGGTTCGTGTCCACGACATTGCGGAACCTCCGATGGGGTGGCGGAAGCGAGCACGATCGTTCAAGAGCAGGCCGGCGCGCGGCCGGCCGTCGCCGGTGGCCCGGCCGGAAGCGGGTTCCTTGCTTCGAGCCGTGCCGCGGTGAATAGTTGGGCCCAACAGCAGTCCCTGAGTCCTCATGTCGTGGAACGCCGCCGAGCGTGACACCTTCGCGATGGAGCCGATGCGGGCAGCGACGGATGGCGATACGCCGTTGACGCTCGACGACCGGGAGCTCGATCTCCTCGGGCGCGGCGTGCGCATCATCGCGCTGCGGGCGCTCGGCGATCCGGACGCGGCCTGGGACATCGTGCAGGAGACCCTTGCTCGCGCGCTGCACGCGGTCCGCGAGGGACGCCTGCGCGACCGCACGCGCCTCGGCGCGTTCGTCCGCGGCATCGCCCGCCACGTGATCACCGACGAGCTGCGGCGCCGCGGGCGCTTCGCCGGAAGCGATGGCGAGCTGCCGGAGGTCGCCCACCAGCGCGACGGCGGCGGCGACCGCGATGCCCTCGACGGGCTCGTTCGCGCGGAAGAGGCGATGGCGCTGCGCGCGGCACTCTCCGAGCTGTCGCGCTCCGATCAGGACATCATCCGCCTAACGTTCGTGGACGGGCTCACGCCGGGGCAGGTCGCGCAGCGCCTGCGGCAGCCCGCGGAGCGCGTTCGAAAGCGCAAGTCGCGCGCGCTGGAGCGGCTGCGTGAGATCTTTCTGGCGGCCCGTGACCGTCACGGATCGCGTCTCGCGCCGACTCTATCGACGGCGGATCAAAGAGCCGCGCGCGCGGCGGGTGAGCATGGAGACTAACGGCGTGACGTGCAGCGACGTCGAGGGGCAGGACGTCGCCGCTCGATACGTGGCAGGCACGCTCGACCTCGACGCGGTGGAGCGCTTCGAGACGCACGTGCTTGTGTGCGCGCGTTGCCAGCAGTCGGTGGAGCTTGCGGCCACGGTTCGCCGAGCAGCGCGCGCGACCGGGGAAGCGCGAGCGGCGGCAACGGCAGGGCGACACGACGCGCCGCCGCCGCGCGGCTCACCGGTCGGCCGGCGACTGCGCTTTCGGCGGCGGGCGCTGTCGGTGTCGAGCGCCCTGCTGGCGGCAGGCATCGGCACCGTGCTGCTGCTGCGCTGGCGCAACGCGCAGGCGCTGCGCGCGCTCGGTGTGCCCGAAGGACCGCCGCGGTACGGCGGCGTGCCGGTACGCGGGCCGGCCGACCGCTCCGACTCGCTCTTCGCCGCCGCGATGCAGGCGTACGTCCGTGGCGACTACGGCGCGGCGGCCGCGGGGCTGCGCCCACTCGCGTCGGACAGTGCCGCTCCGCCGACGCCAATCTTTTACCTCGCGAGCGCCCTGCTCATGTCGCACCAGGCGACCGGCGCGGAGTCGGCGTTCGCGCGCGTCGTCGCGATGGGCGGCAGCCCCTATCAGCGTGAGGCGCTGTACTACGGCGCCCTCGCGCGGCTGCAACTCCGGGATCGCGCTGGAGCGATACGAGATCTGACCGGCGTGGCGCAGGCGCCTGATTGGTTAGGCGTGCGCGCCGGCGCGCTCCTCCGGCGATTGTCACGGGGAGGAGAGGTCGCACGCTCGCGCTGACGGCGCTCCTCGCGCTCACGGCGAGCGCGAGCATCGCGGCAGCCGATTCGGGCGCCGACTCCACGCGCGCGCGGCGGCTGTGGCTGGGGGCCATGGACCGGGAGGCGGCGCTCGACGAGCGTGGGACGCAGGCGCTGCTGCGCGCGGCGCACCAGGCGGACCCGGACGACGTCGCGCTCGCGATGGCGCTGGTCGACGCGATCGGCGACAGCCTCACGATCCGCGAGATGCGGAATCTCTTCCTCGACAGCACCGGTGCGAGCGAGAGCGGCCGGCGCTGCCTGGCGGTCACGCTGAGCGCGCATGCCGGCCGCGACGACGAAGTGGCGCTCGCGGTCACCGATATCGAGCGGCGCTTCGGCTCGTCGCCGTGCGTCCGCGTGATGCGGGCCCGTCTTCCGGTGCAACCGGTGCATGGTCGGCGTTCGCCCGCGACCGTCAGGCGCGACTGGCAGCGCGCCGTCGCCGCCGCTGGAACACGCGCACCGTTGTGGACTGAGTACGCGAACCGTCTCGCATGGGCCGGGGATTCGACGGCTGCCGATGCCGCGCTTCGGGCCGGGCTGGCGCACGCACGTGACTGGAAAGGGCGGCTCGTCCTGCTCGACGCGCTCGCGGAGTTGCGGCGGGCGCGCGGCGACTCGACCGGTGCACGCACCGCCGCGGCGCAGCGCGACCCGTTCGTTAGGCTGGACGGACGGCCGGGCGTGCGGTTGTGGGATCTCGAGCGGAAGTGGTCGCGCGCGACCCGCGGCGAGCGGGACGCGCTTTTTCGCGCCGCCGTGCGCCTGGCTCGATCGCATCACGCCCGGCTTCACCTCGCGAACCTGCACCTCGCGCGCTGCCGGCTCGCTGCCGATGAGGCAGACTGGATACAGGCGATCGCTGCCTGCCGCGCCGCGGCGGCGGCCGCCGATTCGGTGGCCTGGCGCGGCTTGCGGGTGGACAGCCGGCTGCGCCTCGGCCGGGTGTACACCAAGGCGGGGCGCTGGCGCGACGGAGTGGCCGTGCTCCGCGCCGCGCTGGCGCTCGTGGATTCAGACAACGTCTACTATCGCGCGGAGCTGCACCACAACCTCGCGCACGCGTACGAGAGCGCCGGCCGATTGGCGGAGGCGATGCGCGAGGTGAATCAGTTCGCGGCGCTCGCCGCCGGGCTCCACGCCGACGACATCGGCGCGATCAGTCTCTATGACGCGGGCGTCATCCGGTGGAAGGCGGGGCTTCGCGCGCCGGCGCGGGCGGCGTTCGATTCGATGGTGCGGATCGTGGACTCGCGCCGGAAGAATTTCTTCTATGCCGGCGACTACTACGAGCGCATTGGCGACCTTCCGCGGGCGCTCCGGTACTACCGGCGGCAGCCGCGGCACGACACCGAAGAAGGGGCGCGGGCGCTCGCCGGGTTGGTGCGGGTGTACGAAGCGTTAGGCATGAGCGACAGCGCGGAAGCGGCCGCGCGGGCGCACGATCGCGAGTTCCAGACCCCGGAAGAGGTTCCGCTCACGCCGCGCGTGCTGGCCGCGCACGGGCGAGCCGCCGAAGCGCTGGCGCTCTCGCGGGCGTGGGCGATGACCCAGCGAGCCCACGGCAATGTCAACGGCGCGACGATGGCCGAGCTCGAGGTCGCGCGGTTGCTGCTCGAGCAGGGGAGGGGGGCCGCGGCGGAGGCACTGCGCGAGCTGGCGCGGGCGGACTCGATTGGCCGGCGGGCGACGGTGGCCGGCGCGCACGTGCGCACGAAATGGCTCGCCGGCCAAGCGGAGCTGATGCTCGGCCGCGTGGACGCCGCCCGGCGGAGGCTGGCCGCGGCAGCGGCCCAGGCACGCGCATCGGGGAGCGCGGACGACGTGCTCGAGACCGAGCTGGCGCTCGGCGACGCGCGTCGCGCCGCAGGGAGGCCCGCCGCGGCGCTCGCCGCGTACGATGCTGCCGCGCGCGCGGTGGATCGTTTGGCCGGCGCCTTCGACAGCGATCTCGATCGCGTCCGGCTGCGGGCGCGCCAGATGGCGCCGTTCGACCACGCGCTGGAGCTGCTGCTCGCGCTGCCGCCCTCCCGGGCGAGGACGGAGCTGATCCTGGGGTGGTCGCAGCGGCGGAAGGCGGGGGGCGACGGCCGAGGCGGCGTCGATCGTCCACGTCTCGCCGGCGGCGCGCAGGTCCCGGCGCAATCGTTAGGTACGGCCGAGCTCCAGGCGCGGCTCGATGCCGACCAGGCGCTGGTCGATTACGTGCTGCTCGACTCGGCCGCCGCCGCGGTGGTGGTGACGCGCGCGGGCGCGGCGGTCGTGCCGCTCCCGACGCGACCGGCGCTCATCGCGCGCGATGTGGACGCGCTGCGCGGGCCGCTGGCGACGGCGTACATGGGCCAGGTCGACCTCGCTCATGCGGAGGTCGACAGCGACGCCGCCGGCCGGCTCGCGGCGGCGCTGCTGCGCCCCATCGCGCCGTTCATCGCGGGAACGCGACGGCTGCTCGTCGTGCCGGACGGGCCGCTGCACCTCCTGCCCTTCGACATGCTGCCGTTGTCGGCGGGCGAGCTCGTGCTCGACCGGTACGCGGTGTCGCTGCTGCCGTCCGCGAGCTTCGTCGCCCCGCATGGCTCGGCGTTCGCGCTCGCGCGAGCGGCGCCGATCCTGTTCGTCTCGGGAGACGTGCCCGGCGGGGCGGAGGAGCTTCGCGCCGTCCGCCAGGCGTGGCCAAACGAGCCGCTGACCACGATCGAGGCGAAGCGGGCGACGGCGACCGCGCTCCGCCTGATGCTGCCGGGCTTCGGGCTCGTCCACTTCGCCACGCACGCGGCGGTGAACGCGCGCGATCCGCTGTCATCGGAGCTCGTGCTGCACGGCAGCGCCGAGTCTGCTGGTACACCGGACGACGAGCTTCAGATTGCCGATATCGAGAAGACCCGCTCGCGCGCGCAGCTCGTGGTCCTGAGTGCCTGCGCGACGGAAGACGGCCAGCTCTATCGCGGTTCCGGCCCGGTCGGCCTGGCGCGCGCGTTCCTGGTGAGCGGGTCGCGGGCGGTGGTCGCGACGCAGTGGCCGGTCGGCGCGTCGGCGTCGGCATTCATGAGAGTTTTCTACACTCGGCTCGGCGCGGGCGATTCCCCGGAGGTGGCGCTCTGGCGGGCGAAGGCCGCACTGCGAGGGAGGCCCGAGACGCGTCATCCCTTCCACTGGGCAGGCTTCGTGCTCGTCGGCGAGGCCGGGGCGGTGCGGTCCGAAGCGGCCCGCCACCTGGGGAACTGAGCGGCGAGTCTACCGGTGGATTGCTCCTGACAAGGCCGGCATCACGCCGATGACCGGAAGCACCGCGGCCATCCAGAAAGCGAACATCAGCGCGCCGAGGATTTGTGGCAAGCCGCGCTCGCGGTCATTGCTTCATCGCGTTCGGCTGCTGGAACCAGTTCACGATCACGTGGAGCGCCGCGTCCGGCGCGGACGCTCGAGCGGACAGACTTGAAATGAGAAGAGAGGCAACCGTGGTACTTTATGTGGTGCTCATGGCCGCCATCATTATCGCCGTGGACGTCCTGTTCTTCAGAAACCGGTTTTGGGCGCGGCTGATAGTGAACATAGGGATTTTCCTGGTGTTCGCCGCGTTCTACCTCCGATTCCTGAAGCATCCATGAGGGCCATGATCGTCAAACGCGTGAATCAGACGATCGGATTCGATGCTTGATCGTCGCCGCTTTCTGCGCTGGTCCGCCGTCGCGGCCGTGCTGCCGCGGCGTCTTCTCGACCTGTCGGGAAATACGGCGTCGCCGCTTTGGCCGGCGACCGGGGCGTTATGCACCGAACCGCCGCGCCCGACCCCGCGCTACTCGCCCGGTCGCATTCCCAACGAATACTCGTTGTTGCTGCCTGGCGAGGCGGAGGCGTTGGCGAAGGC
>CAYTKA010000108.1:0-11472 GCA_964438255.1 uncultured Gemmatimonadaceae bacterium | reverse complement strand
GCGACCTCGCCACCGAGGTCACGGCGGGACGCTTCCGCGAGGACCTGTACTATCGGCTGAGCGTGATGCCGATCCATCTGCCGCCGCTGCGTGCCCGTTCGGCCGAGGACCTGCGCGAGACCGTGGCGGCGCTGGTGACCGAGCTGCGGCGCGGGCTCCAGCACGCGCCCTACGGCGTGAGCGACGAGGCGCTCGAGGTGATCGGGAGCTATCCGTGGCCCGGCAACGTGCGCGAGCTGCGCAACGTGCTGGAGCGCGCGCTGCTGCTCGCGCGCGGCGAGGAGTTGGTGCAGGTGACACATCTCGCGGCCGAGGTGCGCGGCATCGGCGACGATGCATCGTTGCCGCACGTCTCGCGCTCGCTGTCCGAGGTGGAACGGGCGCACATCGAGCGAACGCTGCGCGCCCACGGCGACAACCGCACGCGGGCGGCGCGCGAGCTCGGCATCTCGCGCGCCACCCTGATCAAGAAGATCCGCGAGTACGAGCTCGGCGAGCGGCCGAGCGGTGCCCACCTTCGCCTGGAGGACGCGTGAGCAAACTGCATGAGCACGACGCGATGATCTGCCGCGCCTGCGGCAAAGAGGAGCGCGCCTCCGAGGGATACCCGTGCATTCGCTGCGGCACGTTCATCTGCCTGATCTGCAACATGCGCGGGATCGAGAAGTGCAGGGCGTGTGCGAGCAAGGACGTCCCGATGCCCGAGTGGCTGGAGTAGTGACGCCGGCTCGCTCGTGATCTCGTTCGCTCCGTGCGGGCTCGTCGTCGGACACGCCACCGACGTCGAGAATGCCACCGGCTGCACCGTGATCCGCGGTGCTGTCGCGCCCTTTCGCTGCGCGGCGCACGTCCTCGGTCGCGCGACGGGCACGCGCGAGCTCGCCCTGCTCGATCCGGCACACCTCGTCGAACGTGTCGACGCGATCCTCCTGGCCGGCGGCTCCGCCTACGGGCTCGATGCGGCCGCCGGCGTGATGCAGTGGATGGAGGAGCGCGGGCGGGGGTTCGCCGTGGGTGCGGGTGTCGTTCCCATCGTCCCCGCCGCGGTGATCTTCGATCTCACGCCACTCGGCCGGTTCGACGTGCGCCCAACGCCGCGTATGGCGTACGACGCGTGCGAGCATGCGGTGGCGAACGTGGTGGAGGGATCCGTGGGCGCGGGGACGGGCGCCACCGTGGGCAGGGTCGCCGGCCCGCGCAACAGCATGAAGGGCGGGCTCGGGTGCGGCGCGGCGGACGTCGATGGCGTGACGGTGCGCGCCCTCGCCGTCGTCAACGCCCTCGGCGACGTACGCGACGGCGAGGGCCGCATCGTCGCGGGGGCACGCGACGAGCACGGACGCTGGCTCGATACCGAGCGCTGGCTGGCGCGCGCCACGTCGCACCGTGCAAACTTCGGCGAGGTGGCGGGGCGCAACACGACGTTGTGCGTCGTAGCCACGAACGCGGCGCTGGGGCGGGTGCAGCTCGGCGCGCTGGCGCGCGCTGCGAGCGCGGCGCTCTACCGCCGCGTCACTCCAGTCGGTACCAGCTTCGACGGCGACGTGATCCTCGCGACGGCGCCGCTGGACGGCGGCGTGCCGGCGATGCCGGCGGCCGTGGAAGTCCTCGCCGTGCACGCCCTTGAGACGGCGATCGAGCGCGCAGTCCGAACGCGCGCGCCCGGAGACATCTTACCCGCATGAAAACGAAGGATCCTGACTGCGCCATCGTACGCACGCCGATCGCACCGCTGTTTGCGGAGCCGCACGTCGCGAGCCCGCAGATCTCGCAGCTCGTCGCCGGTCGCTGCATCGATCTGCTCGAGCTGCGCGACGACTGGTATCGCGTTCGTGGCCCGGACGAGTACGAGGGGTGGCTGCATCGCGGCTTCGTCGGGCCGGCGCCGGAGCCCGGCTCGCGACAGAGCGGGGGGCTCGATCGCATCTCGCTTGGCTGTGTTACCACCGACGGGTCGGGACGGCGGCGGGGAATGCCGCTCGGCGCCCTGCTCGCGCCGGAGGAGCGCGTGAAATCAGGTGAGGTGATCGACGTCGCCGAACAGCCGGCCATGTTTCCCGCGGAAGCGGGCGCGATCACGCGCAGCGCACAACTCTTCTTCGAGGGAACGAGCTACGTGTGGGGGGGTGTGACGCCGTGGGGTGCCGATTGCTCGGGACTCGTGCAGACGACGTTCGCGCTGCACGGCATTCAGCTCCGCCGCGACGCATGGCAGCAGGCGGAGCAGGGCGCGCCAGGCGATCCCGACATGCTGAAGTCGCGTCCCGGCGATCTGCTCTTCTTCTCCGACCGCACGGACGAGCACATCACGCACGTGGCACTCGCCCTCGGCAACCGACGCATCGTGCACCTCGCGCTGGGGCGCGGCGGCTACGCGATCGAGCGGTTGGACGACGAGCGGGATCCGTACGTGGCCAAGCTCCGCGAGCGGTTCGTCAGAGCGAGACGGGTTCTCACGCCGGCCCTGTTGATTTGACGGGAAGATCCTCGCGCCGACGGGGTCAGCTCATCCAGGGCGGTGCGGGAGGCACCGGTGCCCCGGCGGCTGCCCGAACCTGGAGGGACACCTCGGCGTGCGCCGCGCCGTCGAAGCCGACGCGCATCAGATAGCCGCCGGCGAGATCGAGGGGCAGATCGAGTTGTGCGATGAGCGGAAAGTCCATGTCCATCACGCCCTGTGGTGGCGCGGCGATGCCGAGCTCGCCGTCGCTGCTCCAGAGCTCCGTGCCGCTGGGGCTCATCCACTGAAGCGACACGCGATGCGTCCCAACGTCGGTCGGGGTGCCCTTGAGGTGCACGACGAGCGTGGCGCGCGGATGCAGCGTGGGGAGCGTCGCCACCTGCAGCGCGTCGAACACGCCGAGGATGTTCAGCTTCCCTTCCTGCGAGAGGTTGGCGGCGTCGGCGAAGAGCGCGAAGGTCACGTGCATGCAGCGAAGCTAGCGACGCGACATGCGGTTTGCGACGGCCCCTCGCTCGCCTAGCTTTCGGCATGGCATCGACCCTCCAGGCGGCGCGCCGGGCGGAGGAGCGGGAGCACTCGCCCGCGTTCACGCTCACCGATCTGCTCCTGCTGTGCATGGCCCTCATCTGGGGGGTCAACTACGCCGTGGTGAAGTTCGCCACGGGGCAGGTTGCGCCGCTCGCATTCAACTCGCTGCGCGTCAGCATCGCCGCAGGCGTGCTGTTCGCGGTCGTCGCTCTCACCGGCGACGCACGGCCCTGCGGCCGCGACTGGCTCGCATTGCTCGGACTCGGCGCGCTCGGGAACGGTCTGTACCAGATCTTCTTCATCGAAGGGATCGCGCGCACGCGCGCCGGCGACGCCGCCCTCCTCATCGCCGCCGCGCCCGCCTTCATGGCGATCATCGGCTGGCTTCGCGGCAGCGAGCGCGTCGGAGTACGCGGCGTTGCCGGCATCGCCCTGTCGCTCGTCGGCATGGCGTTCGTCGTCTTCGGCGGCTCCGCCGCCACGAGCGCCGGCGGAAGCGCGCGCCTCGCCGGCGATCTGCTCATCCTCGCGTCGGCGTTGTGCTGGTCGATCTACTCGGTGCTCGTGAAGCCGTACACCGAACGCATTCCCGGGCTCACCCTGCACGCGACGACGATGCTCGGCGGCGCCGTTCCGATCGTGCTCGTCGCACTCCCTGCGCTGGCGCAGACGCGATGGACGAACCTCGCACCCGGCGCGTGGCTCGCCCTCGCGTACAGCGCGTTTCTCGCGCTGTGCCTGGCGTACCTGTTCTGGTATCGCGGCGTGAGAGTGCTCGGTCCGACGCGCGCAGCCATGTACGCCAATCTGCAGCCGGTGATCGCGCTCGGCGTGGCGTGGGCGACGCTCGGCGAGGTGCCCCATCTGCCACAGCTCCTCGGCGCGGCGTTCATCATGAGCGGCCTCGTGCTCACGCGGTTGCCGTCGCGCCGGATCGATCCACCATGCGAATGAAAGTCGTCCTGTTCGACATCGACGGAACCATCCTCTCCACGGCGGGCGCCGGTCGTCGCGCGGTGCATCAGGCGCTGGAGGAAATCTTCGGCTCTGCCGTGCCGGAGGGACACGAGTTCGACGGCAAGACCGATCCGCAGATCGTGCGCGAGCTCCTGGCGCTGGGCGGCACGCCGGCGCAACAGATCGACGACAGACTGTCGCACGTGCTTGCACGCTACGTCGAGCTGTTGCGCGTGGAGCTTGGCGGCGACGATCACAGCGACAGAGTCTACCCCGGCGTGCGTGCGCTGCTGGATCGGCTCGACGCGCGTGACGACGTGCTGCTCGGCCTGCTCACGGGCAATCTTCACGACGGTGCAGTGGCCAAGCTCACCGCGGTCAGTATCGCCCCGCAGCGCTTCCGCGTCGGCGCGTTCGGCTCCGATCACGCGGATCGTCCCGAGCTGCCGGCCATCGCGCGCGCGCGGGCGGAGCAGCTTCTCGGGCATGCCGTGCGTGGAGACGACATCGTCATCATCGGCGACACCCCGGCTGACATGGCGTGTGGCCGCAGTGTCGGCGCGCGAGCGATCGGCGTCGCGACGGGGCGCTACTCCGCCGACGCGCTGCGCGCCTGCAATGCGGCCGCGGTGTTCGACGATCTCTCGGATACCGACGCCGTGATGCGCGTCATCCTCGAGGGCTGACGCGATGCTCGAGGTCGAGCTCAAGAGCGTCGTGGATGACATCGCACGCTGGCGCGCCGCGGCCGAGCGCGCGGGGGCGACGCTCGTCTACGAGGGTCGCCTCGAGGATCGCCGCTACGATACGCCGGACCATGCGCTCGCCGCACACGACGAGGTGCTGCGCACGCGGGTCTATCGCAACGCGAGCGCGACGCACGCCGAGCTGGATTGGAAGGGCCCGACGCGGCGCGAGGCGGGCTACAAGCTGCGCGAGGAGCTGGACGTGAACGTCGCGCAGCCCGACGCGCTGGCGGAGATTCTCGCTCGGCTCGGCTACGTCGTCACGATCGCCATCGATCGCGAGATCGCACAGTACGAGCTCGCCGGTGCGACGATCCGCTTCGAGCGATATCCGCGCATGGACAGTCTCGTGGAGGTCGAAGGGACGCCGGAGCAGATCGAGCGCGCGATCGCCGCGCTCGGGCTGCCGCGCGCGGGGTTCAGCGCCGACCGGCTTCCGGATTTCGTGCGCCGCTACGAAGCGCGAACCGGCGCACTGGCAGCGCTGAGCGACGGCGAGTTGCGCGGCGACGTGCACTACGATTCGGCCAATGCCTGAGCCGGTCGTGCTGCCGGAGCTCGCGCGATCGCTGCGCGCTTTCGGCGCGCCGCGCGATGCGGCCGGCGAAGCGGCCCATGCGGCGATCTTCTCGGCGCTGCTCGAGGCGCGTGCTCGCGCCACCACCGGCGACGCCGACGCCGCGCTGTCGGCGCTGCGCGGCGAACCGCTGGCGCGGCGCGTCGAGGCGCGCGTTGCCGAAGCCGCCGAGGCGACCGAGCAGGATCCGGCGCGTGCCCGCGCGCGCGCCGCGCGCGCGCGGTCGCTCGTAGAGCCGTTGCGCGACGAGCTCCGAGCACTCGATACCCTGGCGGCGAAGGCACGCGCCGGCGGCACGGCGTCGCCGGCATGGGAGGCGTGGATCGTCCAGCTCCGCCGCGTCTTCGCCACCGCGGACGACGCGTGCCGTGCCCTCACCCGGCTGCTTGCCGAACGGCCGGAGAGAGACGAGGAGCACGGCTGGTTCCATCGCCGCGGGAAGGAGCGCCCGCGGTGATCGTCGGGATTGGTGTCGATCTGGTGGAGATCGCGCGCATGAGGCGCATGCTCGAGAGCAAGGGAGAGCGCCTTCTCACGCGTCTCTTCACGCGCGCCGAGCGTGAGTACGCCGAGTCACATCCGGAGCCGGCGCGCCAGCTCGCCGCCCGTGCGGCGGCCAAGGAGGCGGCGTTCAAGGCGCTCGCCGGCAACGACCTGGCGCGCGCGATCGGCTGGCGGGAGCTGGAGGTGGTGTCCCGCTACCACCAGGTCCCGGTGCTTCTCCTGCATGGTCGCGCTGCCCAGCGCGCGGCGGAGCTCGGGGTGGTGCGGGTGCATCTGTCGCTCACGCACACGGATACGACGGCGGGGGCGTTCGTCATCGCCGAGAGCTGAAGGGACGAGGTCGCGGAAAAGGCCCTAGCTCGACGTTGCAAATCCCGATAGCTTTGCTCGGTTATGAGAATCCGAACCATTCTCACCCGAGCTGTCTTCCTGGCGACCGTGCCGGCCCTGCCGGCGGCGGCGCAGGATCATCCTGCCCGGCGCGTGGCGAACATCGTCAGCGTCGCGGTCGAGGAATATGCCAAGGCGGTCGACGCCAACGGCCGTCTGATCAGCGCGCAGGAGTTCCAGGAGGCCAACGATTTCCTGGCTGATGCGCGCCGTGCCGCCGACCGGCTCTCCGGGCAGACGGCGGTCTCCGCTCGCGCGCTGCTCGACTCCATCGCCGCGGCAGTGGCGGCCAAGCGCCCGCCTGCGGCGCTCGATTCCCTCGAGACGCGCTTCGCTGCGCTTCTCGGGAACGACGCGAAGCTCGAGATGCCCCATCGCCCGGCTGACCTCGTGGAAGGCCGGACGATCTACACCAAGTCGTGCGCGAGCTGTCACGGGGCCGCCGGATTGGGCGACGGACCGGCCGGGCTCAGGCTCACGCCCAAGCCCGCCGCGATCGGCAGCGCGGGGCAGATGCGTGGCGTGAGCCCGGCACTGACGTTCCGCATCCTGTCGGTGGGAATCGCCGGCACGCCGATGGTGGGCTACGCCGGAAGCCTGACTGCCGAGCAGCGCTGGAACGTCGTCGCGTACGTGACCTCGCTGCGGGCGACGCGGGCGCAGCAACTCGAGGGGGAAGGGCTGTTCATGCAGCGCTGCGCGTCCTGCCACGGCGTGGCGGGGGCGAGCGACGGCGTGCTCGCGCGCTCGCTCACCACGCTGCCGCCGGAGATCGGCACGATGGCGTGGCAGGTGGAGCACAGTGACGACGACATCGCCGCCGTGGTCAGACAGGGAATTGCCGGGACGGCCATGCCGCCGTCGGGCGATCTCACCGCCGCGCAGACGGCGGCGATCGTCGCCTACGTGCGCACGCTGCCGGCGAAGGATCGCTCGGGTGGTGCGCTCGCGGCGAGCGGCGACAGCGTCAGCGTGCAGGCCGCGGCCCGCAACGTGGTCGCGCAGCTCGAGCAATCGCTCAGCGCAGCGAAGGCCGGCCGCCCGGCGGACGCGGGGGACAAGGCGTTCGACGCCTACATCGCGTTCGAGCCGCTCGAGCGGACGGCGCGCGCGAAGAATCCCGGGCTCGTGACATCGATGGAGCGGCAGTTCGCCGACTTCAAGGCGGCGGTCCGCTCGAACGACGTGCGTGGTGCCGAGGAGGTGCGCGACGCGATCGAGGCGAGGCTGCCGGAAATCGTGGCACTCAGCGCGCCGGCGGGAAGCGGCGTGGAAGCATTCTGGCAATCGTTCCTCATCATCCTGCGTGAGGGGTTCGAGGCGATTCTCGTCATCGGAGCCATCGTCGCATTCCTCATCAAGACGGGCCATCGCGCGCGGCTCAAGAGCATCTGGACCGGCGTCGTGATGGGGATCGTGGGCAGCGCGATCACGGCCGTCGTCCTCAAGACCCTCCTCGCGGCCGCGCCGGCGAGCAAGGAGTTCATCGAGGGCGCATCACTGCTGCTTGCCGTGGCCGTGCTCTTCTCCGTGAGCTACTGGCTCATCTCCAAGGTGGAGGCGGCCAAGTGGCAACAGTTCATCAAGGAGAAGGTCTCGGCCGCGCTGGAGCATGGCGGTGGCCGCGCGCTCGTGTTCGTCGCGTTCCTCGCCGTGTACCGCGAGGGTGCAGAGACGGCGCTGTTCTATCAGGCGCTGTTCAACGAAGGGCCGAACGTCGCGATGCCGCTCTCACTCGGCATCGTCGCGGGGTTCGTCGCACTCGCCGTGATCTTCACGCTGTTCTATCGCTTCGGCGTGAAGATCCCCCTGCGACCCTTCTTCTCGGTGACGAGCGTGCTGCTGTACTACATGGCGTTCGTGTTCACCGGAAAGGGGATCAAGGAGCTCCAGGAGGGGAACCTGGTCCCGTTGAGCGCGATCCGCGGATTCCCGCACGTGGAGTGGCTTGGGCTCTATCCGACATGGCAAGGCGTGCTCGCGCAGCTCGTGCTGCTCCTGCTGTTCGCCTTCGCCGTGCTGAAGACGGTCTGGCCGAGGCGCTCGGTCACACTGCCGACCGTGATGCCGGCGAGCGTACCCCCCCGCGAGATGACGGACGAGATGGCGCGGCTGCACGCCGAGAACGAAGAGCTCAAGCGCCGACTCGCTGCCCTGGAGGAGACGATCGGCCGCGAGGAGCTCACTCGGTAGGAGCGGCGTTGGGAACTTCGCCAGGGAATGGCGTGGCGTGGTTCGGCTCCGACGCAGGAATCTCGGACCTTGGCCGCCAACGCAGTGTCATGATCGCGACGCCGAGCACGACGACGCCGACCGAGATCAACTGCGCGTACGTCAGGCCGAAGGGGAGCCGGTCGTCCTTCGCGCGCAGGAACTCGATCAGAAAACGCTCGATGCCGGCGAGCACGCAGTAGACGCCGAACAGCCAGCCTTCCGCGCGGCGATGATTGCGCAGCCGCCAGAGGATGCCGAACATCACGAGGGCGAGCGCCACCTCGAAGAGCTGCGTCGGAAACACCGACAGCAGCGCGTTCGGCGACACGCCGCCGGGAATCGGCACGCCGAACTCGCGCGCCATGATTCCCGCGGTGCTCGGCGGCGCACCCTCGGGGAAAGCGACGGCGAGAAAGCCGCGCCACGGCCGCCCGTAGTCGTCGCCGACCGCCCAGCAACCGGTGCGGCCGATCGCATATCCGGCAGCGAGCGCGGGCGCGCTCGCCTCGGCGAGCTTCCAGAACCCGTACCGCTTCCAGAGCAATACGCCGATCACCCCCAGCGCGCCGCCGATGAAGCCGCCCCAGAACACGAAGCCGCCGCGGTCGAAGAGCGCGTCCCAATGACGCAGCACGACCACGTAATAGAGCTTCGCGCCGACCAGCCCGCCGATCAGCGCGGCGAGCGTCATGTCCACCACCGGCTCGGGATCGTGCCCGCGCCGCACGAGCTGCTGCTGCGCGACATACTGTGCGACCACGAAGCAGAGCAGGATCGCGATGCCGAATCCTGTGACCTGGATCGGCCCGATGGTGTATGCGAATGGATGGTGGACGATCGGAGTGGGGAGAGCCGTCATGGAGTCACGACACCAGGGAGGGGGAGCGACGCGAATGCGTTGAGGTCGAGCGGCGCCCGCTCGCCCTGCTCGAGCCGGAACAGTCCGGCGCGAGCGATCATCGCCGCGTTGTCGGTGGCGAGGCGCGCACTCGGTGCATACACCTCGACCCCGAGCTGCGTCACGCGATCGCGCATCGCCGCGGCGAGGGTGCGATTGCCGGCCACACCGCCACCGAGTACGATTCGCGTGCGGCGAAACTGCTCGGCGGCGCGTGCGGTCTTCTCGACCAGCGTGTCCACGAGCGCATCGTGGAATCCCCGTGCGATGTGCGGCGCGTCGTCGGGCGAGCCGCCGCGCACCGCGTGCAGGACGGCGGTCTTCAGCCCGCTGAACGAGACGTCGTAGTAGTCGTCGTCATCGGGACGCTGATTGCGGCGCAACATCGGGCGCGAAAAGCGAAAGCGCGACGGATCTCCCTCGCGTGCGAGTCGCTCGACGTGCGGACCGCCCGGGTAGGGAAGGCCGAGCAGCTTCGCGACCTTGTCGAATGCCTCCCCCGCCGCATCGTCGCGCGTGCGGCCGAGCACACGATAGCGCCCCCACGCCTGCACGTCCACGAGCAGTGTGTGCCCGCCGGAGACGAGCAGCGCCGTAAACGGCGGCACCGCATCGCGATGCTCGAGCGCGGTCGCAAACAGGTGGCCTTCCATGTGATGCACGCCAATCGCCGGGATACCGCGGCCGAACGCGAGTGCCTTCGCGAAGCTCACGCCGACGAGCAGCGCGCCCACGAGGCCGGGTGCGTTCGTCACGGCCACGGCATCGATCGCGTCGAGCGACATCTTCGCGTCACCGAGCGCGCGCGCCACGACAGGTACGATCGCGGTGAGGTGCTGGCGCGACGCGATCTCCGGAACCACACCGCCGAAGACGCGGTGCACGTCCTGCGAGAGGATGACGAGGGAGTCGAGCGTCGCGTCGTCGCCGTGACCGGAGAGCACGGCTGCCGAGGTCTCGTCGCACGACGTCTCGATGCCGAGGATGCGCGGCATGCTATGGCGCCCGCGTGAGCGCCGTCGACCCGTCGGGGTGAAGACGCACCCTCACCTGCGCCGGCGTCACTCGAACGCCAAGCCCTACCGTATCGAGATCGGCAACGTGTGGCAGCGTATCACCGACGGCGAGCGTGAGGGCGGCGGGGTGGATCGCACTGAACTGGCGTACGGTGCGGCGCGGCCCGGAGATGTGCACGGTGTCCGGATCGAACACGATCCGGGTAGCCCGCTGCGCACTGCTGTCCCCACGGAGCTGGACGCGCCCGTCGTTCACCACCGCGACACGCCGCGACGCGCGCGTCCCGAAGCGCAGCGTCACGCTGCGCGGGACGACGTCGACCACGCGGATCTGCTCGGCCAGGTCGGCGGGGATGCGCACATCTCCCGGTGCGACGTCGAGCACCAACGTGTCCGGCGCATCGCCGCCGATCGAGCGATGCACGACCGGTGGTGTCGTGGAGAGCTTCACGATGTCGGCCGCGCGTCCGGCAACGAGGGCGCGCAGGTGTGGTGCGCTGTCGAGCAAGACGAGCGCGCTATCGAGTTGCGGATCGAGCCGCACGCGCACGTACGCCTCGGTCGGCTGCCGCGCCCCGACGACGAGCCAGAGCAGCACGGCGATGATCAAGGACGTGACCTTGAGGCCGATGCGCTCGGTCAGTGCGCGGCGGCCACGCTGGTGCCACGCGGGACGGTCCGAGGACGGTGTAGGGGAACGCGGGAAGGTCATGATGCCCTACCGCGACGCCGTCTGGCGTCCCAGCAGCTCGCGGATCAGGGCGCGGTTGGCCTCAGAGCTCCAATCCGCTGCACCGATCACCTTCTTGCGGATCGTCCCCTCGCGGCCGATCACGAACGTCTCGGGGAAGCCGGTTACCTGATAGCTCGTCGCCGTCTTCCGCGCCGGATCGTGCAGGATCTCGAACGTGAGCCCGAGGCTCTTCGCGAACTCGCGCACGTGCTCTTCCTCACCCGGATCGTCCACGCTGATCGCCACGACCTTCAGCCCCTGCGGCCCGAACTCCTGATACAGCTTCTCGATCGCCGGCATCTCCACCCGACACGGCTCGCACCAGGTGGCCCAGATGTTCACGAGCACGACGTTCCCTTTGTAGTCGGCAAGGGTCTTCGTGCGCTTCGTGCCGTCGAGCGTTTTCCCCTCGAGCTGCGGCGCGCCCGAGCCAACGGACACGGGA
>CAYTKA010000107.1:0-11533 GCA_964438255.1 uncultured Gemmatimonadaceae bacterium | reverse complement strand
CGACAACCGGCCGCTCATGTTCGACGAGGTCCTCTCGCTCACGCCGCGCGCGATCTTCGTGTCGGCGACGCCGGGAGAGCTGGAGCTGCGTCTGTCCGAGGGGGTCGTGGTGGAGCAGATCATCCGGCCGACGGGGCTCGTCGATCCGGTGATCGAGGTGCGTCCCGTGCGCGGGCAGGTGGACGACCTCCTCGGCGAGATTCGCCAACGGGTGAAGGTGGGCGAGCGCGTGCTGGTCACCACGCTCACGAAGCGCATGGCGGAGGACCTGACCGATTACCTCCAGCAGGTGGGCGTGCGCGTGCGCTACATGCACAGCGACATCGACGCGATCGAGCGCATGGAGATCGTCCGCGGGCTGCGCCTCGGGGAGTTCGACGTGCTCGTCGGCATCAACCTGCTGCGCGAGGGGCTCGACCTGCCCGAGGTGTCGCTCGTCGCCATCCTGGACGCCGACCAGGAGGGGTTCCTGCGCTCGGACCGCTCGCTCATCCAGACCGTCGGCCGCGCGGCGCGCCACCTCAACGGCAAGGCGATCTTTTATGCGGATCGGATGACCGGCTCCATGCAGCGGTGCATCGACGAGACGACGCGGCGTCGCGAGATCCAGCAGGCATACAACGAGGAGCACGGCATCACGCCGACGTCGGTGTCGAAGAGCATCGACCAGGTGCGGTTCATCACGCGCGTCGCCGACGCGCGGACGGAGCGCGACGAGGGCGAGCGGCCGAAGCGCGGAAGGAAAGTTGCCGAGCAGACGTCGCCCGACTATCAGATGGTGGAGCCGGAGGCGCTCGTGAAGATGCTCGAGGAGCAGATGCGCGAGGCGGCGACGGCGCTCGACTTCGAGGCAGCGGCGCGGCTGCGCGATCAGCTCTTCGAGGTCAAGGCGCGGATGGCCGACGCGCCATCGCGCGGGAAGGTGGCGGCGGACGCGAAGGCCGGCGCGCGCCGGTGAGCGCCGCCGGCGACGTACCGATGCATCCGCCGCTCGTGCCCCCCCTCGCCGAGCACGGCGCCCTTGCCATGACGCGAGAGGGGCTGCGCGACTGGGGCCGCCGCTTCGGGCACGCCGCGCATGCGCCGTTGGTCGTTGCCATCAGCGGCGAGCTCGGGGCAGGGAAGACGACGCTCGTCCAGGCGATTTGCGCCGGTTACGGCGTGACCGACGAGGTCACGAGCCCGACCTTCGCGCTCGTGCACGAATACCATGCGCCGCGCTCTCCCGTGCTGCATCTCGACCTCTACCGGCTCGACGGCCCCGGGCAGCTCGACGCACTCGGCTGGGACGAGTTGATGAGCGCGCGCGCGGTCGTGTTGGTGGAATGGCCGGAGCGCGCGTCGCGCCGGATGCCGCCCCACCACGTCGTCCTCTCGCTCCAGCATCTTCCCCACGATCCCGATCGGCGCTTGCTCTACGCGGGATGGCACCCATGATCAGCCTCGTGCTCGAGGCGGCAACGTACACGGGAAGCACGGCGCTCCTGCGCGACGGAGGTCTCGTCGGCGAGCGCTCGGTCGCCATGCGCGGGCGTGAGCACGAGGCACTCATGCCCGCCGTCGCCGATCTGCTCGCCGAGAGCCGTGTCTCGGCCGGTGAGCTGGGACGCGTGATCTGCGGCGCCGGACCGGGCAGCTTCACGAGCCTTCGCATTGCCGGATCGATCGCGAAGGGCATCGCCCTGTCGCGCAGCATTCCGCTCGTTCCGGTGTCGTCGCTCGCGCTGCTCGTCGCGTCACAGCACGCGCTCGGCGCCGGCCGGTATCTCGCCGCAATCGACGCACTGCGCGACGAGTACTACGTGGAGCTCTACGACGTCGACGAGGGGGGCGTCATCCACCTCGCCGGCGCGACGCGTATCGTGCCCACCGCGGCCCTTGGCGAGCTCGCCGCGGAGCACGGCGCGCGCGTGGTCGGGCCACCGTTTCAGGACGGGCATGTCGTCGAGCCGCGGGCCGGCGCCGCGGTGCTGCTCACAAATCTGATCGACGCGACACCGCCTGCCGAGCTGGCAGGATGGGAGCCGGCGTACGGAAGACTCGCCGAGGCGCAGGTGAAGTGGGAGGCGGCGCATGGGCGGCCGCTCGCGGCGCGATGATCAGCTCGGCCAGCTCGGCGGTCAGCGTCCGTCTCGCGAGGGGCGCGGATCTCGAGCGAATCGCGGCGATCGAGCGGATGTCGTTCTCGGATCCGTGGACGGTCGACGCCCTCGCGTCGGCGCTTGCGTTGCCGCAGGCGCGCTTTTTCGTTGCCGAGCTGGCGGCCGACGCGAGCGCGGGGCGGGATGGCGGAGCGCGGCTCGTGGGCTATGTTGTGGCGCTGTTCATGGCCGACGAGGGAGAGATCGCCGATCTCGCGGTCTTTCCGGCGGCGCGTCGTCAGGGCATCGGCGGACGACTGCTCGACCGCGTCCTGGCCGAGGCGGTGGAGGCTGGCATCCGCGCGCTCTATCTTGAAGTTCGGGAGACGAATACAGCCGCGCAGGCGCTGTACGCGTCGCGGCGGTTCACCGCCGTGGGGCGGCGGCGCGGCTATTATCAGCGTCCCGTGGAAGACGCACTGGTGTTGCGGCGGGATCTGGCACCGATGTGAAGTGAGGTGTTACACGAAGTGATGTAAACGGCTGGGCGGCAGTGTTTTATCGATGATTGCGGGCGTTCGGTCCCGCTCGACGTGGACTTGGTCTTTAGCATGGACGGCGAGGCAATGACATCCCGCCCAGGAGGAGAAAAATGAGCCGAAGCTTGAACAAGGTGACGCTGATCGGAAACCTCGGCAACGATCCCGAGGTGCGCTCGACGACGGGGGGCAACCGCGTGGCGACCTTCTCGCTCGCGACGAGCCGGTCGTGGAACGACGCGAGCGGCAACAAGCAGGAGAAGACGGAGTGGCATCGCTGCGTGGTGTGGAACACCAAGAGCTCGCAGCTCGCCGACATCGTGGAGAAGTACGTCAAGAAGGGGGACAAGCTGTACGTCGAGGGGCGGATCGAGTACCGCCAGTGGCAGGACAAGGAGAACCAGACGCGCTACTCCACCGAGATCAACGTGCGCGAGCTGATCATGCTCGGCGGCGGTCGGGGCGCCGGTGGCGGTGGCGACTACGACGCCGAGTCGGGTGCGTCGCGGCCGCGCGCGGCGTCGCCGGCCAAGGCGAAGACGGGCGCCGGCGCGAGCGGCGACGACTTCGAGGATTTCCCCGGCGCGCTGGCGGACGAGGACGACGATCTGCCGTTCTGACGCGGCAGCTCGATGTGGAAAACTGGCGGCGTGCATCTCGGTGCGCGCCGCCGTGTTCACGAGAAGCGATGGCTGAGTCGCTCGGACTTTGCGCACCGTGTCGCCGTGGCCTGTCGTCAGGCTCGGCGAGTCGCCGCCGAGCCGCGGCGCGCGGGCTTGGGGAGGTAGGCGGTATCTCATTCGGGGATGAATCGTCTAACGAGCAGTCCCGCCGCCCTTGGCGGCGGCTCCGGTCATTTCCCATGCGCCGCGCGAACGGCGCAGCAGCCCTCGAGCACGTGAAGATTCCCCGTCTCGGCTGGTCGCTCT
Source organism: uncultured Gemmatimonadaceae bacterium (assembly GCA_964438255.1). Taxonomy (GTDB): domain Bacteria; phylum Gemmatimonadota; class Gemmatimonadetes; order Gemmatimonadales; family Gemmatimonadaceae; genus AG11. Next base: position 7,984 of record CAYTKA010000107.1, on the reverse strand, counting down.
CCGCCGCCGCCTTCCTCACGGTCGCTTCCGCCACCGCGGCGATCGCACAGGACGTCCGTCCCGATACGACGACGCGCTCCGACTCCTCCACGCACACCGTCAAGCGGGGCGACACACTCTGGGACCTCGCCAACGCCTACCTCGGCGACGCGTACCTCTGGCCCGAGATCTACCGGCTCAACACCGACCTGATCGACGACCCACACTGGATCTATCCCGGCGACGTCCTCAAGCTGCCGGGCCGCGTCGCACCGGAGGTCGCCGCTGGTCCCGGCGTGACACCCCCCACGCCCGGCCGCCCGCCTCAGGAGACGTTCAATCCGCGGGCGGAGCAGGAGCTCCCGCCACACTACGTACCGGGGCCGACGATCTTCCGCGCCGTGCAGCGGAGCGAGCGGACGCGTAGCCTGCCGTCCCCGCCCCCACTGCCACGCGTTCCATTCGGCGACGTGACGCGCGCGCCGTACTTCGATCGCCAGAACGGCCCCAGGGGGACTGGCCGCGTGATCGTCGGCTACGACCTCCCAGGGGCGAACGTCCCCCCCCAGACGACGAACTTCCAGCTGTACGACAAAGTCCTCATGACGCCTCCCGACGGCAGCATCGGAGCGGAGGGTGAGCGCTATGTCGCCTACGAGCTGGGTCCATACGTCGAAGACATCGGCTCGGTGGTGGTCCCGGTCGCCATCCTGCGTGTCGTGCGCGCACCGCGAAATGGTGAGGCCGCAGTCGCGGAGGTCGTCGAGATGTACTCCCGCCTCGACGCTGATGTGCCCGTCGTCCCGCTCGAGACCGGCGGGGCCGGCGCCACCGCGAAGCCCATCGCCGTGGCGTCGAAGGCGGGTCGCACGGCGACGATTCGGGTGATTCATCGGCCGGCCGTACTTCCCTCGCTCGATTACTACGTGCTGTTCGATCTGACGGCCGGCGACGGGATGCGCATCGGCGACGAGGTCGAGATCTTCCGGCCGCGCCAGAATCGTGTCGGTGACGACGGGCCGGTCGTGCCGGAGGTGTCGATCGCCACGGGGCAGGTCGTGCGTGTCACGCCATACGGAGCGACGGCACGAGTGACGTCTCAGGAGCAGCCGGCGATTCGCGAGGGACAGAGCGTGCGCGTCGTCGCGCGCATGCCCTGAGCGTAACGATCGGGGCGGACAAGCGCGGCGGAATCCCGTAACGCCTGTCCGCGCATTACATTACGGCGACCGACATGACCGCGATCGCCCACTTCGTCGCCATCACTTTGTACATCGGCGCCGCGGCCCTTGCTGCGACGCCGTTTGCGCGGCCGGTAGGGGCCCCGGTGCGCGGTGTGGCTGCGTTGCTCGCGGCCGGCGTGCTCGCGCACGCGGCGGGGTTGTTCATCTACGTCCAGCGCGTCGGCCAGCTTCCCCTCACGGGACTCGGGCCATCGCTGTCGTTCGCCGGTCTCGTGCTCGCGGCCACGCTGCTCGTCGTCGAAGTTGCGGCGCGCGAGGTGAGCCTCACGCTGGTTGCCGCGCCGCTCGCGGCCATCCCGACGACGTGCGCGAACCTGATCGGCTTCATTCCCGGCCTCGATGCGAGCGGTGCGCGCGGTGCCTGGCTGTTCTCGCACATCGCGCTGAGCTTCCTCGGCATCGCCGCCTTCGGTACCGCGGCGGCGGCGGGGTGCATGTACCTCATCGAGCGCCGCGAGCTGAAGTCTCGCCGCTTCGGCGCGATCTTCCGGTTCTTCCCGCCGCTCGCCACGCTGGATCGTGTGAACCACGTCGCTGCCGTCGCCGGATGGCTGGGGCTCACGCTCGGTCTCGTGCTCGCCGTGACCTACTCGGTCGCGTATCGCGAGTTGAGCGTGCTCAAGGTGATCTGGGCGGTCGGGGCATGGCTCGCCGTTTCGGGGATCGCGCTTGGTCGCATCCTCGGCGGATGGCAGGCGCGTCGTGCCGCCATCTACTCGAGCATTTCGTTCGCCGCGGTGGTCGCGCTCTACGTGGCGTTCCGCGTTGCCGAATCGAATGCGGGAGGACGGTTCCTGTGAGCGGGCTGCCGATTCTCGTCGAGGCCGGGGGCGTGCGCGTGCTCGTGGTGGGTGCGGGCGCCGTCGCGGTGCGGAAGGCGCGCGCGCTGTGCGAGGCGGGTGCAGAAGTGCGCGTCGTCGCCCCCGAGGTGAGCGACGCCATGCGGCTGCTCGCCGCGGTGGGTCACGTCGTGCTTGTCGAGCGCGCGTACTCGTCCGGCGACATCGCGGATGCCGAGCTCGTGATCGCTGCCGCCAACGATCGGATGGTGAATGCGGCAGTCGCCGCCGACGCGCGTGCGGCGCACCGGCTGGTGAACGTCGCCGACCGGCCGGCGGAGGGGAGCTTCGCGACGATGGCCACCCATCGGAGTGGTGCGCTCGTCGTGGGCGTGAGCGCCGGCGGCGTGCCCGGTGCGGCGGCGCGCATCCGCGACGCGATCGCGCGGCGCTTCGACTCGCGCTATGCATCGGCGCTGGCGGCGCTGGCCGATCTGCGCCGCACGCTGCTCGATCGCGGCGACGAAAGCCGCTGGCGCACCCTCTCGCGCGACACGCTCGGCGAGCAATTCTGCGACGCCGTGGAGCGCGAGCAGATCGCCCGACAGGTGTCATCGTGGCGGTGATCGTCCTCGGCGTCAGCCATCGCGGCGCGCCCCTCGACGTACGCGAGCGGCTTGCCTTCCGCCCGAGCGAAGTCGTGCCGACGCTCGAGCGGCTGCGCGAGACCTCGGGCGCGCGCGAGGGCGTCCTGCTCTCGACGTGCAACCGCACGGAGCTCTACCTCGTGGAAGGGGAGCACGAGTGCGCGACGGAAGGGTGGTCGTTGCTGGGGCGCCGGCTCGGTGCCGACGCCAGCGGCTATGGGTACGTGCGCCGTGATCGCGAAGCAGCAGCACATCTGTTCCGCGTCGCCGCGGGGATGGACTCGATGGTCCTCGGCGAGGCGCAGATCCACGGCCAGGTGCGCGACGCGTGGGAGGTGAGTCGTCCCGCATCGGGAGCGGTGTTGAATCGGTTGTTCCAGACGGCGCTGCTCGTCGGTGGGCGCGTCCGCAGCGAGACGACGCTCGGCCATGGCGCGCTCAGCGTGAGCTCGGCGGCCGTGCAGCTCTCCAAGAAGATCTTCGGCAGCCTCGCGGGACGCCGCGCGATGGTGCTCGGGGCAGGGGAGATGGCGGAGCTGGCGCTCGCGTCGCTGCAGCAGGAGGGGGTGCGCGCCGCCGTCGTCGCCAACCGCACCTTCGAGCGCGCGCAGGAGCTGGCGGCGCGCTACTCGGCAACGGCGGTCCACTACGACGAGGCGTGGCACGCGCTTCCCGACGTGGACCTGCTTCTCTGTTCCACGGCGTCGCCTCATCCCGTCGTGAGCGCGGAGCGCGTGCGCGCCGCCGTGGAGAAGCGCGGCGATCGCCCGCTCTGCATTCTCGATATCGCACTTCCACGCGACGTCGAGCCGGCCGTGGCGCAGCTGGACAATGTCTTCCTCTACGATCTCGACGACCTGCGCGCGGTGGTGAGCTCCAACCTCGCGCGCCGGCAGAGCGAGCTGCCCGCCGCGGAGACGGTGATCGGCGAGGAGGTCGAGAGGTTCTGGCAGTGGGCGGCCGGTCTCGCCGCCGTGCCCGTGCTCACGCAGTTCCGCGAGGAGATGAATCGCGTGCGTGAGCGCGAGCTGGCGCTCGCGCTCAAGCGCCTCCCCGACCTCACCCCCGCGCAGCGCGCCGCGGTGGAACATCTCTCCCGGTCGCTGATGAACAAGTTCATGCACGAGCCGTCGGTGCGCCTGCGCGCCGCCGCGGCGAATGGGCGCGGCCTCGGTGTCGTCGACGCGGCGCGCTATCTCTTCGCGCTCGACGAGCGGGCGGGCGACGAGCGCGGCACCGACGAGCCGGCGCCATCCGACACGGCGAGCCGCGGAGAGCCGCGCTGATGCCCATCGTGCTCGTCACCGGCGGCGCGGGATTCATCGGCTCCCACGTCGCGGAGCGCTTCATGGCCGAGGGTTGGACGGTGCACGCCCTCGACAACCTGTCGAGCGGCAAGCGCGCGAACCTTCCCTCGGGCGCCATCCTGCACGAGCTCGACATTCGCACCCCTGATGCGGCAGCACTCGTCACCAGACTGAAGCCGGACGTCCTCGTCCATCTCGCCGCACAGATGGATGTGCGGAAGAGCGTCGCCGATCCCGTGCTCGATGCGAACACGAACATCGTCGGCACGCTCAATCTCGCCGAGGCAGTTCGGCATCATTCACCCTCGACGCGAATTGTGTTCTCCAGCACAGGCGGCGTGTTGTACGGCGACCATACTGTGCCGCCCAATGTCGAGACCTTCCCGAAAGATCCCGAGTCGCCCTACGCCATCGCCAAGCTGTCCGTGGAGCTGTATCTCGCGTACTATGGGCGCGTCCACGGGCTGACGACGGTGGCGCTGCGTTACGGGAACGTCTACGGCCCGCGGCAGGACCCGCATGGTGAAGCCGGCGTGGTCGCCATCTTCTGCGGCCGCATCCTCGACGGGCGGCCGCTCACGATCTTCGGCGACGGTTTCCAGACGCGCGACTACGTCTACGTGACCGACGTCGCCGAGGCGACGTGGCGCGCCTCGATCCGTGCACTGCCTCCCGTCGGTCTGCTCGACGCCCGCGCGTTCAACATCGGCACGGGGGTCGGCACGTCCGTCATGCGCCTTGCCGAGGTGCTGCGCACGGCGGCGCGGAGCGACGTACCGTTCGAGTACGCGCCGAAGCGGGCCGGCGAGCAGCAGCAGTCGTTCGTCGAGGTCTCCAAAGCCGCGCGCGCGCTGGACTGGCGTCCCACCGTCTCCATCGAGGAAGGGTTGCGGCGGAGCTGGGACTGGTTCGCCGCGCGTCACGCGGCCACCGCGCATCCCACCACCGCGAAGCCCCGAGCCACCGCATGATCCTGCTTCTCCAGGCTGCCGGCGCCGTACCGTCGTCCGCGAAGGAATTGATCCTCGAGTCGAGCACGGCGACGCAGGTCGTGCTCGCAATCCTCGTCGTGCTCTCGCTCGTGAGCTGGGCCATCATGTTCGGCGTGGGACGCGAGCTCACGCGCGCACTCGGTGCGTCGATGGCGTTCGCCACCGAGATCGAGCGCGCGCCGCGTCTGTATGCCGCGGGCGTCGCGGTCAAGCATGCCGCACCGAGTGCAGCGCATCGCTTGCTCGTCCGCGCGCTTCAGTTCGTCGGCGTCGGTGGCGCGCACGGCGCGGATGAGGAGGCGATCGCCGAGCTGTCGCCCACGGCGGCGGCCTCGCGTGTGGAGACACTGCGCCTCGTGCTCGACGCCGAGGCGCTCGCGGAGCGCGACCGGCTGGGCCGATTTCTTCCCTGGCTCGCGACGATCGGTTCGGCGAGCCCGCTCATCGGACTGCTCGGCACCGTGCTCGGCGTGATCAGCGCGTTCGTCGGCATCGCCACGCGCGGGTCGGGCAATCTCGCCGCCGTCGCACCGGGTGTGGCCGAGGCGCTCGTGGCCACGGCCGCCGCGTTGAGCGTCGCCATTCCGGCGACGTTCGGCTACAACATCCTCGCGAACCGGCTCAATCGGCTCGACAACCTGCTCGAGGGATTCGGCACGACGGTGATCGCGATGCTCGTGCGCGAGGGACGAATCTAGCATGGCCCGGCATCGCCGCCGCGAGCTACCGCTCAACTCGGAGATCAACGTCGTGAGCCTCATCGACGTGATGCTCCTCCTGCTCGTGATCTTCATGATCACGGCGCCGATGATGCAGGGCGGCGTGGACGTCGCGCTACCGAGAGCCGACGCGAGGCCCCTCGAGCAGCCGAAGAGCGGGCTCGTCGTGAGCGTCGACCGCAGCGGTGCGGTGTACGTCGATCAGACGAAGATGACCCTCTCCGAGTTCCGCGCGTCGTTCAAGGCGCTGGCAGCGAACCGGACGCGCGACGGCGTATACATGCGTGCCGATGCGGGCGTCCCGTACGGCACGGTTGCGCAGGTGCTGGCCATCATGCGTGCCGCGGGCGTGGGTGACGTGGGGCTCGTGACCGATCCCGAGACCGGGCGGTGAGCACCATCGCGTCGCGCGACGGGATGTCGCTCCGCGCGCCGATCGCGTTCTCCGCGGCGATGCACCTGGCCGTGATCGCGGCGTTCGTGCTGCTGCGTGCCGCACCGCGCCCTCCGAGGCCGCCCACGTATCGGGTGAATCTCGTCGCCGCTCCTCCCGGTCCGCGGCAGATCGGCGTCGTGCAGCCCGCGACTCGAGCACCGATCCCGGCACCAACGCCCGCCGCCGCAGCACCCACGCCGCCGCGCACCGCTCCGGCGCCGGCAACGAAGCGTGCAGCCGCGAAATCCGCCGCCACGCCGACGAGGGGCAAAGCGCCGAAGCTCGCGACCCCGAGCGCGGCGACCACGTCGGCGAAAGCCGCTGCACCGACCGCGGCTGCACCCGCCGCCGGCGGCGGTCCGCAGGGTGGAAAGGCAGCCGACGTCGCCAATGTGCACATCGAGGGGATCGACTTCCCCTATCCCGGGTACCTGGAAAACGTCGTGCGGCAAATCGCCATCCGCTTCAAGCCGCCGCGCGGGCGCGATCTCCAAGCCGTCGTGGCGTTCCTCATTCGGCGGGATGGCAGCGTGACCGGCATCCGCCTGACCCAGCGCTCCGGTGTGTACGCCTTCGACACCGAGGCCATGGGCGCCGTGGACGCGGCAGCGAACGCGCGCGCCTTCGGTCCGCTGCCGGCGGGGTTTGCCGACGACGTGCTTCCGGTGATCTTCAGCTTCGACCCCCGTCTCATCCGCTGATGCGATTCCCATCACCGCGCTGGCTCGCTCCCATACTGCTCGCCGCTCCGGTCGCCCTCGGTGCACAGGACACCACGTCGCGTGGTGTGCGCATCGGGCTGACGTACGATCCCGGCACGAAGCCGGGGGTCGTCGTCCTCCCCGTCTCCGGCGCGACGGGCGACTCCATCGGCGCCATCGTTTCCCGCGACCTCGATCTCGGCGATCGGATCAACGTGATCGTGCTCGATCCGTCGTCGGCGCGGCTGGCGGGGCGCACCAGCCTGCCCAACTGGTCGCTGCTCGCGCGGCTCGGTGCCGCGGCAGCGGTGCAGGTGACGCCGACGCCACAAGGGCTGCACCTCGCCGTGTACGACGTCGCCAAGAAGCAGACGGCGCTCATCCGCGACTACGCTGCACCACCGGCCAGCGACGCGCGCGGCTGGCGTGCCGCGCTGCACACCCTGTCGGACAATCTGGAGGAATCGCTCACGGGGACGCGCGGCATCTCGCGCACGCGTGTGCTGTTCGAGCGTGGCCGCCGCCTCTGGGTCGCCGACGCCGATGGTGCGGGGGAAATGCCCGTGAGCGAGGTCGGCACGCCGGTCTCCGGAAGCTGGGACCCCAGCGGCCGGCTCATCACCTACTCGACCTACGTGCCGTCGCAGATCGTCGTGCAGGAGCTGGCGAGCGGGCGCACGCGCAGCGTCGCGAGCGGAGCGGGGGTCTACATCAGCCCCGTGTTCACGCCCGACGGCAGCACCATCGTCTTCGCGCACGGCGTGGACGACGGGGTCGACCTGTACAGCGTACCCGTGGGCGGCGGATCCCCGCGCCGCATCTCCGTCGGCCGCGGGAGCGACAACGTCTCGCCGACGATGAGTCCCGACGGCCGCCGCATCGCCTTCATGTCCGGGCGCGCCGGCCACCCGGAGATCTACACGATGGACGCCGACGGCACGAACGTCGATCTGCTCACCCCGCTCGATCTGAGCGAGGGTGCATATCGCGGCAGCCCGGACTGGTCCCCGGACGGACGCGCCGTCGCCTTCCAGTCGCGCGTCGCGTCGACCTTCCAGCTCTTCACGGCGAGCCTGCGCGATCGCAGCCTGAAGCAGCTCACGAGCGACGGGCGCAACGAGAGTCCATCCTGGGCGCCGGACGGTCGGCATCTGGTGTTCGTTTCGGACCGGAGTGGTGT
>CAYTKA010000106.1:0-11602 GCA_964438255.1 uncultured Gemmatimonadaceae bacterium | reverse complement strand
GTACTACGACAAGTATCGCGGCGCCATTCCGAGCGTGCGCGTCGTGGACGGCGCGATCCGGAAGGGGACGAGGATCACCTTCGGCGCCAGCGAGGCGGTGTACGACGTCGCCGAAGTCGGCTACAACCAGCTCCGGCAGGTGCCGACGGATTCGCTCGGGCCGGGAGAAGTGGGCTACGTCGTGGCGAGCGTGCGCTCGGTGAGCGAGACGCGCGCCGGTGACACGATCTTCGACGCGGAGAATCACGCGAAGGAGCCGCTGCCGGGCTATCAGGCGGTGCGTTCGTTCGTCTTCGCCGGCATCTACCCCACGGATACGCAGCAGTACGAGACACTGCGCGACGCGCTGGAGAAGCTCAAGCTCAACGACGCGTCGCTCAATTACGAGCCCGAGACCTCGACGGCGCTCGGCTTCGGCTTCCGGTGCGGGTTCCTCGGACTGCTCCACATGGAGATCGTGCAGGAGCGGCTCGAGCGCGAGTTCGACCTCGATCTCGTCACCACCGTGCCGAGCGTGGAGTACAAGGTCTACAAGACCGACGGCACGATGGAGCTGATCGAGAATCCGTCGCTCATGCCGAACAGCGCGGTGATCGACTACGTCGAGGAGCCATTCGTGAAGGCGCGCATCATGGCACCGTCCGAGTACATCGGCCCGATCATGACGCTCGGCACCGAGCGCCGGGGCGTGTACAAGAACATGACGTACCTCGACCAGGCGCGCGTCGAGTTCGACTGGGAGTTTCCGCTCGGCGAGATCATCCTCGATTTCTTCGACCGGCTGAAGACGATCAGCCGCGGCTACGCCTCGCTCGACTACGAGATGCTCGAGTACCGGCGGAGCGATCTCGTGCGCCTCGACATGCTGATCAACGGCGATCCGATCGACGCCTTCAGCGTGATCATCCACGAGGACAAGGCGTACGAGTGGGGGCGCAAGATCGCCGACAAGCTGAAGGATCTCATTCCGCGGCAGCTGTTCGAGGTGGCGATCCAGGCGGCGATCGGCACGAAGGTCATTGCACGCACGACGGTGAAGGCGCTGCGCAAGGACGTGCTCGCGAAGTGTTACGGCGGCGACGTCAGCCGCAAGCGCAAGCTGCTCGAGAAGCAGAAGGAAGGAAAGAAGCGCATGAAGCAGGTGGGTGCGGTGGAGATTCCCCAGGAAGCGTTCTTGGCGGTCCTCCAGGTCGAGTAGGACGAGCGGCACGTGCCCACGTCGCTCGTCATCCAGACGTCGTTCCTCGGCGATACGGTTCTCACCACGCCGTTGCTCGCGCAACTGGCGAACAGAGGACCGGTGGACGTGGTCACCACGCCGGCGTCGGCCGCGCTCCTCGCGAACCATCCAGCCGTTCGCGCGATCCTGCCGTACGACAAGCGGGGCGCCGACCGCGGCCTCCGCGGACTGTGGCGCATGGCGCGCCGGCTGCGCCGCGGGAACTACGACGTTGCGTTTCTCGCCCAGGGCTCATGGCGCAGCGCAGCGCTCGCGTGGCTGGCAGGGATTCCGTCGCGCATGGGCTTCGCGACGTCGGCCGGCCGCCTGCTGTACACGAAGCGCGTCCCCTACCGCGACGACCTGCACCACGCCGCGCGGTTGCTGATGCTCGCTCGCCCGAATGGCCGCGAGCCGCTGCCCTCCGAGCTGAAGCCGTCGCTCGCGCCGGGTGACAGGGAGCGTGCGGAGGTCGACCGACTGCTCGCGACGGCCGGCGTACGCACCGGTGAGCGTCTGGTTGCGCTCGCACCCGGAAGTGTCTGGGCCACCAAGCGGTGGCCGTATTACCCCGAGCTGGCACAGCTCCTTGCCGGCAACGCCCGCATCCTCGTGGTCGGCAGCGCCGCCGACTCTCCGCTCGCCCATGCGATTCTGCTCGGCGTGCCCGGCGCCGTGGACACGACCGGCCAGCTCTCCTTGCTCGCGTCGGCCGAGTTGGTGCGGCGGGCAGCAGTGGTCGTGACGAACGACTCGGCACCGTTGCATCTTGCATCGGCCATGGACACACCGACGGTCGCAGTCTTCGGTCCGACGGTCCCCGAGTTCGGCTTCGGCCCGTTGTCGTCGCGGGCGTCGGTGGTCGGGCATGATACGCTGACCTGCCGCCCGTGCGACCGCCATGGACCGCAGCGCTGTCCGCTCGGACATTTCCGCTGTATGCGCGAGCTCACACCCGAGTCGGTGGCCGAGCGGGTGCGCGCCCTTCTCCTCAACCCGGACGTCCTCGCATGACCAGTCCCGAGCGCCAGCAGTACATCATCGGCGTCGACCTCGGCGGCACGAATATCGTCGTCGGCGCGCTGACGATCGACGGCGCCAAGCATCTTTCGATTCGCAGCATCCCCACCAACGCGACGCTCGGCGCCGAGGGAGTGGCGGACCGTATCGTCACGCTCGTCGAAAGCGTCATCGTGGACACGATGCAGCAGACCGGCGTCGCGCGCACGGATTTCATCGGGATCGGCGTCGGCGCGCCCGGGCCCCTCGATCGCCAGCGCGGGATCGTGCTCGTCGCGCCGAATCTGGGCTGGCTGAACTTCCCCCTGCGCGACCGCGTCCACGACCGCCTCGGCCTGCCGACGACGCTCGACAACGACGCGAACTGCGCGACGTTCGGCGAGTGGTGGCAGGGCGCGGCACGCGGCGGGCGCGACGTCGTGGGACTCACCATCGGCACGGGGATCGGCGGCGGACTGATTCTCAACGGCGCGCTCTATCATGGCGCGTCCGACATGGCCGGCGAGGTGGGGCATACGACAATCGACCTCAACGGCCGCCATTGCAAATGCGGCAACTACGGTTGCCTCGAGGCCTACGCCTCCGCGCCGGCGATCGCGACGCGCGCCCGCGAGGTGCTCGTGCGCGAGGAGAGTGAATCGACAATGCCACGGATGGTGAAGGGCCGGCTGGAGGAGATCACGGCGCAGACCGTCTACGACGCCGCAAAGGAGGGCGATCAGGTCGCGGCGGAGATCGTGCGCGACACGGCCAAGTATCTGGGCGCGGGCATCGCCAACCTGCTCAACACCTTCAATCCGGACACCGTGGTGATCGCCGGTGGGGTGACGGCAGCGGGCGACGCGTTGTTCATCCCGCTCCAAGCCGAAGTGAAGCGTCGTGCGTTCAGTCCTGCGGTGCATGCCGCGCGCATCGTTCCGGGACAGCTTCCCGGAACGGCAGGAGTGGTGGGCGCCGTAGCGAGCTTCAAGCAGCAGTACTTCGGCAGCGTGTGAGGCCGATGTCATCCCGCAGGAACGCCTGTCAGAGCATGTCATCCCGCAGGAGCGGGCGAAGCGAGCGAGTGTCGGGATCTAGTCTCCTGGTCGCGATCTCGACCGGTACGCTAGATCCCGACACTCGCTCCGCTCCTGCGGGATGACACATTCACTGGAATCACCGCCGCGCAAGAAGCGTGTCGGTGTGATCGGCACCTTCGTGTGGGACGTCATCCACGGCCGCGATGCGCGCGAGGTGCCCGTCGAGGAATGGGGGGGCATCACCTACACGCTGAGCGGTCTCGACGCCGCCCTCCCCGACGACTGGGAGATCGTGCCGATCATGAAGATCGGGTACGACCTCGCGGCAAAGGCGCGCGAGTTCCTGCACACGCTCAAGCACGTCGCGCCCGATGCCGCGCTCGTCGAAGTCCCCTACCGCGGGCATCGTGTCGAGCTGCGCTATCTGGACGACGAGCGCCGAACCGAGGTGCTCACCGGCGGCATTCCAGGCTGGAGTTGGCTGGGACTGAAGCCGTTGATCGACGAGGCGCGGCTCGATGCGCTGTACGTCAACTTTCTCAGCGGCTGGGAGCTCGACCTGGAGACCGCGCAGCTCCTGCGGCAGCATTTCACGGGGCCGATCCACTGCGACCTGCACATGAAGGTGATGGCCGTGCGCCCGGACGGGCTGCGCGTGCCGCAGGCGATCCCGAACGTGGCGGAATGGTGCAGCTGCTTCGACTTCCTTCAGATGAACGAGGAGGAGATGGCGACGATCGCGCCCGATCCGATGAGCCTTGCCGCCACGGCGATCGCCGCCGGCGTGTCGGCGCTCTTCGTCACGCTGGGAAAGCGCGGCGCGGTGTATGTGGCCGCACCCGGTTTCGACACGATATGTGATCTTCCCACTCGTGGCGGATTGTCCACCGCACCGCGCGGCGGCAGGGGCGCGCTCGGCGCGGTCCGCAGCGCGTTGGTACCCGCGGAGATTGTCAATACCCCGGGCGACCCCACGGGATGTGGCGACGTGTGGGGCGCAACCTATTTCTCTCGCATGGTGGCTGGTGATAAGTTAGCGGACGCGATGAAGGCGGCCGCGCTGGCCGCGGCCCGGAATGTCGGGCACCGGGGCGCTACCGGACTCGCGGCCCACCTGCGCGGAGAACTCAGCCTCTCGTGACCAGCGTCATCACCGTCCCCCCTTCGCTGGACGATCATACGTTCGAGCAGGTGGTGGAGCAGCTTGCGGGGGTCCCGCCTGACGCGCGTCTGCTCGTCGACGCGCGCCACACGCGCTGGGCGTCGCCGTACGGGCTGACGGCGCTGCTCGCGCTCGGGCAGACGCGCGCCGAGCGCGCGGGCTTCGCGGCGCCGGAGGCCGAGGACACCGCGTCGTACTGGGCGCGCACCGGTTTCTTCAAGCACGCCGACGAGATTTATGAGTTGCACGGTTCCGTCCCGCGGGCGAAGGGGGGCGAATCGAGCGTGCTGCTCGAGATCACGCCCGTCGTGAAGAGCGAGGACGTGCACGACGTCGTCGGGCGCATCCAGCAGAAGGCACAGCAGATTCTCGCGAAGGAGCTGAACATCGACGCGAAGGCGACCGTCGGCTTCGCCATGACGCTGTCGGAAGTCTGTCAGAACATCGTGGAGCACGCGGGGCGCGGCGGATGGGTCGGCGTGCAGACGTACACGTGGCGCAAGCGGCTCGCGAACCGGCGCGTCGTCGTCATTGCCGTCTGCGACGCGGGACTCGGCTTTCGCCAGTCGCTCGAGAGCGCGCCGGCGCGCGTGCGCAACGATCGGTGGGACGACGCGGCGGCATTGGAAGAGGCCGTCATTCGCGGCGTCAGCCGCTTTCGTGACCCGGGTCGCGGCCAGGGGCTTGCGGGAGTGCGACGCTACGTAGGACGTTGGGACGGGAAGGTGAGCGTCCGCAGCGGCACGGCGAAGATCGCCATCGTGCCGAGCTGGGACGACGACGTGCCACTGCTCGAGAAGCTGCCTCCCTTTCCGGGGGCGCAGGTACAGGTCACCATACCAGAGCGAGTCTCCGGGGGCTCGCGATGATGATGCACATCGATGTCAGCTCCGTGCTGCGCCAGACGCTGTCATGTGAGCTCTACTCCAATCTGGTCACGCGTCCGACCGGCGCGGCGGTGCGTACACAGATCGAGGCGTTGCTCGCCGACGCACGCGAGCGCTCGCTCACCGTGATCGATTTCTCCCACGTGGGGATGATCGACTTCTCGTGCGCCGACGAGGTCGTGGCGAAGCTGCTGCTGCGCTACGCGACGGCGGAGAGCCAGGGGCGCGAGGCGTACTTCCTGTTTCGTGGCGTGAGCGACGATCACTGGGACGCGATCGAGGCGGTGCTCGAGCGTCATGGTCTCGCGTTGGTGCTCGAGACGGCCGACGGTGGTGGGGCGCGCATCGTCGGCGAGGTGGACGACCGGGAGCTGACGGCGTGGAACAAGGTGTACGAGCTCGGGCGAGCCGCGCCGGCCGATCTCGCATCCGCACTCGGCGCGGAGCCGGACGACGCCGCCCGCGTGCTCGCCGGCCTGCATCGCCGGCGGCTCGTGATGCGTCTCGACGACGACGACTACGTGGCCGTGGGCGGCCTGTCGGGGGCGAGTGCCTGAGGACGCGCGCAATCGTCCGCTGCGCGTCGCGGCGTTCATCGGCACGACGATCAGCGACGCCGAACGGGGGCCGCAGGTCCGCCTGTCGCCCGTGGATGCGCGCGACCGGTTGCTCACCGACGGCGAGCTGGCGTGGGTCTATGGGCCGCGCCGCCAGGAGCTCGCCACCGTGGTGGTGGACGAGGACGTGAAGCGCGGGGACGTGATCCTGCGCGACGTGGCCGGCGCGTCACCTTCCGAGATCGTGCGCGTCATCAAACCAGACCTCGACACGCACACCCGCCGCGGCACACTCGCCTGACGCGGCGTCCTCCTCCTCCCGTGAGCCCTTCCCGCCGCGCGCGGCCCCATGCCCTCCCGACGCTCGCCGTGCACGCGGGCGAGCCGGCGCACGACGTCGATGCGCCGGTCGTCACGCCACTCGTGCAGAGCGCGAGCTACGTGCAGGAGGTCGGCACCGGCGAGGGATTGCGCTACCCGCGTTACGGCAATGTTCCGAATGCCGATCTCGTCCAGCGCCGCCTCGCGGCGCTGGAGGGCGCGGAAGAGGGCATCGTGCTGGCCAGCGGGATGGCCGCGACGGCGTGCGCCCTCCTCGCCCTGCTCCGCCCCGGCGACCATCTGCTGGCGAGCAAGTGGATCTACGGTGGCACCCAGCGGCTCCTCACGCAGGAGTTCACCGCGCTCGGCATTCAGGTCACGCTCGTGGATCCGCTGGAGACGCGCGGCTGGCGAAAGCGCCTCAAGCGCGAGACGCGCGCGATCTTCCTCGAGTCGCCGGTCAACCCGACCTGTCGGGTGCTCGAGCTCAAGCCGATCAGTTACATCACACAGGAAGCCGGGATCGCGCTCGTTGTCGACTCGACGTTCGCGAGCCCGGTGAACTTCCGCCCGATCGAGCACGGCGCCGACGTGGTGATCCATTCGGCGACGAAGTACTTGAACGGGCACCACGACCTGATCGGCGGTGCGGTGCTCGGGACGGCGCCATATATCGAAGAAGTGCGTCAGAAGATGATGGTCTGGGGGGCGTCGCCCGATCCGTTCGCCTGCTGGCTGCTCGAGCGGGGGCTCAAGACGCTCGACGTCCGCGTCCGCCGGCAGAATGAGAACGCGATGCGCATCGCCGCGTGGTGTGCCGAGCGGAAAGAGGTACGCGTGGTGCACTACCCGGGTCTACCGAGCCACCCGGACCACGCCATCGCCTGCGCACAGATGGAGGGGTTCGGCGGCATGCTGGCCGTCGAGCTGACGGGCGGGGTCAGGGCGGCCGACCGCTTCGTGCGCAAGCTCCGGCTCGTCCGCCACGCGCCGAGCCTCGGCGGTGTAGACTCCCTGGTGAGCGAGCCGCGGAACAGCTCGCACGCACACCTCACCCCCGAGGAGCGCGCGCGAGCCGGCGTGCCCGACGGCTTCCTGCGACTGAGCGTCGGGATCGAGGACGCCGACGACCTCATCGCCGACATCGAGCAAGCATTGCGCTGATGGCTGGACCGATCACCACGACACCGGAGGAAGCGGGCGAGCGACGTCGCATCGAGCGGCGTGGGAACTCTCGCCTCGGGGATCTCACGCTCCCCGAGGTGCGTCGCATCCTGATCACGACCCTGCTGGGCGCGATCGTCCTGGTGCTGTTTCTCTGGATGGTTCGGACCGTCGTCATCGCGGCGATCCTCGGGCTGATCATCGGCTTCTACCTGCGACCGGTTCATCTGTGGCTGCTGAAGCGCACGGGCAATCCCACGCTCTGCGCCGTCCTCACGCTGCTCGCGCTCATCATCCCCGTGCTGCTGGTGCTCGCGTACAGCTACAGCGAGCTGGCGGACGTGGTGGGCTACGCCAACGCGCATCAGGACGAGATCGTCGCGAAGGTGGACGCAGCGGTGGCACGCCTGCCGTTCATGAAGAACGCGCGCTCGGGCGATGCCCTGGGGAAGATGGTCCTCGCGATCACCGCATACGGTGCGCAGCTCCCCCTGCTGATCAAGGGAGCGCTCAAGGATTTCTCGATCTCGGCGACGATCTTCATCTTCACGGCGTACTACATCCTGATCGAGGCGGACAAGGTCGGCCGGTACATCACGAGCAAGATTCCACCGCGCTACGAGCACCTTCGCCAGGCGCTCGAGACCAATGTGCGCGGCGTGCTGTACGGCGCGATCTACTCGACGCTCGTCACCCAGACGCTGAAGTCGCTGATCATCCTGGCGATGAACCTCGCCTTCCGCGTTCCGCTGGCCGGTGCGCTGGCGGTGGTCTCGTTCATCATCGGGTTCTTCCCGATCGTCGGCTCGTGGAGCGTATATCTCCCCGTCGCGATCTGGTTGATCATCTTCCGGGATGCGACCGGTTCGGCGGTCGCGATGATCGCCATCGGGACGCTGGTGAACACGATCTTCATCTCGACGTATCTGCGGCCGAAGATCGCCGCCGAGCGGTCGAAGGTGCTCAATTTCTACTGGATGTTCGTCGCGCTGATCACCGGCGTGTACACGTTTGGGCTGGCGGGCATCCTGCTCGGCCCCATTCTCATCGGCCTGCTCAAGGCGATCGTCGATACCGTGACGGCGCGCTCGACCTGGAAGCTGACGGAGCTGGAGGGGGGAGGAACGGACGCTGCCGTCGTCGCTCCCCCTCCTGCCCCCGCGCGCAACGCATGATTCGCTTCACCCGCGTCACGAAGAGCTATCCCCGCACCGGCGTCGCCCTCCAGGACGTCACGCTGCACGTGGGCAAGGGAGAATTCCTCTTCATCACGGGCCCGAGTGGCTCGGGAAAGACGACGCTGCTCAAGATGGTGTACATGGAGGAGCGGCCGACGACGGGCGAGGTGAAGGTGAGCGGCACGAGCTCCCTCGAGGCCGCGCCCCGCGACGTGTCACGCTTGCGGCGCAAGCTCGGCATCGTCTTTCAGGATTTCCGCCTGCTCGAGAATCGCACGGCAGAGCAAAACGTGGCGTTCGCGCTCGAGGTCACCGGGGCGCCCCGATCGACGATTCCCGGCAAAGTCGCCCGCGTGCTCACGCAGGTCGGGCTCGCGTCGATGGGGACGGCGTTTCCCCGCGAGCTCTCCGGAGGCGAGCAGCAGCGCGTGGCGATCGCTCGCGCGCTGGTCAACGACCCCTTCGTGCTCCTCGCCGACGAGCCGACGGGGAATCTCGACGAACGGGCCACGCGGGGCATCTTCCAGCTCCTACGCGAGATCAACGCCGCCGGCACGGCCGTCATGATGGCGACGCACAACCTGGAGCTGATCCGGCGCAACGAGTTCCGCACGATCGAGATGCTCCGCGGGGCGATCGTGAACGACTCGGCTCACCCCATCGCGTCGGCGCGCTGATGCGTACGTTGCGCGACGCCCTCGCCGCCTTTCGCCGGTCGCCCCTGCTCAGCGTGTTGAGCGTCACGACGATCGCCTTCTCGCTGTTCGCCTTCGGTCTGTTCGGCCTCGTCGCGCTCAACATCCGCCAGGCGCTCAACGAGCTCGAGAATCGCGTGGAGATCCGCGCCTTCGTCGCCGACGGGATTCCCCCGGACGTCGTGGACAGCGCAGCGGCGGACGTGGCCACATTTCCGGAGGTACAGTCGGCGCACGCCGTCACGCAGGCGCAGGCTCTCGAGCGTGCCCAGCGTGAGCTGGGCGACTTCCGCGACGTCTTCGAGGGCGCCGTGCTGCCGGCGTCCATCGACGTGACGCTCAAGCCGGGATTCCGCGATCCCGCCACGGTCAGGCGCGTCGCGGCCCGCGTGCAGGCGTACGCGTTCGTCGACGACATCCGCTACGGCGAGGAGTGGATCGAGAAGCTCTATCGCCTCCGCAACGTTGCCGGAATCACCGGCCTCGTGCTGGGACTCGCCTTCGCCGCGGTGAGCGTCATCATCATCGGTGCAACGATTCGCATGGCCGTGCTCGCGCGCGCGAAGGAGATCGCGATCATGCGGCTCGTCGGCGCGACGGACGCGTACATTCGCCGCCCCTTCCTGGTCGAGGGGTTCGCCAAAGGCATTCTCGGGGGACTGCTCGCCCTCGTGCTGACCTGGATCGCCCGGCTGCTGATCGATCGCTACATCATCGAGACGGTGTTCTTCGATCAACGCCTCGCCGCGCTTGGCCTCCTCTTCGGCGCGATGATCGGACTGCTCGGCAGTGCCTTCTCGGTCGGGAGGCACCTACGCAGCGTGTAGCGTGGCGCGGCGCGCTCCTCGCGCTGGGGCTGATGGCGCCGGTAACGCTCGCCGCGCAATCTGCCGACGCGCGAATCCATGCGCAGCGCGAGGAGCTCGACCGCATCCGGCGCGAGCGCACGGAGCTGGAACGGCGTATGGCGAGTCTCCAGGGTGACGTGCACGATCTCAGCGAGGAGTTGGCAAACCTCGACCGACAGCGCGTGGCGACGGAGAAGGTGCTCACCACGCTGGACCGACAGCTCGCGTCGATCAACGAGGTCGTGAACGAGACGACCGGAGAGATGACGGCGGCGGAGACGGAGCTCGCCCAGCGTCGTGCCACGCTTCAGCAGCGGCTCGTCGACATCTACAAGCGTGGTCCGCTCTACTCCGCCGAGGCGATGCTCAGCGCGCGATCCTTTGGCGAGCTGGTCGCGCGCTACAAGTATCTGCACGAGATCGCACGCCACGACCGAGCGCTCGTGCGACGCGTCGAGGTGCTGCGCGACGAGATCGTGCGCCAGCGCGGCGAGCTGGTGAAGCTGCGCGACGCCGTGGCGGATAATCGGGGCGACAAGCAGAAGGAGGAGGAGCGGCTTGCAGCGTTGACGCGCGTGCGCGCCAGCAGTCTGCAACAGGCCCAGCGCACGACGTCGCGCATTCAGCAGCGCCTGAAGGAGATTCACGAGTCCGAGCGACGGCTGGGCAGTGTGATCGCTGCGATCGAAGCGGAGCGGCTGCGCACCGCGGCGGCGCGTCCCAACGCACCACGCGCCACGAGCACGCTCAGGTCCACTGCTGCCGGTCGCCTCGACTGGCCGGTGAATGGGAGCCTGCTCTATCGATTCGGCCGCGTGATCAACCCGAACAACACGACGACGCGATGGAACGGCGTCGGGATTGCTGCTCCCGTCGGTAGTCCGGTGAAGGCGGTCGCGCCGGGCACCGTGGTCAGCGTCGGTCAGCTCGGCACCTACGGGCTCACCGTGATCTTGCAGCACGGCGCGGGTGACTACTCGATCTACGCGTCGCTGGCGTCGGCGGCGCTGCGGACGGGGGCGACGGTGAGAAAGGGAGACGTCATCGGCACCGTGGGTATCTCCGATCCGGATCTCGCGCCGCACTTGCATTTCGAGATCCGCCCGCAGGGACGCGCCGTGGATCCGGAGAGCTGGCTGCGCGGGAGTCGCTGAGCATGACGATCACGAAGCGTTGCGCGGTGTGCGGTCGATTCAGAGCCTACGAGGAGGACGACCAATATTGCATCGGCTGCGGCCACGAGGGGTTGGAGAGCAAATGCAGTTGTGGCCGCACGTTCGATTATGCACTCGCCGAAACAGGCGACATCTGCTGCCCGCGCTGCGGACGCGTCCTCCGCGGCCGAGCATCGGAATTGGCGGAGTAGCACGTCGACCTGACGACCTGCTTCTCGCACGTTGGACAGTCGCACCCGCCTCGACCAACCCCCCACAGATCCGGTCCCCTCCGCTCATCCGCTCAATCCGCTTCTCAACACCCGCTCGGGCCGGCTCCTCAGACGAAGGTTCATCCGGATGCGGCGGAAACGCGGA
>CAYTKA010000105.1:0-11721 GCA_964438255.1 uncultured Gemmatimonadaceae bacterium | reverse complement strand
GCCGGCCACTCGCGACGCCGGCGCCTGCCCGAGGCCCGCCGCACCGACAGAGCCGAGAACCGACGAACCGATAACCGATAGCCGACAACCGCCAACCGACCACCACCCCACCCGCGCGCCCCTACACTTCCCCCCATGCCTCGCGCCGGAATCGTCACCGTCGTCGGAAAGCCGAACGCCGGCAAGTCCACCCTGCTCAACCGCGTCATCGGCGAGAAGCTCAGCATCGTGAGCGACAAGCCGCAGTCGACGCGCGATCGCGTCGTCGGGATCCACACCACCGAGGACGTCCAGATGATCTTCCTCGACACCCCCGGCCTGCTCAATCCGACGTACGAGCTCCAGCGTGCCATGCGAAGCACCGCCCTGCGCGCCCTCAAGGACGCCGACGTCATCCTCTACCTCGCCGACGCCACCGAGCGCACGCCGCCCTCGCTGCTCGATGCCGCAGCGCTCGATGCACCCCCGCGCGCTCCCGTCTGGACGGTGCTCAACAAGGCCGACGCGATCCGGCCGGTCGAGCGCGACGAGCTGGCTGCCGCCCTCCCGCACGCCCGATTCGTCTCGGCTCTAACCGGCGAAGGCGTCGACGCGCTTCTCGCCGACCTCGCCGCCGCGCTCCCCGAGAGCCCCTTCCTGTACCCGGAAGACGAGATCAGCACCGCGTCGGTGCGTTTCTTCGTCTCGGAGCTCGTGCGCGAGACCGCGCTCGAGCAGCTCGACGAGGAGGTGCCCTACAGCCTCGCGTGCGAGGTCGAGGAGTTTCGGGAGACGGGCTCTCCGCTGTACATTCGGACCGTGCTGTATGTGGAGCGCGAAAGCCAGAAGCGGATCCTCATCGGCCACCACGGACAGCGCATTCGCGACATCGGACGCGCCGCCCGCGCCAAGGTCGAGGCGTTCGTCGGCTCGAACGTCTATCTCGACCTCTGGGTGAAGGTGCTCCCCAATTGGCGAAAGAGTGACAGCGCCGTTCGCCGCTTCGGCTACCGGCTCCACGACGAATCCGCACCATGACACTCTCACCGAAGCTGTTGGCGATTCTCGTCTGCCCGAAGTGCAAGGGAGGACTCGAGCACCGCGAGCTTGAATCGTCGCTCGTGTGCCCGGCGTGCCGGCTCCGTTACCCGATCCGGGACGACATCCCGATCATGCTGATCGACGAGGCGACGCCGCTTTGAGCGCCGGCTCCTCGCCGAGATGAAGGTTCTCCCATTTCTGCTCGTGTTCGTGCCGGCAGCCGTCGGCGCGGACCTGCTGAATCTGTCGCCAGTTGTGGTGTTCGCGCTCAGCGCACTCGCCATCGTGCCGCTGTCCGGCTATCTCGGGCGCGCCACCGAGGAGATCGCCGCCTATACCGGGCCAACGCTCGGCGGATTGCTCAATGCCACGCTGGGCAACCTCGCTGAGCTGATCATCGCCGTGCTCGCGCTCCGCGCCGGGCTCGTGGACCTGGTGAAAGCGTCGATCACCGGATCGATCCTCGGCAATCTGCTCCTCGTGCTCGGCGCCGCGCAGCTCGCGGGAGGCATCCGTCACAAAAGCCAGCGGTTCAGCGTAGCGCTCGCGGGGCTGAGCATCTCGCTGCTCGTCGTGGCGGTGATCGGCCTGGTCATTCCGGCGCTCTTTCACGCCACGCACACGGATCCGTCGCGCGCGCTGACGCGCCGCGTGTCGATCGGCGTAGCGGCGCTTCTCATCACGGGCTATGGGCTGTCGCTGCTCTACTCGATGGGGACGCACAAGTCGGTCTTCGGCGAGGCGGGCGATATCGCCCAGCAGGCACACCAGGAAGACCACGAGTCGGGGTGGTCGCTCGGCCGATCTGTCGTCCTCCTCCTTCTTTCGGCAGCCGTCGTCGGTTGGCTCTCCGAGATCCTCGTCGGCTCGACCGAGGAGGCGATTCATCACATCGGCCTGTCGGAGATATTCGTCGGCCTCATCATCGTACCGATCATCGGCAACGCGGCGGAACACAGCTCCGCCATTCTCATGGCGATGAAGAATCGCATGGACCTCGCCGTATCGATCGCCGTGGGATCGAGCGCGCAGGTGGCGTTGCTCATCGCGCCGATCCTGGTCTTCGTGGGGCTGGCGTTCGGCCGGCCGATGGACCTCGCCTTCAGCACGTTCGAGGTGGTGTCGATTGCGCTGGCCGTGTCCGTCGCGGTCACGGTGGTCCGCGATGCGGAGTCGAATTGGTTGGAGGGGGCGTTCCTGCTGCTCGTCTACGGCATGCTCGCCGTGGCGTTCTTCTACTTCTGACCGAGGTGTGATCGGGGATGACGCAACTCGCGGTGGCATCGCGGTTTGACTTCACTTCTCGCGCGTCCTATCTTGCGCCTCCACCCCGGTCCGACCCCTGAGTGGTCAAGACTAGCGCCATCCTCTTCTCACCGGACGACGCGAATCCCCCTGCTGCGCTGACCGAGTGGCTCGCGCGTCAGGCGGATATCGTGCATCCGATCCGCCACATTGACGACCTGATGGCCCTCTCGCTTCGGGGCCGTCCGCGCGTCGTGGCATTCGATGCCCGGACCGCGCCCGAGGCGGTGTACGCGGCGTGCCGCCGGCTGAAGCGGGACTCGTACACGGGTGTGGTGCCTGCCGTGGTGCTGTCAGCCAACGACGACGACGCCTTCGCTGCCGCGTTCGAGTCCGGCGCCGACGAAGTCGTGCGTGAGCGGCTCGACGTCACCGAGCTCCTCACGCGGCTCGACGCGATGTTGCGCCGCTCCGACCGTGACCTGGTCGTGCATCCGTCGACGCGGCTGCCGGGGGCGGCCGAGATCGAGGCGGACGTCTCGCGCCGCCTGGCGAGTGCGGTGCGGTTTGCGATGTGCTATGCGGATCTCGATCACTTCAAGGAATTCAACGACCGCTACTCGTATTACGATGGCGATCGCGTCATTCGCATCCTGGCGAAGATCCTGCACGATGTCGTGAAGGGGCTGTGTGGCGAGGAGGGGTTCGTCGGCCACATCGGTGGCGACGACTTCATCTTCGTGATCCCCACGCACCACATCACGGAGGTCTGCACGGAGATCGTCCAGGTCTTCGATTTGCTGATCCCGTATCAATACTCGGAGCAGGACCGGCGCGCGGGTTACTTTTTCGGGAAGGACCGGCGTGGCCAACTGCATCGTGTGCCGCTGATGACCGTCTCCATCGGCGTCGTGACGAATGACCGTCGGCACTTCACACATGCGGCCCAGGTGAGCGAACTCGCAACGGAAATGAAGAGCTACGCCAAGACGCTTCCGGGATCGGTGTATTCCGTGGATCGCCGCACCGACAGCCAGCCAGCCGGGGTGGAACGCGTCTCGGGCCCTCAGTCCGCCGTCGTGCCGGCGGGGGACAAGGCATGAACGTCACCTGCCCGGAGTGCCGTTCGGTGTTTCGGGTCGACCCCGCGAAGGTACCCGGGACGAGCGTACGCGCACGCTGCTCGATTTGCGGTGGTGTGATCACCATAGCCGGTGCGGCGGACTCGCGAGCGGAGTTTGCCGGTGCGGCGAGCGGTGCCGCGGCGTACGGCGCCCCCTCGGCGCCTGCTGTACTGCCGCGTCCAGCGGTGCATACGCCGGCGCCGGCGATCGCGGCGTCAGCGCCGAGCGTTGCGCGGCCTGCGGCGGCCGGGGTCGGCGCTGCCGTCGCGACGCCACCCGTGCCGCCACCCCGCGTGGCTCCGCAGCCAGCACCCCCTGTCGCGGCTGCCCCGGCTGGCCTGCCGCGGCCAGTCGCTCCGCCAGTCGCACCGCGCCCAACGCCGCCCATCGGGGCGCCGCCGACGGCCCCTGCAGGGCGCCCGGCGGTGCCTTTCATGCGACCCCCGCTCGTCGCCCCGGCGGGGGGCGCCCACGCTCCTCCCCCAGCCGCGCCGCCTGCCGGGATGTCGTCGCGCCCAGTGGTCGCTCCGGCGGCGGCATTCGCGCCGAGACCTCAAGGCGGTGCTCCGGTCGCCCCTGCCGCGCCGGTAGCGGCGCCGCGTGCGCCGGCGGGCGCCGGGGCTCCACCGACGCCAGCAGCGGCGCCAGCCGTACCTCGGCCGCAGCCTCCGGCGCCATCGCTGACGCCGGCAGGACAGCCTCTGCCGCCCCGGCCAGCCACCCCTGCCGCCGCCGTCCCGAGCGCTCCCTCGCTGCCACCGCCGCGTGTGCCCGCCCCCGCCCTCGCCCCCACCGGCGCTCCGCCAGCGCGTCCGCCGATCAATCCCTTTCTCGCCAACGACCCGAACGCGAAGGCAAAGCGACTTGCCCGTGCCCTCGTGTCCGACATCGTGGCGTACTTCCCGCAAAAGCGTGAGGAGGGCATTCGCGACGGCACGCTGAAGCAGCTCTTTCGCGACGAGATCAAGAAGAGTTACGAGGAGTACGTCGAGCAGATCGGCCGCGAGTTCGCCGAGACGACGACGCACTTCCAGGATGCGCTGAACGACGTGCTTGCTGGAGGAAAAAAGCTCTTCTAGTTCGCCCCTCGCGCGGCTATCTTTCGCTGCGTCACGCGACACCGTGCGAGCCGTCCGCCTCTCGGGCCGGACGGCTCGTGTCTTACCCGGGAGAATGACATGGCGGAGAGCGATCGCGCTCGCTTGCTGAACACCTACGATGATCAGCTTGCCGAGCTGAGGAGGTATCTTTGACCTCGACCATAAGCGGAAGGAGCTGACCGAGCTCGAGACGCGCATGGCTGACGGCGACTTCTGGAACAACCAGGAGCGCGCCCAGGAAGTCGTGGCGCAGGTGAAGGCACTGAGGAACTGGGTCGAGCCATTCGAGGTCCTCGCTGCTCGTGTGGCGAGTGCCCGTGAGCTGGCTGAGCTACTCGACCTCGAGCCGGACGCGGAGATGGATGCCGAGCTCGCCGCAGACATCGAGCGGCTGGGTCCGGAGCTCGAGGAATTCCGTCTGCGGTCGCTCCTCTCGCATCCCGACGACTACCGCGACGCGCAGCTCGAGATCAGCGCCGGCGCTGGCGGGACGGAAGCACAGGATTGGGCGCAGATGCTCATGCGTATGTACACCCGCTGGGCAGAGCGAAAGGGCTACTCCGTCGAGACGATCGATCTGAGCGAAGGGGAGGAGGCAGGGATCAAGGGCGCCGTGCTCGAGATCAAGGGCCTCTACGCGTACGGGTACCTCAAGGCGGAGTCCGGGGTACATCGTCTTGTCCGCATCTCACCCTTCGACTCGCAGGCGCGCCGGCATACCAGCTTCGCGTCGATCTTCGTGTACCCCGTCGTCGACACCGACATCAACATCGAGATTCGGGACGAGGACCTGAAAATCGACGTCTATCGTGCGTCGGGCGCCGGGGGGCAGCACGTCAACAAGACCAGCTCGGCCGTGCGCATCACGCACATCCCGAGCGGCGTCGTCACCGCGTCGCAGGCGCAGCGGTCGCAGGGCAAGAACAAGGCGACGGCGATGAAGATGCTGAAGAACCGTCTGTATCAGATCGAGCTGAACAAGCAACTTGCGAAGAAAGCGGAGATGGACGCGAACAAGTCCGACGTCTCGTTCGGCAGTCAGATTCGCAGCTACGTGTTCCAGCCCTACACCATGGTCAACGACCACCGCACCGAGCTCAAGATCCCCGACGTCCAGAAGGTCATGGACGGCGGCATCGACCCGTTCATCGAGGCGTTCCTCAAGCAGACGGGCGGCGTGACGGCCGGTGCGACAGGTGCGAATGGAGGCGTCTCGTGACCGATGAGGTAGCGGGCGAGGCGCTGAACTTCGTTCAGAAGGCGCGGCGTGAGAAGCTCGACGCGCTTCTCGCGGCGGGTGTGTCGCCATTCGCGTACGACTACGAGCGAACGCATGAGGCAGCCGCTGCCGTGGCGGCGCTGCCGGCGGGGGCGGACGAGGGTCAAGCCGTGCGCGTGGCGGGACGACTCGTGGCGTGGCGTGGTCACGGCAAGACGGCGTTCGCGCATCTCGCCGATGCGAGCGGGCGCATCCAGCTCTACTTCCGCAAGGACGAGCTGGGCGAGGAGAAGTTCGCGCAGCTCTCGCTGTACGACATCGGCGACGTCGTGGGTGTCGCGGGGCCACTGATGCGCACGCGGACGGGAGAAGTGACGGTGCGCGTCGCGGAGGTCGAGATGCTGGCGAAGTCGCTGCGACCCCTGCCGTACGGCAAGGAAGAGGTGGTGAACGGCGTGACGGTGCGCCACTCCGGCTTTGCCGATCCGGAACAGCGGTATCGTCAGCGCTACGCGGACCTCGCCGTCCATCCAGAGGTGCGCGCGCTGTTCGTCGCGCGCGCGCGGATGATCTCGGCAATTCGTTCCTTCCTCGATGGCCGCGGCTTTCTCGAGGTGGAGACGCCGGTGCTGCAACCGCTGTACGGCGGCGCTGCGGCGCGGCCGTTCACGACGCACCACAACGCGCTGGACATGCCGTTGTATCTGCGCATCGCCGACGAGCTGTACCTCAAGCGGCTGATCGTCGGCGGCATGGATCGCGTGTACGAGATCGGCCACGATTTCCGCAACGAGGGGATCGATCGCACGCACAATCCCGAGTTCACGATGCTGGAGTTCTATCAGGCGTTCGCGGATTATCGGGAGATGATGACCGTGGTGGAGCTGCTGCTCACACACGTGGCCGACGTCGTGCGCGCGGTGCCGGGTGCCGGGGACAACGTGCCGGAGATTCGCGCACCGTTCCCGCGCATCGAGTGGGTGCCGTCGCTCGATACGGCACTCGGCAAGGACGCGCTCGCGATGTCGGAGAGCGAGCTGCGCGCCGAGGCGCGCAGGCGGGGGATCGAGAAGACGGACTCGATGAACAAGCCAAAGCTGCTCGACGAGCTGTTCGGCCTGCTCGTGGAGAGCAAGATCGACGCGCCGACCTTTGTGATCGACTACCCGAAGGAGCTCTCGCCCCTCGCCAAGCCGAAGCGGGGAAATCCTGCGCTGACCGAGCGGTTCGAGCTGTTCGCGCGCGGGCGTGAGCTGGCCAACGCGTTCAGCGAGTTGAACGATCCGATCGACCAGCGTCAGCGCTTCGAGGCTCAGGCGCGGCTGCGGGCGGAGGGCGATCTGGAAGCGAGCGGGGTGGACGAGGATTATCTGCGCGCCATGGAGTACGGCATGCCCCCCACGGGTGGTGTCGGCATCGGCCTCGACCGGCTACTCATGTATTTGACCGACACGGCGAACATCCGCGATGTGATCCTCTTTCCCACGATGCGCCACGAATGAGTCGTCTCGAGCTCGGCATTGCCTGGCGTTACCTGCGCAGCCGCCGCGGGTCCAAGCTGCTCTCGCTGATCAGCGTGATCGCGATCGGCGGCGTGGTCGTGGGCGTGAGCGCGCTCATCGTCATCATGGGCGTGATGACCGGGCTCCAGAACGATCTGCGCGAGAAGATTCTGATCGGCAGTCCGGACCTCCGCGTGCTCAACTACGGTTCCGACATGGTGCTGAAGGACTGGGAGCCGGTGCTGCGGAAGGTGCGTGTCGAGCGCGGTGTCGTTGCAGCGGCGCCGTTCGTCCTCACGAAGGCACTGGTGGGTGCGGGGCACAAGTACAGCGACGGCGCATACGTGATGGGAATCCTCCCCGAAGGGGAGGGCGGCCCGCCGGTCACCTCCATTCGCGAGCATGCGACCGCGGGCGACTTCCGCTTCGCAACCACCGACGGCAAGCAGCGCGGCGCGGTGCTCGGCGCACGGCTGGCCAATCGACTCGGCGTGTATCCAGGGGTCGATTCCATCACGCTGACGACGGTGGGAAGCGCGGTGAGTCCGGTAACGGGAACACCGATCCCGCGCGAGGTCCGTCTCGAGGTGACCGGGGTGTTCGACACCGGGATGTACGAGTACGACAACGGCTATGTGTTCGTCTCACTCGCCGTGGCGCAGGAGCTGGCGGGGCTCAAGTCGGATGTGACCGGTCTCGAGCTCAAGACGGTGAACCGCTGGGCCGCGCCCGAGATCGCGTCGCGGATTGCGCGATCGCTCGGATATCCATATCGCACGGAAGATTGGCAGTCGCAGAACAGCTCGCTCTTTCAGGCCTTGAAGCTCGAGAAGCTGGGAATGTCGTTCATCCTCATGCTGATCATCGTCGTCGCGGCGTTCAACATCGTCGGGACGCTGACGATGGTCGTCACCGACAAAACGAAGGAGATCGGAATCCTGCGTGCAATGGGAATGCCGGCGCGATCCATTCGATGGATCTTCCTGGCGCAGGGCTTTCTCATCGGCGTCGTCGGCACCGGGCTCGGACTCGCGCTGGGCCTCGGGGCAGCGTACGCACTCGATCGCCTCAAGCTGATCCCGTTGGATCCTCAGGTGTACTTCATCGATCATCTCCCCGTCGCCCGCCAGCCGGTCGACATCGCGGTGACGGCGGTGGCCAGCCTGGTGATCGCGGCGCTGGCCACGATCTATCCGGCGCTTCAGGCGTCGCGGCTGCTACCGGTGGAGGCGATGCGCGAATGAGCGTGCTGGAGGTCCACGGGCTCAGAAAGACGTACGTCGGCGGAGATGGTGGCCTGATCACCGTGTTCGACAGCGTCGATCTGCGTGTGGAGCGTGGCGAGATGGTCGCCATCATCGGCGCCAGCGGCGCGGGGAAGAGCACGCTGCTGCATCTCCTTGGCGCGCTCGATCGTCCTACTGCTGGTCGCGTCGTGATCGCCGGTCGGCCCCTCGACGGGATGAACGATGAGGCGGTCTCGACTTTGCGAAACCGCACGGTTGGCTTCGTCTTCCAGTTCCATCATCTGCTGCGCGAGTTCACGGCGCTGGAGAACGTGATGATGCCTCTGCGCATCGGCGGAACACCCGAGGCCGCGGCACGCGAGCGCGCGCTCGCGCTGCTCGATCGCGTCGGGCTTGCCGGGCGCGTGCATCATCGGCCGAGTGCGCTGTCCGGCGGCGAGCAGCAGCGCACGGCGGTCGCGCGCGCACTCGCCATGGATCCCGCCGTGCTCCTCGCCGATGAACCGTCCGGGAACTTGGACCACTCCAACAGCGAACGCTTGCACGATCTCTTTACGGAGCTGGCGCGCGAGCTAGAGATTGCCATGGTGATCGTCACGCACAACCGCGCCCTTGCCGCCCGCGCGGATCGTGTTCTCCATCTGGAGGATGGACGGCTCACCCCCATCGCCCTGCCGGAGGTCGTCGCCTGATGGTCTGCGACAACTGTCACGAGCGCGATGCTGTCGTGAACCTCACGACGATCGAGAACAACGCCGTGCGCCAGCTCCATCTGTGCGAGCAGTGCGCGGCGGAGCGGGGCGTGGAGACGACCGTGGCCGCGCCCAAGCACCCGCTCGGCGAGTTCCTTCAGGCGGTGCAGCAGCAGAGCGTGCCGGCGAGTGCGGACGCCGGGAAGTGCGCCTTTTGCGGGTTGACGATGAAGGACTTCCGCGCGACCGGCCGGATGGGGTGCGCCCGCTGCTACACCACGTTCGAGCCCAGCATGCGCGAGCTGCTGCGGCGCGTCCATGGCAGCCCCCGGCACATCGGACGGCCCTATCGCGCGCCGAAGGACGAGGTGTTGGAGAAGGCGTCGGTGCTCGGCGAGCTGCGGGAGAAGCTGCGCCGGGCGATCGAGCAGGAACAGTTCGAGGTCGCGGCGCAGCTCCGCGATCGGATACGGGTGCTCGAATGACACTGGATCTCTCGCTGCTCCCGGATGGCGGGGTGCGATGGCTCGACGCCTCGGGCGCCCACTCGGACGTCGTCCTGTCCACGCGGGTCCGCTTCGCGCGCAACGTCGACGGCTACGCGTTCACGGGCCGAGCGCGCGATGGCGAGCGGCTGCGCGTGCTGCATCAGGTGCGTGACGCACTGCAGCAACTCGGCGGAGCGAGTCCCAACATCGTGGTCCGGGTGGACGAGCTCGCGCCTGGGGACCGGGCGATGCTCTTCGAGCGCCATCTCGTGAGCAAGGAGCTGGCCGGCCTGGAGCCGCAGCATCCGCTACGCTCGGGCGCCGCCGTGTATCTGTCGGACGGCTTGAGCGTCATGATAAATGAAGAGGATCACCTGCGACTTCAGTCGCTCCAATCCGGCTTCGAGCTGCGCGCCGCCTTCGCCGCGCTCGAGCGAATTGACCGAGAGATCGGATCGCGGGTCCCTTTCTCGTACCACCCGGAGTTCGGATTTCTCACGGCATGTCCGACCAACGTGGGAACCGGGATGCGCGCCTCGGTACTCATTCATCTGCCGGGACTCGTGCTGACGAAGGAGATCGGGCGGGTGCTCGCGGGGCTCCAGCAGATGGGGCTGACCTACCGCGGGTTGTATGGTGAAGGCTCGGAAGTCGTAGGGAACTTCTTCCAGATCTCGAACCAGACGACACTCGGCCGTTCGGAGGAAGACCTGCTCGATCAGTTGATCCGCGTGGTCGGTCACGTGATCGAGCGGGAGGAAGAGGCGCGGCGTGTTCTCCTGCGCGACGCCGGATATATTATCGAAGACAAGCTTTGGCGAGCTTACGGCACGCTGCGTTACGCGCGAAGCCTCACGTTCGACGAAGCGATGAACTACTTGAGCGGCGTGCGTCTGGCTGTCGGACTGAAACTGATCCGCGGCCTCAGTGTATATACCCTCAACAAGCTCCTGATCTTTTCGCAGGCGGCGCATCTGTCCGCGGCGGAAGGGCGATCGCTGACGGAGAGCGAAACCAGTCTCGCGCGCGCGCGCTACATGCGCCGCGCGCTCGAGGAGGAAGCAGGGTCCGTCGGCTAGCGGTACGTATACCCCGGGTCTCTCTGAGGGACTGTATGAACGGCTACAACTTTACTGAGCGGGTGCGGAAGGTCCTCGCGATGGCGCGCGAGGAGGCCGCACGTCTCCACCACGAGTATGTGGGCACGGAGCACATCCTGCTCGGCCTCATTCGAGAGGGTGAGGGGGTCGCCGCCACCGTACTCCAGAACCTCTCTGTCGAGCTGGACGAGATCCAGCAGAAGATCGAGGAGACGGTCAAGAAGGGGAAAGCCGCCCAGACGACTGGCCCCGATCTACCCTATACTTCCCGCGCGAAGAAGGTGCTCGAGCTCGCCATGAGCGAAGCTCGCGAGCTCAGTCATTCGTACGTCGGGACTGAGCATCTCCTCCTGGGATTGCTCCGTGAAGAGAAGGGGATCGCCGCGCAGGTGCTGACCGACGCGGGGGTCAATCTCGAGGCCGCGCGGGCGGAGACGCTGCGCATCCTCGGCACGGAGATGCCGCAGCAGCAGGGTGGCGCGCAGGCGTCGGCGGGCACGCAGCCGCAGCCGGCCGCGCCCAAGGGGGAGAAGAAGTCGAAGACGCCGGCGCTGGACCATTTCTGCCGTGATCTCACGCAGCTCGCCGCCGAGGGGCAGCTCGATCCCACGATCGGCCGCGGCAAGGAGATCGAGCGCGTGATGGAAGTGCTCACGCGCCGCAAGAAGAACAACCCGGTGTTGATCGGTGAGCCCGGCGTCGGCAAGACGGCGATCGTCGAAGGGCTCGCACAGCTCATCGCCAACGGGGAGTGCCCCGAGTCGCTGCGCGACAACCGCGTGCTCTCGCTGGACATGGCGGCCGTCATCGCCGGTACCAAGTACCGCGGCCAGTTCGAGGAGCGGCTCAAGGCGGTAATGAACGAGATCGCCCAGAACAAGAACATCATCCTCTTCATCGACGAGCTGCACACGCTCGTCGGCGCGGGCGCGGCCGAGGGCGCGATCGACGCGAGCAACATGCTGAAGCCCGCGCTGGCGCGCG
>CAYTKA010000104.1:0-12125 GCA_964438255.1 uncultured Gemmatimonadaceae bacterium | reverse complement strand
GGCGCCAGATCGCCCAGCTCGACCGGCCCGAACTTCACGCGGACGAGCCGATCGACCTCGAGACCGAGCGCCTCACACAGACGACGGACCTCCCGGTTTCGTCCCTCGCGCAGCGTGATCGTCAGATTCCAGCGCCCGCGGGCGGTCCGTTCGGCACTCACGCGCACGGGACGAACGGTCCCGTCCTCGAGCTCCACGCCGTGACGCGCGTGCGCTGCCGCCCGGTCGCCCTCACCCACGACCGACGCCACGTATGTCCGCTCCACCTCGTGGCTCGGATGCGTCAATCGGTGCGCCGCCGCACCGTCCGTCGTGAGCAGGAGCACACCTTCGGTGAGATAATCCAGCCGGCCGACGTACGTGAGCCCCGGTCGCTTCGGCGCGAGGTCGAACACCGTGCGTCGTCCCTCGGGATCGTGCTTGGAGGTGATCACTCCCGAGGGCTTGTGCAGCACGAACCACTCCGTCGGCGGCGGGGCATCGATGCGCGTGCCGTCGACCATGATGACGTCGCGCGCGGGATCGACCGTCTGCCCCACCTGCGCCAGCGCGCCATTCACCGTCACGCGCCCGCGCGCGACCAACTCCTCCGCCTTGCGCCGCGAGAGCACACCGGCACGGGCGAGCGCACGCTGGATGCGCATGAGCTCGGACATCAGACCGCGCGCGGCTCGGCGCGCAGGGCGACGGCCAGCTCGTCGGAGCGCGGCAGCTCGTCGAGATGACGGAGCGCGAAATACTCGAGGAAGATCGGCGTCGTACCGTACAGCAGCGGGCGGCCCAGCCCCTCGCCGCGGCCGACGACGTCGATCAGACCGCGCTCGTGCAGCGACTTGAGCACGCTCCCCACGGACACGCCGCGAATCTCCTCGATCTCGGCGCGACCGATCGGCTGGCGGTACGCGATGAGAGCAAGCGTCTCCAGCGCGGCCGCGCTGAGCCGCGCCGGCCGCGACGCGAGCTGCGCGCGCTCGATCGCCTCGGTGTACTCGGCGCGCGTGAGGATCTGCCACCCGCCGCCGATCTCGACGAGCTCCACGCCATGGCCGTCGACGTTGTAGTGCTCGCGCACCTCGTCCAGAGCGGCCGCCACGGCAGCCTTCGACGCTTCGGGGTCGAGCGCCAGCAGCTCCTCCGACGGAATGGGCCGCGCGCTGGCGAACAGCGCTGCCTCAAGCAGCTTCGCTAGCGGCGTCACGGGTGATCTCCACGTTGGCAAATGGTCTGTGCTGTTGAACTCGACATTCTCCCAGCTTGGCCATCTCGAGCAGGCCGAGCAGTGTGGAGATCACCTCCCACGGCTCGGCGTCGGTCTTCACGAGGTCGCTCCATCGCGCACGGGCACGAATCGCGAGGAGGGCGCGGATCACGGTGATCGCGCCGGGCACGTCGATGGCGCGCGGCACGACGTCGTGGATCGCCGGATCCTTGGTGACGCGCAGGATGCGGTCCACGGCGGCGAGGAGCTCGCTTAACGAGAGCGCGAGCGGCGCCTCCGGTGGCGCGGCAGCCTGCGGCAGATACGCCCGCGCGAAGCGACTCCGCCGCTCCTCGCCGGCGCGCTCGAGCACGTCGACGATCTCGCGCATTTGCTGGTATTCGAGGAGACGGCGCACGAGCTCCGCGCGCGGATCGTCCCACCCGTCTTCCCCCTCGGTGCGCGGGAGCAGCATCTGCGCCTTGATGCGCAGCAGTCGCGCCGCCATCTCGAGATACTCCGCGGCCTCGTTGAGCTGGAGCGTGCGCAGGCGCGCCACGAACTGCTCGGCGACGCGTGCGATCGGGATGTCGTAGATGTCGAGCTGCTCCTCGCGAATGAGGGTGAGCAGGAGATCGAGCGGTCCGGAGAACTCGCCGACCTCGACGACGAACGACGGCGGGGCGCCCGGATCGGCGAAGGGCGAGCCGGAGAATGGCGTCGACTCGGTCATCGCACCCACTGCATCGCAGAGGCCAGGACGTACGGACCGACGAAGCCGAGCAGCGTCTCCGCACCGACCAGCGCCGGATACAGCCACAGCTCGAGTAGCCGCTCGCCGAAGCTGAGGAGGAGGATGAGTACGAGGAGCCCGTAGCGGCCGAACTGGACGTACCGGATCGCGAGCGGGCGTGGAAGGAGATACTTCGCCACGTGCGAGCCGTCGAGCGGCGGGATCGGCAGGAGATTGAACGCCACGAGCACGGCGTTGATCTGGATGCCGATGATGAACATCGCCTGGACGATGCCGAGCGTCTCGGCGAGCGCGGGAACAACGAGCGCCAGTCGGCCGGCGATCGGCACCCCGAGCGCGCAGAGGATGGCGATGACGACGTTCGTCGCCACGCCGGCGAGCGAGACGATGATGTCGCCGCGGCGGACGTTGCGATAGTTGCGCGGATCCACCGGCACCGGCTTGGCACCGCCGAGTATGATGCCGCGGCCGCCCACGGCGTGCGAGCCGATGAACATCATCAGCGGCAGGAGGATCGTGAGGAAGGGATCGATGTGGCGGGCAGGGTTCCAGCTCAGCCGCCCCGCCTCGAGGGCGGTGCGGTCACCCTGACGCAGGGCGGCGTAGCCGTGTGCGATCTCGTGCGCGATCACGGAAAACAGCAGGACCGGCGCAATGAGCAGGACAGCTTGGAGAGTTTGCAACGGCGGCGAGCGAGGGCGGCGGCTTCCCTGCGGGCCAGGGCTGCGCAACGGGCGTAAGGTAGCGGGGCCGCCGGGGAGAGTAAAGCGCGGGGAGCGTCCAACGCGCTGTCCTTGCTTGACTTCACTCTCCT
This sequence comes from uncultured Gemmatimonadaceae bacterium, assembly GCA_964438255.1. Classification (GTDB taxonomy): domain Bacteria; phylum Gemmatimonadota; class Gemmatimonadetes; order Gemmatimonadales; family Gemmatimonadaceae; genus AG11. The sequence goes on along the minus strand of CAYTKA010000104.1, from coordinate 9,359 downwards.
CGCCGGGTAGGTTGCGGGCTTCGCGATTACCGCGAGCTCTACCGATTTCTCTGGAGATTTTCAGTGCCGAATATCGCCTCCGCGAAGAAGAACATGCGGAAGTCCCGCGCCGCCACGGTGCGCAACCGTGCGCAGCGTTCTGCGCTCCGTACGGCGCTCAAGAAGGCCAAGGCGCCTACGGCGACTGTTGAAGAGCGGACGCAGGCCGTCAGCCTCCTCGATCGCGCCGCGCGCAAGGGGTTGGTGCACCGGAACACGGCCGCGCGCCACAAGAGCCACCTGGCACGCGCCAAGTCGGCCTGAGCTCTTCGCGACAGACGAACGCCGGCCTAAAATAGGCCGGCGTTTTTTTTGGCTGGGTGCTCGGAGTGTTCGGCGCTTGCGGTCGTGGCTCGAGGCGCGAGATCCACGATCTACAGAGACGCCAGCTCCGCCCCGCACCGCTCGCAGTACCACTCCGTCGGATAGTTCGCGGCGCCACATTCGCTGCACTTGAGCGTCTTGGCCGTGTCGCTCGACTTGTCGCGCAGCACGACGGGGTTGTTGCCGCTCACGTTGCCCGCGAGGCCGGCGCCCGTTTTCGTCGCGTCGATCATCGGACCGCGCGGCACGTCCGCGTTGAGGACCTTCTCGGCCGCGCGCTGCGCGAACGGGTTCACCGTCGCTGTCGACGGCCGTGGTGCCGGCGCGGACGGACGTGGCGCGGGCGCCGACGGACGCGCTGCCGGCGCCGCGGCCGCCGGGGCTGCGCTGGGCCGCGGCGCCGGACGTGGTACGGAGGCTGGGGCAAGTTGCTGAGCCGGCGCTTTCGGCGCGCGAGCCGCCGGTGCCGTGGGAGCCTCTGGTACCGGGGCAGGCGCCGTCGCGGGCTCGCCGTCAGAAATGACCGAGCTCAGGAACGCCAACTCGTCGAACTTCTGCTGCCGCGCTGCCGCTGGCGCTGGCTGCGCCGGCACACTCGGATTCGCCGTCTCGCGGCCGGGGAGCGGCCGCAGCTTCGGCACACCGTTTTGCTCCGGCACCGACATGGACGGCCGCGGCTTCGGCTCCGGTGCGGCAATCGGCTGAGCCGGTGGCGGCGCGGCCGCGGCGGTGATCGACGGCGCGGGGTGCGCGGGAGTGGCCGGCCGCTCGGCATCGGTCAGGAACTCGCGCGTGCGACGCAGCGCTTCGACGGCGCGCGCGTGTTGCTCGGCGAGCCGGGCGATCTGCGCATCACTCGTCGCGACGAACTCCGTCCATGCGTCCGGCGCCAGCTCGCCGACGTGCGCGCGCAGCTCCCCCTCGGCGCGTTCGTCGCGCGCCCGGTGTTGCCGCTCCTCGAGCGTTGCGATGCGTGTCGCCAACGTCGTCAGCTCGGTGCGCAGCGCTTCGACCTGGCCGTTGAGTCGCGACATGACCGCCTCCAGCCGCGCGGTGTAGTCGGCATGCACGCGCGCAAAGACGTGCTTCGGCGTCTCGGCGCGCCGCGCAACGAGTGCCTGGAGCCAGGCCTCGAGGCGCAGCCGCTCCTCCATCAGCCCTCCCACGTTGGAGAGCGCCGACTCGCCGTCGTCGTCCACGTCGTCGCGTGGCTTGCCGATCATCGACCCTCGCTGCGTAGAAGCTGGAGCGGCGCGTCGTCCTCGGCGCGGAAGACGTAAGATAATTCTCCGCGCCGCGCCGTCCATGATTTCACACGTGCGCATGGCGCGTGCGCGGACTCCATGCGCTGCGTGCACCGACGCATGGATGCTTCCACGATCAGGACGATCGTCTGTGACGTTCGTCACGCAAATGCGGTGCGGTTCCGCGCCGCACGTCCTGCCGACTCCGTTACGCCTCGCGCCGATGAATCACGCGACCGTCGATGACGGTGAGCGCGACGATCCCGCGGAGCGTCTGCCCGGTGTAGGGCGTGTTGCGCCCCTTCGAGAGAAAGCGAGCGGGATCCACCGTCCACGACGCGTCCGGATCGAACACCGTGACGTCGGCGGGCGTCCCGCGGCGCAGCGTGCCGCCCGGCAGCTTGAACAGCCGTGCCGGTGCGCACGCCATGCGATCGATCAGCGTGGGGAGACTCACCACGTTCCGGTGCACCAGCCAGGTGAGATTCACCGCGAGCGCCGTCTCCAACCCGATGATGCCGTTCGGCGCATCGGCGAACTCGCGTTCCTTCTCGTCGTAGTGATGCGGAGCGTGATCGGTCGCGATCACGTCGATCGTGCCGTCCTTCACCGCCTCCTGCAGCGCCGCGACGTCCGCTGCGGTGCGCAGCGGTGGATTCATCTTGGCGTTCGTGTTGTAGCCCTCGACGGCGTCCTCGGTGAGCGAGAGGTGATGCGGGCACACCTCCGCGGTGACGCTGATGCCGCGCTCCTTCCCCCACCGAATCAGCTCCACCGAGCCCTTCGTGCTCATGTGGCAGAGATGAATGTGACCACCGGTGCGCCGCGCGAGGAGGATGTCACGGATCGCCATGATCTCCTCCGCTTCGGCGGGAATGCCGCGCAGACCGAGGCGCGCGCTCACGACGCCTTCGTTCATCGCGCCACCGGCGGCGAGTGTCGGCTCCTCGCAGTGATCGGCAACCGGAATGCCGAACGTGCGCGCGTACTCGAGCGCCGTGCGCATGAGCTGCGCGCTCGCGACCGGCTTGCCGTCATCGCTCACCGCGACGGCGCCGGCGCCCACCATCTCGCCGAACTCGGCGAGCGTCTGCCCTTGCTGGCCGATCGAGATCGCACCGATGGGATAGACGCGCGCGGCACCTGCCCGCTGCGCCTGCCGGATGATGAAGCCGACCGCCGCCTGATTGTCGGTGACCGGATCGGTGTTCGGCATCGCGCACACGGCGGTGAATCCGCCCGCCGCGGCGGCGCGCGCCCCGGTGGCGACCGTCTCCACCTCCTCGCGGCCGGGCTCGCGCAGGTGGCAATGCACGTCCACGAACCCCGGCGAGACGACGAGCCCCGCGCAGTCGATCGTCTCGAGCTCCCCCGACTCGCGGCGTACGTCGCCGAGCGTCCCGCTCGCCTCGACGACGCCGTTCGTGATCAGCAGATCGCCGCGCGTGTCGAGCCCCTGCGAGGGATCGAGAAGACGCCCGTTCTTCAGCAGCAGCGAGGGGGCGCGCGCGCTCACCGGCCGCCTCCGCCCTTGGCCGCTTCCGCGAGCTCCGGCTTCCCGCCGGCGAGGAGATAGAGCACCGCCATCCGAACGGCCACGCCGTTCGTCACCTGGTCGAGAATCACGCTGTGTGGTCCGTCTGCGACGTCGGAGTCGATCTCCACGCCCCGGTTCATCGGGCCGGGATGGAGAATGAGGATGTCCTTCGGTGCGCGCGCGAGACGCTCGCGCGAGATGCCGAAGACGCGATTGTATTCACGCAGCGAGGGGATGTATCCGCCCTGCATGCGCTCGAGCTGCAACCGCAGCACGTTGAGCGCGTCGGCCCACTGGACGGCGTCCTCGACGCGCTCGAACACCGTGACGCCGAACTCGTCGATCGCGCTCGGCAGCAGCGAGCGTGGCCCGCACACGCCGACGTCGGCACCCATCTTCTGCAGCCCCCAGATGTTCGAGCGCGCGACGCGCGAGTGCAGCACGTCCCCGACGATGCAGACGCGCAACCCCTGGAGCCGCTTGAAGCGGTCGCGCAGCGTGAGCATGTCGAGCAGCCCCTGCGTCGGATGCTCGTGCGTGCCGTCGCCGGCGTTGATGACGTTCGACTCGATGCGCTCGGCGAGAAACTGCGCCGCGCCCGACGCGCCGTGGCGGATCACCACCATGTCGATCCGCATCGCCTCGAGATTGCGCGCCGTGTCCACCAGCGTCTCGCCCTTGCTCACGCTGGAGCCGGACGACGCGACGTTCACCGTGTCGGCGGAAAGGCGCTTCTCGGCGAACTCGAACGAGACGCGGGTGCGCGTCGATGCCTCGAAGAAGAGATTGACGATCGTCGAGCCGCGCAGCGTGGGGACCTTCTTGATCGACCGCTCGCTGATCTCCTTGAACGGCTCCGCGGTGTCGAGAATGAGACGGATCTGGTCGCCGGTCAGGTGCTCGAGGCCGAGCAGGTCCTTGCCGAGTGAGCCAGGTGCCTTCACGCGTCCCCTGCGCCGGCGATCACGACGGCGTCGCGGCCGTCCAGCTCGTTCACCATCACGTCCACACGCTCGCCGTCGTGCACCTTGACGGTCTTGCCGACGACGTCCGGTTGAATGGGCAGCTCACGTCCGCCGCGATCGACCAGCACCGCGAGCGCGATGCGCCTGGGGCGTCCGAAGTCCGCCAGCTCGTCGAGCGCCGCACGGACCGTGCGTCCCGTATAGAGCACGTCGTCGACGATCACGACGTGTTTGTCGTCGATCGCCCACGGCAGGTCGGTCGGCCCGACGACGGGGCGTGGTCCGACGGTCTGGAGGTCGTCGCGATAGAGCGTGATGTCGAGCGCGCCGTTCGGTACGTCGACGCCTTCGCGCTCGCGGATGGATGACACGATACGCGCCGCGAGCTGGACGCCGCGGCGCTGGATGCCCACGATGATGAGATCGTCGGTCCCGTCGTTCAGCTCGACGATCTCGTCGGCCATGCGTCGAAGGGTCCGGTCGATGGCCCGCGCATCGAGAACGGTGGACTGGCGGTCGGTCATGGCCGGCAATATGGCCGGCCGCGTGGGAAAATTGAAGCGGCGTGCCGCGCTATCGGGGGAGGGCGGTCTCCGCCCCGAGGACGCGGTTGCGGCCACCCCGCTTGGCAGCGAGGAGTCGGGCGTCGGCGCGCGTGATCAGGTCGTGCGACCGCGCGCCGTCGTCCGGTGTTGCGGCCACGCCGGCGCTGAACGTCAGGTGCAGCCGACCGCCCCCACATGGCAGCTCGATCGGCGTCCCCTCGACCTCGGCCCGGACGCGCTCGATCTTCGCGATGGCGTCGGCTCTCGTCGTCTCCGGAAGGATGAGGGCGAACTCCTCGCCGCCGAATCGGGCGACGATGTCCGTGCGTCGCACGGCGTTGCGCAGCAGGTCGGCGAACCGGCGCAGCGCCGCATCCCCCGCCATGTGCCCGTGCTGGTCGTTCACCTCTTTGAATCGATCGAGATCGACGAGCACGAGGGCGAGTGGACGGCGGTAGCGGCGCGCGCGCAGCGCCTCCTCGACGAGGCGCTCGTCGAAGTAGCCACGGTTGTACAGGTCCGTGAGGCCATCGTGCGTCGACAGCACGCGCAGCCGCTCCGTACGGTCGACGAGCGTCGCGCTGAGCAACGTCATCAGGAGCAGCAGGAACACGCGGCCGATCTGATCCGGCAACGAGAACATGCCGTATGGGTATGGCGCGAATGCCGGCGAGTTGAGGTCCCACTGCGACGACACCCAGAGCACGACCATCGTGTACTCGAGCGCCGCGACGAGCCCCGTGATCGTGCAGACGCGGCGGTCGTACCGGAGGCAGGTGGCGGCGAGGGCCAGAAAGTAGACCTCGAAGGTCACTCGGCTGTTGACCGCCATCTGCGGTGGCCCGATGAGCGGAAAGCTCGCGAGCACGCACGAGACGACGGTCACGTCGTACAGGCAGGTGGCGAGGCCGAGCCAGCGCGGCCGCCAGCCGCGCGAGACGGCAAACAGCACGGCCGCGCCGATGAACGCGCTGACCAGTGCGGCCGTTGCACCGATCCAGTTTTCGGCATGCGACGGCTCGCGCACGACGCTGATCAGCGGGATGGCGACGATCAGTGCGGCGAATGCCAGTCGCGCGCGCGCGACGAGCAGCTCCCCCGCCGCACCGGCGTCGGTGAGCTCGCGGTCGCGCGACGCAAAGAGTCGCCGCCAGAAGGCTGGGGTAAGGGGACGAGAGGTCGAGCGAGGCATTCAGCCCGCGTGTGACCGCGGCCGGGGGAGGGTCTATGCGCGACAGATATACAACCGGGCTGAACCGGAGCAAGAGCGCTGGGCATTTGGCGCGTCGCGCCGGCGGGAGATTCCCGACGCTCATGCGAAGCGACAAACAGATTCCCGACGCTCGCACGAACCGACAGCAGGAGTACCTGTCAGTGCAACGATTCGTCGACTGAACGGAAGTGGACCCATCCTTGCACGACGGGTAACCCGACGTTCGCCGGGCGGTCAGGGCAATGGGTGGGGCGATGCGAACGGCATGTCGGGCACTCAGGTATGGACGACTTGCTCGCTGCCGGAGGTCTGATCTGCTCTACGCATTGAATGATGGAAGCGTGGCCGTCGTCGTCGCGAGCGGCCGGTACTCGCTCCGTGAGCTCGAGGATGCCATCGACGAGGCGCTCGCGCAGACCGCGGGGTATGGTCGCGTCAGCGGGTTGATGGTCGACTACACGGGCTCGGAGATTCTTCCGGAGCGCCGCGTGTCGGAGCTCGAGGGCGCCGCACGCTTCTTCGGATCGCGCGGCGAGCGATTTGGGGGCCGGCTCGCATTGATCGCGGCAACCGACGTCGGCTACGGGCTGCTGCGGATCGTGTCCGCGCATGCCGAGCGGCGAGGGCTCGACACAATCGTCTTTCGTGACTACGCGAGCGCAATCCGATGGCTCGACGGAACGTCGGCAGTCACGGGGGTGCGCACGTCGTCCGTACCGCGCCACGGAACGCCCGACGCGAGCGTCCAATAACGTTCCTCACCGCGGACTTGACGCGCGTGAGCGTCTCGTGGCGTCGGTGCGTTGCGCGTGACAGAACGGACGGGGTGGGATTCGAACCCACGGTACGCTTTCACGTACACACACTTTCCAGGCGTGCGCCTTAAACCACTCGGCCACCCGTCCAAGAAGTCGTTCCTACTTGAAACACCGAGCGCGCTGCCGGCGCTCTCTCGCCGATCCAGCGCGCATGACGGCCATCAACCAACGGACAGGGTGAGATTCGAACTCACGATACCCTTGCGGGTATGCCGGTTTTCGAGACCGGTGCTTTCAACCACTCAGCCACCTGTCCAGGATAGCCGTTGAATTTAGCCGGCGACGTCCGGAGTGTCAACGAACGCACGCGTGCGTCGCTCGGCGAAGAACTCGCGGACCGTGGCACCCGCCTCCTCCGCGAGCACACCACCGAGCACGGCGGGACGATGGTTGAGACGTGGATGACGCAGCAGGTCGCCCACGGAGCCGGCCATGCCGGCTTTGTCGTCCCATGCACCGAAGACGACGCGGTCGACGCGCGCCAGCACGAGCGCGCCGGCGCACATCGCGCACGGCTCGAGCGTGACGTACAGCGTGCAACCGCCGAGCCGCCAACTACCCATCGCACGGCTCGCATGCCGGAGGGCGAGCGTCTCGGCATGCGCCGTCGGATCTTGATCGCGCACCGTGCGATTGGATGCCCGACTCACGATCTGATCGCCGCGCACGACGAGCGCGCCGACGGGCACCTCCCCCGCCGCGGCCGCCGCGCGCGCCTCGTCGAGTGCGAGATGCATGAAGGCGTGATCGGCCGCGGAGCCGCGTTCGTTGATCATCTGAGGAAGATAGCTGGGGAGTTCACGGTTTCCGGTTTCCGGTTTCCGAGCACCGCCCTTACGCCACCCCCGCCGCCTCTCGCGCACCCGCGTCTGCCTTCTCGAACGCGATCGTCCCACTCGGACCGACCGTGAGGAGAATGTGATCGCCCTCCTGGAACCGACCCTCGAGCAACTGCAGCGCGAGGGGATTCTGGATCAGTCGCTGAATCGCCCGCTTGAGCGGCCGCGCACCGAACGCCGGATCGTACCCCTCCTCCGCCAGCAGCCGCTTCGCTTCCGGCATCACCTCCATCGTGATCTTCCGCTCGCCGAGCATCTTCGCGAACCGCGCGAGCTGGAGGTCGACGATGTACTCGATCTGCTCCTGACCGAGCGGGCGGAAGATGATGATGTCGTCGACCCGGTTGAGGAATTCCGGCTTGAAGTGCTGCCGCACCGACTGCGTCACCTGCGTCTCGACGAGCGCCCAGTCTCCGCCCGCGTGCTCGAGGATGAAGTGGCTCCCGATGTTCGACGTCATGATGATGACCGTGTTCCGGAAGTCCACCGTCCGCCCCTGGGAGTCGGTGAGCCGTCCGTCGTCGAGGATCTGGAGCAGCACGTTGAACACGTCGGGATGTGCCTTCTCGATCTCGTCGAACAGGATCACCGAGTACGGGCGGCGGCGCACGGCCTCGGTGAGCTGCCCTCCTTCCTCATACCCGACGTAGCCCGGCGGCGCACCGATCAGACGTGCGACAGCGTGCTTCTCCATGTACTCGGACATGTCGATGCGCACCATCGCGTGCTCGTCGTCGAACAGGAATTCGGCGAGCGCGCGCGCCGTCTCCGTCTTGCCGACGCCGGTGGGGCCGAGGAAGATGAAGGAGCCGATCGGACGGTTGGGATCCTGCAATCCGGCACGCGAGCGGCGCACCGCGTTCGCCACGGCGCGCACCGCTTCGTCCTGCCCGACGACGCGCCGTGCCAGCTCCTGATCGAGCTTCGTGAGACGCTCGCGCTCTCCCTCGAGCATCTTCGACACCGGAATGCCGTTCCAGCGCGCGACCACGTCGGGGATGTCCTCGGCTGTGTCTTCCTCCTGCAGGAACTGCGGCCGGCCGCCGGCGCTCGCCAGCTTCTTCTCGGCGTCCCTGAGCTGCTGCTCGAGCTGGGGAATCCTGCCGTAGGTGATCTCGGCCGCCTTCTGAAGATCGCCCGCCCGGGCCGCCTGCTCCGCCTCGATGCGCGCCTGGTCGATCTGCTGCTTGATCTTGCCGACCGCGCCGAGTGTCTCCTTCTCCTGCTGCCACTGCGCCTTCATGGCCGAGGACTTCTCGCGCAGCTCGGCGAGCTCGCGCTCGATGTTCTGCCGGCGCTCCACCGATGCCGGGTCCTTTTCCTTCTTCAGTGCCGTGAGCTCGATCTCGAGCTGCATGATGCGACGCTCGACCTCGTCGATCTCCTGCGGCATCGAGTCGATCTCGATACGCAGGCGCGATGCGGCCTCGTCGAGCAGGTCGATCGCCTTGTCGGGGAGGAAGCGGTCGCCGATGTAGCGGTGTGACAGCGTTGCCGCGGCGATCACCGCACTGTCGGTGATGCGGACGCCATGGTGCGCCTCGTAGCGCTCCTTGAGTCCGCGCAGGATGGCGATCGTCGCCTCCACGCTTGGCTCGCCGACGTACACGGGCTGGAAGCGCCGTTCGAGCGCGGCGTCCTTCTCCACGTGCTTGCGATATTCGTCGAGCGTCGTCGCGCCGACGACGCGCAGCTCGCCGCGCGCCAGCATCGGCTTCAGCATCTGTCCCGCGTCCATCGCACCTTCCGCAGCGCCCGCGCCCACCAGCGTGTGCAGCTCGTCGCTGAAGACGACGAACTGCCCCTCGCCCTCGGTGAGCTCCGTGAGCACCGCC
>CAYTKA010000103.1:0-12419 GCA_964438255.1 uncultured Gemmatimonadaceae bacterium | reverse complement strand
ATATCCGTCTGATCCGCCTCTCCGCCGTATCCGGATGAACCTTCGTCTGAGGAGCTAGCCCGAGCGGCTGTTAAGGAGCGGATGAGCGGATTGAGCGGATGAACCTGGATCTGAGGAGCCGAGCGGCAGCTTCAGTAGCCGACGGGCCGGCCGGAGCCTCTTGGATCGCTTACGCCTTCGTAGCCTCCCCGAACGCGCATGACGGCGTTCACGAGGCCAATCCCGCGGGCCGTCGCCACACCGTAGCCCATCGCGCGCAGCGAGTCCGCGACGGCGGGCGTCACGCCGTCGCGCTCGATGAAGAGCGAATCCGGCAGTGCCTGATGATGCAGCCGCGGTGCGCTCATCGCATCGGCGAGCGTCATGCGATAATCGAGCACGTTGAGCACCACCTGGCTCGTGCTCGTGATGATCCGCGGTCCGCCACGACTTCCCACGACCAGCAGCAACGATCCGCTGCGGTCGAGCACGATCGTCGGCGACATCGCGCTCAACATCCGCTTGCCCGGTTGGATCGCGTTCGCTTCTCCCTGCACGAGGCCGAACATGTTCGGCTTCCCCGGCTGCGCGGCGAAGTCGTCCATCTCGTCGTTCAGGTAGAACCCGCCCGACTTCACGTAGACGCCGGAGCCGTACAGGTTGTTGAGCGTCGTCGTCGTGGCCACGGCGTTGCCGCGCTTGTCCACCACCGAGTAGTGCGTCGTCTGCATCCCCTCGCGCATCGTGCCGCCGATCGTCGCCGTCGGCGTCGCACGATCGATGCCGATCGTCGCGCGCAGCTTCGCCGCGTACTGCTTGTCCGTGAGCTCGTCGACCGGCACCTTCACGAACGCCGGATCGGCGAGCTTCGCGTTGCGGTCGATGAACGCGCGCTGATACGCCGAGCCGAGGACGTGCGCCCACCTCGTGCCGCCGAACGGCGGGAGCACGGCGAATCCCTCGAGGATGTTCAGCGTCTCCGTGATCGTCACCCCTCCCGACGACGACGGCGGCATGGTGAGCAGCGTGTAGCCGCGATACGTCGACTGAATCGGCTCGCGCCACACCGGTCGATAGCGCTGGAGATCCTCGAGCGTGATGATGCCGCCGGCGTCGTGCAGTTCGCGCGTCCAAGCTTCCGCGATGCGCCCCTGATAGAACGCGTTGCGCCCGCTCATTGCGATCGCGCGCAGCACCGTCGCCAGCTCCGGCTGCCGGATCACCGTACCGGCCGGCGCCGGCGCGCCCCCGGGGAGAAAGATCGACGCCCCCGCCGACTTCCGAATCAGCTCGCGATTGTTGTGCAGCGAGCCCGCCAGTGCATCGTCCACCACGAACCCTTCCTCGGCATAGCGAATTGCGGGCGCCATCACCTGCGGCAGCGACATCGTGCCGTACTTCGACAGCGCCTCGGCCAGTCCCGCCACCGCCCCCGGAACCCCGGACGCGAGCGCTCCGACGACGCTCTTGTTCGTCAGCTTGCCCGAGGCATCGAGGTACATGTCGCGCGTCGCCGCGAGCGGCGCGACCTCGCGATAATCGAGCGCCGCGCTGCGGCCGTCGGCCATGTGAATGAGCATGTACCCGCCGCCGCCGACGTTCCCCGCTTCCGGGTACACCACCGCGAGCGCGAAACCCACCGCGACCGCCGCATCCACCGCATTGCCGCCGCGCTTCAAGATTGCTACGCCCGCGGCGCTCGCGAGCGGCGCATCACTCGCCACCATCGCGTGTGCGGCAAACACCGCGGCGCGGCCCGCCGGATGCCGCCATTCCGCCGGAAACACCGCCGGCCGCCGGCTCGTCGCCCGGCTCCTTCCCGGTGCGAGCGTCTGCGGTGTACCGAGGTCGGTCGCGCCTACCGGAGGCGGGGGCGCAGTAGGACGCTGCGCCGCGACGCGCATGCTGCCGAGCGCGAGGGCGCCGATGACAACGAGACGGGAGTTCAGCACGTTCAGCACCAAGGTGGGGAAGGTGTAGTCAGAGTCCGCCCAATCCCAGTCGGACGACGAGCCGCGTGCCGCCGACCCGGACACTGTTATTATCGGACGCACTCAGCCCGGTCTTTTGGTGGATCACCGTGTTGACGTCCTGCACGACGTCGATCGAGAAGCCGGGCGAGAAGGCGTATCCGACGCCGTAACCAAAGCCGAAGGTGAAATCGGTGTCGGCGCTCGGCGCGAGCTTCGTCCCCGTGTCGCGCGCGCGGAAGTTGGAGTACAGCGTGGCCCCCGCGCTCAGTTCGAGCACGGTATGGAGCTCGCGCCCGCTCGCCAGATGCAGCGTGCCGAACAATTGCGACACGTTCGCGTCGGCGTCCGTGCTGACGGCAGGGCCGGTGTAATGCAGCGGCACGCTCGCCGTGGTTCCACGAATGCCCAGTGTGATCCCCCCCGACATGTTCTTCTCCAGCGACGCCACGTATTGCGTCGTGCTGCCGAAGTCCCAGTACGAGGCGGTGGATCCGTCATGCACGCTGAATCCGTTGACGTACGCCACGCCGAGCGACGCATACGCCGACGGCTCGCTCAAGCCGTATGGGCTCCGCCGGCCGATCTGTGCATGGGCATCGGCAGCAACGAGCGGAACGAGAACGACGAGCAGCAAACGACGCACAGGAGCTCCGTTAGCTTGCGGGTGACGAATCGCGCCGGGTAAGTTAGCCCGGGCGCAGAGTGGACGACAACGGTCTACCCGATGGGTCGATCATTGGTCCGCGCGCCACGGATCATCCCGCACGGGCGACGCGAGTGTCTGGGTCCAGCTCTCGACCCAGCCCGCAGATCCCGACGCTCGCTCTGCGGGATGGCCCACGCTGAACCGATCAACACCGTCTCCCTGCATGTCAGCCCGCGTCCACGATCCGCGCATCACCGAGCGCCGCAACCCCCGCACGCAACAGATCGACCTCGCCGATCCCCTTGGCATCGTCGATCTCATGAACGCCGAGGATCAGACCGTTCCGCGCGTCGTGGCCACGCAGCGCGAGCGCATCGCCGAGGCGATCCGCGCCGCGGAGCAGGCCTTCCGCCACGGCGGCCGACTGTTCTACGTCGGCGCCGGGACCTCCGGGCGACTCGGCGTGCTCGACGCGTCCGAATGTCCCCCAACCTTCGGCACCGATCCGGAGATGGTGCAGGGGATCATCGCCGGCGGCGCACCGGCGCTCACGAGCGCACAGGAAGGCGCGGAGGATAATCTCGAGCAGGCGCGCATCGATCTTCAGAACGCCGGCGTGCGCGCGGACGACTTCGTCGTCGGCATCGCCGCGTCGGGCACGACGCCGTATGTGCGCGTCGCGCTCGAGCAGGCGAAGAGCGTCGGCGCGCGCACCGCGATCGTGGCCTGTTCGCCGCCGCCTGACACGACGCTGAAATGGGTGGACATCCCGATCGTCGCCATCACTGGCCCGGAAGTCGTCACCGGCAGCACGCGCCTCAAGGCGGGGACGGCCACGAAGCTGATCCTCAACATGATCACGACGGGCGCGATGATCCGACTGGGCAAGACGTTCGGCAATCTCATGGTCGATCTGCGCGCCACGAACGAGAAGCTCACCGATCGCAGCGAGCGGATCGTCGCCGAAGTATGTGCGCTCTCGCGCGAGGAGGCGCGCGTGCTGCTCACGCGTGCCGGTGGTCGCGTGAAGCTCGCGATCGTCATGCAGGCGCTCGGCGTGGACAAGGATGAGGCGGAGCGGCGGCTCGACGAGGCAGGCGGCGTGATTCGTCGCGTCGTGCCGAGTCCACCCCCTGCAGTCGCGTGAGCGATCATTCCACGCGGCGGGGTGGGACGTACGTCGGCTTGATGTCCGGCACGTCGCTCGACGGGATCTCCGCCGCCGTCGCGCGATTCACCCCGTCGGTGGGCGCACGCTACGACGCCGAGCTGCTCGCCTTCATCGTGCACGAGTACGCGCCGGCCCAGCGCGATCGCTTGCACGCGGCGATGCGCGACGGCACGACGCGGGAATACTGTCGTCTCGCCGCCGACTTCGGCGGTTGGCTCGCCGACGCTGCGATCACGGTGCTCGCCGAATCCGGCGTCGCGCGCGCCGAGGTACGCGCGATCGGCTCGCACGGGCAGACGCTGTGGCACGAGGCACCGCACTCGACGTGGCAGCTCGACTCGCCCGCCGTGATCGCCGAGCGCACCGGTCTCCCCGTCGTGAGCGACTTTCGCTCGCGAGACGTGGCAGCCGGAGGGCAGGGAGCACCGCTCGTCCCCATCGCCGACGCGCTGCTCTTCGCCGGCGGCGACTGGCGCGCGCTGCAGAACATCGGCGGCATCGGCAACGTCACGGTCGTTCCCCCCGATGGCCCGCTCGCGAGCGTACGCGCGTTCGACACCGGTCCCGGCGTGGGCGTGCTCGATGCCGTGGTTCGCGCGCTCGATCCATCGATGCGCTACGACGTCGATGGAAAGCTCGCTGCATCGGGGCGCGTGCTGCAACCGGTCGTCGACGCCCTCCTCGCCGCGCCGTACTTCGCCGCCGAGCCGCCGAAGAGCACCGGTCGCGAGCTGTTCGACGCGCGCTACGTCGAGCGGGTGATCGAGGCCTGTCGCGAGAGCGTGGTCGATGTCTCCGACGCCGACATCGTCGCCACCGCGACGGCCCTCACGGCGCAGAGCATCGCCGACGCCTACCGCCGCTTCATCCCCGAGCCGATCACCGAGGTGCTGATCTCCGGCGGCGGCGCGAAGAACGTCGAGCTGCGCCGCCAGCTCACCGCCGCCGTCGCCCCGCTGCGCGTCACACCCTTCGACGAACGCTACTTCGACGGCGAGGCGAAGGAAGCAGTCGCGTTCGCGCTGCTGGCGCACCTGCACCTCGAGGGGATTCCGGGGAACGTCCCGACAGCGACCGGAGCGAGAGGGGGCAGGGTGCTGGGGAGGTTGACGCCGGCGTAACGGCTAACGGCGAGTAGTGCGTACTGGTACTTGGGTACTTGGACTTTACCGGATGTCCATGTCCCCTCCAACGCCTGGATACATCAGGGGAGGGATGGTACTGACGTACTCACGTACGACGTACCGCGTATGGAGACCGCGCGCTCACCCCTGCCAAGCCGCCTAGCACCCCCCACCGCACCCCGCGCGAAGAAACCCCACCACCCTCTCTCCCGGTACCGCATACACGATCCGCCCGTTCGATTCCGCCGCCCCGCCGAAGATCACCCCGACCACCTGGCCGGACGCATCGAACACCGGCGACCCGCTCGATCCCTTGCCGGCGTACGAATCGATCTGCAGCACGTCGTCCAGCCGCTTGCTCACCGTCCCGGCCGTCGTCGTCGTGCGCGCGGTGATGTGCAGCCCCTCGCCCTCCATGGGCGTGTCCACCGCGTGCGGGTAGCCGATCGACGCGATCGGTGCGCCCACGCGCGCGCCGGCGCCGTCGCGGCTCACGCCGGCCACCACGGGATACGTGCCGGGCACGTCGAGCTGGAGGAGCGCGAGATCGTCCGTGTCGCTCGTGCGCACCACGTGCGCCGGCAGCCAGTCACGCGTGTTCGCGAACAGCAGTCGCACCCGCTTCGCCGGTGCGCCGGACTCCGCACGCACGACATGACGGTTCGTCACGAGCAGACCACGCGGCGAGACATTGAATGCCGTGCCCGCAATGAACGTCCCATCCAGATCGCTCGCGATCAGTGCCACCGCCGCGTCGTTCACGTCGTGCACCTTGGCGAAATCGATCTGCGTGATCGACCGTTGCACCTGCGCGTCGCGCTGAATGCCGCGGAAGAACGAGTCGATCGACTCACTCCGCGCGCCCATCCGGTCCACGGTGATCGTGCGTCCTCGGGCGACGTGCACCTGCGTCTCCGCCGCGCGGCGCCCCAGCTCGGCCGCGAACGCGGAATCGCGCGGGCGCATCTCGGCGATCGTCCGCTGCAGTCCCGCCGACGCGCTCTCGCTCCGCGCGATCAGCGCGAGCAGCTCCCGCTCGCGCGCCGACGTCTGACGCTGCCACCAGCCCATTCCGGCGGCTGCGATCGCCACGATCAGCACCGCCGCTGCCACGAAGGTGCGCTTCAGCCACGCCGTCTGCGCATGCACGGCGACGGCAATCCGCTCCGTCGTACCCTGTGGCCTCGGCGCCTGTACGGCGGAGCGTGCGACCGGCGCGGCGGCCTTCGTGTCGTCGAGCAGCTGCACCTCCACCTTCGGTCCATTCGCGCCGAGGATGATCGTGTCGCCCGAGCGAATGCGGCGCTCGCCCGTGACGCGTTCGCCATTCACGAACGTGCCGTTGGTGCTCCCGTTGTCGTGGATCGTCCACACGCCATCCACGCCGCGCAGCTCGGCATGACGCGTCGAGACGTCGAGATCGTCCTGCGCGTCGAGCCGCAGGTCGCTCAGCGGATGGCGACCGATGGCGATGACCGACTTGTCGAACCGCTCGCGCGCGCCGGCCCGCGCGCCGCTCCGGACGCGCAGCTCGATCGTCACGGGCGCGCGTCGGTGGGTGTGGGCGCCGTGCTGTGCCGCGGCGCGAGCACGCTCGTGCCGACGTGATAGACCCACCACACCGCCCCGCCGACGAAGAGCACGAGCAGAGCGAGCGCGATCAGCGTCCCGCGGCTCCGTCGCCGTGCCATCTTCTCGTCGGTCGGTGGAGGGAAGGCGTCCGCAGGCAGCTCGCGCGTCGGGCGGCGCACGGCCACGATCTCCTCCGTCGTGCGCAGGTGATCCGGCCGTTCCGCCGCCGGCTGCTGCCCGGAGTCCGTGGCGAGCGGGAAGATGCGGTGCCCCACGTCGTCGCTCGCTCCGGCCTCGCCGAGTCCCCCGCCATCGAACCGCGCGACGATCACCGTGATGTTGTCCGGGCCGCCCTGCTCGTTCGCGCGATCGATCATGCGCTTGCACGCCGCCACGAGGTCTTCCTCGTCGGACACGATGCGCGCGATCTCGTCCGCCCGCACCTGGCCGCTCAGGCCGTCGCTGCACAACACGAGCACGTCGCCGCGACGCACGCGCTGGTGCGTGAGATCCACCTTGATCGTCGCCTCAGGGCCGAGCGCCTGGAGAATGATGTTCTTCCGCTCGCTCAGCTCCGCTTCTTCCTCCGTCAGCTCCCCCGCTTCGATCAGCTTCTGCATCAGCGACTGATCCTTCGTGATCTGCTGCGCGATGCCGTTGCGCACCAGATACGCGCGACTGTCCCCGACCTGCGCGAGATAGACCGTGTCGCCGAGCACGCCGGCGACCGTGGCCGTCGTCCCCATGCCGCGGTACTCGGGATGCTCGAGCGCGAAGGTGTGGATGTGCGCGTTCGCCGCTGCGGTGGCGCGCTTGATCGCCGTCGCGAACGCTTCCTCCGTGGGCGGCGTCGCGTCGGCGAGCGCCTCGCTCACCTCGCGGAGCACGACCTCGATCGCCATCGCGCTCGCGATCTCACCCGCCGCCGCGCCCCCCATCCCGTCCGCGACCATGAACAGCGAGCCGCGATCCCCCAGCGTGTGCGTGCGCACCTCGGGCTGCAGCGTCGCATTGCCGCGCGTCAGATCGGCGACGACGAACGCATCCTCGTTGTGCTCGCGCGTGCGGCCGACGTCCGTCCGGCCGAAGACATGCACGATGACTGGCTCTCGTGGGGTGGACGAAGGCACGACACGAATGGGAGTGACGGGGGTGGTCGGAGTCGGCACGGGAGTCGTTCTCAGCAGGCGGCCTGCAAGAGGGTTTGAATCTTGGTCCCGTAACGCGTGTCACCGGCAATGCCCTCGACGGAGTGAAGCGCCCGACACGCCTCGGCGTCGCGGCTCAGAAGACCGAGCGCCTGCGCTCTGCCCAGCGCGATCCCCGCGCGCTGCTCCCGGGTCACGGCGCGCGATGCCAGTGCGTCGAGCTCGGCAAGCGCTCGGCGCGCCGTGGCATCGCTGGCGCTCTGTGCGAGCAGGGCGGGCAGTTGCTCATCTATGCCTGGCGACGTCGCATCACTCTTGGACGACGTGCCTGCCCGGTTCGTCTCGTGCGACGCGCCCGGTGGCTTGGACGTCCGCACGGCAGAAGGTGCTGGTGCAGCCCCCGGCCCGGTGCTCGTCGTGCCGGCCGGTGTGATCGAATCGGGCTTGACCGTGGGCGTCGCGCTCGTGGCCGTCGGGGGCAGGGCCTTCGTTGCGCCACCGTCATGCGTCATGACGATCATCCCGCCGGCGAGCGCCGCAACCACCGCCCCTGCTCCGATGAGCATCGGTGTACGGCGGCCTGCCTTCTCGCGCGCGGCGGCCGCACCGTCGAGTCGCGTCGCGGGGACGGCGGTCGTCGCGGCGTTCATCACGAGCGTGCCCGCCGAGCCCGGCGCCGCGGCGGGCATCTGCTGCACGGCTCTGTACAGCGCCTGCCCGAACTCGGTCGCTGTCTGATAGCGCAGCTTCGCGTCGCGCTCGAGCGCTCTGTCCATCACCGCCTGTACGTCGGGCGTCCACGTCGTGTCGGGCTTCATCTCCCCTAGCGACTTGGGCCGGTCGGTGAGGCGCATGATCATCGACTCCTGCGCCGTCTCCGAGGGGAAGGGGAGTCGCCCGGTGAGCATGTTGAAGGCGACGAGCGCGAGTGAGTAAACGTCGCTTCGCCCGTCGAGCTTGTCGCCCGCGAGCTGCTCGGGGCTCATGTATTCCGGCGTGCCGACGACGAGCCCCGTCTTCGTCACCTTCTGCGCGTCGCTGTTCGCCGCCTTGGCGATCCCGAAGTCCACGACTTTCACGCAATCGGATCCGTCGCGGTTCTTCGTGATCATGATGTTGTCGGGCTTCAGGTCGCGGTGCACGATCCCCATGTCGTGCGCCGCGGCCAGCGCCTCGGCGGTCTGCCGCGTGATGTCGGCGGCGCGCAGCGGGGGGAGTGCCCCCTCCGACTCGACGATCGACGTCAGCGGCTCTCCCTCGATGAACTCCATCGCGAGGTAGATCAGCCCGTCCGGCGTCTCACCGAAGTCATAGATCCCGGCGACGTTCGGGTGATTGATCCGGCTCGCGTTCGCCGCCTCGCGATTGAAGCGGCTGATCGCGTCGGCGTCGTGCATCATGCCGGGGTTCATCACCTTCACCGCACTCTTGCGACCCATCTTCACATGTTCGGCGAGGTAAACCTGTCCCATCCCCCCCTCGCCGAGCTTGCGGATCACGTGATACCGCTCGGCAATGATCGACCCCACGAGATCGGCGCTGCCGTTTTGCGAGCGCAGCGCCGTCCCGTCGCGCGGGCAGAAGCGCTCGTGGGCCGGATACTCGGTCCCGCACGTCGGGCAGATCTTGAGCGCGCTCATTCAGTCACGCTCTCGACGCGGAGAATCTGATCACCGAGGAGGATCCGCTGCCCCTTCTGCACGGCGCGCTCGCCGCGGATCGCGAGCGCGACGCCGTTCCGGCTGCCCGAGTCGATGATGTAGAACTCCGCGTCCTGGCTCCGGATCTCCGCGTGACGGCCACTCATCGTCTGATCGTACGGGAAGACCCAGTCGCCGGATTCGCGCCCGAGCTGCACCGTGCGCGCCGGCGAGAGATGGAAGCAATCGCGCACGCTGCCGTCGGCGCGGAGCTGCTCCAGCACGGCGACGTCCGCCGTCGGCGTGAGGGAGCCCATGCGGCGCGTGGAGTCGGCCTCCGGCGGATGCGGTCCCGGATATCCCAGCCGGCGGAAGCGAATCAGCTGCGAGCCCACGAGCACGACGTCGCCGTCCGTGAGCCGTGTCGGCTCCTCGATGAACGTCCACGTCCCGTTGCGCGAGCCGAGGTCGCGCACCCAGAGCGTGCCGTTGCGCAGCTCGATCAGCGCGTGCAGCGGCGACATGTACGCGTCGTCGAAGCGGATGTCCGCGTCGCCGCGCCCAACCACCGCCTCGCCGCGCTCGAGCGTGTAGCGCTCCGTCACGGTCCCGTTCTCGTCGAGCACACCGATCCTCGGGCCGACCTCGCGATTCTTCGCGCCGATCACGAGCGTGCCGAAGCCGTTGACCTCGCGGCTCACTCGCGGGGCGACGCGACCGCCGCAGTGGCCGCAGAAGGGGAGGGACGCGTCGACCGACTTGCCGCAGTGCGGGCAGGTGGCCGTCTGCGCCGGAGCAGAGGCTGCGACGCGCGTGGGCGGGACGGCGCCGGCGGCGGGGCGGGGCACGTCCTGTCCCTGTCCTTGCGGCGCGCCGGCGCGTGCCGAAGGGGTCGGGGTGTAGGCGGGAACCACACGGGCCGCTGACGCCGACATCGGCTTTCCGCAGTCGATGCAGAAGCGCGACGCCGGTTCGTTCTCGCGGCCGCAGAAGCTACAGGCGGTCACAATGCTCACGGCAGGGCGGGGACGGCCATGGAGCGCGAATATACGGGCGGCGAAACAGGGGAGTCAACAAATGTCGACCCCGCATAGAGGATAGAAATCGGATGTGCTGTCTCTTCCTCGCGCCGCCACCGGATTTGCCGTTAGCTTCCCGCCATGCCATTCCCGAACGTCGCCCGCACTTCGCTCGCGGTCCTCGTTGCCGCCGCCGCGTGCCAACTTCCCGTGCCCGGCACGCCGCCGGCTCCCACGCCCGCCCCGGCACCCACTCCCGCTGGTCCTCCCACGACACCGAGCCCTGCGCGTCCACTGCCGCCGGTGCCGGAGGTCGACGGTCCGCTTGCGATCAAGGTCGTCTATCCGGCCGCCGATCAGGTTGTCACGTCGAAGGACTCGAACTTTGTCTTCGGCTCCGTCGGCAGCGGACGCGCGACGCTCACCGTGAATGGCGTGCCGGCGCGCGTGTACCCGAATGGCGCGTTCATGGCGTTCCTCGCCAATCCGCCCGGCGACGCGCCGACGTACCAGCTCGTCGCCGTGCGTGGTGCCGACACCGTGCGCGCGACGCACCCGATTCGCTATCCGCCCAAGCCGGTTGCGGTCGCAACCCCTGCGTCCACGCCGACGAAGCCCGAGGGACTCGCGACGTCACGCGCCGATACCATCGCTGCGCTCAACGCGCGGCTCGATTCACTGCGCGCCCAGGTCACGCGCGACGAGCCGATCGGCTGGGTGCAGCTCGGCCAACCGTCCGCAGCGACCGACACCGATCGCGTCATCATCGGCCGTCCCCTTCCCGGCGGCACGTACAAGTGGTTCTTCGCTCCGGGCACCGTGGTGCCGCTCATCTCGCGCGCCGAAGGGTTCGCGCGCGTTCGCCTCGATCGCGAGCTCGACGTCTACGTCGACTCCGCCGACGCGCTTCCCCTTCCCGCCGACACGCCGGTGCCACCGCGTCGCGTCGTGACGAACCTGCGCGTGCGCGGCGCGCCGCAGGGGGTCGAGGTCGTGATCCCGATCGGACCGCGCGCACCGTACTTCGTCGAGGAGACCGACCGCGCCGTCGTGCTCACCCTCTACGGCGTGCGCGCCAACACGGATCTCGTCAACTACGCGTCCGCCGACAGCATGGTGCGTACGGTCGAGTGGACGCAGCTCACGGGTGAGCGCGCGCGCGTCACGGTGAATCTCCGCGCCGCACCCTACGGCTATCTCGTGTCGTGGGAGAACAACAACATGATCCTCCGCCTGCGCGGTCGTCCCGCGATCGACAACCGCCATCCGCTCGCCGGACTGACGATCGCCGTGGATCCCGGCCATCCCCCAATCGGCGCCACCGGGCCGACGGGGCTCTGGGAGCCGCAAGCGACGCTGCCGATCGGCGTGCGCCTCAAGCGCATCCTCGAGGAGCGCGGCGCCACGGTCGTCATGACGCGCACCACCGACTCGGCTGTCGCACTCGGCGATCGCCCGATCATCGCCCGCCGCGCGAATGTGAACGCGTTCGTCTCCATTCATCTGAACGCATATCCGGACGGCGTGAACCCGTTCGTCGCACCAGGCACGGGGACATACTTCTTCCGCATGCACAGCGAGCCACTCGCGCGACAGGTCCAGCGCGGCATGGTTGCGCAGATGGGTTTGCTCGATCTCGGTGTGAACTACGACAACCTCGCCGTCGTGCGTGGGACGTGGTATCCGGCGGTGTTGTGCGAGGGGGCGTTCATCATTCTCCCCGATCAGGAGTCCGCATTGCGCACGCCGGAATTCCAGGAGCATTATGCTCGTGGGGTCGCTGATGGGGTGGAGGAGTACTTTCGATCGTTGCCGTCACGCTGACGTGATCATCCCGCACGAGCCCAGCGAGTCCGCTCTCTCACTCCGCTCGGGCCGGCTTCTTATCCGCTTCATCCACTCATCCGCCCTTTGACAGCCGCTCGGGCCGGCTCCTCAGACGAAGGTTCATCCGGATACGACGGAGAGGCGGATCAGACGGATATTTGCTTTGGGGTTGCGCCGAATAGCGGTTCCGAGTGGGGACCAAGCCCAACGCGGAGCCCCGTCTCGGTGCAGCATTCTATCCCCGCAGCCATCACAGCTCCCGGCTCTGGCGCATTGGACTGTGGCCGTGCAGCTCCGCCCCATCCGCGTTTCCGCCGCAT
>CAYTKA010000102.1:0-12694 GCA_964438255.1 uncultured Gemmatimonadaceae bacterium | reverse complement strand
CGCGGCAATGAAGCGGCGGAAGGTGTCGTCGGTGAGCTTGTATTTCGTTGCTCGGGCGACACTCTTGGCATCGGTGGCGGTGACCTGCGCCGTGCCGCCGGCGGCCGGTGTCACGCTCGCCGGATTGGCGGTGTCGGCGTTCCGGGCGATTTGCGCGACGACGTTGCCGCCGGCGGAATCCGTAGCGGAGCGATCGTAGTGACGGCACGCCGCCGGGACGGCGAGCGCGGCGACGAAGACAACACGGACGGAAGAGAACGAGCGCATGGCGGGCTCCAGTGCCGAAGTTTGCCGTTCAGAACGGCAGAGTACGTGCCGAGCCTGGCCAAGAAGGGCGACGCGCGACCACCTTTCCGACCTCAACCTTCGCGCCAGGGTTCGATGCGTCGCCTGACCGCAGCCATCGTGGTTCTGCTCACTCTGCTCGTCGTCGGCGTACGGCGCGCCGGGCCACTGCCCGCCCTCGGCGAGTTTCTGGATCCGGCACACGGGGTCTGGTCACTTGCCCGATCCGCCGGTCCGCCACGCGATGCCCGCGCGGTCGTGCACAACCTCGGCGCGGACGTGACGGTCGCGTACGACGACCGTGCGGTGCCGCACATCTTCGCCAAGACCGAGGAGGACGCGTACCGTGCATTGGGCTACGTCGTGGCGCGGGACCGGTTGTTCCAGCTCTACCTGCAAACGATGGCCGCGAGCGGGCGGCTGACGGAGGTCGCTGGCGCGCGCGCACTTCCCCTCGACCGCGACATGCGCGGCCTCGGGCTCCCTCGCGCCGCGGAGCGCACAGTGTCGGCGACGCAGGATACGGCAATCGCCATGCGCTACGCGCGCGCGTACGCCGACGGCGTGAATGCATACGTCGCACAGATGTCGCCGAGTGAGCTGCCGATCGAGTTCCGGTTGACGAACACGCGTCCGGAGCCGTGGGCGCCGATCAACTCGTATCATCTGCTCAACCGCATGGGGTGGACGCTCGCGTCGCTCGCGCTCGAGCGCCGGCACACTGCCGCGGCCGCGCTCGTAGGCAAGCGTGCCGCAGAAGCGCTGTTCCCCGACGATCTGCCGATTCAGGAGCCGATTCAGCCGAACGGCCAGCGCACTTTCCGTCTGGACGTTCATCCACTGCCACCACCGGGGGCCCCTGACAGCGCGAGCGAGCTGCTGCTCACGGCGGCTGATGCGTTCCTGTCCCCGCGCATGTTCGCCAGCGCGGAGGGTGAGGACGCCATGCGCAACATGGCGAGCAACAACTGGGCGGTGGCGCCGAAGCGGTCGGTCAGCGGGCACGCGCTGCTCGCCGGCGATCCGCACCTCGATCTCACGTTACCCTCGATCTGGTACGAAGCGCACGTCGTCGTGCCCGGCGTGCTCGACGTGTACGGCGTGACCATACCGGGTGCGCCGGGGATCGTGATCGGCTTCAACCGCGACGTCGCATGGACCTTCACGAACGCCGGAGTGGACGTGCTCGACGTGTATCGCGAGCAGGTGGACGACCCGGCGCATCCGGCGAGGTACAGGCTCGACGGTGCGTGGCATCCGCTCGAACGACGCATCGAGCGCTATCGCGGCCAGCATGGCGAGACGATCGCGACCGACACGATGTACTACACGCACCGCGGCCCGATGCGGCGCGTACGTGGCGGATGGCTCTCCATGCGATGGACCGTGCTCGAGACGCGGCACTCGCTCGAGGCGTTCTACGGCGCAGCCCACGCGCGCACGGCAGTCGAAGTCGAGGACGCCTTTGCGCGGTGGCACGAGGCGCCCGCGCAGAACCTCCTCGCCGCCGATCGCGCCGGGCACATCGCCATTCGGTCGAATGGCCGCTATCCGATCCGTCCCGGCGACGGTCGCGGGAGTGAAGTCCGCGACGGCAGCACGAGCGGGAGTGATTGGATCGGAGCGGCTCCCGTCTCGGATTTTCCGCAGGCGTTCGATCCCGTGCAGGGATATCTCGCGTCAGCCAATCAGCAGGGGATCGACCCGCGCGTCGCCCGGGGCTGGTGGGGGGGTGACTACGCGCCGTGGCGTGCGGTGCGCATCAACGCGCTGCTGCGCGGCGATTCCGCGATGACGCCGGAGAAGATGCAGCGCATGCAGACCGATCCCGGCAGTGCACGTGCCGACTTCTTCGTACCATACTTTCTCGATGCCGCGCGCCGCGTGCTCGCCCACCCACGCATCGGCGTCGACTCGGCACGGCTCGCCGAGGCGGCGAAGTTGTTGAGCGAATGGGACCGGCGCTACACGCGCGACAACACGCGCGCGGTGTTGTTCGAGACGGCGATGAACGAGTTGGTCCGGCGCACGTGGGACGAGCTGGCCGACCCGGGCCAGCCCTCGCGTCGCGTCGCGACCCCATCGAGCGCGGTGCTTGCCGAGCTGCTGCAGGACTCGACGAGTCAGTGGTGGGACGTTCGCGCGACGCCGCAGGTCGAGCATCGCGACGACGTTCTCGCTGCGAGCCTCGTTGGCGGGCTCGCGAGCGTGCGCGAGAAACACGGTGATCCCGCCGGTGACGGATGGCGCTGGGATCGCATTCGCTTCGCGAACATCAATCACCTCCTGCATCTTCCGGCGTATTCTGCGCTCGACATCCCGGTGCAGGGGGGAACAGAGACGATCAATCCGTCGTCCGGCGACGGGAGCCACGGTGCGAGCTGGCGGATGGTCGTCGAGCTCGGGCCGGAGCTGCGCGCGTGGGTGACGTACCCCGGCGGCCAGTCGGGCAATCCCGCCAGCGCGCACTACCGCGATCGCGTCCCCTCGTGGCGCGACGGCCGACTCGACGCCGTGCGCTTTCCGCGCTCAGTCGATGCCCTCGCGGAAGGAGCGCGAGCGGGGTCGCTCACTCTGGTACCGGCGCGATGAGAACCCCGCTTGTCTTCACGATCCTCACCGCGACGGCGATCGCCGCGCTGACGTGGACCGTCGGTTGGTGGACCGTCCCACTCGTCGCCGCCGTGGCTGGCGCAGTCCATCCCCCGAACGCGAGCGTGGCGTGGCGCACTGCACTGGCCGCGGCGATCGGGTGGAACGTGCTGCTGCTGATCGACGCGATGAGCGCGTCGATCAAGACAGTCGCCACTCCGCTCGCCGCGACGATGCACGTGCCGGCTTTCGTGCTCGTCGTCGTGACACTCGCCTTTCCCACCTTGTTGGCGTGGAGCGGCGCGACCATCGGGCAGGTGGCGCGGTGGCGGTAACACGCGTTGCATCGCAGCCGCTGTCAAGCCGTTGATTCAGATCGCCGAGTCGTTCACTTTGCGCGTCCTTCCACCGCGCTGCTGAATCTCGATGTCGCCGTCTTCGCTTTCGCCGATCGCATCCACCGTGGCACGGGAGCTGGCACTCCAGCCGCGCCAGGTAGCCAACACCCTCGCCCTGTTCGCCGAAGGGAACACTCTTCCCTTCATTGCCCGCTACCGCAAGGAAGTCACGGGCGGGTTGGACGAGACACAACTCCGCGCCATCCAGGAGCGCGCGGAGTATCTGCGCGAGCTCGGTGAGCGCCGTGCCGCCATTCGGAAGTCGATCGAGGAGCAGGGAAAGCTGACCCCCGAGCTCGCCGCGCGGCTCGATGCGGTGACGACGAAGCAGGAGGCGGAAGATCTGTATCTTCCCTACAAGCCCAAGCGCCGCACGCGCGCGACCATGGCCAAAGAGCGTGGGCTCGAGCCGCTGGCCGACGCGATCTGGAGTGGCGCGCTCGACGACCGCGGCGCACGCGGCACCGCCGCCGAATACGTGAGCGCCGAGCGTGGCGTCGCGAGCGACGACGAGGCGCTCGCCGGCGCTCGCGACATCCTGGCCGAACGGCTGGCGGAGGACGCCGGGCTGCGCGGATGGGTGCGCGAGCTGACGCGCCGGAAGGGGAGCGTCGCGTCGAAAGTCATGGCGGGCAAGGAGAACGACGTCTCGAAGTTCCAGGACTACTACGACTTCTCCGAGCCCCTCGGTACCGTCCCCTCGCATCGCGTGCTCGCCATTCGCCGCGGCGAGGAAGACGGGATCCTCGCATGGAGCGTGGCCGCGCCGGTGGAGGAGATCGTCGGTGGGCTCACGCAGCGCGTGACGTCGGGGCGCCGTGCGGTGGAGCAGCTCGCGCTCGTGGCACAGGATGCGTACAAGCGCCTCCTGGCGATGTCGATCGAGGTCGAGCTGCGGCTCGAGCTCAAGACGCGCGCCGACGAAGAGGCGATCGCCATCTTCGGCCGCAACCTCGAGCAACTGTTGCTCGCCGCGCCGGCGGGTGAGCGCATCGTCATCGGGCTCGATCCCGGGTATCGAACCGGCGTGAAGGTGGCCGTGGTGTCGCGCACCGGTGCCGTGCTGCACACCGACACGTGGATGCTGCATCAGCCCGACCGTTTTGCCGCGGCGCTCATGCGTCTGGTGTCGGCGACGCAGCCGGAGCTCCTCGCGATCGGCAACGGCACCGCCTCACGCGAGACGGAGACGCTGGTACGGCAGACACTGCGCGGTACGACGCTCGCGTCGCCGCCGCAGGTGGTGGTCGTGAGTGAGGCCGGGGCATCGGTGTACTCCGCCTCCGAGCTCGCGGTTGCCGAGCTGCCGGGACTCGACGTGTCGCTGCGCGGCGCAGTGTCGATCGCGCGTCGACTCCAGGATCCGCTCGCCGAGCTGGTGAAGATCGACCCGAAGTCGATCGGCGTCGGGCAGTACCAACACGACGTCAATCAGACGCGCCTCAAGAAGCGGCTGGAGGAAGTAGTCGTGAGCGCGGTCAACCGGGTCGGTGTCGAGGTGAACACGGCGTCGGTGGCGCTGCTCTCGTACGTCGCGGGAATCGGTCCTGCGCTCGCGGAGAACATCGTCAAGGCGCGCGACGAGCGCGGCGGGTTCACGTCCCGCGACGCGTTGCTCGCGGTGCCACGACTTGGGGCAAAGGCGTTCGAGCAGGCCGCCGGCTTCCTGCGCGTCAGAGGGGGCGCACATCCGCTCGACGCGAGTGCCGTCCACCCCGAGCGCTACGCCCTCGTCGAGCGCATGGCGGCGGACCTCGGCGTGTCCGTCGCGCAGCTCGTCGCCGACGAGCAGCGCGTGGCGTCGATCGATCCGGGGCGCTACGTGTCGGATGACGTGGGACTGCCGACGCTCAAGGACATTCTGAGCGAGCTGCGCAAGCCGGGGCGCGATCCGCGCGCCGCCTTCGAGGCACCGGCGTTCCGCGACGACGTCACGGAGCTGAAGGACCTGCGCGACGGGATGGAGCTCGAGGGCGTGGTGACGAACATCGTCGCCTTCGGCGCGTTCGTCGACGTCGGCGTGCACCAGGACGGGCTCGTGCACGTCTCGCAGCTCGCCGACCGTTACGTGAGCGATCCCAATCAGGTGGTCGCCGTTGGGCAGCGCGTGAAGGTCCGCGTCATGAGCATCGATCTCCAGCGCAATCGCATTGCGCTGACGATGAAATCGGCGACGGCGGGTGATGGTCGCCGGCCGGACAAGCACAACGCGACGTCGAACACCGCGCCTGCCAAGGGCGGAAAGGGGGAGCCGCCGGCGGAGAAGCCGTTCACGCCGAAGCCGGGGACGATCGCGCCGAATGGAATGCGCTTCCGGTGATCGCGGATCCGCGCTGATCCACCGCGGCGGCCCCCACCGATCGCGGTGTGCTGACGATAGACCGCGCTGCACGTAACGTGCATTTCGTGCTGGCGTGGAGGGCCGGGAGCCACGATGTTGTGAGGCCCGTCGACGCGGATGTGGCCCGTCCCCTCCAACGCTACGTCGATGACTGATACGACCTACGAAATACCGATCGCCACGCGCGAGCTCCCGACGACATACCGTCCCTCGCTCGTCAGACCGCTCCTCGCGCTCGTGGCCGGTCTGGGTATCATGGCGCTGGTAGTCGCGCCTCCGACGCTGATGTCGGCACTCGCCGCCCTCCGTGGACTGGTCGACCAACCGATCTTCCGCCCACCGATGGGCTTCATCGCGTTCAACATCGCGCTGAACGTCACGGGCGGACTGATGAGCGGATTCGTCGTCGCCCGGCTGACGCGGGGGCGTGCGCGCCATCCGGTGATCGCCATGGCGGCCCTGCTGGCGGTGGTGTCGGCCCTCGACGCCGTCAAGGTCGCGCGGTCCGGCGGGCACCTCTGGGTTTCGATCGCGATCGTGGTGCTCGTGGCCGTCGCCGTCCTCGCTGGCGGTCGCCTGGAGGAGCAGCGAAATTGACGCAATGAGCGCACGACCATACATCCTCGCCGAGAGCACGTGGAAGACGGTGGACGCCACCCCGTATGAGGTGGCGATCCTCCCCTGGGGTGCGACGGAAGCGCACAACTATCATCTCCCCTACGCCACCGACACGATCCAGTGCGACGCGCTCGCCGCCGAGGCGGCGCGTCGCGCCTGGGAGCGGGGCGCCAAGGTCGTCGTGCTTCCGACCGTGCCCTTCGGGGTGAACACCGGCCAGCTCGACATCAAGCTCTGCCTCAACATGAATCCGGCGACGCAAGCTGCGCTGCTCGCGGACCTGACGCACGCGTTGGAGGTGCAGGGCATCCGGAAGCTCGTGATCTTCAACGGTCACGGAGGGAATGACTTCCGGCAGATGATCCGCGAGCTCCAGCCGCGGACGCGTGTCTTCCTCGCCGCGGTCAGCTGGTACAAGATCGGTGACATCAAGTCGATCTTCACCGACCTCGGCGACCATGCGGGAGAGCTGGAGACGAGCGTGATGATGCACGTCGCTCCGAGTCTCGTACGGCCACTCGCCGAAGCGGGGGATGGCCATGAGCGGCGCTGGTCGATCGCCGGGCTCCGGGAAGGGTGGGCGTGGGCGCCACGGCGCTGGACGCAGGTCACCGCAGATACCGGCACGGGAAACCCGGCGCTCGCGTCGCGCGAGAAGGGCCAGCGATATGCGGAGCTGGTGACGTCGAAGGTCGCGGATTTTCTCGTCGACCTGCATGCGGCGGACACCTCCGACCTCTACACCGACTAGCCAGGCTGGGCGACCATGCCGCTGCCCGACGAGTACCGCGACCAGCTCATCGCGAGTCACACGGACGCGGAGATGCACGCGCGGCACGAGACGCGGCGCGACCTACTCCGCACCGCGGGACATCTGGCGTTCTGGGTGCTCTGTGGCCTGACGCTCTTCGGATTCGCCTTCCACACGCGCGATCACACGATCGGGATGATGTTCTGGTGGGCTGCGCACGCGGTATGGATCGCGGGCGTGTCGGGTGCGTTGCTGGCCGCGTATCGCCGCGGCGAGAAGCGGGGCGACTGGTAACCTCGACGCAGCGAGACGAAGACACTCCGGGACGACGGGAACCGTGAACCGTGACCGAGCATGAAGAACATCGACTGGCCGCTCGCCATCACCCTGGCGATCGTGTTCGTCGTCATGTCGATCGTGAGGTGGAGATACTTCAAGAGGCGGGCGAATCGTGCTGACCGTGAACCGTGAACCGTAAACCGTTTACGGTGAACGACGAGATGTCCCCTCCATGAACGACCGTCAGAGATAGCTCAGCCACGCATCACCGCGCCGCCGCTTGAGTGCCGCGAACCACCGGCAGGGCGCGTACATCATGACCACGACGC
Organism: uncultured Gemmatimonadaceae bacterium; assembly: GCA_964438255.1. Lineage (GTDB taxonomy): Bacteria > Gemmatimonadota > Gemmatimonadetes > Gemmatimonadales > Gemmatimonadaceae > AG11. The sequence continues at coordinate 5,101 of CAYTKA010000102.1, read as the reverse complement.
ACGCCCAGACCAGGTAGATCACCGGCAGCGAGTACCCCCACCCGGGCGGCGCCGTGAATGGGTAATGCGCGACGTCCGGCGACTCGAACATCCAGTGCGCCGAGCCATATCGGGCGTAGCACACGAGGACGGCGAGCCCGTGGATCAGCGCGAAGTGCAGCGCGTAGTAGAACAGCGGAACCGTTCCGATCACGAGCGCGGGTCGCAGCAGGCGCGGCGTCTCCCGATCCACCGACCAGAGAACGATCAGCGCCGGCCCGAGCGTCATCAGCAGAAAGAGCAGCGACGGCGGATACTTCGTCGTGTTCAGAAACGACAGCGCCGTGAACGCTGCCGTCTTCTGATGCGTCCAGGGCGACGGATCACCGTACACGTTGATGGCGCGAATCACGACAAACGCCACCGTCAGGGCGAGCCCCAGTCGCAGCAGCAGCCTGCGCCGGCGCTCTGCGTCCCAGCGATACACCTGCCCGAGCGCGTATCCCGCCGCCGTCACGCCGATCCACGGGATGAGCGGATACGCCACGAACAGCTGATGACTCGGAGTGTTCAGCGCAAAGCCCGGTGAATGCAGAATGACCCAGAGCGGGTTCGCCGACCGCACCGAGTCGAAGAGATGGTGGCCGACGATGAGCAGCGCGCCGAACACACCGGCGACGACGGCCGGGCAGCGCACGAGCGCGGACAACGTGATCATCGCCCAGCCCAGCGCCCAGAGGACGAGGAGCATCGTCATCCGGTAGTCGACGTTGAACTGGTACGCGAAGCAGCGCAGCACCACGGTCTCCAGGAAGATCAGCCACAGTCCGCGCGTGACGAGGAACCGCGACAGCTCCGCCGGCGACCGGCGCCGCAGCGAGAGGAAGGCGCCCGTGCCGGTGAGCAGGAAGAACACGGGCGCGCAGAAGAACGTGATCCAGCGCGTGAGGAACAGACCCGCCGAGGCCGTGCCGAGGTCGACCGGGTTCTGTCCGGGGATGCCGAAGAAGTCGCGCGTGTGATCGAGCGCCATGATGATCATGATCACGCCGCGCACGACGTCGACCGACTCGAGCCGGAGGCGAATCGGTCTCGCGGTCGCGTGCGATGGGCGGGCCGCCGGCTGAGGGATCAGCTCCGAGAAACGGCCACCAGTGATGTCCTTCGCTGCCTCGGTCATGGTTCCTCACGATGAAGGTCGCCGCCGTGCCGCGTGGACCAAATTGTATCCAAGTCCGTACACGAGCAATGGCACCCGCCGCCCGCCGTGCGGAATGTGTCTTGCCTTGCTCGTCCCCATGACGACGGAGATGCTCCGGCAGGCCGAGCGAGGGATGCTGGCCACGCACGCGACCGAGCTGCGTGTGCTGGACACCCACACCCTGCGCGGCCCCAACGTCTGGATGCTCGCGCCGACGATCGTCGCCGACGTGCACGTCGGCGAGCTGGCCGCCCAATCGCCGGAGGCCGCCGGCGACGCGATGCACCGGCTGCTCGCCGCGCTGCCGCAGCTACGCGAGGAGCCGGCTCCTGCGTCGTGGGGCGCGCTGCTCGTGCGCGTCACGCTCGAGCTGCAGCACCTCGCCGGTGCCCCTGTGCTCGCCGGTCACGTCGCGAAGGGGGAGCCGGGCGACCCGCGCTGCACGGTCGTCGTCGGCTACGACGATGAGGATCTCGGTCACGATGCGCTCCACACTGCTGCGCGCGTCATTCGCGATTGCCTGCGCGGCGACGATCCCGAGCTGGTGGACACGATCGCCGAGCTGTCGTGCGTCTATCAGTCCCGGGCTCGCGATCACGGTGTGCGCGCGCCGTCGATCCCCGTCATCGCCGTCACCGGGACGAACGGCAAGACGACCACGACGCGGCTGATCGCGTACCTGGTGCGCGCAAGCGGGAAGCGCGTCGGCTACACCACCACCGACGGCGTGTACGTGAACGACGAGCTGCTGCTCGCCGGCGATCTCACCGGGCCATTCGCGGCGGAGCAGGTCCTGTCGCGTCCAGACGTCGAGGTCGCCGTGCTCGAGACGGCGCGCGGCGGTATTCTGCGCGCCGGACTCGGCGTGGACCAGCTCGACGTCGGCGTCGTCACCAACGTCGCCGGCGACCACCTCGGCCTCGGGGGAATCGAGACGATCGAGCAGCTCGCCAACGTGAAGGCAGTGATTCCGTCCGTCGTCAAGCCGACCGGGTTCGCCGTTCTCAACGCCGACGATCCGCTCACGTACGCGATGCGCGAGCGAACGCCAGGGCGCGTCGTGCTGTTCTCGATGCGGCCCGTCGGGGCGAGCGCGCACGTGGAGGAGCATCTCGCGCGCGGCGGGATCGTGACGCGTGTCGAGCCCTCCGAGGATGGCGATCGGTTCGTGGTTCGCGAGGGCGAGCGGCACGTCATGCTGCCCCGCGTTGCCGACGTGCCACTCACCTTCGAGGGACGCGCGCGCTTCCAGGTGGAGAACGTGCTTGCTGCCGTCGCCGCGGCGTACGCGTACGGATTGTCCGCGCCGGCGATCAGCGATGCACTGCTTCACTTCCGCCCGTCAGCGGCGCATACCCCCGGTCGGCTCAACGTCGTCGAGACGACGCGCGGCACCGTGATCATCGACTACGGCCATAATCCGGCGGCCGTCGCCAACCTGGTGGAATTTATGCTCGCCATGCCGGCGGCGCGCCGCTTCGCCCTGCTGAGCGCCCCGGGCGATCGCCGCGACGACGACATTCGCGAGATCGGCCGTCTCGCAGCGCGGCTCGACGTCGTCATCCCCAAGGAGCACGACGTCTATCGGCGCGGGCGCGAGCCCGGCGCGATCAACGCGCTCATCACCGAGGGGCTGCTCGACGCGAACTTTCCCGCGGAACGGACGAGATCATTCGTCGAGGAGCACGACGCCGTGGCGCATCTGATGACGCAGATGCAGCCGGGCGACGTGGCCGTCGTCGTCGCCGACGATCGCGACGGAGTGATGCAGGTGCTCAGCCCGTATCTCCGGTACGGCATTTGAAGACTCTCGAGAGAGAAGCGTCCTAAACAGGAGAGAGATCGCAATGACCGATCAGGAGAGAAAGGCGGCGGCGCCGCCTTCGTCGGACGACGCGAGCCGCCGCGCCGCCACAGGCCAGCCGAGCGATGCGAGCGCGCAGCGTGGCCCATCGCGCGACGAAGCCGACGGGCGCGCGAACGCCAACGAGGGCGCCGCATCCCGCCCACGCGGGCAGACCGAGGATCCCGACACGACGCTCTGACGGCGTGTCGTGAACGCCGCGCGGGAGTAGCTGTTACGCCGGCGGCATGGCGCTCTGGCCTGGCAGGCCGCTGGAGAGCGGCGCATCGAACCCCGGCAGGGGCCGCGGCTTCGTGCGCGCCTGCGTCCGCTCGAGCAGCATCTTCATCGTCCGGCTCACCGGCCCCAGCTCCTCCTCGTGGTGACGGAGCAGCTCGGAGCTCGCGGCAGCCGAGGGCGTGAGCCGCTGCCGGCGGAGCCGCACGTAGTTCAGGCGCAGGAGCCAGATCGCCCGCTCCGCATCGGTGAGTTGCGCGGGGTTGAACATCGCCCATCCCGAGCCCGCCGCATACGGCAGCGGCTCGGCGAGCTGCTCCATCACCACGGTCTCCCGGAACGCCTTCGGGAAGGGGACGTGCACGCTGCAGTCGCCGTGCAGATGACCGACCTGCTTCCCGTACAGACGGAACTCCACGCCGTCCGCCTCGCCCGGCGTCGGACTCGCGTGCGACCGCAACTCGATGCCCGGCCAGCGTCGCACCTCGTCCATCACCTCGAACGCGAACTTTTCCCGATCGGATGCAGACAGCATGACGCCTCCGTTGCGAAACAGACCCCGCCCGCGGGTCGCGGGCGCTGGCTTCTGCCGTCATAATGGGCATACTCCGTACCTCGCCGATCGCCCTCGCTCTCTCGTTGGCACCATGCGTCTTCGCTCACGTCGTATCCGCCTGCTCCTCGCCGCAGTCACGCTGTGTCGCCCAGCGCTCGCGCCCGCGTCGGCACAATGGGCTCCACTCCCTGGCCCGACCGACGTGGAGCTGCGCGGATTGAGCGTGTGGTCGCCGCAGGTCGTGTGGGCCAGCGGCACACGCGGTATCGTGCTGAGCAGCAGGGACGGCGGCGCGCATTGGACGCTCGACACCGTGCCCGGCGCGGGGGCACTCGATCTGCGCGCCATCGCGGCGACGTCGAACCGCGTCGCGCACGCGATCAGTATCGGTGACTCGTCGCGCATCTATCGTACGACCGACGGCGGCAGGACGTGGACGAAGCAGTGGTCGGCAACGCGCAAGGGGACCTTTCTCGATGCGATCCGCTTTTGGGATGCGCGACACGGTATCGCGCTGAGCGATCCGGTGGACGGTCGCTTTCTCCTCCTCACGACGAGCGACGGCGGCGAAAGCTGGACCGAGATTCCGCCCGATCGCATCCCGCCTGCGCTGCCGGGCGAGGGTGCCTTCGCGGCGAGCGGAAGCTGCCTCGCCGTGGCCGGCCGCTCGGACGTCTGGTTCGCGAGCGGCGGTGCATCGGTGGCGCGCGTGTACCACTCGTCCAACCGCGGCCGTACGTGGACCGTGCGCGACACTCCAATTCGCGCCGGCGTGTCGTCGGCGGGGATCTTCTCCATTGAATTTCGCGACGCGATGCACGGCGTCATCGCCGGGGGCGATTATCAGCGGCCGACGTTGCGCGGACGCAATCTCGCCGTCACGTCGGACGGCGGCGTCACCTGGACGCTCGCCGACAGCGCGCGCTCACCCGCGGGCTACCGTTCGGCAGTGACGTACGTGCCGGGCACGAAGGGTCGGACGCTGGTTGCCGTGGGCCTCACGGGCACCGACGTCTCGCACGACGGGGGTGCGACGTGGACAGCTGTGGACACGACGGCCTACAACAGCGTCGCCTTCGCGACGAAAACGGTAGGCTTTGCCGTCGGCCCCCGCGGCAGAATCGCCGTGAAAAAAAACTAGCCCTGTCGTTGTTGTCGCTCGCGTTGGACATTCTCATCCAGGTTCATCCGTTCATCCGTTCAATCCGCTCGTCAACAGCCGCTCGGGCCAGCTCCTCAGACGAAGGTTCATCCGGATACGACGGAGAGGCGGATCAGACGGATG
>CAYTKA010000101.1:2554-12994 GCA_964438255.1 uncultured Gemmatimonadaceae bacterium | reverse complement strand
TTGAGCGCCTGGTCACCGTGCTCGAGGAAGCTGCCGCCCGTGTTGACGTTGTTCGCGGCAACCGCTGCCTCCACCTGAGCGATGCTCATCCCGTGCGACACGAGCTGGTCGGGATCGACCTGTACCTGGTACTCGCGAGTCGGACCGCCGAAGCTCGCGACGTCGGCGACGTCGGGAACGGACTTGAGCTCCTTCTCGATGTACCAATCCTCGAGCGCCTTCAGGTCCATCACGTCATAGCGCGGGTTGGTGCTGCGCAATGTGAAGAAATAGAGCTGGCCGGTGGGACTGTAGTCGGGACCGAGTTGGGGATTGATGTTCGGCGGCAGCGTGACTTGCGCGAGCTTCTCGAGCGTCTGCTGCCGGGCGACCAGATTGTCCGCGTCGTCGTCGAAGATCAACGTGACCGACGACAGACCGGCGATGGAGATGGAGCGCAGATGCGTCAGGTGCGCGATGCCGTTCATCTGCGTCTCGATCGGAATCGTGATCTGCTGCTCCACCTGCTCGGCCGCGTGGCCGGGCCACTGCGTAATCACGTTCACATACGTGTCGGCGACATCGGGATACGCCTCGACCGGCAACGTGTGAAAGGAGACGACACCCCACACGAGCGCCACGAGCCCAATCAAAAGCACCAACAGCCGCTTGCGGAGCGCGAAATCGACGATGCGTCGAATCATCGGCTAGTCCTGCTCCGTCGCCTGCGAGAACTGCAGCGCATTGCGGATCACCTGTTCTCCCGGTGACAGCCCTGCGACGACTTGCTGAACGCCAGGTGAGACCTCTGCACCGGCCTGCACCTGCGTGCGGCGGAAGCTGTGATCGCCGACTTTCACGAACACCCATGACGCGTCGTGGATCTGCAGAACGGCGGTCGTCGGCACGACGATTCGGCTCTGCATCTGCCCCGACTCGAGCTCGGCCACGGCGAACATACCGGGACGCATGAGGCCCTCGGTGTTCGCCAGCTCGATGCGCACCTTTACGGTGCGACTGGTGGAATCCAACAGCTGGGAGATGTTGCCGATGCGCCCGGACAACGTGACGTTCGGGTACGCGTTGAGGTGGACGTGCGCCGCTTCACCGACGTGCACGCGCGGCAAATCGTTCTCGTAGACGTCGCAGAGGACCCACACGCGCGACAGATCGGCGATCGTGAACAGGTTCGGCGCGTTGTCGGGCGACTTGACGCCGGCCGCGGTCGTGACGCCCTGCTGCACGATCGTGCCCGAGATCGGCGCCTTGAGGTCGATGTATGCCGCCGGGTGCGCCGGATCCCCGCCGAGCATGCGAACGCGCTCCTCCGTAGTGCGGAGGTCCACGACGGCTTTCTGCTCGGCGTCTTCCGCCGTCTCGAGATCCTTGCGTGCAATCGTGCCGTGATCGAACAGCAGCCGCGAGCGGTCCAACTGCCGCCGCGCGAGCGCCTCGTCAGCGATCGCCTTCTGGTGATCGGAGAGAGCCGACGCGAGATCGGGGCTGCCGATCACGACGAGGGTCTGACCCTTTCGCACGACGTCGCCCAGCCGTGCCCGCAGCTCGACCACGCGACCGCCGCCGAGCGCGTTCACCGGGACCATGCGGTTGACGTCGGGAGTCACCACGCACGTACCGCCCAACCGGTCGGCGACCGGCCGCGATTCCACCGTCACGAGCGGAAACTGCTCGGGATGGGGCACGTTCAGCAGCGAGCTGTCCGACAGTTCGCGAACGGAGACGTCCAGTTGGCGCTGCGCCGACTCGTGGGCCGCCGACTCGCGATTGCAGGCGGCGGCGACCGGCGCGAGGATGCATGCAGCCAGCAGCAGGCGCCAATGCCGGCTCGGGTATATGCGATGTTTCATGGAACGAAGGAATGTCCAGTGGCGCGATCGATGGCGTACGCGGCCACCCAGTAGTCGTGGAGCGCCGTAAAGTAGTCGGTCTGCGTGTCGCCAAAGGCATTGATGGCGTTGAGCAGGTCGAGCAACGACGCGTTTCCGTGTTCGTAGGCGAAGCGCTGCATGTCCAACGCCGCGCGTGCCTTGTCGATCAATCCCGTCGCGTACCGCATCGCCAGCGTTTGTGCCGCCCGAAAGTTGTCGACCGCCACGACGACGTCGCCGACGGTTTGCACCACGGTGCGCTGGTTCGCTACCTCCGCCGAACGATAGCCGGCGGTCGCCCGTTCGCGCTCGCCGCCAAACCAGTACAGGACCGGCAGGGAAAACGACACGCCGACAGCGTAGCGCGAACCATTCTCGAACGGCTGCTCCTGATACACGCCCGTGAGGCCGGGCACCGGCAGGAGAAGGGAGTTGGCGAGCGATCGGAGGGAACGACTCTGTTCGACACGTACCTGCGCCGCCTCGACATCGGGACGTTCCGACAGCGCCACCGGGCGCAATGAATCGAGTGGTATGGCAAGCGACCGGTAGTCCAGCGTCCCCGTGACCCGAAAGGAGGTGTCCGGCTGCAGAACGCCCATGAGCAACTGCAGCGCGATACGCGCGGCGCGCGCTGCTGCGTCCGCCCGTGCCAGATTCGCCTCCGCGTGCGCGTACTGCAGCTCGGTCGTGCTCAGGTCGCGCTGCGCGAGATCACCCTCACGGAAACGAATGGAATCGGCCTCGAGGAGTCGGCGGACGATCGTATCCTGCGTGAGGGCCACGCCTCGCACGGACTCGGCCAGCAACAGATCGAGGAATCCCTGTCGCACGTAGAAGACGACCTGGCGCGTCGCGTTCTGGACGTCGAACCGAACGGCGGTGACGCCTTGCGCAGCGGCACGCGTGCGATAAACACGCGTAGGACCAACATCGAAGGGCTGCGTGACGGTGTACTGAAAGGGATTGCCGGGCGCGACGGTGAACGTCGGGTTCGGCAACCCACGGGCAATACGTCGCTCGCCCTGCGCTGAATCGAGCTGGAAGCGCGCCGTGGTCAGGTCCGGGTTGAAGCGCAGCGCGTACGACACCGCCTCCTGCATCGTGGGGCGCAGCGGCGGCGTCTGCGCGCACGCCGGCGCAGCCACGCCCGCGCAGGAGCCGATCGCCAGAGCGCCAGACAGGGTACGGCCACGAGATGAGAAGCCCATGCGCGCATTGTAGGCACCCGGGCGTTAATGCAGGATTAAGAATGTGCGCCTGTGGACTAAGTCTGCGTTAAACGACGTTGGAGGAGCTACACTCGAGGCGCTGCCGACATCACCGTTCTCTGTTTGCCCAACGACGGCTGCCGAATGAGCGAACGCGCCAGCACGATACTCGTGATCGATGACGAGCCGCAGATTCGCCGCGCCGTGTCGAACGCTCTGGCCGCGCTCAGCGACCAGGTGCTCGAAGCGGCAACGGCACAGGCGGGCATCGATCTCGCCGCGACGAAGCAACCGGATCTGATCGTCCTCGACCTCGGTCTTCCGGACAGGGAGGGAATCGAGGTGTGCCGGGAGATCCGGACGTGGAGCCGCGCGCCGATGATCGTGCTGTCCGCGCGGCACGCGGAGGAGGAAAAGGTCAACCTGTTGAGCGCGGGCGCGGACGACTACATCACGAAGCCATTCGGACTGCGTGAATTCGAGGCACGCGTTCGCGTTCAACTCCGGCGCGCGGCAGCGTCTGCCGCCATGGGTGCCGCGGCTCCGGCGACGCTCGACGTGCCCGGGCTGCGAATCGATTTTGCGGGACATCGCGTGCTGCGCAATGGCGAGGAGGTCCGCCTGACGCGAGTCGAATGGCGACTTCTGGCGGCGCTCGCGGCGCAGGCGGGGCGCACCATGACGCACCGCCAGATCTTCGATGCGGTATGGGGGCGTCCATTTGGCAACCCGCAACAACATCTGCGCGTCCACATCACTCACCTGCGCCGGAAGATCGAGTCGGATCCATCGCTCCCGGTGCTGATCGTGACAGAGCCCGGCGTCGGCTACCGCTTCCAACTCCCGTCGGCCGATGGCTGAGGTGGCCGGTGTGCGACACACACCCTCCTGGCGCGTGTGGGCGATCAGCCTCACGGTGCTGGTGCTCTCCACCGCAGTCCTGCGTGCTGTACGCAGCGAGCTCCAGTCGGTGCACGTCGTCCTGGTGTACTTGCTCATCGTGCTGGGTGGTAGCGCGTATGGCGGCCGGCTGCTGGGGCTCGTGCTGGCCGTGCTTGGATTCTTGTCGATCGATTACTTCTTTCAGACGCCCTACGATCTGTTGAGCGTCAGCAACAGCCTGGATTGGTTCGTTCTGATCGCGTTCGTCCTCACCGCCAGCGTGGCCGCCAATCTCCTCGCGCGCGCGCAGGAGGCCGCCTTGCGGGCGGAGCGGCGCACGGATGAGGTGGGCCGTCTGTCGCGGCTCGGCGCCGAGCTTCTGGGCACGGGAACGGCCGAGGATGCCTTGAGCGCGATCGCCGAAAAGGTTCGCGAAACGCTCGATGCGGAGACCGCGGCTGTTTTTCGCGCCACGGAATCAGACAGCGGCTTCGAGCTGGAAGTCGTCGTCGTGCGGGGCGTCCGGGAGCTGCTCGACACGCTTCGCGCGGTCGGCGTGGCGGCGTCGGCCGAATCAGGCCAAACGAGCGAGGGCAGCGACGCGACCGTGCACACGCTGATCATTCCCTTGCGCGTGCACGACCGGCGCGTCGGGATGCTGGGCGTCGCCAGCCGAAGCGCATTTCGAAGCGACGACGACACGCGGCGCTTTCTCGACGCGCTCTGCTACTACGCGGCGCTGGCCATGGAGCGGGTCACGCTGGTGGCGCAGGCGGAGCACGCCGAGGCACTTCGCGAGACCGACAGAGTTCGCGAAGCACTGCTCGCATCGGTGTCGCACGACCTGCGCACGCCGCTGAGCACCATCAAGCTGCTGGCGCAGGATTCGGTGACCCGTGGTGACATCGCGGTCGCGACGACCAACGCGTCGGTCATCGAGGAGCAGGCGGATCGCCTGACGCGCATCGTCAGCAATCTCCTCGACATGACTCGGTTGCGAGGGAATGCCTTTCCCGTTCGCGCCGACGTGAACGCCGCCGAGGATCTCGTAGGAGCCGTCGCACGCCAGGTGACCGGCATTCTCGGAGATCATCGCTTGGCGCGTCAGATCGACCAGACGGGCCCCGTGCTGCTCGGCCGCTTCGACTTCGTGCAATCGCAGCGCATTCTCACCAATTTGATCGAGAATGCGGTACGCTACTCACCGCCCGGGTGCCCGGTCGTGCTTGGCGCGCGGCGCGAGGACGAGTCTCTCGTGTTCGAGGTGATGGACGACGGTCCGGGCATCTCGCCAAACGAGAGAAAGCGGATCTTCGAGCCGTTCTATCGCGGGCCTTCGGCCGTGGCCGACGCCGGCGGTGTTGGGCTCGGCCTGTACGTCGCCCGCGCGCTCGCCGAAGCACAGGGCGGCACGTTGAGCTACGTGCCGCGTCAACCGAAGGGGAGCACCTTCGTATTCCGAGTGCCAGCGGTGGATGTGGGTGCGGCGGAGCTCGACGGGGACGGATCGGACGACGCTTGACGCATCAAGAAATCCAGTTATATCTACACCATGGCCACCGCATCCGCCGTCGACATCGCACGCGCCGCCGCGCTCTTCCACGCCCTTTCCGACGAGATTCGCTTGGGTGTCGTCGAGCTGTTGTTGGGAGGTGAGCGGTGCGTCTGCGAGTTGATGTCGGAACTGGATCTCGCGCAGTCGCGTCTGTCGTGGCACCTCAAGACCCTGAGCGACGCCGGCATCGTTACAGGGCGGAAAGAAGGGCGGTGGAATTACTACTCATTGAATGCGGACGCGATCGCCGAAGCGCGGTCGATCCTCGACGCGATCAAGCCGACCGCTCGCCGCATTGCGGCGCGCTCTGCGTGCTGCTGATCGCTCCTTTCCGTTGACCGACACATCAAGTTTTTTCGATGAGGGCGCGATGGCTGAAGATCTGAAGGCGATGGTGCGCGAGAAGTACGGCGAGGCGGCCCGACGGGTTTCCGAAGGCGCCACGAACGTGTCGTGCTGTGGATCGAGCGCCTGCTGCGGAGCGACCACCGAGGCATGGGACCCGATCACATCCGACCTCTACGATGAGGGGCAGAAATCGGGCGTTCCCGCCGAGGCGCTGCTTGCGTCGCTCGGGTGCGGTAATCCGACGGCGCTGGCACAGCTGCACGATGGCGAGACGGTGCTCGACCTCGGGTCCGGCGGCGGGATCGACGTCCTGCTGTCGGCGAAGCGAGTCGGTCCGAGGGGAAAGGTCTACGGTCTGGATATGACGGACGAGATGCTGGCGCTGGCGAACGAGAACAAGAGAAGGGCGGGCGCGGAGAATGTCGAGTTCCTGAAGGGAGAGATCGAGCATATCCCGCTGCCTGACGAGTCGGTGGACGTCATCATCTCGAACTGCGTGATCAATCTTTCGGCCGATAAGGGACGTGTGCTGCGGGAAGCGTTTCGCGTGCTTAAGCCGGGGGGCCGTTTCGCGGTGTCCGATGTCGTCGTGCGCGGCGACACGCCGGATGCCGTCCGGCGCAACATGGAGCTGTGGATCGGGTGCGTGGCTGGAGCGCTCGAGGAGATGGAGTATCGCGACCTGCTCGCTGACGCGGGATTCCGGCGCATCGAGGTGGAGCCAACGCGGATCTACAAGGCGGAGGACGCAGCGGGGTTTCTCGCCGGCAGCGGGGGGGGCTCGGATCCGGCGACGTTCGCGGCCCAGATCGACGGCAAGTTCATGAGTGCGTTCGTGCGGGCGGTCAAGCCAACGGCTCGCGTTGCGGCTGCGGCGATGCCGGTGAAAGAAACGGGTTGTTGCGGTCCGGATTGTTGCACCTGACGAAACCGGAGAAGGACGTTGCGCTACTCGCTCATCTCCGATATTCACGCCAATCTGCCGGCGCTCGAGGCGGTGATGGGAGATATCGCGGCTCGTGGCGACACCGACGCTATTTATCACCTCGGTGATCTCGTCGGCTACGCTCCCTGGCCAAACGAGGTCGTGGAGCTGCTGAGGCGGAAGGCGATTGTCGGTGTCGCGGGAAATTACGACTCCACCGTGGCGACGGACTACAAGCACTGCGGCTGCCGCTACGAGGATGCGCGCCAGGAGGAGCTCTCGCACCTGTCGTATGCGTGGACGCGCGAGCGCGTATCGGCGGAGACAAAAGCCTGGATCGGGACGCTGCCTTTCCGGATCGATCTCCGGCCGTTAGGCGGCCACGTTCCCGGACCGACGCTGACGTTGGTGCACGGCAACGAGACACTCAACACCGTGTACGTCAGCGAGCATCGATCCGATGAGTTCCTGAGGAAGATGGCGCGGTCGATCGGTGCGCGCACCGGTGACGTCGTGGCCTTTGGTCACACACACATCCCGTGGCATCGCGTCGTGGACGACATCCACTTCGTGAATACGGGCAGCGTCGGCCGGCCGAAGGACGGTGACTGGCGCGCAGGGTACATCGTACTGAACGTCGACGAGAATGGCGTCGAGGTGGACATCGTCCGCGTCGAGTACGATGCGGAGTCAGCGGCGATGGCGATCGTCGGGAGCGGGTTGCCCTCCGATTTCGCCGATCATCTGCGAATGGGCGGCCACGTCGCGCCGTCGCCGGCGCCCGTGGCCTCGCGGTGACGTTCAACGCGGCGTTGTCACCGTCCGCCTAGCAGAACCCACAACAAGAGAATGACGAGGATCAGGGTGATGGTGTGCCCGCCATATCCGAGTCCCCAGCGCCGGTGGCCGTACCCGTAGTAGCCGGGCGTCCAGAGTACCAGCAGGATGATGAGCAGGATCAGAAGCATGGTCGTGACTCCGTGCAGGTGACGGTGTACCGAAGGTTGCAGCCGTGAGGACTTCGCAACGATCAGGCCGCTGGATGCGGCTGACACCCTTGCTTACGGAATTGGTGATGAGGATGCGGTGTGCGCCACGCATCCGAGAGTCGCCTGATCGCTGCTCGAGGCGGTCGTGCCGTTCACGACGACCGTGATCGTCGTCGAACCGATGATGTTGCACGTCGCGGTGCCCGTCTGATCGATCGTAGCGATGGTTGTGTTCAACGATGACCAGCTGGCGGTGTACTGGTGATTCGTGTTGCTGCCGTAGCTCACCACGCTCATGGTGTACGAGAATTTCGTCGTACCGCCCACCGCCACTGTCGACGACTTCGGGGATATGCTGACCGTGAAACTCTCCTGATTCGCCGGCTCGGTCGTGCCGCCGCAGCTGGCGGCGCTCCAGAGCGCCGCGGCGATCAGTAAGGAATGTCGAACGCGCATGAAGTGCTCGAACGGAGTTGAAGGATTTTTGGCCCTGAACGAGACCTGTCATAATATGAGGCAGGAACCGATGACCGTGCGTAACGTACCTGCCAGCGTGCGCCCTTTCGCCGTGCTCCGTTTTGCGGCCGCCACCGTCTTGTGGGCCGGCTGTGGCGGCACGAAGAGCTCGAACGCGTCGCCGCGTCCAACCGCCACGCAGAGCAACGCGCCAAAGGTTTCCATGTCGGGGCACGACTGGACACGCTTCGGCGTCGATGAGGCGCGGTCCAATGCGTCCGACGCACCCACCGGTATCACGGCGGCGTCGCTGGCGGGTATGCGCCGCCTCGAAGTGAACATCGACGGGACGGTGGACGCCTCGGCCATCTACCTCCACGCCGTGCAAGTCCGCGGCGCTCTACACGACGCGTTGTTCGTCACGACGAGCTACGGGAAGACGCTTGCCCTGGATGCGAACGATGGCACGACCCTCTGGCGGTTCACGCCCGCGGGTTATGCGCAGTGGGCCGGATCCTCGCGCATCACGAACTCCACGCCCGTCGCCGATCCCGCTCGCGACGCCATCTATGCGGCGTCGCCCGATGGACACGTGCAGAAGCTGGCGGTGGCTGATGGGCATGTCATCTGGACGACCGCCGTCACGCTGCTGCCGCAGCGGGAGAAGATCGCGTCGGCGCTCAACTACTCTCGCGGCCACGTGATCGTAGCGACCGGCGGCTATGTGGGTGACGCACCGCCCTACCAGGGTCACATCGTCCTCCTCGATGCGGCGACGGGAAAGATGGTGCGCACGTGGCTCTCGTTGTGCAGCGACCGATCGGCCGCCGGCCTGCTGGCGCCGGAGCGCTGTGACGAGAGTGGATCGGCGATATGGGCACGTGCTGGAGTCGTCGTCGATCCTGCGTCTGGAAATCTGTTCGTCGCCACTGGTAACGGCTCGTGGGACGGCCGGACCAACTGGGGCGACGCGGTGGTGGAGCTCGATCCCGGCGCCGACCACATAATCGCCAACTACACGCCGGCGAATACGGCCGAGCTGGACGCGACGGATGCGGATCTCGGATCGAGCGCTCCGGCATTGCTCGACTCTTCGCATATCGTGCAGGGAGGAAAAGATGGCGTGCTTCGCCTGCTCGACTTGAAAGGAATTGCCGGTGACGCGCCGCACCGGGGCGATGCCGGCGAGGTCCAGCAGGTTGAAACGCCGGCCTCGGACCGGCTGTTCTCCCAGCCGGCCGTCCTCCGCCGGAACGGCGACGTCATGGTCTTTGTCGCCGATGGCGGCGGCACGGCGGCGTACGCCTATCGAGGGGCACATCTCGTACGTAGTTGGTCGAACAGCAATGCCGGCACGAGCCCCGTTGTCTCCGGCGGCCTTCTGTACGTCTACGACCCTGCCGGTGGTCTCTACGTCTACCAGCCGGAGAACGGCCGCCAGCTCGCGCGGCTAGCGTGCGGCAGCGGGCACTGGAACAGCCCTATCGTCGTTGACGGGCGCATCGTGCTTCCGCTGGGGAGCGCGAACTCGCATCGGACCACCGGAGTGCTCGAGATCTGGAGAGCGCCCTAGCGGGGTCGGCGCTTTCGCGTGCGGCGCGCACGACCATTGCTAGACTCGCTGTACCCTTATCGGCGGGGCTCGTATGGCGGTGCGCGAATTCATCGACAGCACGGGACGGTCGTGGCGCGTGTGGGAGGTCACGCCCGACAGCTTGAACGCGCGCACAAAGGAGGAGTACTACCTCGCACAGCTGTATTACACGGGCTGGCTCGTATTCGAGTCTGCCAACGAGGAGCAGAAGCGGCGTCTGTATCCCGTGCCGCGAGGGTGGAGCGAGTTGCCCGACGCGGACCTCGAGGTGCTCCTTCAGAAGTCCGAGATGGTTCCCCTGCGGAAAGCGCGGGCCGACAGAGAAGCGACGGGTGAGGCAGCGGCGCGGTCGGTGGAGCGCACGGCGCACATCATCGAACATGCCGCGGACTCCCCCGAAGAGGCAGGGCTCGCCGCACGGGAGGAGACGCCGGACGTCACTGACCTCAGCGTCGTCCGGAGCTTTCGATATCCCGGGGGGCGCATCTGGACGTGCTGCATCGTGCAGCACCCGGAAAGCGGCGGCCCGCCGGCGCTGCGCTTCACCGCGGGCGCGCGAGAGATCGATCTCAAGGAGTGGCCGAAGGACTGGGCGGATTACCCCGACGAGGG
>CAYTKA010000101.1:0-2454 GCA_964438255.1 uncultured Gemmatimonadaceae bacterium | reverse complement strand
GGTCCGGGAACGTTCGTGGAGAACATTCCGCTCACGCGCTGATTACTCGTCGAACGCGCGCGTGTGCCGGGGAACGACCTTCGCCTTCCGGCAGAATTGCTCGAGGGCGTTCTCCGGCGCCGCTTCCCACTCCGATGGAATCGGCGCGAGTCGCTTCAGCGCGTCGTCGGACTCGAAGGTGAGCCATCCCCGCTCATAGCCGCTGGAGAGCATGCCGCCGCTGGACGGCAGCGTGCTCCAGACGCGCCAGCGTTCACCCTTTGAATCGACGAATTCACGTATCGACATGCCAAACGACAGAGCAAACCCGGTTCCAGCCGGACGCCTCGCGACGATCTCGATATGTGAGGTGCGTCACACTATCTGATCCATCGTACATTGATGTGGCGCCTTTTCCGGGCGCCAGCGCAGGAATTTGGTGCCGTGGCGAAAGCGCGCGTTGGTGAAGTGATCGTATTGTACTTCGACCACGAGCTCGGGACGCAGCGGCTCCCACTCCGATGACCGGCGCGTGCTCCATCGACTCGGGCCGCCGGGTTTGCGCCCCGTGAACCCTTCACCTCCCATCAGCGGCTCGATCGTCGACTTCAGCTCGCGGCGCATCTCGGCCCTGAAACTGGATGTGAACCCGACGTGATCGAGCAGCCCCTTGTCGTCGTACAGACCGAGGAGCAACGAGCCGATGGCGCGGCCGCTGCTCGCGTAGCGAAAGCCGCCGACCACGCAGTCGGCGGTCTTCCGCCGCTTGATCTTCTGCATCGCCGTGCGCTCGCCGCTCGCGTACGGCATGTCGATGCGTTTGGCAACGACGCCGTCGGTGCCCGAGCGGCCAGCCAGCCACCGCCGCGCCGATGTCAGCCGCGGCGTCGCCGGACTGAGCTCGATCGTCGAAGCATCGCCGAAGGCACCGGCGAACCGCTCGAGCGCGCGGCGGCGCTCGGCGAGCGAACGCCCGCTCAGGTCGTTGCCAGCTGCATCCACGAGCAGATCGAACACGATGTAGCGCGCCGGCGTTTCCCGCGCGAGGCGCTCGATCCGACTCTGCGCCGGATGGATTCGCTGCAGCAGCGCGTCGAAGGACAGCTCCCGGCCCGCCGGGACGACGATCTCCCCGTCGAGCACGAATCGTTTGGCCGGCAGCCGCAGCAGCGCGGCGACGATATCGGGGAAGTAGCGGCCAAGGGGCTGACCGGACTTGGAGCGAAGCTCCACCTCGGTGCCGTCGCGGAAGGCGAGGCAGCGGAAGCCGTCCCACTTCGGCTCGTACTGCCATTCCGGTCCCTCCGGCAATGCAAGAACGCTCTGCGCCTCCATCGGAGGCGTGTCGAGACGCACGGGCAGTTTCATCCGCTCTTCCTGCGCTTCCATGAGCTTCCGTTTCGACGCGGCGCGCGCGTGCGTCCGGTCGCGCGAAGCTCCAGCTCGAGCTGTGCGCCAGGAGGGAGCGGCTCCTCCAGTGCCAGCTCCGCCATACGATGTCGAAACTGCAGCAGCCGTATCGGAGCGCGAAAGCTGCCAGCCTGCGCTCGCACGGTTGCGAGCGCCTCCTCACGCACGTCGCGCGGGAGGTGCATCGCGATGCGCAGTCGCAGGAGACTGCGCACCGTGGCCGCGTCACGAGCCGTCGTCGCGTCATACAGACGGTCGACGTAGACGAGCAGTGCCTCGGAGGGCAGAGGCTCGCGCACGGTCAGTGCTGCGGCAGGAGAGACATGCGCGCGCCGCGCCGCACATGCGTGGTCTGCCCGCCGTCGGCGAGGGACAAACGCTCGAACCAGAGAATCACGCGCACGATGTAGTCGCGCTCCAGCTCGCGCATCATGGCGTGCAGTGCACAGTAGGTGGCCGGTGCCGGTTGGCCAGTCGCTGTTCCATAGAGCTGTAGAACGCGCTCGAGCTCTCCGAGCGTCATCCACGTTGCGCACTCCCAGCGTCGATCGGCCAGGCCGGTGGCGCGGCTCTCCGGCCGTGCACCGTAGTCGTCCAGCACGGGCGGAGACGCATCGCGGGGCACGCCGAGCGCGTTCACCACGGCGTCGCCTTCGTCGACTTCGGCGCCGGAGAGCAGCGACGCGAGTCGAGGATCAGGGGAGAGCGCAGGCTCCGCGTACAGCCACCAGCTCTGATTCCGTGCACGACATTCGACGTACGCGTGCACGAGCCACCGCGGATCATCAGGCCGCGAAACCATGCCGGACCAGCCTCTCCAGATTGTTGGGGCGCCGCATCGCGCGCTGCCAGAGATCGCCGACGTCGGCGATACGCCGCGGCACGTTGTCGATGGTGAGCTCGCGCGGGTCGAGATCGTCGGTGAGCTCCTCCCACCTGAGTGGAGTCGACACCGATGGCTCGGGCTGCGCGCGCACGGAGTATACGGCAGCCAAGGTCTTGCCGCGGATGTTCTGCAGGTAATCGAGGTACACCGTGCCGCGCGGCCGCCCGGCGACCGAACGC
>CAYTKA010000100.1:0-13008 GCA_964438255.1 uncultured Gemmatimonadaceae bacterium | reverse complement strand
GCCCGAGCGGCTGTTGAGAAGCGGATGAGCAGATGAAGCGGATGAGAAGCCGCCCGAGCGGCAGTTGATGTTGCGCAACTACATTGCCGCGATGCCGAATTCATTGTTGCTTGGCGCTCACGTCAGCACCGCCGGCGGCGTGCCCGAGGCGCCAGCGCGGGCCGCCGCCCTGCGCGCCACCGCGCTGCAGCTCTTCACCAAGATGGCCAACCGGTGGGCGGAGCGAGAATGCGCCGAGGACGAATGCGTCGCCTTTCGCCAGCGGCTTGCCGCCACCGACGTCATCGCGACGATGGCGCACGATTCCTACCTCATCAACCTCGCGAGCCCCGATCCCGTGCTACGTGCGCGGTCGATCGCGTCGTTCACCAGTGAGCTACGGCGCTGCGCCGCGCTCGGCCTCGAGTATCTCGTCTCGCATCCCGGGAACTACATGGACGACCGCGACGCCGGCATCGCCCGCAACGCCGACGCGATCAACGAGGCGATGGCAGCCGTGCCGGGCAGTACGATCCTCTGCCTCGAGACCACCGCCGGCTCCGGAACCGCGCTCGGCGCGACCTTCGAGGAACTGGCGGCGATCATCTCGCTGATCGACCCGGCACACCGGAGCCGTGTGGGCATCTGCCTCGACACGTGCCACGTCTACTCCGCCGGCTATGACGTCGTGCACGATTACGAAGGCGTCCTCGCGCATCTGAACGACGCGATGGGACTCGACCGGCTGACGGTGATGCATCTCAACGACTCGAAGACGCCGTTCGCGTCGCGCCGCGATCGGCATGAGCTGATCGCCGAAGGGTCGCTCGGAGAAGCACCCTTCCGGCGGATCATGACCGACGAACGACTGGCCCAGGTGCCCAAAGTGATCGAGACGCCGAAGCTCGATGACGCCCTGGCAACTGATACGCGCATGCTCGAGCGGCTGCGCGGCTACACCACCGGCTGACGCCACTCGTTCCCACGATCGCGGGCGCTACGACGTCGCGCCCAGAACGTGTACACCGGCACCCCCGCCGCCAGCATCACGGCTCCTCGAACGGCGTTGGCCGGATTGGACACGATCGCGCCCGCCACCACGTACAGGCAGGCGGCGACGAACAGGACGATGCTCCACGGATAGAACGGCGCGCGGAACTCCCCTCGCGTGGACGCGCCATCCGCGGCGTCCGTCGCCGCACGGCGGCGATAGCGGAGCAGCGCCAGCGCCGTGATGCCGAAGAAGATCCAATCGGCGAAGGTGACGTAGTCGAGCAGCTGTCCGTAGCTCCCCGAGAGCAGCAGCGCGATCGCCCACCCTCCCTGTACCACGATGGCCGCCGCGGGCGTGCGGAAGCGGGGATGCAACTCGGCAAAGCGACGGAAGAACAGCCCGTCGCGCGCCATCGCCTGATACACGCGCGGCGTTACCAGGATGACGAGATTCAGAAACCCGAACGTCGAGATCGCGATGCCGGTTGCGATCAATCGCCGTCCGGTCTCGCCGAAGTAGGCGCCCATCACATCGGCAGCAGGCGCGCGGCTCGTCGCGAGACCGGCCACGCCGAGCACGTGGAGGTACGTGAGATTGACGCTGAGATAGACCGCTGCGACGATGGCGACTCCGATGACGAGGGCGCGCGGCAGGTCGCGCTCGGGGGCCATCATCTCCTCGGCGACGAAGTTGGTCTGCTGCCATCCGCCGTATGCGAACAGCACCGGTACCAGTGCCGTGCCCAGCGCGACGACCACCGGCGCGCTCGATGACGCCGGCGCCGGCGCGGTCGACTGCACTAGCGGCGACCAGAGGAGCGCGCTGAGCACGAGCGCCGCGATTGCTGCGAGCTTGAGCAGCGTGAACACGTTCTGCGTCCACGTGCCCGACCGCACGCCGAAGAAGTTCACGAGCGACAGAAGCGCGATCGCACCGGCGGCCAGCCCTTTCTCGGAACCGGGCGCGAGCCGCAGGAGCGGCGTCGCATAGCTGGCGAAGGTCATCGCCACCGCAGCGGCGGCTCCCGTCGCGATGGCCAGGAGCAGCGCCCAGCCATAGAGAAATGCTGGGAGCGCGCCAAACGCCTCGCGAATGTAGACGTATCCACCTCCTGCCGCCGGCCGGCGCGCTCCGAGCTCGGCGAAGATGAACGCGCCCAGCAGCGCGACGACGGCGCCCAATCCCCATGCGAGCATCACCAGGGCCGGCGTACCGACCCGCTGCGCGACGATCGCCGGGTTGAGGAAGATGCCCGAGCCGATGATGCCGCCGACGACGAGCATCGTGCCGGAGAAGAGGCCGATGCGTCGTGCATACGCCACGCGCACCGGGGCGCTCTGGACGTGCTCGCTCAATCCGTCTCGCCCACGGCGCCGCTGAATGCGATGACGCGTCCGTGCCCATAGGTCACCGTGATCGAGGAGAAGACGTCGATCCGGTCGCTCGCCCCCGCGCTGTTCGTCACGATACGCTCGCTGACGCGCTCGTACTCGGCCACGTCGTCCGTCAGGCGAGTCGGTTTCCCGAACAGCCGCTCGACCGCGACGCGCGTGAGACCGAGGCGCAAGCCGCGATCCGTGACGATGGCGCGAGCCGGGACGTTCAACCGCACGCACCCCTTCTCCACCTCGGGACGGCTCCCGGCGGGAATGACCTCGAACTCGGTGAGATCCTCCGGCGCACCCATCTCGTCCGATTCGAACAGCAAGGTAACCGGACCTGCATCGCGATCGGCGATGGGACGGTAGCACGCGCTCGATGGCAGCCCTTCCTGCTCGCCCGGCCGCCGTGCGGCGCCGAGCGCCTGATCGACGAAGCGAAAGCGCGCCGTGGTACCGTCAGGTGTCTCGAAGGCAATGCGACGCCCGCCCACCTGGAGGTAGCGGAGAAGGGGCGGCGTGCTGCTCTGCGCGAGCACCACCGTGAGGCCGAGCAGTGCGCCCAACAGTCGCATGACGCTCAGCGCGGCCCGGCCGCAGTGGCGACGCGACCGCCAAGCGCGGCGGCAGCCGGCGCAACAGGCGGCACGCGCAGGGGCGGAACGGGGAAGGCGCTCGGCTGGGTCTCAGACGTATGGTCGTCCATGTATCCCTGGCTGCTGAGGGTGCGACGCACCCTGAACGTGGATCAGCCGCGGATGCTTGTAAAGCACCGGCGCCACGATCTACGCCGAAATCTGCGTCACGGTTCGGCACTTGCGGAGAAACCCGCCGCCAAGCCGCTGGCATGCCCGCGCGGCATCTGCCATTTTCCCGGGATGACCCGTCAAGACGCCGCAACGCTCGCGAAGGTCGAGGTCCTCGCCGATCTCGAGGAAGTCGTGCACGAGCTCATGATCACGCACGAGGCCAAACGCGTGCTGTGGTTCCCGAGTGAGCTGCTGTCGCCAGCCCCGGACACCGATCCCGACGTATACATCCGTGAGCTGCGGGAGCGCTCCACGGGGATCAGCCTCCCGGCACGCGTCGCCCTGGCGCTGAATCTCCTCACCGAAGAGGGGCTCCCCCACTTCCACCGTCTGCTCGCCACCTACCTCGGCGGCGATACCTTCTGGTCGAAGTGGACCAACCTCTGGACGGCCGAAGAGGATCGGCATGGCGCCGTGCTGCACGACTACATGCACGACAGCAAGATCCTCGACAATCCGGTGCTCGAGCGGATGCAGTTCGAGTACCTGAAAGCGGGGTTCGAGCCGGCGTGGGACAAGGATCCGTACCGCGTCTTCGTGTACACCACGCTTCAGGAGCGGGCGACGCAGATCAGCCACGCCAACACCGGCAAGCTCGCCGGTAAGTACGAGCCGCTCATCTCGACCGTGCTGGCGAACGTCGCGAAGGAGGAGGCGCGCCACTATACGTTCTATCGCGCGATCTTCAAGGAAGTCCTCAAGCGCGATCCGAACAACGCGCTGGCGTCCGCCGCCGAGATCATGCCGTCGATCGACATGCCGGGCGTGAACATGCCGAACTTCCGTGAGATGGCCGACGTCATCCGCCGTGCCGGCATTTACGGCCCGCGGGACTATCTCCTGATCGTGCAGGAGCAGATCAAGTACTGGGCGATCGAGATGCTCGACGGGCTCGACGAGACCGGCAAGCGAGCGCAGGAGAAGATCCTCGGCATCCCGAAGCGTCTGGAGCGCATTGCCGACGCCATGGAGAGTCGCAGCAAGGCGAAGACCTTCTCGTTCCCCGTCGCCTTCGCGTCGGAGTTCGAGCTGTAACTCAACCGCGCGGCAGTGCGGGGTACTCCGTGCCGCAGGTCGGGCAGGTGAGCGAGCGCCCGATCTCCAGCATGCCGCGCGCGAGATCGGGCTGTCGCTTTCCGATGAGCAGTGCCGCCGCGAAGATCTGTGCGAGGTCGGCGGCCCACGCTTCGCCGTTGCCTGCGGCGATGAAGGCCGGCAGGCTTTCCACCGCCGCCGCGTAATCGGCCACCAGATCCTCGGGCATCGCCGCCGAGCCTGGCGCGCGTCGCGTCACCTCGATCCGCGTGACGAGATGCACCCCCTGCGCACGCTCGCGCAGCCCGAACATCCCGCTGATGGCGAGCAGATGCGGCACGGCCGCATACGACGCCGTGTACACCTCCTCCGGGCGATAGAGCGTGCGCCAGAGCGCGAACCATACTTCCTCGCGTGCGCTCTCCGAGCCGATGCACGCCAGCGCCTCGAGCAGTCGCGGCACGTCCTCGGCCGTGCCGTAGGCCTGCGTGAGCTGCGCCCAGCGCGTGCTGTCGAGGCTCAGCATGACCGTCCCCTCAGGGAAGCCTCCAGCGACGGCGCAGCCGCGCGTACTCGGCGGCGGGAAGCTGCACGAGCATCGGCCGCAGCCGTGGATCGAGCCACTGCACGAGCTGCTCGACGTCGCCCGCGGCGAACGCGGTGCACCCCGAGGTGGGCGTGCTCTGATCCGCCCAGATGTGCAGGAAGATGCACGAGCCGCGTCCACGCTGCGGCGGACGCGCATTGTAGCCGACGATGACGCCCAGGCGATACTGCTCGATCCGCCGCATGGGCTCGGCGCTCGTCCAGTCCACGCGCGGCACGACCGCACGGTCCACTACCGTGTTGTAGTGGACCGAGGCGCTGTCGTCCACGCACTCGGTGCCGTCGCGCAGCTCGACGTACGGCGACCGGACCCACGACACGGCGCTCGCCGGCGCGAAGCCGAACACCGTGTCGAGTGGGAACATGCCCGCCGGCGCACGGCCGTCTCCCTCACGCTTGTACGGCGCAGTGCCGTGATCGCCCAAGGTATCGGCGCCCCAGGCGAGTCCAGCGCGCCCGACGACGGCGGGCACCACGTCGCCCACGGGGTGCCATGATCCACTCGCCCGGTCGCGCACGAAGCGGCGCAAGGTTCCCGACGTGGAGTCCCATGACGGCGTGATGACGACCACGAGCTGCCGGTCCACATCGGTATTTGCCGGCCGCGTCACCACGGAGGGCGCCGGAGAAGACGACACCGCCGCGGTGCGGGCACACCCTGTCGCCGTCAGCACGCACGCGAGCAACAGGCGAGGCCGCATTTCTTCAGCTCTGCTCCACGTAGACGGCCGTGCCGTAGCAGAGCACCTCCGTCACTCCATTCATCACCTCGGTCGCGTCATAGCGAATCGCGACGATCCCGTTCGCGCCGAGTGTGGTGGCATGCGCGAGCATGATCTCGAACGCTTCGGCGCGCGACTTCTCGCACAGCTCGGTGAACAGCGAGATGTTCCCGCCGACGAGCGTCTGGAGAGACGCGCCGATCGTTCCGACGACCGAGCGCGAGCGCACCGTCACGCCGCGCACGACGCCGAGCGTGCGCACGATGCGGTAGCCGGTAAGCTCGAAGGCGGTGGTGCACAGGGCTGGATTCACGGTCTCCCCCTTCCGTGCGTGTCGTGGCTGGTGCTGCACGTCGTGTGGCAGCTGAACGATCAGGAAAGTCTACGCGCCGTTCCGGCACCTCGCATCCCTGGTGGTCCACGGGACGACCCTCCACACCCCTCCGCCACGTGGCTACCTTTCTCGTCTGCCCATGACCAAACGCGACGAAG
Organism: uncultured Gemmatimonadaceae bacterium; assembly: GCA_964438255.1. Classification (GTDB taxonomy): domain Bacteria; phylum Gemmatimonadota; class Gemmatimonadetes; order Gemmatimonadales; family Gemmatimonadaceae; genus AG11. The sequence goes on along the minus strand of CAYTKA010000100.1, from coordinate 6,992 downwards.
CCCTCGACTACCACGCGCGTGGACGGCCCGGCAAGATCGCCGTCGTCCCGACGAAGCCGCTGAACAACCAGCGCGATCTCGCGCTTGCCTATTCACCGGGCGTCGCCGAGCCGTGTCTGGCGATCAAGGAGAATCCCGAGGACGTGTACAAGTACACGGCCAAGGGAAATCTCGTTGCCGTCGTCACGAATGGCACTGCCGTGCTCGGCCTCGGGAACATCGGCGCGATGGCCGGCAAGCCGGTGATGGAGGGCAAGGGCAACCTGTTCAAGCAGTTCGCCGATCTCGACGTGTTCGATCTCGAGGTGGGCTCGGAAGATCCGAACGACGTCGTGACGTTCTGCCGGCTCCTCGAGCCCACCGTGGGTGGGATCAATCTCGAGGACATCAAGGCGCCGGAGTGCTTCTACATCGAGGAAACGCTCCGGAAGACGATGAACATTCCGGTGTTCCACGACGATCAGCATGGCACGGCGATCATCTCGGGCGCCGCGCTGCTGAACGCGCTCGAGATCGTCGGCAAGGACATCGGGCAGATCCGCGTCGTGTTCTCCGGCGCCGGCGCAGCGGCGATCAGCACTGCCGAGCACTACGTGCGGCTGGGCGTGAAGCGCGAGCACATTCTCATGTGCGATCGTGCGGGAGTGATCTACGAGGGGCGCCGCGAAGGGGACATTGATCCCTACAAGGCGCGCTTCGTCCGCAAGACGGAGGCGCGGACGATTGCCGACGCGCTCGTGGGTGCCGACGTGTTCGTCGGACTGTCCGTCGCCGGCGCCGTCACACGCGAGATGGTCGCGCAGATGGCGTCGCGTCCGATCATCTTCGCGCTGGCGAACCCTGTCCCGGAGATCACGCCGGACGAGGTGCGCGCCGTGCGCGACGACGCGATCATCGCGACGGGACGCAGCGACTACCCGAATCAGGTCAACAACGTCCTCGGCTTTCCCTTCATCTTCCGCGGCGCGCTCGACGTGCGCGCGACGGAGATCAACGAGGAGATGAAGATGGCGGCGACGCGCGCGCTCGCGACGCTCGCCAAACAGGACGTGCCCGACTCCGTCGCGGCGCTGTACGGCCTGCGCAACGTGCACTTCGGCCCCGACTATCTCATCCCCTTCCCCTTCGATCCGCGCGTGCTGCTGTGGGTGGCCCCCGCCGTGGCGTGGGCGGCGGTCGCGAGCGGCGTGGCGCGCGAGTTCATCGATCTGGAAGGCTACCGCGACCGCCTCGAGCTGCGGCTCGGCCGCGCGCGCGGTATCGTCCGCGGGCTGATCAACCGGGCGCAGCGCGCACCCAAGCGCATCGTCTTCCCCGAGGGCGAGGAGCCGAAGATCATTCGCGCGGCGTCCATCCTCGTCGACGACGGGATCGCGCATCCGATCCTGCTCGGCAATCACGAGCGCATCCGGCTGCTTGCCGAAGCGCACCGCATTCCGCTTCAGGACATCACGATCGACGATCCAGCCACGTCGGAGCGGCGCGAGGATTACGCGCACTACATGTGGCAGCTCCGGCAGCGGAAGGGCCTCTCGCTCGACGAGGCGCGCCGGCAGCTCTTCAACGGCAACTACTTCGGGTCGTGCATGGTCGCCCGCGGCGACGCCGATGCGCTGCTCTCGGGCGTGACGATGCACTACCCGGAGACGATCCGCCCCGCGCTCCAGGTGATCGGCTCGCATCCGAGCGCGCGGCTCGTGAGCGGGATGTACATGCTCGTCACCGAGCGGCACGTCGTGTTCTGCGCCGATACGACGGTGAACATCAACCCGACCGCCGAGCAGGTCGCGCAGATCGCCTTCGCCGCCAGTCGCATCACGCGCACGCTCGGCATCACCCCGCGCATCGCCATGCTGTCGTTCTCCAACTTCGGGTCGGTGAAGAACCCCGAGGCGGACAAGATGGCGCGCGCCGCACAGCTGCTGAAGGAGCGCGATCCGTCGCTGATCGTGGACGGCGAGATGCAGGCCGACACGGCGATGGACCCCGAGATCCTCAAACGCGATTATCCGTTCAGCACGCTGAAGGAGCAGGCCAACGTGCTGATCTTCCCGAACCTCAGCGCGGGCAACATCGCCTACAAGCTCGTGCACCATCTCGGCGGGGCAACGGCCATCGGGCCGATCCTCGTCGGCATGCGGCGGCCCGTGCACGTGCTCGAGCGCGGCGCAGACGTTCAGGACATCGTCAACATGGCCGCCGTCGCCGTCGTAGATGCGCAGGAGCGAACGCAGGTCGTGGAGCCGACCTTCGCCGCCCCGAGCGGCGCCACGCCCGTCGCCACGGTGTACTCGAAACTCTAGGCCGGCGCGCCGACGCGCAGCCGCCGTTACCGGAGGGCAGCAGTATGGCCACACAGACCACGCCACAGGACGACACGGGGCTCCAGGGAAGTCTCGCTGGACAGGGGCTCAATCCGTCGGGAGAGGTACACTGGAATCCGGTCACCCCCGTGCTCATCGAGCAGGCGATTCGTCGTGGCGAGGGACAGCTCGCCGACCGGGGACCATTCGTCGCCACCACGGTGCCGCACACCGGCCGCTCGCCCAACGACAAGTTCGTCGTCAAGGAACCGAGCACCGAAGCGGACGTCGACTGGGGCAAGGTGAACCAGCCGATCTCGCCGGCGCACTTCGAGACGCTGAAGGCAGACGTGCAGCACTACCTCGACGGCCGCGACGAGCTGTTCGTGCAGGATCTGTACTGCGGCGCCGACCCGAAGTATCGCCTCGCCGTCCGCTTCGTCTCGCCGAACGCGTGGCACATGGCGTTCGTGCGGAACATGTTCATCCGGCCCGAGGCGAGTGAGCTGCCGACGTTCACGCCGAACTTCACGGTGCTGCACGCGCCGGAGTTCCAGGCGGACCCGGCGCGCCATGGCACGCGCAGCGGGACGTTCATCGTCCTCGACCTCGCCGAGCGCATCGTCCTGATCGGCGGCACGCGGTACGCCGGTGAGCTCAAGAAGTCGATGTTCACCGTGATGAACTACTACATGCCGAAGCACGGCGTGCTCTCGATGCACTGCTCGGCGAACGTCGGACCGGCCGGTGACACGGCGCTCTTCTTCGGTCTCTCCGGGACCGGTAAGACGACGCTCAGCGCCGACCCGGCGCGCTCGCTCATCGGCGATGACGAGCATGGATGGGCGCCCGAAGGCGTGTTCAACTACGAGGGCGGCTGCTACGCGAAGGTGATCAACCTCTCCCCCGAGGGAGAGCCCGACATCCATCGCACGACGCAGATGTTCGGGACGATCCTCGAGAACGTCGTGCTCGATCCCGCGACGCGCCGGGTGAAGTTCGAGGACCAGAGCATCACCGAGAACACACGCGCGTCGTATCCGCTGCACTACATGCCGAACTTCGTCTCGAGCGGACGGGGGGGCCATCCGAAGAACGTCATCCTCCTCACGGCGGACGCGTTCGGCGTGTTGCCGCCGATCGCGAGGCTCGGCCGCGAGCAGGCGATGTACTACTTCCTCTCCGGCTACACGGCAAAGGTGGCAGGGACGGAGCGCGGTGTCACCGAGCCGCAGGCGACCTTTTCGGCGTGCTTCGGTGGCGTATTCCTCGTCTGGCATCCGACGAAGTATGCCGAGCTGCTCGGCCGTCTCATTCAGGAACACGACTCGCGCGTGTGGCTCGTGAACACCGGGTGGACGGGGGGCCCCTACGGCGTCGGAAAGCGCATGAAGCTCGGCTTCACCCGTGCGATGGTGCACGCGGCGCTCAACGGCGGGCTCGATCCCATCAAGACGCGCACCGATCCGGTCTTCGGTCTGGCCGTTCCACAGTCGGTCCCGGGGGTGCCGACGGAGACCCTCGACCCACGCGGCACCTGGACCGACGCGGCTGCGTACGACGCGCAGGCGAGGAAGCTCGCCGAGATGTTCCGGAAGAACTTCGAGAAGTTCGGCACCGTGGCGGCAAGGATCAGGGACGCGGGACCCCAGGGATAGAAGGCGTGAACCATCCACGGTGAACCGCACGAAGGCCGCTACGGTTTACGGTTGACGGTATACGGTTCACGATATACGGTTCACGATATACGGTTCACGGTTCACGGCGGTGCGAGTCCTGCCTATGCCGTTCGAGATCATTCGGGATCCCCTCTGGAACAACATCCGGATCGATCCGCTGGCGCTCGCGCTCGTGGACACGCCGGCGTTCCAGCGGCTGCGCTACGTGCGGCAGCTCGGGCTCGCATATCTCGTCTATCCGGGTGCGAGCCATTCGCGCTTCGAGCACGCGCTGGGTGCGTATCATCTCGCTCGGCGCGCGCTGGCGCTGTTCGAGGAGCGCGATCCGGCGCGCCGGATCGTCGCCCGCGAAGGGCTCATCACGCGGTGCGCTGCACTGTTGCACGACATCGGGCATTATCCCTTCTCGCACGCCCTGGAGGAGATCGGCGCCCTCCATCACGAGGAAGTCGCGCGTCCGCTGATCACGAGGGGACAGGTGGCGGAGGTGCTGCGTGCCGAGCTCGGCGCCGACGCCCCGGAGCGCGTCATGGCACTCATTCGCGGCACGAGCGACAGTCAGCTCCAGGGCCTCATCTCCGGCTCGCTCGACCTCGACAAGATCGAGTACCTCAAGCGCGACGCGTTCATGTGCGGCGTGAACTACGGCGACATCGACGTCGATCGTCTGCTCGACTCGCTCGTCGTGGTGGACGATCGGGAGCGCGGTGCACCGGCAGTCGGCATCTTCGAGAAGGGACTGTCCGCGCTCGAGTCGCTTCTGTTCGCGAAGTATCAGATGTACCGCAACGTGTACTGGCATCACGCCGTGCGCAGCGCCACGGCGATGTACAAGCGGCTCGTCGACCGTGCGCTGCGCGCCGGCTCGCTGGGCGCAGAGACACTCGCCGGCTTCACCGACGAAGGACTGCTGCACGAGCTCGCGCGGCGCGCGCCCTCGCCCCTGCTCGCCGCGCTGCGCGAGCGGCGCTTGTACAAGCGCGTCTTCGAATGTCCGGCCGCTGAGCTCCCCCCGGGCGCCGGCGAATGGATCGCCGACGACCGGGCGCTTGTCGTGCAGGTGGAAGACCAGCTTGCGCGCGAGGTCGGCCTCGCGCCGGGGGAGCTGCTGCTCGACTACCCGGTGAAGACGCAGATGCTCGGGCTCGACATCCCCGTGCTGCGACGCAACGGCAGCGTCCGACGCCTCACCGCAGAGGGATGGGAGGGGGCGATCAACCTGCCGAAGCTGTCGGAGGAGCTGTACGGGAGCGCGCGATGGCTCCGCGTGTTCGCCTGCCGTCGAGTCGCGGTGAGTAAGCGCACGATCGTGGGGCTCGCCGAGCTGAGCGCGCACGAGGTGAGAGCGCGGCTGGAGTCTGCGAACGCACTGCTGCGTTGACCCTGGGGAGCTCAACTCCCCGAAGCTGTCAGCTCTGGGTCTTGAGCTTGGAGCGCCCGTGCGCCTCCGCCAACTTCCGCGCGAGGCCACGATAGTAGGCCGCGTCGTCCGGCTTGCCCTGTTCATCGAGCGCAGTCGCTGCCAGCTCGAGCGCGTACAGCAGGTTGCCAAGGTAGAGCTGCGCCAGCTCCCCCACCGTCTCGTGCGTCTCAGCCAACCGGACGAATCTCCTGCGTCAGGTTCGGGTCGTCGGATGCCGGACCCGTCTCCATCACCTGCACCACGATCGCCGTGATGTTGTCGAGCCCCCCACGGCCGTTCGCCTCGGCGATCAACGATTGCACCTTCCGCTCCGGCTCGGCGCGCGAGCCGAGGAGCTGCGCGAGGCGGCGATCGTCCACCATACCCGTGAGACCGTCGCTCGCCACAAGAAAGAGATCGCCCGCGCGCACGTCGCCGCGATAGATGTCCGGCTCGACGTCCTGGCCCGCGCCGACGCAGCGCGTGATCACGTTGCTGTAGGGGTGATAGCGCGCCTGCTCCGGGGTGAGAAACCCGGCGTCCACCTGCTCCTGCACGTACGAGTGATCCTTCGTCACCTGCACGAAGTGGCCGTCGCGCAGCAGGTAGACGCGCGAGTCACCCACCTGCCCGATGAGATATCGCGTGCCGGAGATCACGAGCGCCGAGACGGTCGTCCCCATTCCCTGCTTGTCCACCTCGGTGAGCGTGCGGTCGTGGATCGCGCGGTTCGCATGACGGAGCGACTCCGCCACGACCTTCACGACGTCGTCGCCGTCGAGGTTGCTCACACCGGACAGCTCGCGCTGCACGATCTGCACGGCCATCTCGCTCGCCACCTCGCCCGCCGCATGGCCCCCCATCCCGTCGGCAACGATGAAGATGCCCCGGCTCTCCGAGGAGTCCACCGTGAAGTTGTCTTCGTTTCCGGACCGGATCATCCCGACGTCCGTGCGGGCGGCGTGAACGAGCTTCACGCGTGCCCCTTGAGGGCGAAGAACGCTCCGGCCACGACCGCGATGGCCACGAGAATCCAGACCCACAGGGGCACGCCCCCCGTCTTCTCCTCGACGGGTGCGGGCGCCGACGTGCTGGCCGGCGCCACGGTCGGCCGGCGCGGACGATCCACGGCTGCGATCGCGCGCGTCCCCTTTGCTTCCACCTCCGCCGCGCTCTCCACTCCCGCGGGCGCGAAGCGCATCTTCATCCCGCCGAACCGCAGGTCCGGTGCGCCGTCGAGCCGTCGCTCTCCGATCACACGCGTCCCCCCAACGTACGTCCCGTTCGTCGAACCCATGTCGACGACGTACCAGCCGTCGGCGCGCTGCTGGAGCTTCGCGTGCGTCTCGCTGACGCTCTCGTCGCTCAGCCGGATGTCGTTGTGCGCGCCGCGTCCGACGTGGGCCAGCACGGTGCGCAGCGGAAACGACTTCCCCCTCGCCGGCCCCTCGTTGAGAATCTCGAGCGTCGCGAGCACCGGCCGCGGGTCCTCGAACGCCGGCTGCGCGAGTGGCGTTGGCGCGGAGTAGATCGACGGCGTCGCCGGCTGCGCAGAAGCCGCCGCAGCGGGAGCAGCGGGAGCAGCGGGAGCAGCGGGAGCAGCGGGAG
>CAYTKA010000099.1:0-13078 GCA_964438255.1 uncultured Gemmatimonadaceae bacterium | reverse complement strand
AGCGACGCTAACGCATCAACACGATCACTCGCTCCGTCACCGCCGCGACGCCCTCGCGCGAGAACTTCACTGGAAAGAACCGATCCTGCTTCCACAGCTCGAACAGATCACGATAGTGTGTGCTGCGCGGGTCGCCCGATTGGCCCGGCGTATTCGTACCGAGCGCGCCGTCCCAATCGCCGGCTTCAACCACCATCCGGAAGGACGCTCCCGCAAGCTGGAGCGGTCCCGAGCCCGTCGCGCCTACCGTGTTGCCGTCACCCCCGCGCGGCCACGGCCCCGCCTCGAGCGCCGCGCGATGTACGTCGTCCAGTGCCGCGCTGAGCGGATGCTTGAGCAGCGCCTGATGATAGTGCCCCCAGGTCCACGAGAGTGTGTCCGCACCGAAGTGCGACATGAGCTCCCGTACCCCCGCGGACAGACTCGCGAGCAGCAACGAATCGCGCGTCGACCGCGACATCGGCGCGGGAGTGCCGGCTAATGTCAGCCACTCCACGATGCGATGCGTCGGGATCCCGCGCGCTTCCTCACGTGCCTGCAGCGGGACCACCACGTCCGTCGCTCCGCGAGCGAGCGCGCGATACCACGCCTCGTAGATCCCCGCGCCGATCGATCCCGCGTCGAGCACGCGATCCCACGCCAGCAGCGTACGCCGCGCACGCTCCGTCGTCGTATCGTTCGACGCGAGCGGCGCGAGCAGCGGCACGAGCGCGCGCGCCGGAAGCGACGCGTAGTCCGTCTGCAGCCGCGCCATGTCAGCCACGGTCAACTTGTGCGCTGTGTCCAACACCTCGGCGATGCGCTGCCAGCGGTATGGGTCGGCCCAGCTCCATCCGATCGCGTCGCGGTGCGCGTAGCTGGGCGGCGTGAGGTTGTTGTTCGCGGTCGCGGTGAATCCCTCGCGCGGGTTGAACGCGTGCGGCTTCTCGAGGATCGGTAGATAGCCCGCCCAGTCGAAGCGACCATCGCCCGGCACGGGCACCAATCCACTCGAACGCGGGCGGATGGGCGCGATCCCCACCGCCTGCCAGCCGATGTTCCCGTGCACGTCAGCCCACACCATGTTCTCACCCGGGATGTTGCTGTACGCGCAGGCCGCGCGGAATTCCTCCCAGCTCCGCGCCTGATCCATGCGGAGCGACGCGAGATACGGTGCGCCGCCCGGCTCGAGCCACGCCGCGCGCACCGCATAGACGAGGTGCCGCGCCGAATCCTCATACACGACCGGCCCGTGCCGCGTGTACTTCAGCGTCACCTCCGCCGGCGCCTCGCCTCTGATCGGCACGCGCTCGCGGATCGTGCGCATCGTCTCCCATCCGCCGCGATACTCGTACTGCTCGAGGTTCGCCGGGTTGGTGCGGTAGACGAGCAGGTCTTCCCCGTCCGTCTCGAACACGGTGAGCCCCCAGGCACCCACCTCGTTGTGCCCGATGGATACGCCGGGGATCATCGGCTCGCCGCCCCCGATCACGTTCCAGCCCGGCGCTCTGAGGTGCACGAAGTAGCGGAGCGATGGCGCAACGACGGTGCGATGCGGATCGTTCGCCATGGCCGCGCGTCCACTCGCCGTGTGCGTGCCGTTCACCACCCAGTTGTTGCTGCCGATGTCGCGCCGCTGCTGCCATCGCGCATCCTCGAGCGCGACCGAGTCGAGCAGGGCGACTCGCCGTGCAACGGTCGAATCTCCACGGTAGGCGAGCAACACGTCCGACGGCTGGAAGCGCACCGTCGTCCGGAACGCCTCGTACGGCGCGAGGATCGGTGCATCGAGCGCGTTGCCAGCGAGCATCGGATCGAGATCGAGCGCCGGCTCCGGCCCCGGATGGAACCACTCGATCTTCCGCAGCAGTGCCGCGCTATGGTGGGCCACGAACCGGCCGTAGCGCAGCTCATCCTCGATGTTGCCGAGCAACCCCTGATGCCGCGAGATCACGACGTCCGGAGTCCAGCGTCCGGGCTTCATGCCGAGCATACGCAGCTCGAGGGGGACGAGCGTGCTGTCGCGTGCGGCCTGGTCGACGTATGCGTTGACGCCGTCCACGAATGCGCCGATGATCGCTGCGCCGCGCGGATGATAGTGCAGAAGCTCCTTCCGCATGCTGCCGCGATATCTGAACAGCCGTGCTCCGCGATCGCGTGCGAGCTCGCGCTTGCCGAGGACTTCGGCGAGTGTCCCGGTGGCCTGACGACGCCAGAGCTCGAACTGGAACGCGCGCTCGCGTGCGGCGAGGTAACCCTGCGCGAAGAACAGATCGTGTTCGCTGCGCGCGTCGATGTGCGCAATCCCCCACTGGTCGCGACGCACTTCGACTGGTTGTCTGAGCCCGCGCACGTGGAGGGTGTCGGCCTGTGCCGATTGCACGAGTGCGAGCGCGAGTGCGGCGACTGTGGCGATCATGATCTCGTTTCGCTGGTTGGTTCGCGAGCTGGTTCGCGACTACGTATGTCAGCGCGCCCTCCCCGCCGACCTTCGAGCACCGACACGCGCCGAGCGCAAACCCTGATCACCGACCGAGGCGATCGGCGAGACGACTCACGTGCGCGGCTTCGGTCGAGATGACGTCGGCGATGCGCCTGATCTCGCCGCCGACCTGACTCCAGTCGCCCTGCTCGATCGCCTCGCGCGCTCCGGGCATCGTCTTCACACCATAGCCCGTGTAGTAGCCCGGTGCATACAGCAGATGCCGGAACCACGGCCGCTTCGGCAGGCCGCTCGCGGTCGTGAGTAGACGCTCACTCCTCAACAGATCCGCGTTGACCCGGCCGAGGTCAGCGGGGATCCGGGCTTGGCGATCGCTGAAGATCCGCGATTGCGCCGTTTCATACCGCTGTGCCGCGTGATCCAAGGAGTCCAGCGCATCGAGCAGCGGGGCCAGCTCGATGTGCGGCGCCTGGCTCAGCTTCGCCGGCGCCGACGTCGGTGCGCGAGGATCGCTCGTCACCGTATACACGCCCTCGTCGATCGAACGATTGCGCTCCGTGATCTCCCCGGCACGTTGGTCGCGCAGCTGCTCCAGCTCTTTCGCGTACTCGCGCGCCGTCTGCGCCAAATTGGTGAACGCGAAGGGAAGAAGGTCCGCGTCGGCCAGACGCATCACGGCAATCCCCATCGTCTGCGCGAGGGCGCGGCCGTAGACGAAGCTCGTGTCGCTGAAGTGGGTGTACCAGTAGAAGTCGTCGTAGATGGAGTGGTAGATCCCGCCGTCGTCCTCACCGCCGTAGCCGACGTTGAGTGAGGCGATGCCGAGGTGCTGGAGGAACGGGGTGAAGTCCGACCCCGACCCGAGCGCACCGATGCGCAGGTCGTCGCGGTCGCGCGCATCGCGTCGCGCGTCGGCGCTGCCGTAGCGCACGGCGGCGAGCCGGACGCGGCGTGCCGCCGTGACGTGTGCCTCGGGATCCTCCACGTCGTTCGCCACGCCGGTGATGAACTTCTCCAGCGTGTGCGAACCGGCGACGCCGAGATAGCCGCGGCCGTTGCTGTCGCTGTTGAGGTATGCCACCGCGTGTGCGGTCAGCTCCGCCTCGTGCGTCTCCGCCCACTCGGTCGAGCCGAGCAGGCCCGGTTCCTCACCGTCCCACGCCGCGTAGACGATCGTGCGCTTCGGCCGCCAGCCCTGCTTGTAAAGGGTGCCGAGCGCGCGTGCCTCTTCGAGCTCGGCGACGAGCCCGGAGACCGGGTCCTCGGCACCGTTCACCCACGCGTCGTGGTGATTGCCGCGGATCACCCACTGATCAGCTTCCGTCGAGCCGGGAAGTCGTGCGATCACGTCGTACAGCGGCTTGAGACTCCAGTCGCTCTTCACGACGAGGTGCACGCGCGCCGGTCCAGGGCCGAAGCGATAGGTGATCGGCAGTCCGCCGCGCCACCGGTCCGGTACGACCTGGCCGCCGAGTGCCCGCAAGAGCGGCTCTGCGTCGCCGTAGGAGAGCGGGAGCACCGGGATCTTCGTGATCGTCGCCGCATCCTTCAGTGCCAGGCGCTTCGCCTCCGGCGTTGCGCCCACGCCCGGCGTGAGGGGATCGCCCGGATACGTCGGCATGTCGGCGACGCTGCCGCGCTGCACACCGTCGGCCGGTCGCATCGGTCCATCCGGGAAGACGGCGCCGCCCGCGTAGCCGTCGTCGCGCGGGTCCGAGTAGATGAGGCACCCCACCGCGCCGTGCTCGGCAGCGACCTTCGGCTTGATGCCGCGCCACGATCCGCCGTAGCGCGCGATGACGATCGCGCCCTTCACGCTCACCCCCTGGCGCTCGAGCTCCTCGTAGTCGGCTGGTACGCCGTAATTCACGAAGACGAGCGGTCCGGTCACGTCGCCGTCGGCGCTGTAGGCATTGTAGGTGGGGAGCTGCTCGTCGCGCTGGCCACTCGTCGGGTCGACCGCGAGCGCCGGCTCCTGGAGCTTGGCCACGTAGCGCGTGGGGGCGACCATCTCGACGAGTCGCTCTTTCGGCGTGGGGAAGAGGACGTCGAAGCGCTCGATCTCCGCCTGCCAGCCGTAGGAGCGGAACTGGTCGCGCAGCCATTCCGCGTTCTGCTTGCCGTACGCGCTCCCCACGTGGTGGGGGCGAGCCGACAGCAGCCGCATCGCCTCGCGCATGCGCGCCGGCTCCGGGATCGCCATGAACTTCGCCTCCCACTCTCGTTCGACGCGTGCGCCGTCGGCGGTGAATCCGCGCAGCGGCGCGGGGTCGGCGAGCGACGGACCGAGAACGAGTCCCGCAGTGCCGAGTGCGGCGGGCAAGCTGAGGCGCATGAGCATGACGAGTGGTGGGCGAGGGTGGAGATGAAAACTGCAAAACGGCTTACCGGCCGTACAGATCCAGATCGACCGGCAATGGTGGCGCGACGGCGTCCTCGATCACGAGCCGCACGCGTCGCACGGGGACGGCGGCCGTGCGATCGAGCCTGGCGTATCCGATCGTCGTACCGTGTGACAGCACGTTCCAGCCGCCTGTCGCCGCGTTCAGCCCGTGCAGAGCGTAGCGCGCCACGCGCTGGCCGCGCGTGATGTCTTCCGCCAGCCGCGCCACGGCGGGCGTCGCCGTGCCTGCGAGGCTCCACTCGGCGACCGCCGAGCGCGCGCCGGCACGCCGCCACGTCGGCCTGCCGAGTGAGAGTGCCGGCGCACGCATGTCGTCGAGCTTCCCGCGGAAGGCGAGCAGGCGCGCGACGTCCGTGTCGTGCAGCACCCCGTCGCGCGTCGGCGGAACGTTGAGCAGCAGCTTCGCGTTGCGTCCCACCGACGTGAAATAGAGATCGACGAGATTCTCCGCGCTGCGCACCGACGCGTCCTCGGTCGGATGATGGAACCAGCCGCGGCGGATCGAGACGTCCACCTCCGCCGGCCGCCACACCGTACCGTGTGGATCGCCGTGCTGCAACGACTCCTCGACGCCGGGGCCGCTCTGCCCGGGATAGGTCACGACGCGCGGATCCACCGGCGACCAGTTCGGATCACCGGCCACGCCGCGCTCGTTCCCGCACCAACGCACGTCAGGCCCGGCATCGGAGAACATCACGGCATCGGGCTGCAGGCGTCGCACGAGGGCGTGCACGCGCGGCCAGTCATACACCTGCCGCTTCCCATTCGGCCCCTCGCCATTCGCGCCGTCGAACCACACTTCGGCGATCGGGCCGTAGCGCGTGAGCAGCTCGGTGAGCTGCGCGGCGTAGAGATCGTTGTAGCGCGGCGAGTCACCGTATGCAGGGTTGTTGCGATCCCACGGCGAGAGGTAGAGCCCCGCGCGCAGCCCCTCGGCGCGGCACGCATCCACGAGCTCCCGCACGACGTCACCATTCCTGCCGCGCCATGGGCTTGCCGCCACCGTGTGCGTCGTCGTGGCACTCGGCCACAGACAGAACCCGTCGTGATGCTTGGCGGTGAGGATCAGTGCGCGGAATCCTGCCGCCCGTGCCGTGCGTGCCCATTGGCGCGCGTCGAGGTTGGTCGGTGCGAAGATCGTCGGATCTTCCTTGCCGTCGCCCCATTCGCGGTCCGTGAAGGTGTTGACGCCGAAGTGGAGGAACATCGCCAGCTCGTCGCGTTGCCAGGCGAGCTGCGGTGCGCTCGGTACCGCGAGCGTTCCGTCGAGCGCATGGAGCGCGGCGCCGAGGCGACTCGCGGCGAGACCGGACGCGCTGGTGAGGAGAAATGTGCGACGATTCACGGGACGACGGACTCGCCGACTACAGGGCGTGCGCTTCGACGCGATCACGGAGCGCCTGTATGCAACCTACCGCCGGAGCGTCGATTCGGGAAACAACCTCGCCACCGCCTCCAGGCGTATGCGCGTCGATGGCGCCGGGCGGGGCTACCGGAAGTGCCGCGTCGTCACGGGATCGAGGGAGGGACCGCGCCGTACCACGGGTCTGCCCTGCCCATGGCGTAACGGTCTGACCTATCGTAGCGCCCTAGCTTCCTGGGTACTGGGAGAAATCGGCGGCGACTTCGGCGCCGATCGGCGCGATCCTGGTATGGTGGTCGGCGAACGATGTGCTAGACTCGGCAATCGCGCCCCTGTCATCGAGCGAGTGAATGATCGTGAGCGCGCATCGGACCACCAGGGAGCACACCATCGGTGTCCTCGCCGCCTACCGCGGCGCGGCGGCGCGGAACGCCATACGGCTGGATGACGGAAGCTGGCTGACCATCGGCGCTCTCCTCGAGCATGCGGCACTCCTTCCGACCGCGGAGCGCCACGCGCACCTGCTGCAGGCAACGGCGCTGCTCCGTGAGCGACTGGGAGAGGCGTGGCACGACGGACATCCTACCGATCCCGCGCCCCCCGCTATCCATGATGCGCTGGGTGCGCGGCTCCGTGTCTACTGCGAACGGATCGAGGACGCAGGTGCAATCGAGGTGGCCGACGCGATCCTCGTCGCCTACCTGGACGCCGATGACGGCGCGACGGAGCTGGAGCGCGCACGGGTGGAAGCGGTGCGTGCGCGGCTCGCTTGGAAGGCGGGCGATCTCGAGGCGGCGGCCGAACGCTATCGACGTGTCGCCGCGGCGGGGCGGAAGCTGCGCTCCGAGGAGCTGCACGTCCGCGCACTGATCGGCAGCTCGATCGTCGCACGGCTACGAGGGAACTATCCGGAGTCGCGACTCGGCGGCGTCCGCGCCATCGCGCTCGCGCAGCATGCGCGGCTCGGACGGCTGGCCTCGTCGGCACACCACGCGATGATGGTTGGTGAAGCGGTCGCGGGTGCGTTCGAGTCGGCCGTGGAGCACGGATGGCAGGCATACATCTACGCCGAAGGCAACCCGGCCATGGAGGCCGCCGCACTCGGCAACGTCGGGCAATTGTTCCTCGAAGCGGGTCACCCGCTGACCGCTGCGGCGGCATTTCGCGCCGTCCTGGAACGTCACCCTGCCGACCGCATCCTCGTCCCCGCGCTCAGCGGCTACGCGAACGCCGCCGCGGCGTTGAACGATCGAAGTCTGCTGACGACGCTGACCGGGCAGATCGTTGCACGGACGACGACAGGGATGACGCCCTACGATACCGCGACGGCGCTGCTCGACCTCGCCCGCGCGTGGTTTACCGTGGGCGACGCGCACCGCGGCGGAGAATTCCGTTCGCGTGCGCACGAGATCGCGCGCACGCACGGATTCCATGAGATCGTCCATCACGCCGACGCGATGGCTCCGCTCGTCCGCGCCACGCGGCCGCTGACGTCACGTACCGAAGCGGTGGCGGGCGCGGTCCGGGAGCTTGCCGGTGTCTGACGTGCGGCAACTAGGCGCATCGACCCTGCGTCACGTTGTATCCGCTGACGCACGTGGGATCGGGTACGATCACATCGTGCGCCGCCGACGCGCCCGGTGCGACGGAACGCGCGCGGCCCTGAATCGGTGCCGTGGGGCTCGTGCACGCGGCGAGTGTCAGTGGGACGAGGACGACGAGAACGCGGTGGGCGTATCGGCGCATGCGGTGCTCCTGAAAAAGGGAGCCCCACACCTATCGCTCCGAGCCTCAGCCGATCGTCATGCCTAGGGTGATCGGGTCACAGGATCGGCAAGCTCGCGACGTCACACCCCAGCCGGTCGTCCTCGCGCTGGTGCTCGACGCGACCGCACGTGCGCGCATTCGCGGTGCGCTCCGCGGGCACTATCGCATTGCATTCTTCGAGCGGGTCGCGGACCTCCTCGCCGGTGCCGCCGGCGGCCGAGATCCCATCGCCGCGATCATCGTGGAGATGCGCGATGCCGACGGCCGCTCCGCGCGCATCGCGATCAGCCGCCTGCAGGCGAGAGTCCGGGTCCCGATGCTCGCCTACTGCCGTGCCGGCGCCGAGCACTCCGACGAGATTCGCACGCTCGTCTTGGCCGGCGTGCACGAGTTGATCTTCGAAGGGTGCGACGACACCGGGATCGCTTTACGGCTGGTGCTGGAACGCGCGCACCGCGTGCAGGTGGGCGCATGCGCCGCCGCTGCGCTCCGGACGGTCCTTCCCACGCGCCTCTCGAAGTTCGTCGCCCACGTGACGGCCCATCCGGAGGCGCAAACGGTGTCGGACGTCGCGCACGCGCTCGGATGCCATCGGCGGACGCTCGTGAATCAATGCGCCCGCGAGCGACTACCGTCGCCCAAGGAGCTCCTCGGTTGGTGCCGGATCACCGTCGCGGCGGAGCTGTTGGCGACGACGCCTCGCACCGTCGAATCGATCGCGCTCCAGCTGGAGTTCCCTTCCGACACGGCGCTCCGCAACATGATGAAGCGCTATACCGGGCTGCGCGCCACCGAGGTGCGGGCGCACGGCGGGATCGAGTGCGTGATACGGGCCTTACGTACCGCGCTCGAGCTACATCGCGCCGAACGCCGGACGGAGCACGGCGGCCTGGCCGCGCTCACCTGAACGCGGCGCCGCGAGACGCACGCCGCACGCGAGCGGCCTCGGCACGCCGGCTACTTCGCCCGTGGCCTGCGCCGCCCGCGAGGCTGGTCCGGCACGTACTGCAGCAGCTCCCCGGGCTGCACGTCCAGCGCCGCACACAGCGCGTCGAGCGTGCCGAACTCCACGGCCACCGTCTTGTTGTGATACATCGCGTTGATGGACGAGTAGCCCAGCCCTGTGAGCGCCTGGAGCTCGGTCTGCGCGATGCCTCGACTCTGCAGGAGCTCTCTCACACGCAGGTGAACTGCCATGAAGTCCTCGTCGTGCACGAATCAGGGTGCGGAGCCAGCTCCCTCTTGACCGATATACCGTCAACGATATATACTCGACAAGATGGCGCGCCTGGCCCGGCACGCATGGTCTGTGGGATAGAGCTCCGGTCTTTCATAACAGCTCGGCCAAGCTAGCCCCGCCCTATCCCCCGGACAACGCCGGAGTGCCGCATGTACGATGCATTTTCACGCCGTGCCGATTCCCCCGGGTACGCGCGTGCCCGTGCCCTCGCCGGGGCTCTCGTTCGTGAGGACGTGGTGCCCTATCCCACGTCCGATCGGTACGACGACGAGGGGAGCGAGCGTGTCGCGACGGGGTCGGTGACCGTCGCGACCGATGCTTTCTGGCGGGTAACGCTGAGCGTCCCGCTACCTCGCGAGGACGCCGTATTCCTGAGGATCGAACGAGAGGGCCCGCTGCCGGACGGCTATCGTGGTGCCGAGGAGAGCGCCGGATTATCGATGCCGGCAGGCGAGCTCGATGTCGTGGTGCGGGCCCTGAAGGGCGTCATCACGCAGGCGCGGCGGGATGGCGTCCTCAGGTAGCTCCTTCCCGCAGGCGTGCTCGCACGCAGTCCGAGCCTCCACGACAGTGCGTATTGTCGATCATAATCCGAGGACAATCCCCCGCGCCGTCCCTAGCCTGCACGGATGCTTGGGGACGAGCTGCGCAAATGCAGAGAGGCCGCAGGGCTGAGCCAGGAGCGGCTGGCTGACAAGGCTGGAATCGACCGGACGTATGTCAGCATCCTCGAGCGGGATCGCCAATCGCCGACAGTCGACATGCTGATCAGAGTATGTCGCGCGATGGGCGTGCGGGCGTCCGACGTCCTCGCGCAGATCGAGGACGACTACAGATTGATACGCCGCAAGAAGCGGTAAGAACCATTCCGGGCGGGACGACACCCACCTCGCCCGCGGCTACGCGCCCGAGCGGGCCTTCCGTTTCTTCGGCGTATAGCCGCCCTCGATGCGCGCCAACACGTCCGACGCGCGTACGCCCATCGCACGGCAAAGGCGGATGAGCGCGTCGACCGTAGGAGACTGGATCTCGCGCTCGATCTTGCTCACGTAGGTGCGATCCACGTGGGCCATGTCGGCCACGCGCTCCTGGCTCAGACCGGCAATCTCGCGCTGCTTCCGTAACTCCGCCCCAAGCATCGAAGCAGCCTAGGGGCGAAGCGTGCTATTGTCCTCGGATTATAATCCACATAGTATGTGTCACCCATATCTGGCCGTGCTGTGCACCGGCACGGCGAGCGAGGCCTGAGCTTGGACGCGCATTCCGCCACGGGTTTCTTGCCGGACATACCATGCGGAGCTTCGAGGAATCCCGCGACCGCACGGCGTCTTTCGATGACGCGTCGTCGCGTGCACAGGAAGGGTCGGACGAGCGCGCGACGTTTCGCCAGCTCTTCGAGGCGCATGCAGGCGCGCTGCGCCGCTACGCACGCCGCTTCGTTCGCTCGCGCGAGACGGCGGAAGATCTCGTCCAAGAGGTCTTCTTCCGCCTCTGGCGCGGCTGGGATGCGCTGGACACCGGCACCGGGATCCGCGCGTACCTGTACCTCGCCACTCGCTCCCGCGCACTGAGCCACCTCGAGCGCGAGAAACGCGAGGCGGGGGCATGCGCGCTCGCCTTCCCGCGTGGTATGGTGGCCGACGAGCCGGCGCTGCCGGCGGATGTGGAGGCGAAGCTCGACGCGGACGACGTCACCCGCGCCATCGAGCAGGTGCTCGCGGCGATGCCGCGCCGGCAGCGCGAAGTCGCGGCGCTCCGTCTTCGTCACCAGCTTTCCACCGCCGACATCGCTCGGCGGCTCGGGATCTCCCCACGCACCGTGGAGGTCCACATCGCCCGCGCGACGAAAGCGCTGCGCGAGCAGCTCCCGACACTCCTCGCCACCCCCGCACGCGAGCGCAGTAAGTAGTCGGCGGCCATTCGGCGGTTCAAAGGAGCGACGGGCCGGAAAATGATTCGGCCTGCACTCCTTCGTACCGCCGCCATGACCGACGTCGATTGGGAGCTGGTGTTCCGCTACCTCGGAAACGAATGTACGCCGGAGGAGCGCGCGCAGTTCGAGCGCTGGCTCGCCGCCGATCCCCAGCGCCGCACGCTCGTGCAGGCCGCCATCGCGGCTGCGGAGCGCACGTTGGACGAGCTCCGCGTCGCGACGCCGCCACCCCGCCGACTCGCGGCGTGGGAGCGGCCGAGCGCGTTTCCTCTCCATCGCCTCGCTGCCGCCGCCCTGTTCCTGTTCGCCGTGGCGACCGGGGTACTCTGGACTCGTCCGGACTGGACGCGCGGGCTCACCTGGAATCGCGCGCCGGAGCGGCGCGTCGCCACGGCGGCGCCCCGGAGTCGCCGCGCGCTCCATCTGAGCGACGGCACGCGCGTGCTGCTCGCCACGGGGAGCACGCTGCGCTATCCCGCCGACTTCGGGAGCGACGCGCGCGACGTGGAGCTCGTTGGCGAAGGGTACTTCGAGGTCGTGCACGATGCGGCGCATCCATTCCGCGTCCACGCCGGCCACGCGGTGGCGGAAGACATCGGCACCGCCTTCGTCGTGACCGCCTACGCGCAGGACACCGCGGTTCGTGTGGTGGTTGCCCAGGGGAGCGTCGCGCTCGCTCGCGCGTCGGCGAGCATGACACGAGGAGGCGCCGCGCTCCTGATGCGCGGCGACCTGGGCACGCTCGCATCGGGGGCGTCGCGTGTGACGGTGCGGCAGGTCAACGTCGCCGCATACACCGCCTGGACCGAGGGAAGGCTCGTCTTCGACGACACACCGCTCGAGGAATCGCTCCTGCGGCTCGGGCGTTGGTATGGCGTGCCCTTCCGCCTTGCTGACCGCGCCATCGCGCCGCGCACCCTCACCGCCACGTTCACCACCGAATCGCTCGACGACGTGCTCGCCGCCCTCGCACCCGTGCTCGACGTCCGCTTCGAGCGCGTGCGCGACACCATCGTCGTGCGTTCCTTGGCCGCACATCCCGCCCGGAGATCTCGCTGATGGGCATCATCGCATCGATGGGGCGCCGCGCCGCGCTTTACCTGGCGCTCTGCGCCCTCGCGCCCGCGCTCGCCGCACAGGACGCGAGCCCACCCCGCCGCGTCACCCTCGAGCTCAGCGACGTGCCGCTGCGTGACGCGCTCCGCGCCGTCGCATCGCAGGCCGGCGTCTCGCTCATCTATGCCAGCAGCGTGGTACCCCTCGAGCGCCGCGTGTCGCTCCGGCTGCGCGCGGCGAGCGTGGAGAATGCGTTGCGTGATGCGCTGCGCGGCACCGATGCCGAGGTGCGCGAGACGGCCACTGGACAGATGATGCTCGTGCGGAAGCCGGAGCGTGCCGACAGCCCTCCGCGCGAGCCCGCGCCCGTGCTGGGCCTCGTGCGCGGGCGCGTGACCGATGCATCGTCGAGCGTTGCCCTGGCGCGCGTCCTGGTCACCCTCGACGGGGTGGCCCGCGCGACCACGGATGACGACGGACAGTATCGCCTTGCCGGCGTGACGCCCGGCGTGCACACCGTGGCCGTGCGTCGCATCGGCTATGCGGCCGGCAATCGCATCGTGACCGTCGGCGACGGGGGCACCGTCGTCGCCGACTTCGCGCTCGTGGCCGTGCCGTCGCGCCTCGATGAAGTCGTGACGACGGTGACCGGCCCCCAGCGCCGTCTGGAGGTCGGCAACGTGATCGGTGCGATCGACGCGGACAGCGTGGTGAAGAGCGCGCCGGTCACGAGCCTGTCCGACCTGATCAACGCGCGGGTGCCGGGCGCGCAGGTCGTGTTGAACAATGGTCTCACCGGCACATCCCCGCGCATCCGCATTCGCGGATTGAACAGCCTCGCCGTGAGCAACGATCCGCTGCTCGTCGTGGACGGGATCCGAGTGGAGAACAGC
>CAYTKA010000098.1:0-13200 GCA_964438255.1 uncultured Gemmatimonadaceae bacterium | reverse complement strand
TTCGCCGTCAGACCGTCAGACCGTCAGACCGTCAGACCGTCAGACCGTCAGACCGTCAGACCGTCCGACCCTCACCGCCCACATGGCGGCGGGCAGCGGGGCGGATAGCGCGCCGCGGGAGGAGCGGCCTGAGACGGCACCGTTGCCACGACAGTCGGCGGTGGCGGCAGGATCTCCTGCGTCAGCACGCTCGTGAGCAACCCGACCGACGTCGCCTGCTCGGTCTTCACCACACGCGGCGCCTGCGTGGTCACCCACAGCCGCTGCTCGCCCGCACCGGCGCGGAGCACGACGACCCAGCAGTCACCAGGCCGATCGGGCAGACCACAGCTCTCCTCCCGTTCCACCGCGATCCGTGCCGGCTGCGTGCGGGGGAGCCCCAGCTCGAGCAGCAGCAGCGTGGCGGCGGTGTGATAACCGGCTTGAAGGGGGAGCAGCTCGACGATGCGATCCACCATCCCCGACGTGAGCAGCACGCCGGGCGGCACCGCCACCGCGAACGATGCGCGCCCCTGATACGTCTGCATCGCGGCGAACATCGTGTCGCGCGTGAACGACGCCGCGAGCTGCGTCCGTCCGATCGAC
Organism: uncultured Gemmatimonadaceae bacterium; assembly: GCA_964438255.1. GTDB lineage: Bacteria > Gemmatimonadota > Gemmatimonadetes > Gemmatimonadales > Gemmatimonadaceae > AG11. The sequence continues at coordinate 12,615 of CAYTKA010000098.1, read as the reverse complement.
GCCACCCACCGCTCGGGAGCGAGGTCGGCACGCGTGAGATAGAGCGAGTCGCTCGTCTCGACGACGGTGCCGATCCGCGATTCGGCAATGAGCCATGTCGGCGTGCCGTCGAGCGCCGTCTCCGCCACGGCAACGGTGCGCGTGCCGAGTGGGGTCACGAGCGTGTCGCGCCGACTTTGCAGGCGGTAAGTGAGCGTACCCGGCCGCAGCAGCGCCCCGTTGAGGCGATCGAATACGGGAAGGGAATCGCCGGTGGTCGCGGGGGTATTTGGAGGCGTCGGCTGCTGCGCACGACTGGAGCGCGGCGCGAACGTCGTCACCGCCGCGAGCAGGACGAGCGACGTGATACCGCGCTGCGTCACTGACGCCCCCCGCAGATGCGATCGAGATCTTCCGGCCCCACTCGCACCTCTCTTCCCTTCGGCCCACTCTTCGGGTCGAGCACGCCGGCATCCGCGAGCTGATCGATCACGCGTGCCGCGCGGCCATAGCCGATCCCCAACCGGCGTTGGAGCAGCGACGTCGAGCCGGACTGATTCTGGATGCACAGCTCCGCGGCCTCGCGGAAGAGCGGATCGCGCGTGCCGTCGTCCGCCGCAGCCTCGCCGTCGCCGGCGTTGGCGGCAGCCGCCTCCGCCTCGCGCTTGCGAATCGTTTCCAGGATGTCCGGCTCGTCCGGCGTCATCTCCGCTTCCATCGCGAGGCCGGCCTCGCGCAGCGCGGCGCGACGGCGCTCACGCTGCTGCTCGTACCACGCCATGAGCCTCTCCGTTTCTTCGCTCGAGAGATACGCTCCCTGGAGTCGGCTCGCCTCGCTCTTGCCCGGCGGAATGAACAGCATGTCGCCATTGCCGAGCAGCATCTCGGCACCGGCGCCGTCGATGATCGTGCGGCTGTCCACCTGCGACGCCACGCGGAACGCGATCCGCGACGGAAAGTTCGCCTTGATCAATCCCGTGATCACGTTCACCGATGGGCGCTGCGTCGCCAGAATGAGATGGATCCCGATCGCACGCGCCTTCTGCGCGAGCATGGCGATCGGCGTCTCGACTTCGCCCTGGACGGTCATCATGAGGTCCGCCATCTCGTCGATGACGACGACGACGTACGGGAGCACGTCGCCGCGGTACACGGTGTCCTCGAAGGCGACGTCCTTGCTCTTCGGGCGCTTGAGGGGCGACTTGTCCTGCACGCGGCGGTTGAAGTCCTGGAGATTGCGACAGCCGTTCGCCGCGAGCAGCTCGTAGCGCTCCTGCATCTCCATCACCGCCCACTTCAGCACGGCGGCCGCGTCGCGGTTGTCGGTGATCACCTTGTGCCGCAGATGGGGCAGCGTGTTGTACACCGACAGCTCGACCATCTTGGGGTCGACCATCAGGAAGCGCAGCGTGCGCGGCGTGTGTCGGTACACCAGGCTCGTGATGATCGTGTTCACGCAGACCGATTTCCCCGAGCCCGTCGCGCCGGCGATGAGCAGGTGTGGCATCTTCGCCAAGTCAGCGATCACCGGCTTCCCCTCGAGGTCCTTGCCGAGGGCGATCGGGAGCGCTGCGCGCGCACTGCGGAACTCGGCGTGCTCGATGAGCTCGCGGAAGCCGACCATCTCCGGGGTCGGGTTCGGCACTTCCACGCCCACCGCGCCGCGCCCCGGGATCGGCGCGACGATGCGAATCGACGGTGCGCGCATGGCCAGCGCGAGATCGTTCGAGAGGGTCGCGAACTGGCGGACCTTCACGCCGGGCGCCGGCTCGATCTCGAACTGCGTGACGACGGGGCCGGTGGTACGCCCGGTGAGCTCACCGTCGACCTTGAACGTGCGCAGCGCCTCCATGAGCTTCGCGCCCATCGCATCGAGCTCGCGACGGCCGAGCTCCGTGTTCCGTGCCGGCGGGTGATTGAGCAGATCGGCCGTCGGGAGCTCGTCGCTCGACGCGTCGGGCTTGGCCGTCGCATCGATCGCTGCCGCGATCTGCTCGTCGCGCCCCTTGAGTGCCTCATCGCCCTTGCGGCGCTTGCCGCGCCGTTTCTCCACCTCCTCGATCGCTGCGTCTTCCTTCGCGTCGGCGTCGGTCGATCCCGAGGCCTGCAGCGCGGCGAGCGCGTCCATCGCCTCGAATTCTTCCGGCGGCGGCTCCAGCGAGAGTGCGAGGTCCTTGACCTCTCCCTTCTTCCGGCGGCGCTTCGGGGGCGCGTACGGCTCCTCCGCCGTGGCGGCAACGGCGGGCGACGCGAGCACGGCGCGACGGCCGACGATCATGCGCACGGGATTCCAGCGCAGTGTCACCGCCGTGAGCACGCTCGCCGCCAGCGCCACGACGACCCACGCACCGAATCCACCGAACCAGGAGCGCCAGTAGAACGCGACGAACGCGCCCCACAGCCCTGCGGCGGCCGACGCGTCTCCCGGCACGGGCACGGCGACCGCGAGGCCCACCGCAACCGGCAGGAGCACGACGACGCCGGCGAGGAAGATCATCCACGAGCGGTCGACCTCGGACTCGAGGCGACCGAAGAGGCGCAGCGCGTGGACCGCCGGCACCAGGGGCGCCAGCGCCGCCGCGGGCCAGCCGAGCGCTGCCACCAGCGGGCGCGCCAGCCACCAGCCGACCCATCCCACCCGCGCGCGGACGTCAACGCCGGTACGCAGCGCGGCCGCGGCGAGCGTGACCAGCGCACCGGCGAGGAACACGGCGAAAAGAAGGAGCGCGATGCCCGACAGCTCGCGCTTGAGACCGGAACTACCCACGGGGGTTACCGCTCGCGTTCGGGCCCCAGCTTGGTGATCTGACGGTCCTGGTAGATCGGGATGACCGGGTACGAGTCCACGGCCGCACAGGCCGCGAGATCCCCTTCGAATCCCGCGGCGGCCAGGGCCCGGCCGTGCGCCGCGGTGTTGAAGAGGCGCATCAGGTTGTCGCCGTACTTGCGATCGATCAGAGACGCGGCCAGCGCGGCATCGTTGAGATCGATGCCGGCGAGCCGCCTGGAGATGTTGTACACGTACCGGCCCGCGCACGCCGCGTCCTCCAGCGCGAACTGCCGGTCCTGTCCGGCGCAGATGAGCGTGATGTCGGCCCCGCCCCGGAGGGCGGCGCGCAGCATCGTGCTCACGCCGGTGAGATTGACGTACGACGCGACCACGACGTCACGCGCGCCGGTCACCGCGAGCAGCGCCCGCGTGCCGTTCGTCGTCGTGAGGAGGACGGTCTTGCCCTCGACCGCCTCGGGGGTGTGCTCGAGCGGAGAATTGCCGAGGTCGAACCCGTCCATCTTCAGCATGCGGCGCTCGCCGGCGAGCTTGTACGCGCCGCGCTCGAACTGCTTCGCGCGCGTGACGGCATCCTCGGAGCTCTCGAACGGGATCACGGCGCGCGCGCCATGCGCGAGCGCGGTGGCGACGGTCGTCGACGCGCGGAGCACGTCGATCATGGCCACGACCCGCCCCTGCACGTCCTGCGGCGTCAGCTGCTGCACGCCGAACAACACGTCGATGCGCACGCTAGGTGGGCTCCTTCATCAGCTCGGGCTCGCGCTCGAGGAACTTCGTGTCCACGTCGCCGCTCTGGAACCGGGGATTCTGCATGACGCGCGCGAGGAAGGGGATCGTGGTCGTGGGCCCCTCGATGATGAACGTCTCCAACGCCAAGCGCATCTTGGCGAGCGCCTCCTCGCGATCCCGCCCCTGACAGATGACCTTTGCGATCATGGAATCGTAGTACGGGGGCACGCTGTAGCCGGCGTAGGCGTGCGAGTCGATGCGCACGCCGTTGCCGCCAGGGGGGTGGTACGCGTGGATCTTGCCCGGTGAGGGTTGGAAGTTCCGATTGGGGTCCTCTGCGTTCACGCGACACTCGATGACGTGTCCGCGCAGCGGGGGTAGGCTCGACACCGACAGCCGGTCGCCGGCCGCGACGCGGATCTGTTCCTTTACGAGATCCACGCCGGTGAGCATTTCCGTCACCGGATGCTCGACCTGAATGCGTGTGTTCATCTCCATGAAGTAGAACGAGCCGTCCTCGTCGAGCAGCATCTCGATCGTGCCCGCGCCCACGTAATCGATCGCCTTCGCTCCGGCAACGGCCGCGTCGCCCATGCGCCGGCGCAGCACGGGCGTCATCGCCGGGCTCGGCGCCTCCTCGATCATCTTCTGGTGGCGGCGTTGCACCGAGCAGTCGCGCTCGCCGAGGTGGATGACGTTCCCGTGCTTGTCGCCGAGGATCTGGAACTCGATGTGGCGCGGGCGCATCAGGTACTTCTCGACGTACACGTCGCCGTTCCCGAACGCCGACAGCGCCTCGCTGCGTGCGAGCTGGAAGGAGCGGGCGAAGTCGTCGGCGTCGCGGGCAACGCGCATCCCCTTGCCGCCACCGCCGGCCGCCGCCTTGATGATCACCGGGAAGCCGATCTTCCTGGCGAACTCCATCGCCTCGTCGACGTCTTCCACCGGTCCCGGCGTCCCCGGCACGATCGGTACGCCGACCGCCGTCATGGCTTTGCGCGCTGCGGCCTTGTCGCCCATGACGCGGATCTGCTCCGCCGTCGGTCCGATGAACGCGATGTTGCTCGCCGTGACGATCTCGGCGAACTCGGCGTTCTCGGCGAGGAAGCCGTAGCCCGGATGGATCGCATCGGCGCCGGTGATCTCGGCGGCGGCGATGAGGCGCGGGATCTTGAGGTACGAGTCGCGCGCCGGCGCCGGGCCGATGCACACGTCGTCGTCGGCGAAGCGCACGTGCAGCGACTCGCGGTCGGCCTCCGAGTACACGGCGACCGTCTGCACGCCGAGCTCGCGGCATGCGCGAATGATGCGCAGCGCGATCTCGCCGCGGTTCGCGATCAGGACCTTCTTAAACATTCACGCATCCTCGGACCACCGGCCCGCGGTCGGCAATCAGTACGTTCTCGAGCATCGCGGCGCTCAGCCGGTGGAGTCGGTCTCGAAGCCGGACCAGCTCGTGTCGCTGGTGCCGGCCACGCCCTGCACGCGAAGGGCGAACTCGCTCGGGCTCGTCGCGTAGAAGACCGCGCTCTCGTAGGAGATCAGGCCCTGTGAGTAGTACGCCATCAGCGACTGGTCGAAGCTCTGCATCCCGTACTGGACCGTGCCTTCCTTGATGAGATCCGGGATGTTCAGCGTCTTGTTCATGTCCCGGATGTTGTCGCGCACCGTCTGCGTGTTGATCAGCACCTCGCACGCCGGGACGCGCCCCGGCTTGTCGGCGCGCGGCACCAGGCGCAGCGAGACCACTGCCTGAAGCGCGCTGGCGAGGGAGAAGCGCACCTCCGCCTGCTGGTGCGGCGGATAGAACGACAGCACGCGATTGATCGTCTGCGTCGCGTCGGTCGTGTGCAGCGTGCTGAACACCAGGTGGCCCGTGTCCGCTGCCTTGAGCGCCGTGTCCAGCGTCTCGAGGTCGCGAATCTCGCCGATGAGGATGACGTCGGGATCCTGACGCAGCACGCGGCGCAGCGCCTGCTCGAAGGTCGCCGTGTCGGTGCCGACTTCGCGCTGGTTGATGTTGCAGTTGATGTCCCGATGGAGGAATTCGATCGGATCCTCGATCGTGATGACGTTCGCCTTGCGGTGCTCGTTGATGTGATGGAGCATCGCGGCGAGCGCCGTACTCTTGCCCGAGCCCGTGATCCCCGTGACGAGAATGAGCCCACGCGGACGCAGCGCGATCTCCTCGAGCACGGGCGGCAGATTCAACTCCTTCAGCGTCTTCGCCTGATACGGGATGGACCGCATGGCGTAGCAGAGCGATCCACGCTGCTGATACACGTTCACGCGGAAGCGGCCGATGCCCGGCACGCCGATGGCGAAGTCGCACTCCTTGTTCTCGGTGAATTCCTTCACCTGCCGCGGCGTCATGAGCTGCTCGGCGAGCTGCTTCAGATCCTCCGGCTTGAGCGCCGGCGGTTCGAGCGGCACGAGCTCACCGTGGAGACGGAGCGTGGGCGGCCGCCCCACCTTGAGGTGGAGATCGGAGGCGTTGCGCTGCACGAGCTGCTGCAGCACCTCCTTGAAGTTGAACGTGCTCCCACCCCCTCCCCCAGGCGCGGCGGCAGGGGCACCGCCGGCCGCCGGGGCGGGAGTCGGCGCGGGTCGCTTAGCCATTCGGGTCGATGCGGAAGAGCGTTTGACCGTACTCCACCGGCTGCGCGTCGGAGGCGAGGATCTCCGTCACGACGCCGGCCACCTCGGACTCGATCTCGTTCATGATCTTCATCGCCTCGATGATGCACAGGATCTGCCCCTTGGTGACGCGTGCGCCGACGGAGACGTACGGCTTCGCAGCCGGCTCGGGCGCCGAGTAGAACGTGCCGACCATCGGCGACGTCACTTCGGTGCCGGCGCTCTTCGTCTCGGCCTTCGGCGCCGCCTCCATCGCCAGAAGGCCCTCCGCCGGCGTGAGGCGTGGCGCCGGCGCTGCGGCCGGCGCGAGCAGGGGCGCCATCACAGGTTGCGGCGCCACCTGCAGCGCGCCACGTCCCGTGGGACTCTTCGAGAGGCGGATCTTCATCCCCTTGTCGGAGGAGATCTCGATCGAGTCCACCGTCGATTCGTCGAGGATGTCGATCAGCTTCTTGACGTAACGTAGGTCGATCATAGGCCCAATGGGTATGTCGCGCCGCGACTCGTCTCGCGGCACTCAGCCGAGCTCCAGGAGCTCGCGCGGAAACTCCGTCAGAATGTGCGGACCATCGCCACCGAGCACCACGTCGTCCTCGATTCGCACTCCGCCCCACCCCGGACGATAGATGCCCGGTTCGATCGTCACCACTGCGCCTTCCGGGAGCGCGCCGTCAGCCGTGCGCGCGAGCCGCGGTGCCTCGTGCACCTCGAGCCCGATTCCGTGGCCCAGGCTGTGCCCGAACAGGTCGCCGAATCCAGCCCGCTCAATGTAGTGGCGCGCCAGGGCATCGGCATCCCGGCCGGCCATGCCCGCACGCACACCGTGCGCGGCGCGCTCGTTGGCCCCGCGCACGGCCTCGTACACCTCGCGGTGGTCGTCCGTCGCGCGCCCGACGACCACGGTGCGCGTCACGTCGGAGCAATAGCCCCCCACCTCGGCACCGAAGTCCATGAGCAGGAAATCGCCCGACTCCAGCGCGCGCGACGACGTGCGCGCATGTGGTAGCGCGGCCCGCGGGCCGCTGGCCACGATGGAAGGAAATGGAAACCCTTCACTCCCCTCGTCGCGCAGCGCCTTCTCCAGCACGCCGGCCACCTCGAGCTCCGTCATGCCGACGTGTACCTGCGGCAGCGTGCGCTCGAGCGCGCGCGTGGCGACGTTCACCGCCTCCTGAATGCGCGCGATCTCGCCGTCGTCCTTGCGCTCGCGCAGCGTCTCCACGAGGTCCACGGTTGGTCGCCACTGCCACCGCGACCCGGCCTCGACGAGCCGCTGGAAGTCGCGATGCTGGATGTGCGCCGTCTCGAAGCCGAGCACTTTCACCGGAAGCTGCGCAAGCTGCTGCCATAGCCCCGACCACAGGCTCGCGCTCTCGATCACGACGCGGGCACGATCGCCCACTTCGTCGGCAACCTGCGTTTGATAGCGGAAGTCGGTGATCAACACGACGTCGCGCGGCGTGACGACGAGCAGCGCGCTCGAGCCGGAGAACCCGGTCAGATAGCGGATGTTCGAGAGCCCCGTGAGCAGCAGCCCGTCGAGGTGCGCTGCACTGAGACCTTCCACCAGCGCGGCGATGCGCCGCGACCGAGGATCGGTCACGCCGTCCCCCGCTTCGCCGCGCCGTCGCCGCGCTCGCGCAATGCGCTGACCAGACCGCGCAGCGCGAGCTCGTAGCCGTGGGTGCCGAGACCGACGACGGAGCCGATCGCCGCCGGCGCGAGCATCGAGTGCCGCCGCTCCGGCTCGCGCGCGTACACGTTGGTCACGTGCACCTCGACGAAGGGCAGCGCGATGCCGGTGAGCGCGTCGCGCAGCGCGAGGCTCGTGTGCGAGTACGCACCCGCGTTCACGAGCGCACCGTGCGCGCGGCCGCGCAGGGAGTGCACGAGGTCAACGAGCTCGCCCTCCCCGTTGCGCTGGGCACACTCGATCTCGACGCCGAGCTCGCGGCCGACCTCCGACAGGCGTGCCTCCACCTCGGCGAGCGTCGTCCGTCCGTACAGCTCCGGCTCGCGCGTCCCAAGCAGGTTGAGGTTCGGTCCATTCAGGACGGCGATCCTCACCGTTGCTTCAGCCCCTGCAGCCAGGAGTTGAACTGCGAGATGTCGTCGGCAGTGCGCTCGGCAGGCGCACCGGTCTCGTGCGAGCCCGTCGTCGGGGCGGACGGGCGCTCGGCCGCCGCGGGCGCCGCCGACTCGGAGAAGAACTGATCGAACGAGAAGCTGCCCGACGGACGCGGTGCTCGCGCGCCGCTGTCGCGGAAGACGCTGTCGAGCGACAGCTCCTTGGCCGCCGCGCGGGCCGGCCGGCCGCTCATCGACGGCGCCTCCACGGCACCCCCGAATGCCTGTGCCAGCGCAGAGGCGGCGGAGTCATCCGACGACGTCGCGCGATTGCCGAACAGCGCGTCGATCGAGCCGCTCGGCCGAGTCTCGGAGGTCGGCGTGCGCGTCGCCCCGGAGGGACGAGCTGCCGGAGCAGCTGTCGGAGTTGGCTCCGGCGCGGGCGCCGACCATTGCGGCTCCGCCGACACCGCTGCGGCGGACGTCGCCGGAGTGAACGACGCGAAGTCGTCGGCCGAGGGGGGGGCCGCCGCGGCTGCTCGCGCGCCCGGGCGCAGCGTGGCAAAACGGCCGAGGAACTCACGCACCGTGGGACCACTGTCCGCCGGCCGCGCCGCGGGCGCCGCCTCGAGCTCGGCGATGCGGGCACGCAGCCGCTCGTCGTGCGGGCTGGCGGCAAGGAGCTGACGATATACGTCGAGCGACTTGTCGCGGAACCCCTGCTTCAGGTACAGCTCCGCCATCGTCTCGGTGACGAACGGCTTTGCGGCGACAGGCGGCGGCTCCGGTGGCAGAGCGGCGGGCGGTGGCTCCGGCGGCGGAGCGGCGGGTGCCAGCTCCGCGTCGTCCGGGGGAACGAGGTAGACGAGCTCCGCCTCCGCCGCAATGACGGCGGGGGGGAGCTCGGCCGGAATCTCCGGCGGCGGCTCCGCTGCCCTGGGCGACGGCGTGACGTCGAGCTCGGGGAGCCCGCTGAGATCGACCGATGTGGAACGCCCGGACGGCGCTTTCGGCTGGCGCGCGGACGCGTCAGGGACGGCGAACTCTTCGGTGGCCGGGAGCGGTGGCAGTGGCGACCGTTCGACAGGCGGGGACGGTGCAGCCGGCGCAGGTGACGACGCGGGCGCGCTCGTCGCGCTGCCGTTGACTGCATCGCCCTGCGGCGGCAAGGTGAGCCCATCATCGAGATCGAGCGGCGGCAGCTCGGGCGTCGCCGCGGCGGCCGGCGGCGCGAGGGCACCGCCGACACGCGTCTCCTCGAGACCCGCCAGCGGAGCGACCGACGTTGCCGGCGCGGTGAACTCGCCGGCGTCGAGACTCTCGATGAGACTCGGACCGGTGGAGGGCGGCGGAACGAACTCCGATGATTCGAGTCCCTCGGCGCGGCCGACCGGTGTGACGATCTCTCCCGTGGCGGTCGGCTCGAGTCCCTCCAGCGACGTCGCCGGCGCGGATGCGGCGTGCGGCACCGGTGACACCGACGTCGGCATCGACTCCGGGGACAAGGCGTCCTCGAGGTCGAGGTCGAGCGGCGCCGGCGCTGGTGCAGCGACGACGGGCGCAGCGGGTGCCGGCAGCGCAGCCGCGGGTGGCGGAGGAGCGAACGACGACGTCGCCGTCTCCTCTCTCGGCAGTTGCGGAATGGCCGGCGGCGGTGGTGCGTACGCGGACGTCTTGGGCAGCTCGGGGATCGCGGGGGGTGGTGGCGCGAACCGCCGCTCGCCCTCCCCCCCTCCCTTCCCCTCCCCGGGCACCAGCGTCGTCTCGTCGAGCACGACAGCCGGCGTCTCGTCGAGCGTGTAGAGAAGCTGCTGGATCTCCTCGTTCCGGGGGTCAGCGTCGAGCACTCGCGTGTACCAGTGACGAGCTGTCTCGAGCTCACCGTTGCCCTTCGCGATGTCACCGAGGTGGCGCAGCGCGATCAGATTCTCCGGATCGAGCGTCAGCGCCGTCTCGAACACCGTGCGTGCGTCCTCGAGGCGTCCGGCCTCGTACAGCGCCTGGCCATAGACGATGTGGCCGCTCATATGGCCGGCCTGCTGCGGGAGGAACTCCTCGCAGATCATGATCGCCTGCTCGACGTCGCCCATCTTGCGAAACTCGTTCGCGAGAGGCGCGAAGTACCGCCGCGGATTCTCGTCGAATTTCTTTTTGAGCTCGTCGAGTCTGGCGGAGCTGGCCATCAAAGCCTCGGTGGCGGCGCGCAGGCGGCGGTGGGAACGGAGCGGAAATAATGTACCCGTGGAGTGGACAAGTCAATCAGAAGTGCCACGGTCACTTGATTTTAGCCCTCGTCGCCCGATAGCTTTTCCAGCTTCTCCCCCTCCCGATTTCCCGCTGCGCCAAGGAGTCCTGCCCCGTGCTCCAAACCATGCGGAGCTCCGCCAAGTTCGTGTTCTGGATCCTCGCGATCGCGTTCATTGGTGGCTTCCTGCTCGCTGAAACGTCCGGCCTCTTGGGCCGTGCTGTGGTGACGCCGACCACGGCGGTGGCCACGGTCAACGGCACCGACATTCTCTACCAGGACTGGCAGCGCCGCGCGCAACAGCTCGTGCAGCAGGAGCAGCAGCAGTCCGGGCGCTCGCTGACCCAGGACGAGATTCAGCGCATCGACAATCAGGCGTTCGACGACATGGTGACCGAGATTCTCCTGAGCCAGGAGTATCGCAAGCGCGGCATCGTGGTGTCGAACGACGAGCTGCGCGACTACGCGCGCTTCGCGCCCCCGGAGTGGATCCGCAGTGCGCCGGATCTCCAGACTGAGGGGCGCTTCGACATGACCAAATACCAGCGCCTCCTCGGCAGTGCACAGGCGCGACAGTCCGGGCTGCTTGTCGCACTGGAGCAGCATTTCCGCAGCGAGATTCCCAAGGAAAAGCTGCTCGAGCAGGTCACGAGCGGTCTCTACGTGCCCGACGCCGAGCTGTGGCGCTCCTGGCAGGACGCAAACGACAGCGCGTCGATCAGCTTCGTAGCGCTGCGTCCAACGATCACGCCGGCCGACTCCAACATCGACGAGGGCGATCTCCGCAAGTACTACGACGCGCACAAGGCGGAGTTCGACCGACCGGCGCAGGCAACGGTCAGCGTGATGTACATTCCCCGTCTCGTGACGGCGGCGGACAGTGCGGCGGTGCGTGCGCGCATCAACGCACTGCGCGCCGAGATCGCCGGCGGCGTCAAGTTCGAGGAGGTGGCGAAGCGCGAGTCGGCGGACAGTGTGTCGGGCGCGAACGGCGGCGACCTCGGCAAGGGTGGGCGCGGACGGTTCGTGCCCGAGTTCGAGAAGGCGGCGTACGCACTCAAGCCGGGCGAGCTGTCGCAGCCGGTGCTCACGCAGTTCGGCTACCACCTGATCCGCGTCGACTCGCGGAAGGGGGACACGCTCTCGCTGCGTCACATCCTGCTCAAGCTCCAGCCGAGTGACTCGTCGGCCGCGAAGGTGGACCGCGAGGCGGACCAGTTGGCGAAGCTCACGGCGAGCGCCACCGATCCGGCGAAGTTCGATCAGGCGGCGAAGACGCTCGGGCTCACGCCGTTCAAGGTGCAGGTCATCGAAGGACAGCCTGCGATACACGAGGGCAAGTACGTGCCGAGCGTGAGCGCGTGGGCGTTCGGCGGGGCGAAGCCGGGCGAATCGAGCGACCTGTTCGATGCAGACGACGGCTATTATGTCGCCCGGCTCGACACGCTCGTCGAGGGCGGAAAGACGTTCGACGCCGTGAAGGGGGCGGTGCGCAGGCGCGTTGCGGCGGACCGTGCGGTCGACCGACTCGCGCCGACCGCGCAGAAGATCGCCGCGGCAGCGCGGACGTCGACGCTCGAGTCGGCGGCAGCGGCGGCGGGGCAGACGGTGACCAAGACGGGCATGACGACGCGGTCTGGCGCCGCGCGGTCGTTCGGCGGGCTCGGTGAAGCGGTCGGTGCCGCGTTCACTCTCCCGGTGAACACGGTGAGTGCGCCGATCCGTCAGGCGGACGGGATGTACGTGATTCGCGTCGACGCCCGGAAGCCGGCCGACCGGCAGGCGTTCGAGTCGGCGAAGAACGATCTACGCGCGCGCCGGCTCCAACAGCTCCGCCAGCAGCGCGTGCAGCTGTTCCTCGAGGACCTCCGCAAGACGGCGAAGGTGAATGACCGCCGGAAGGAGCTCAATGCGGCGGCTCGGAGGCAGAATAGTTAGACGGTCGGACGGTCGGACGGTCGGACGGTCGGACGGTCTGGCGGTCGGACGGTCGGACGGTCGGACAGTGAGACCGTGAGACCGTGAGACCGTGAACTACGAAGGGCACACCGAATTGAGCTCGGTGTGCCCTTCGCCGTCAGACCGTCAGACCGTCCGACTGTCCGACTGTCCGACCGCCAGACCGCCAGACCGCCAGACCGTCTAACTGCTAGATCAGTCTCTTCGG
>CAYTKA010000097.1:0-13222 GCA_964438255.1 uncultured Gemmatimonadaceae bacterium | reverse complement strand
AGAGCACAACCTTGCCAAGGTTGGGGTCGCGGGTTCGAGTCCCGTTTCCCGCTCTGATTCGTACAGACGCGGCGCTCCTAGACGGGGTGTCGGAATCACGAAACGACGCGTCGCGACGGGTTTCCCGGCGAGCGAGTTGGGCGGTTAGCTCAGTTGGTTAGAGCGCCACGTTGACATCGTGGAGGTCACAAGTTCGAGTCTTGTACCGCCCATGCATTACAGGTGACTTAGACGCCCTCAGCCGTGTGCCGAGGGCGTTTTTTTCGCCTTGCGCTCGCGGCCGACCGGCGCATGACCACCGCGTCAGCGAGGGCACGACGGGTTGACTGAGTCCCTCGAACGGTCTATTATCCGGGTCTGTACTCGGCTGGCTCGCAGGCCGAGGTGGTCGTCTCGTGAGCGCCCGTAGCTCAATTGGATAGAGCATCTGACTACGGATCAGAAGGTTGGGGATTCGAGTTCCTCCGGGCGCATCGACGACGCGTCATCGGTAGTGGCGGGTGGTTTCGGCGGGGCGTAGCGTAGCCCGGTAGCGCGCCTGCTTCGGGAGCAGGAGGTCGCTGGTTCAAATCCAGTCGCCCCGACCATACATGATTCGGACGTGCGAATGGCCCCGTCTTGTTCGCAAGACGGGGCCATTCGCTTCATGCCATGGCTATTCGGCCGGGTGATGCCGAGATTGCGGTTCAGCTCGGATACGCGCATTCCGCTCCCCCACCACGGAACGCACAATGATCGAGACCCCGTCAGCTCGCATCTCTCCCGACCGACATCCAGCCACCACGGGCGCGAACGAGTCCGCACCTGCCGACGGGTCGCCCATGCTCGTTGCGGTGGAGGCATCCCGGCTGGAGCGAGAGAAGCGCGGCATCGGACGCTACGTTCGTGCCCTCCTTCCCCGCCTTCTTGCCGCGCGGCCGGGACTCCGCTTTCTGTTGTTCGTCAAGCCGCGCGACCTCAAGATGATCGCGCGTCGCTATGCGGAGAATCCGGAGACGCGCGATCGCGTGGAGGTGCGTTCGCTGCGCGCGCTGCGACGATCGTCGGCCGACGTGTTCTGGTATCCGTGGAACACCGTCACGCCGCGCCCCGGGCGCGGCGCTGTCGTGACGACGGTGCACGATGTCGCGCCGATCGTGCTCCCCGACCCACGATTCCTCCGCTGGCGAAAGAACCATCGCTGGCGCGTCCGCTTCGCCGAAACGGCCAAGCGTTCGACGCTGCTCGTCGTGGACTCGGCGTTCACGGCGGCAGAGGTGCACCGGACGCTCGGCTTTCCGCGCGACCGCATGCGCGTCGTGCTGCTCGCGGCGGACGACTTTCCCATCCCACCCGACGATCGCGACCCCGAGGCACTGATGCGCCTCGGGGTGCAGCGTCCATTCGTGCTCGCGGTGGGTGCGGCCGATCCGCGAAAGAACCTCGCACTCCTGCAGCGCGCGATGCCGCAGGTGCTCGCGGCGCATCCTCGTATCAAGCTCGTGCTGGCGGGGCCGCGACCGGATACGTCCGACGATCCGGCGCGACCATGGGAGAAGACGCTGGGCTTCGTGAGCGAAGAGGATCTCGCGGCGCTCTATCGCAGCGCGGAGATGCTCGTCATGCCGTCGACCTACGAGGGCTTCGGCTTACCGATGCTCGAGGCGATGCAACTCGGAACGCCGGTGATTGGCGCGAACGCGTCGTCGCTGCCCGAGGTGGGAGGACACGCGGCGCGGTGGGTGGATCCGCACGATCCCGCGCAGCTCGCCGGCGAGATTCGCCGTGTGTTGTCCGACGCCGGAGTGCGCGCGGCAATGCGCACCGCGAGCCTCGCGCAGGCGGCGCGCTTCTCGTGGGACGAGACGGCACGCCAGACGATCCACGCGTTCGAGGACGCCGTCGCGCTGCACGCGCAGCAACGGTGAGACGGTCGGACGGTCGGACGGTCGGACGGTCGGACGGTCGGACAGTCGGACGGTCGGACGGTCGGACAGTCGGACAGTCGGACAGTCGGACGGTCGGACGGTCGGACGGTCTCACCCTTTTCACCGTGCAACGACCGCAGCGCGTCGCCTTGCCAGCGTGCGCGCCGCGGCAGCGAGCGTGCGGGCATCACGCACGAGCGAGACGCGAAAGTATCCGCGACCGCCGTCGCCGAACGCCGTACCCGGAGTGACGACGAGCGAATCCTCCGCGATGAGCGTCTTCACCCAATCCCAGTCGTCGATGCCGTCGGGGACGGGAAGCCAGAGGTACATCGACGCGACGGGGGTCGATACCTCCCAACCTTCCTCGCGGAATGCGGCAACCATCGCGTCTCGGCGGGCGCGATACTCGGCCACCTTCGGAGGAACGATCTGCTCCCGGTGATCGAGCGCGTACGCCGCAGCGTGCTGCACCGCCGTCGCCGTCCCGTATCCGATGTTGGAGCGATACGCCGCCAACGCGTCCACGGCCTCCTCGTTGCCAACGGCGAAACCGATGCGCAGTCCCGCCATGCTGAACGTCTTCGAGCAGGAGTGGAACTCGAGCGTCACGTCGCGCGCGTCCGGTGACTGGAGCGCGCTCGGCGCCGGTGTGCCGCCGAAGGTGAGCTCGCTGTACGCGAGATCGCTCACGAGCAGCAGGTCGTTCTCGCGCGCGAAGCGGACGGCGGAGTCGTAGAAGTCGCGTTCGACACGAGCGCCGGTCGGGTTGTTCGGGTAGTTCACGATCATCAACCGCGCCCGGCGCGCGTCGGCCGGATCGATCGCGTCGAGGTCGAGCACGAAGCCGCGATCGGCGCGCATTGGGATCCAACGCACATCCGCGCCGGCGAGCCACACCGATCGCGCGTACACGGGGTAGTATATCTCGGGGATGAGCGCGACGTCGCCCGGCCCGCAGAGCGCCGCAACGATGCCGGCGATCCCTTCCTTGGCGCCGCTCAGCGCGATCGACTCACGCTCCGCGTCGACGTCCACGCCGAAACGCGTGCGCATGAAGCGCGCGATCGACTCGAAAAAGCGAGATGCGCCACGAAAGGGAGGGTAGCCTTGAATTCCGGGCTGACGCGCGGCGTCGGCAAGCGCGTCGACGATGCCGCGCGCCATCGGTAGGTCCGGGCTGCCGATGCCGAGGTCGACGAGCGGCGCACCCCGCGCGCGTGCGTCCGCCTTGAGACGATCGAGCTCGGAGAAGACATAGGGGGGAAGACGACGGAGCGTGGCGGCGTGTCGAAGCGTCACGTTATTGTTGCGTGAGGAAGAGCTGGGCGATTTCTCTGGGGTCGCTGGTGCGAGTGAGAGCGAGACTGAGCAGGACTCGCGCCTTCTGCGCATTGAGCTCCCCTGCCCCTATCGCGCCATCATCCCGCGCGATCGGCACACGTCCGGCGCCGGTGCGGGTGCTGATCACGACCACCACACCCCGGCTGCGGGCGCGCCGCAGCGCTTCCGTCTGCGCGGGAGTCGTGCCACCGCGGCCAACACCAGCGACGACGATCCCTCGCGCCCCTGCGGCCACGGCCGCATCGATCAGCACGCTGTCGGCGCCGGCGAAGGCGTAGATGATGTCCACACGCGGCAGCTCGCGCACCGCGCTCACGTCGAAGACGGGCGCCGTGCGCGCCGACGACGGCTGGCGATAGAAGATCCCTTCCGGATCCACGATCGCGAGCGGACCGTGCTCGGGAGCCTGGAAGGTCTCGACGCGCGTGCTGTTGGTCTTGGTGACGTCGCGCGCCGCGAAGAGACGATCGTCCATCAGCACCATCGCGCCGCGCCCTCGTGCGCCCGGATCTGTCGCAGCGCGGACCGCGTTGTAGAGGTTGGCCGGGCCATCGGCGCCCGGCATGGTCGCCGGTCGCATGGCGCCCGTGACGATGACCGGCCGAGTCGGCGGCACCGTGAGATCGAGAAAGTACGCCGTCTCCTCCATGGTGTCGGTGCCGTGCGTGACGACCACGCCGGCGAGCGCGGAGCGCTCGCGGAAGAGTTGCGTGATGTGCCGCGACAGCTCGAGCAACCGCGCCGGACCGATCGCGCTCGACGGAACGTTCCAGAGTTGCTCGCTACTCACCGTCGCGACGGAGTCGAGGCCGGGGATACGCAACACCTCGGCGATCGGAACCCGACTCGGATGACCACTCCAGTAGTCGCCAGCCGAGCCGATCGTGCCACCCGTTCCGATCACGTGAACAGCGGGACGTGGAGACTGCGCAACGGCGCGCGCCGTCAGGGCGAGCACCGCGATGGCGGGTACACGGGCAAGGAGGCGCATCCACCGAAGCTACGCGTTGGTCGTCGACCCGACCAGCACCGATCGCCGACGTACCCGGTGCGACCGAGCTAGCGCCGCGCGGGAATCGGCGTGCCGCGCGGGACGTCGCCTGCGGGGGCTTCCGGTTGCGGCGGCGCGGCGCGGGTGCCGGTGAAGAGATCGAGCGTGCGCGTGGCCGCGGCGATCTCCACACTCCGCTGCCGCACGCTGTCTGCTTGTGCACTCTTCCCCTGCGCATCGTAGCCCGCTGCGAGGACCAGTCCGGTGCTCACATACGTCACCGGAATGCCGACCGACGGACGGTCCACCCAGTCGCCGCGCTTGATGATCGCTGCCGGTGCACCGAATCCCTGCCAGAGCGCGTGCGTGCGCTTCATGTCGACGTGCCCGACCCCCGCGACAGGAATGGTGTCTGGGCTGGAGACGACGGGCGTCTCCGTGATCTTCGTCGCGAGCCCCTGCACGAGCGCGTAGTCGCCGAGTCCGAGCGCATGGAGATAGCCGCCGGTCGTGCGCGCAATGTAGAACGGGCGCACACCGAGGTTCTCCTTGAGCAACTGGAGGACGATCAGATCGGAGCGCGCCGGCACGCCGTACTCCAGGAGTCGCGGATCGACGAGCGCACGAATGCCGCCGTGCTGGAAGAGTTGCGGTTCGCGCACATCGATGTACGGCGGAATGGCATCGAGCTGCTCGGTGGTGAGCGACAGGATGGGCCGCGTGCCAGCCCGCGCAGTACGTGTAGATGTGCGTGGCCGCCCCCGACCAACACGAGACGACGCGTCATCGCGGCGCGATCAGCGTCCGGCTACGGGCGTGTTACCCGCGCGCACCCAGGCGGCGAATCCCCCCTCGACGTTCGACACATCGTTGAATCCCGCGGCGCACAGCACGCTCGCGGCCACGGCGCTGCGCGAGCCGCCCTGGCAATGCACGGCGATCGGTTCCGCGCCACGCAACTCGTCGAGGCGCGACGTCAGCTCCGCGAGTGGCACATGCCGCGCGCCCGGTACGTGCCCTTCCTCCCACTCGCTACGGCTGCGCACGTCGAGGACGACTGCTCCCTGTGCCGCAGCGGCCGCGAGAGCCGCAGCGGGAATGGACCGCAGCCGCTCGCGCAGCGGTTCACCAGCGCGGGCAAGATGCTCCAACGCGAGCACCCCACGCGCGCGGTCGAGTCCGATGAGGCGGAGATCACGCCACGCCGACTCGGCTGCGGCACGTTGCGCCTGCGGTGCTGCGAGTACGACGTCGCGGTCGGCCGGGACGATCGAGCCGGCCCAGCCCAGGAACGAGCTGCCGAGTGGGATGTTGATCGCGCCACGTAGGTGCCCTGCGGCGAACTCCGTCGGCGCGCGAACGTCCACGACGAGCCCACCCCCGTCGATGCACGCGCGCACCGCGTCATCAGTCGCCGGCTCGCGGGGAGGAAGGGGCAGGGCCCCACGAGCGTTGAGCTGCTTCATGCGCGCGAAGTACGCCGGCGGCTCCGGCTGCCCCGAAAGGACGCGTACGACGAACTCTTCCTCGCCCTCGACCGCAAAGGCCCAGTTGGCGAGCCGCTCGTAGCCGAGCGTGCTTTGCGGCACCGCGCCGAGCGACTTCCCACAGGCGGAGCCCGCACCATGGCCCGGCCAGATCTGGAGATGGTCGGGAAGTGCGGCGAGTCGTTGGAGCGACGCGTAAAGCTGGCGCGCCGACATCGCCATCGTTCCCCGCATGCCGGCCGCACGCTCGAGCAGATCGGGACGGCCCACGTCGCCGACGAAGAGAAAGTCGCCCGAGAGCATCCCCATCGACGCGTCGGTGGTCGCGGTGTCCGTCACCAGAAACGCGACATGCTCCGGCGTGTGACCCGGGACGTGCATCACGTCGAGGCGGACGCGCCCCAGCATCATGCGTTCGCCGTCGCGCATCCAGCGCGCGGATGGGAATGCAGCGCGATCGTACCCCGCAGGGCCGCCACTCTCGCCGGAGAGCAGGAGTGTCGCGCCGGCAACGTCGGCGAGAATCGCGGCACCGGAGAGGAAGTCCGCGTGAATGTGGGTCTCGGTCACGTGCGTGATGCGCACGTCCTCCTGGCGTGCAGCGTCGAGATAGAGCGCCGGATCGCGCAGCGGATCCACGACGATCGCCTCCTTGCTCGCCTGACAGGCAACGAGGTACCCTGCTTGTGCAAGGCGGTCGTGATGAATGCGGCGAAGGAGCATCTGGAGACCAGGATGCCGAGCGTATGTTGCTTGTGACCGTCGTTCTGACGGGTTAAACTACATGGTCTACTGGTGTTCATGCGACGGCTCGTCGGCTGCCGTCCCACCGGGTCTGCGTGCGTAGCTCAGCTGGATAGAGCGCTTGCCTCCGGAGCAAGAGGTCGTGGGTTCGAATCCCGCCGCGCGCACTCGATGTCTCGCTGCGGCATACCGTGCGTCCTGGTCTCCTGCCGGGGCGCATCGTCGTTCAAGGGGACCAGGTGGTCCGCGGCTTGCTCAAGCTCATGCCCGAGCTACCCCTTCGGTCTGTCATCCGATAGTCCCGCCACTGGCCGCCCCCCCACCCCCCGCCCCCGCCCCGCGTAGTCCACCTCCGGCTCATGGCACGTCCCCTCTCCTGGTCCGACGTTCGCGGTGGCTTGGTTGCCTGCCTGGTGATCGCCGTCCTGGTCGTCGGCATCCTCAAATTCGCGCGCGTCGGTGCGCTGCACGGGAACACGTTCCGCCTGTACGCCCTCGTCGGCGAGGCGCGCGGTGTCACGAAGGGCTCCGAGGTGTGGCTCAACGGACAGATGATCGGCAAGATCAGCGGCATTCACTTCCGTCAGCCGCAAACGGCCGACACGCTGCACCGGATCCAGATCGACATGGAGCTGCTCGAGCGATACCGGTCGGCAATGCGCCGTGACGCGCAAGCGCAGATCCGACCCGGAGGGAGCATCGTCGGGCCGCCGGTCGTGTATCTGTCTCCCGGTACCGCGCGCGCCCCGCCGCTGCAGCCGGGGGACACGGTGGTGACGAGGCCGCAGGCCGACGCCGAGGGGGCCGCATCACAGTTCTCGATGGCGGCGCGCGAGTTTCCCGTCATCATCGCGAACGTCAAAGTCCTCGCCGCGCAGCTGCAGTCGACCGAAGGCACGATCGGCGCGTTCCTCAACGGCCCGGGGTTGGAGGGGCTCGGGACGGCGCAGATTCGGGCGACGCGCCTGACGAAGCGCATGTCGGGCGGTGGCTCGGCGGGGGCCATTGCGCGGAGCGGACTGGCTGCGCGCGCCCAGCGCGTCATGGCCCGCGTGGACTCGGTGCGGACTCTCCTCGCCTCCTCGAGGAGCTCCCTCGGTCGTCTGCGCCGCGACAGCACACTCGTGGGTGAGGTGGCCGACATTCGTAACGAGCTCACCCTCGTGCGCGCCGACCTCGATCAGTCACGCGGCACGGCAGGACGCGCCATGAACGACAGTGCGCTCGCCAACGCCATCAGCGAGACCGAACGACAGATGACGCTGCTATTCGACGATCTCACGAAGCACCCCTTCCGCTACTTATCGTTTTGACGAGACGACGCCTGCGCAGGGCGACCTTGACCCGTCACTCAAGCCCTCCTAACCTTCCCGTGCCAAACGGGACCATCTGTCGCGTCGCCGGACGCACGGCACGCCACGTACCTCGCGCCGCCCCACCCCGCCCCCGCCTGTCCCTCCGGCTTCCCTTCGTCTTCGCGCGTGCGCTTCGTACGCCCTCCAGGCCACGCCCGCTTCGCTAGCCTTCTTCCGTGAACATCGCTGAGCTCAAGCGAAAATCGATGCCCGAGCTCCAGGACATGGCCGACTCTCTCGCGGTCACGTCGCAAGGCACGCTCGGGCGCCAGGATCTGATCTTCCGCATTGAGCAGCGGCTGCTCGATCAATCGGAGATGCTGGTCGGCGAAGGCGTGCTCGAGGTGCTGCCCGAAGGCTATGGATTCCTGCGCAGTCAGGACTGGAACTACCTGTACAGTCCGGACGACATCTACGTCTCCCCGTCGCAGATCAAGCGCTTCGATCTCCGCACCGGAGACACCATCTCCGGGCAAGTGCGCCCGCCGAAGGAATGGGAACGCTATCTCGCGCTGCTCAAGGTCGAGACCGTGAACGGGGGCGAGCCCGAGGCTGCCAAGGCGCGTGTCGCGTTCGACAATCTCCGGCCGCGGTATCCGCAGGGGCGACTGCGACTCGAGACGGCGGACGGCGATCTCAGCATGCGCGTGATGGACCTCATCGCGCCGATCGGGAAGGGACAGCGCGGCCTCATCGTGGCGCCACCGCGGGCGGGAAAGACGATCCTTCTGCAGAAGATCGCCAACGCGATCACCGAGAATCATCCCGAGGTGACGCTCATCGTGCTGCTGATCGACGAGCGCCCCGAGGAAGTCACCGACATGCAGCGTTCGGTGAAGGGTGAGGTGATCAGCTCGACGTTCGACGAGGATGCGACGCGGCACGTGCAGGTTGCCGACATGGTGATCGAGAAGGCGAAGCGCCTCGTCGAGTCGGGAAGAGATGTCGTCATTCTGCTCGACTCGATCACGCGACTCGGCCGCGCGCACAACACGGTGATCCCGAGCGGCGGCAAGATCATGTCGGGCGGCCTCGACGCGAAGGCGATGGAGAAGCCGAAGAAGTTCTTCGGCGCGGCGCGCAACATCGACGGCGGCGGCTCGCTCACGATCATCGCGACGGCGCTGATCGAGACCGGCTCGCGCGCCGACGAGATGATCTTCGAGGAGTTCAAGGGGACGGGCAACATGGAGCTCGTGCTCGCGCGGGAGATCGCCGAGCGTCGCATCTATCCGGCGATCGACATCAACCGTTCGGGGACGCGAAAGGAAGAGCTGCTCTTCTCGTCGGAGGAGCTGAATCGCGTCACCCTGCTGCGCACCTTTCTCGCCGACATGCCCGAGGCGGAGGCGATCGACTTCCTGCTCAAGCAGATGTCGCGCTCGAAGAGCAACCGCGAGTTCTTCGTGCAGATGCGGGAGGGATGACGCGCATCGCGATGATGCCGTCGGATCGCGGCCGCTGGCTGGCCGTCGACTGGGGCGAGCGGCGCATCGGACTCGCGATCAGCGATCCGACCGGCACGATTGCCAGCCCGGCCGGGACCATCGAGCGTCGGGCGGGGAAGCGTCCTCCCGTGGCGGAGCTCGTCCGGCGCGCGGTGTCACTCGAAGCGCGCGGAATCGTCCTTGGTTTGCCGCTCGACGGCAACGGGGACGAGACGGTGCGCTCCCTGGAATGTCGCCGCGTGGCCGCCGACGTGGTGCGCCGGACGTCGCTTCCGGTGGCGCTGCTCGACGAACGGTTCACCACGGCGGCGGCGTTGCGCGCCGTGCGCGAGATGGGCGGGAGCACGCGGGGTCGCAAAGGCGACGTCGACGCGCTCGCCGCGACCGTGTTGCTGCAACAGGCGCTGCGCATGCCGCCACTTCCCACCGTGGACCCGGACGCTGACCCGACCGAGCTACCCGATGCACCTTCGTCCGACAGCTGAAGCGCGGCTCGCGCCGCGTGCTCGACTCGCATTCGCGGCGATGCTGGCCGTGGCCGGGTGCCATGGGGGCAACGCTCGCGAGGCACGTGTGGTCGTTCCACGCGGCGCGAGCTTGCGCGTTGCGGCCGACTCGTTGAAGAGTGCCGGCGTGGTTCGGAACGTGACGGCGTTCAGACTCTACGCGCTGCTGAGGGGCGATGACCGCTCGATCCGTGCCGGCACGTATCTGTTCAAGCCGGGAGTGTCGTGGAGTGAGGTGCTGGACGACCTGCGCGGCGGCAAGGGGATCGAGCACGCGGTCACGATCGTGGAAGGCTGGTCGCTCAACCAGGTCGTGCCGCAGATCGCGCGCTCACTCGGCGTGCCGCTCGACTCGGTGCAGGCAGCCGTGCGCGACACGGCATTGCTCCATGCGCTCGACGTACCGACGCCGACGCTCGAAGGATATCTCTTTCCGGACACCTACGTCTTCCCCGACGGCGCGACGGCGCGACAGGCCGTGCGCACCATGGTCGCGCGCTTCCAGAAGGTGTGGGAGCCGGAGTGGAACGAGCAGCTCCAGCATCAGGCGATGAGCCGGAACGACGTGATGGCGCTCGCGGCGATCGTGGAGAAGGAAGCGCGGCTCCCGGAGGAACGGCCGGTGATCGCGGCCGTATACCTCAACCGTCTCAAAGCCGGGATGCTGCTCCAAGCGGATCCCACCGTGCAGTACGCGATCGGTCATCATGTGGCGCGCGTGTACTACAAGGACCTGGCGATCGACTCCCCGTACAACACGTACAAGCACAAGGGCTTGCCGCCGGGACCGATCGCGTCGCCAGGCAGGCCGGCGATCGTCGCGTCGCTATATCCCGCCAGCGTGCCGTATCGCTACTTCGTTGCGCACCCCGACGGACATCACGAATTCACGACGACCTTCGCCGCTCACAGCGTCGCCGTGCGCGGCGCGCGGCGGGAATGGGATTCGGTGGCTGCGGTGCGTCGCGACACGACGCGCGTGGCACCGGCCACCGTGCTGCCTGGCGCGGTCGCGTCGGCGTCGTCGCTCGGTGGCGCGGGCGTGCTCGCCGCAACGACGAACAGCCACGGTCATTCGTCCTCCAGCTCCTCGGCGGACGCGAAGGCAGGTCCGTCGTCACACACGTCACCCCCGTCCGCGAGGAAATCGAGGTCCGCCTCGCGGAAGAAGACGCGGCGCTAGTGCGAGCCGCCGTCCGGCTGCTCCTCGAGGAGATCGGGCCGGAGCACGCGTGCGCCGCGCAGGTAGACGTGGCGCATCGCCGACCGGGAGCGCGGCGTCTCCACGTGCGCGAGGACGCGGATGCAGCGCGGGATGCCGAGTGCCGAGGGCGCTTCACTGGCCGTGAGCATCGGCACCTCGCGCCATCCCGCTTCGCGCGCCGCGAGTGCCGGCGCCGCCTCGTACAGATCGGGAGTGACCGTGAAGAACGCGCTCACGACGTCGTCGACGGTGAGGGCGTTTCGCTCGAGCATGATGCGCAGAAGCTCTTGGGTGGCGGCGCGCGCGGCGTCCGCCGTCGGCTGACCTTCCGTTTCGACTGTCGTCGCTCCGCGCAGCGCGCGGACGGCGCTCCGTTGGCTCATTGGTCACGGTGAAGATGGTGTCGAGCACCGAGCGGCTCGATCCTGCGACGCTGCGGCTCGTCGCGATCACGGATTCGTTGCGCGACGGCACCGACGGGCTCGTCGGCCGCGCCACCGCCGCCGCGGAGGGGGGCGCGACGATGGTGCACGTACGTCTCAAAGATGAAACTCCTCGCACGCTCGTGGAAGTGGCGCGGGCGCTGCGCCGCGCGCTGCCGCGCATCCCGCTCGTCGTGAACCATCGTGCGGACGTCGCGCTCGCCGCGGACGCGGACGGCGTGCATGTCGGGCCGGACGACGTCTCGCCGGCGGCCCTGCGTCGCGTGGTGCCCGCGCGGTTCATCATCGGCGCGTCGATCGGGGGGAAGGATGATATTCCGCGCGCCGCCGGCGCCGACTACGTAGGGATCGGTCCAGTGTACGCCGCCGGGACACGCAGCGACATCGGTCCCACGCTCGGCGCGGCGCGATTTGGCGAGCTGGCGCGGCGGTGTGGTGTGCCGGCGATCGCCATCGGCGGCATCACGCCGGAGAACGTCGCGGAGGTGCTGGCGGCCGGTGCCAGTGGCGTCGCCGTGATCAGTGCGCTGATGGGCGCGACCGATCCGTACCGGTCCGCTCGCGCGCTCCGCGCTGCATTCCCGGGCGCCAGCGAAAGATGACGTCGGGCACCTCGTCCTCGTGGCGTCCGCTGCGTCGTGGCTGAACGGGCTCACGCCAGCGCGACACGCGGCGTTCGGTGGCGAGAATCGCGGCGTACACCGGTGGAAAGACGAAGAGATCCGCGAGCTCCGGGTCGAACTGCGTGCCGCGCCCCGCCAGGATTGCCGCGCGGGCGACGTCGGTGGAGCGTCGGTCGCTGTAGCGCCGGCGGTGCGTGATCGCGTCGAAGGTGTCGACGATGGAGACGATGCGCGCCGCGAGCGGGATGCGCCATCCTTTGATGTGGCGCGGGTAGCCCTTACCGTCCCAGCGCTCGTGATGGGAGAGGACTCCCTCTGCGAGCTCGGGATAGAAGGAGCTCAGTGGCGCGAGCACCTTGGCGCCGCGCGCGGGATGCGTCGCGATCTCCAGGCGCTCGCGCCGTGTGAGGCGACTATCCTCGTGAATGATGTCGAATAGTGCTTCGTGGATCTTGCCGACGTCGTGAAAGAGCGCGACGCGTTCGACGACGCGCTGTTCGTGCGGGGAGAGGCCGGCGGCGTCGGCGAGAATGAGGCCGTACGTGGCGACGCGTCGGACGTGGGCGCCCGTCTCGGCGTCGTTGGCATCGATCGCGTTGAGGAGTGTCTCGAGCGCCGCGGCGGCGAAGCGTTCGGCAGCTTGTCGGCTCTTGTCCTCGCGGCGCAGCAGGAGCGCGGCGGCCGCTGCGGCGCCGGCGGCGGTCATTCGCGTATGGGAAAGTTGCATCGCTCGGAGGCGAGGCAAGATGCAGTCCGGTCTGGCAGTGAACCGACATACCGCGAACCGACAACCGAGCAGCGAGCGCCGCCAAACGAACCGCCCCGTGCAGCGGAAGCCACACGGGGCGGTTCTGAGGGGGTGCCGGCGATGGCCTACTCTCCCGCGTCCTCGCGGACGGAGTACCATCGGCGCTGTAGGGCTTAACGACCGTGTTCGGGATGGGAACGGGTGTGGCCCCTACGCTCTAATCGCCGGCGATGTGCAGTCTGACCGTCGAACGGTCTGACGGTTTGACAGAAAGCAAAAAGTGATGGACGAGGATGGTTTTCTTCGCGGGTCTTGGATCAGGGCGGCGCGGTGCGCCGTCTGATGCGAGGCAATGCATATGCTGCGCTGACCTACTTTGGGAGTAGTCAAGCCGCACGGGCGATTAGGACCGCTGCGCTCGG
>CAYTKA010000096.1:0-13861 GCA_964438255.1 uncultured Gemmatimonadaceae bacterium | reverse complement strand
AGGACGGAGCCCTCTCAAGGCTCAAACACGGGTTCGAATCCCGTTACCGCTACTCGACTTGGCCCGTTCGTCTATCGGTTCAGGACGGCACCCTTTCACGGTGCAGAGACGGGTTCGACTCCCGTACGGGCTATGCAGGCGGTCGGACGTCGGACGGTCGGACAGTCGGACAGTCGGACAGTCGGACGGCAAGCGGTTTTGGAAGTCCGCGGTGACACGCGGTGTAGGAGATCGGAATCGGTGGCGGCAGATGCGCCATGCGAGCCCCGATTCGCATGAGGGGCCGTAGCTCAGTTTGGTTAGAGCACTCGACTGTCACTCGAGAGGTCGCGGGTTCGAGCCCCGTCGGCCCCGTGTTAGGGATAGATCGCTGCATTGAAGGAGCGCTCGTCGGTGTTCGGTTTCTTGGCTTTCGGCCTGCTTCGGGCAGGCGATGCGTCCCGGGGTTGGCCGAGAGCCGATAACCGACGAGCCGAAAGCGAAGTTGGCAGTGCAGGCCCTGGTGGTGAAACTGGTAGACACGCCATCTTGAGGGGGTGGTGCCGCAAGGCGTCGCGGTTCGAATCCGCGCCAGGGCATATGCAAGACGTCGCCACAGTAGCTCAGGGGTAGAGCACTCGATTCGTAATCGAGCGGTCGTGGGTTCAATTCCCACCTGTGGCTCTCGAGTGCTCATCGCACGACGAACGCAGCACGTGGCATCGCGGGCGTAATTCAGTTGGTAGAATGCCAGCTTCCCAAGCTGGACGTCGCCGGTTCGAGTCCGGTCGCCCGCTCTACAAGTGGTTATTGAGTATGAATTTGCGAAAATCGGATGCCAGTCTCGGTAGTCGATTTCGCGTATCACAACGGTCCCCACGATCTCGACGCGTGGGGACCGTTCGTCGTTCATCGCGTTGCGAACATCGCGTTATGGCGAGCGATAGAAACGAGTTGTGAGTGTCTCGCCCGCGAGCAGGACTGGCCGTTTGTACCGAAGCAGCGGTGAAAGCCAAGCTGGGCGTTATCAGTCGAAGCCGTCTGCCTGTTGAGCGAGCCCAAGGGCGCAATTCTAGAGACGACGACCTCACGCATGCGCTCGGCATCTTGGCGCGGTGGCAGGCTGCCTCACGGATCCGGCGCGCCTCTCGCCCCGATTGCTCCGTGCCCGTTGGCGAGGCGGTGGCGAGTGTTCAGCACGATGCGGAAACGGTGAGCCTCAAACATGCGCCAAGCGTCATCGAGAAGGAGAGCAAGCTTACCGAATAGGAAGCGAGTCTTGACATTCAATGTTGTAACGCGTATTATCCATCCATGCCGACCACGCTGCGCGACGAGCTCCGACAGGGAAAGCCGTTCACAAGTCTTCGAGAGGAGGCCTTGCTGAGCATCGCGCGCACCGAGGCGGTGGCGCGGGAGAACCTTGAGCGCGTGCTGGGTCCGTACGACTTGTCCATGACGCAGTACAACGTGCTCCGAATCCTCCGTGGGGCCGGTCCCGCGGGGCTCTGCCGTAACGAGATCGGCGAGCGCTTGATCGCCCGGATGCCGGACGTGTCGCGCCTGCTGGACCGGATGGAAGCGGCCGGGCTGGTGCATCGGTTCCGCAGCATGGAGGATCGCCGGCTGGTCAA
Organism: uncultured Gemmatimonadaceae bacterium; assembly: GCA_964438255.1. Taxonomy (GTDB): domain Bacteria; phylum Gemmatimonadota; class Gemmatimonadetes; order Gemmatimonadales; family Gemmatimonadaceae; genus AG11. Next base: position 12,248 of record CAYTKA010000096.1, on the reverse strand, counting down.
CACTACCCTGACCCCGAAAGGGAAGGCACTGGTGAACAAGCTCGACAGCGAGGTCGCGCAGTATCAGAAAAAGCAGGTCGGCCATCTGACCAATGCCCAGCTTCGGTCGCTCATCGAGCTGATGCGGCTCGTCCGGAACGCCGCATGATTTTTCCATAGCCCAATACGTGTTACAACACACAGTGTTTTCACTGCAAACGAGGATTCCGATCGTGATCCCAGCACGCTGCGCGAGCCTCGACGTCGCTCGGCGCCTTGGGAATGCGCTCGAGAAAAAGGTTGTCGGCCCGGCGTGGAAGCTCATCCTGCCCGCCGCCTGATTCAGCGCACACTCCCGGTCGGGCCTTCCGGCCCGATCACCGCGCCGGTGCGGCGTCGCCGGTCACCCGCGTCGTCGAGCCCATCTGGGCTCGGACACGGTCTTACGCAGATCTTCTCGAGGCCTCACCATGTCATCCACCCTCCGCCGCCCGAGCCTGGGCATCACGGTCGCCGCACTGGCCATCGCCATCGCGCTGCCGGCATCTGCTCACGCGCAGAATCAGGGCGTCGTGCTGCGCCCGAAGTACGCACCGCCGGCGCCGCAGAAGCAGGCGCCCAGCGTCGAACGGAAGCTCAAGACGTTCGACGAGCTCGACTTCGACGTCTTCAGCAACCAGAAGTGGGACCGCTTGCACGAGAGCCACGCGAAGGACATCGCCGTGACGTGGCCGGACGGGCACGAGACGAAGGGCATCGACGCGCACATCGCGGATCTGAAGGCGCTGTTCGTCTACGCGCCAGACATCGCGATCAAGGTGCATCCGATCCGCTTCGGCTCCGGCGACTGGACGACGGTCACGGGTGTCATGACCGGTACCTTCACCAAGCCCATGCCGATCGGTGACGGGAAGTTCATCCAGCCGACAGGAAAGAGCTTCGCGCTCCCGATGGCGACCATCGGGCACTGGTCGAACGGCACGATGGACCACGAGTGGCTCTTCTGGGACAGCCAGGAGTTCATGAAGCAGCTCGGGCTCGCGAAGTAGTTCTCACACATCACGAGACCCACTCTGCCGCGCGGCGCGATCGCCGCGCCGGCACGAGTGGTCCACGTATTCCCACGACACGACAGGAGGAGCCCCATGGGCGTCACCACGCAGGACATCTTTGGCGTCACCCCGGTGGCCGAACCCGCGGCGCCCGAGACCTACGGAGTGCGGCCGGCCGGGTACCGACTCCCCGAGGCGACCCGCCTCGGCCGTGTGCGGCTTCAGGTCGCGGATCTGACGCGCTCCCTCGCGTTCTACGAGGGGACGCTGGGAATGCGCGTCGTCGCGCGCGACGCGACGGTCGCGGCGCTCGCTGCGCACGGAGATGACCGTGTGCTCGTCGAGCTCAACGAGCGCGCTGGCGTGCGCCCGGCGGGTCGTGGGCTGCTGCTCGGCCTCTACCACTTCGCCATCCTGCTGCCCGACCGTCCGGCGCTCGGCCGGTTCGTGCAGCATCTCGCCGAGACGAGGGCGCGGGCCGGCGGCAGCGACCACCTCGTGAGCGAGGCGTTCTACCTCACCGATCCCGACGGGTTCGGGATCGAAGTGTATGCCGACCGCCCGCGTCCCACGTGGCGCCGCGTGGGACGTGAGCTGATGATTTCCACCGATCCAGTCGACGTCGCGGGTCTCGTCGGCGCAGCAGGTGACGCGCAGTGGAGCGGCATACCGGCGGGGACGGTGATCGGCCACGTGCACCTGCACGTGGGCGACCTCGCGCAGGGATCGGCATTCTTCTCGGACGCGCTCGGCTTCGACCGCATGACGTGGCGCTACCCGGGTGCGCTCTTCCTCGGGGCCGGTGGGTACCACCACCACCTCGGTACGAATACCTGGGCGGGCGCGGGCGCGCGTGCGCCGGTCGAGGGCGACGCTCGGCTTCTCGAGTGGACCATCGAGGTGCCGACGCATGCCGATGTCGCGGCGGCCGCACGCAGCCTTCAGCAAGCGGGACATTCGGTTGAAGCGCTCGCTCAGGGCGAGGCGCGCACACGGGACCCCTGGGGCACGGACATCCGGTTGTATGCCGCTGGCGACGCGGTGGTGCGATGAGAACACTCTCGCTGGTACACGAGGTACGGCACGCCGCGCCAGGGACGATCGCGGAAGGCCGGCGCCCTGCGCTGCTCATCCTCCTTCACGGCGTCGGGGCCAATGAGCGACAGATGGCCCAGATCGCGCCGATGTTCGATCCGCGCTTCGTGGTCGTGAGCGTGCGCTCTCCCTTGACCCTCGGGCCGAATGCCTTCGCGTGGTTTCACGTGACGTTCGGGGCACAGGGCCCGGTGATCGCGACCGAGGAGGCCGAGACGGGGTGGAAGCGGCTCACCGGGTTCATCGACGAGGCGGTGGAGGCGTACGACGCCGATCCGGCGCGAGTGTTCCTGGCCGGCTTCAGTCAGGGGGGCATCATGGCACTCGCGACGTTGCTCACGGAGCCAGGGAAGGTGGCCGGCGCCGTCTCGATGAGCGGGCGGCTGCTGCCAGAGGTGCTGCCGCACGCCGCCGCGAACGAGGCGCTCCGCGACAAGCCCGTACTCATCGTTCACGGCACGGGCGACGAGAAGCTTGGCATCCACCTCGCGCGCTGGGCGCGAGAGCAACTCGAGCGGCTCCCGCTTTCGCTCACCTATCGTGAGCTGCCGATGAGTCACACGATCACGACGGAGAGCCTGGGTGTGGTCACGTCGTGGCTCTCGGCTACGCTTGACGACGGGCGCTCCGCAGCGGACCCCGCCTAGGGTGCTGGTGGACGGGGCACACCCGACTCTTCATTCACCGTTCTTCCATAGCTATTAACGAATGCTTCGCCTCTCGCACGCCGTGAACGGTGAACAGTTGATGCACCGTCTCACGGATGCGTTCGGCGCGCGACCTCAATCGACCACAGCGGCGAAGCTGCAGAGCACCCGCTTGGGATCAATGATCTCGAAACGCGCTCGCGATCGACTCGCGCGCCACGCGAAGCGTGGATGAACGAGGGCATTGGCGGTCGGGGACACTGCTGTCGTATCGCCGTCCGGCTCCTCCGCCTCGTCCGGGTAGACCGCCAGGATTTCGGGATCCGGCGTACCGTCGAGCGTGCACGCGTGAAGAACCACGTTGTTCCTGTATCGCACCGGCAACACGAGTGACGCAACCGTGATCAGGCTGTCAGTCCGCCGCTCGAGATGCTCGATGTCCGCAGTCGCTGTGTGGTATTCGGCGAACGAGAACACCGTGTCGCCGGTCAGGTAGTCTCGCTCGCCAAACGTGGCGGAGTCGCCCGCTGGAACATCCGTCAGCTTGGACTTGTTTGGCGCCGCGACTTTCACGGTCGGAGCATTCGCTTTGGCGCGAATCACTCCGCGTGACGATCCCTCGCAGGCGGTCACCGTGACCACCAATGCCAGCACGGCACGCATCGACGCAGCAGACCCTGAGCGCGCTGTCATGTGGGGTCGGTGTGAGAAACGCCGCGGGAGAACGCAAAGTGTCGCAGTCCGCCCGTCATGTCGAGAGCTTCGACTGTTTTTGAATGACCGCCGCAACCAATGAGGCGCGGTGCACTCGCGACTTGAGGAGCAGCTGGAGGCGTCGCAGACCGAGTTGTCAGTAGCCGAATCGGAGCTGCCTCGACTGTGCGTCTGCTGGCGAACCGAGCCATTGACTTGTACTCACATGTGACGTACAATTCACTATGTCAGCCGATCTCGGTTGACGCACATCGGAGTGCGCAATGAGACAGGCCCGGGCTCCCAAGAAGCCAAGATCCAAATCAACGGAAGCGGAGGCCCGCGAAGAACAGGTCACGCGGGCGCGTCGCGCGCGCAGCGAGCGTCTGAACGCGCGGATCACGCCCGACGATCAGGTACTTCTCGCGAAGGTCGCCGGCATGCAAGGCGTCAGTGTCTCGACGTTCGTGGTCCAAGCCGCGCGCGCGAAGGCGAAATCGGTGCTTCGCCGGCAGCGACTCATTCGTCTGTCGGCGCGTGATCAGAAGGCGTTGATCAGCGCGTTGCTGTCTCCGCCCGAACCCAACGCAGCTCTGGTGCGTGCCGCTGCTTCGCACGCGCGCGAGCTTGAGCGGCGTTCTACCGCGACTGGCTCGATGAGTCGGATGTAAGAGTTCGTGACCGCGTCTTCCAATCCAAGCTCGCTGTTCATCACAACGCCGCTCGCATCTCATCACGATCGAGCGGCGTTCACGTGCGGAAAGCCGCCCCTGGACAATTATCTGCGCGACCGCGCGGTTCCCGACGCCAAGGGACTGTCGACCATCACTTTCGTCCTCGCGGACGAGGGCAATGAGCAGACGATTCAGGGGTATTACTCCTTGAGCGCAACGAGTGTCGAATTCGGAGTCGTTCCCTCGAGTGTGGTGAAGAAGCTCCGAATCTCAAAACACCGTGTGATGTCCGCGACCCTCATTGGACGCCTGGCGGTCTCGACGACCATGCAAGGACACGGTGTTGGTGAAACGCTACTGTTCGATGCGCTCAAGCGTGCGTACGTCGCAGCACAACAAGTGGGAAGTGCGCTGATTATCGTTCACGCGCTCGACGAGGAAGCGGAGCGATTCTACAAGAAGTACGGTTTTGTAGCCTTCGCCGACGTTAGCCAAGGATTGTACTTGCCGACGGGCACTATCGCGCAGCTCATGCCGTAACGAGCGAGAGCGCGGAGGAGAATCCGCGAGCGAGTCGAATCGACTGGAATAGTCTTCGCTCATCTCGCTTCGCCGCGGTCGCGGCGGTGCTGTTGGGCAACGAGGAACTGGTGCAGAAGGTCCTCGAGGACATCGATGGCTCTTCGCTGACGGATGCGGAAAAGCTGCTGATGCATTTCCTGGACAAGGTGAGCCACGACTCGCCACGGATCACGCCGGCGGATGTAGAGCCGCTGCATGCGGCCGGCTGGACCGAGCCACCGCTGTGTGCGCTCTGTCGGATGAGGCGCACAAGGAGGACGGCAAGCGGAGCGCGGCCGGTCCCTACGCGCGGAAATCATAGATACACCGATCGCTCGTCTCTCACAGGGCTCGGTGCAGCGCCGCACGGCGTATCCGGTCAGCCCGGCGTCTAGGGAGACTTGCCGAGCCGCCGCTCCAGCGCCTCGCGCCGCGAGCGTCCGACTCGCAATCGGACGCCTCCCGTCAACTGAACCTGATATTCGCTCCCCTCGCCGCGCAGCAACGTGTCGATGCGATCGAGCTGCACGATGGCCGACCGATGGATGCGCATGAACCGATCCGGGTCGAGACGCTCCTCCAGATGCTGCATCGACTCGCGAATGACGTAGCGGTGCGTACCGACGTGCAGCTCCGCATACTGCCCGTCCGCCGTGACGTAATCGAGCTGCGACACCGGTACGACGCGCATCTTCCCGCGCATCTGCACGGCGATGCGCTCCAAGTATCGCGAGGGCGACTCCTGCTGCACCGGCGATGCCGCGATCGTTTCGGCCGTGCGGCCGCGGAGCAGGGCCATGAGCTGCTCGTGGAGCCGCTCCCGCCCCTCGGACTCGATGCGGCGCCGCGCGCGGCGGACTGCCTCGCCGAAGCGCTCGTCCTTGAATGGCTTCACGAGATAATCCACCGCAGCCGCGTCGAAGGCGCTCAGCGCATACCGGTCGTACGCGGTGACGAACACGGTCGCGGGCATGGCCGCCGGGCCGACCGTCCGCACGACGTCCATCCCCGACATGCGCGGCATCTGCACGTCGAGAAAGACGAGGTCCGGGCGAGAGGAGCCGATGGCCTCGACGGCCGCAACGCCATCGGCCGCCGTGCCCACTACCTCGACGTCCGGCTCGTCCTCCAGAAGGTCGATGATGCGCCGGCGTCCGAGCGGCTCGTCGTCGACGACGAGCACGCGCAGCATCCTGGACGCGCCGGCCTGCTGGCGCTCCGCATGATCCGTCATGGATGCGACACCTCCTCCGCGACGCGCACGTCATCGATCGTGTGGTACGGCAGCGTCACGCGTGCCTGCGTTCCGCCTCCCTCGGCGGGGTGCAGTGTCAACGCCTGCTGGTGCCCGTAGAGCTCGGCGAGCCGCTCGCGCGTGAGCCGGAGACCGACGCCACCCTCGCCGCTCCGCGCCGTCGTGATCTTCGCGGCGCCGGAGTCGAGGACAGTCAGAACCAGATCGTCTCCCGCGCGATGAGCGTGCACCTCGATCTTTCCGTGCCCTCCTGCTCGGTCGATGCCGTGCTTCATCGCGTTCTCGACGAGCGGCTGCAGCACGAGGTTGGGCACCAGCGCGTCCGCCACGTCGGGATCCACGGTGACGACGGTCTCGAGCTGCCCCTGATAGCGGATCTCGAGAATCTCCAGGTACAGGCGCAACAGGCCAACCTCCTCGCGCAATGCGATCTCCTGCTCGCGCGAGTCGGTGAGTGCGTGACGCAGCAGCTCGCTGAGGAGTGCGATCATGTCGCGCACTCCGCGCGGATCCTTCGTGACCAGTGCCGAAACAGCGTTGAGTGTATTGAACAGGAAGTGCGGATTGAGCCGCGTTCGGAGCACGGCAAGTCGCGCTTCGGCGAGCTGCGTCTTCAGTTCCGCGCTCTGGGCCTGAAGTTGCGCGGTGCGGGCGCGCAGCTCGGCCTGCTCGGCGTGAAGCCGACCAGCCTCGGCCTCGAGCTGCGCGGCCTCGCGCTCTCGCGTGCGGTACCGCCGCGCGACGTCCACCGTGAACCCGGCGACGAGCACGACGAAATAGGTGACGGTCTCCTGGAAGTACCACCGCCCCAGCGCCGAGAGGCGAATTCCCCCGAGCTTCGGCTCGCTGGTGACAGGCTGCGGCAGGAGCGCGAGGTGCACCCTCGCCGCGAGGGCCGTCGCCACCGTCGCCACGACGAGCCCGAGCACCACCAGTCCCGCGAGACGTCGCACGAGCGCCTGCTGGTCGGCGTTCGCGCGGCTCACGAGCCGAAAGATCGCCGGCGTGAGGAGCGCCCACAAATATGCGTTGAACAGCGCGCTGGCCAGCACCCGCCATACGACGCGCGGCCAGTCGGCGCCTGGCCAGAACAGCCAGTTCGAGGCTTGGAGCACACCGAAGAGCGTCCAGAACGCGACGTCGAGCAGCAACGCTCGCCGCCCAAGGTCAGACGACGCCGACAGGCGTTCGGTGGAGCGACGCCAGCGAGCAGTCACGGACTTGTCGTCGCTCGGCCGTGCGGTCGGAGTTCCGTCAGCGGTCATGCCTGTAAGGTACGCGGCGCTCGGCGCCCCCGCGTCGGCAAGAGTGAAGCTCCCCCTCTGGCGCGCAAATGCGGCAGTTCCGGTCGGGCGCGGCTCGATACCAACGGCGAGCCGTTCACGACATGCGCGAGCATTTCGTGCATCGGCGTCACCAGACCGCGCTTTTTGGATGTAGGTTCGATCCGGGGGCTCATGCACCGGAGCGGCGTTCCGGTTGGTCACTGCGGTGAACGGAGGAGAGACATCCATGCACGACGACGGCTTCGACTACTTCGCACCGCCCGAGCCCACGCCGCAGGAATCACGCGTCGCGAACGAACCAACGTCCGCGGAGCCGGCAGGACCGACGCGCCGCGCGTTTCTCGCGCAGACGGTTGCCGGCGGACTCGGAATGCTCGCACTCGACGCGCTGGCGCAGAGCCCCGCGATGGCACAGCTGGTCCAGTCATCCGGATCGGCGGCAACCGTCGCGCGCGCTGCCGAACACAGTGTGGGCGTCACCTTCAGCGTCAACGGCGCGACGCACACCCTCGACCTGGACACGCGCGTCACCCTGCTCGACGCCCTCAGGGAACACCTGCAGCTCACGGGCACCAAGAAGGGGTGCGATCATGGACAGTGTGGTGCGTGCACGGTGCTCGTCAACGGCACGCGCATCAACTCGTGCTTGAGCCTCGCGGTCATGCACGAGGGTGATACGATCACCACGATCGAGGGACTCGGCACACCCGAGCATCTGCACCCGATGCAGGCGGCGTTCATCGAGCACGACGGCTTCCAGTGCGGCTACTGCACGCCAGGACAGATCTGCTCGGCCGTCGCCGTGCTGGAGGAGATCAGGGCTGGAGTGCCCAGCCATGTCACCGGCGACCTCACGGCCCGGCCGCAGGCGACGAACATGGAGATGCGCGAGCGCATGAGCGGCAACATCTGTCGCTGCGGTGCCTACTCCAACATCGCCGATGCGATGGCCGAAGTGGCCGGAGGGACCGCATGAAGCCCTTCAGCTACGAGCGCGCCAAGACGCCCACCGAAGCGGCGGCCGCGGTTGCGCGCACCCCGGGCGCCAAGTTCATCGCCGGCGGCACGAACCTGCTCGATCTCATGAAGCTGCAGATCGAGACGCCGACGCATCTCGTCGACGTGCAGGAGCTGAAGCTGAACAGCATCGACGCCACAGCCGACGGCGGTCTCCGGATCGGTGCGCTGGTCACCAACACTGCGCTCGCGGCACACGAACGGGTCCGCCGCGACTATGGCGTGCTCGCGCGCGCGATCCTGGCCGGCGCCTCCGGCCAGCTCCGGAACAAGGCCACCACCGCCGGCAACCTGCTCCAGCGCACCCGCTGCCCGTACTTCTACGACACGGCCATGCCGTGCAACAAGCGCGCGCCTGGCTCGGGGTGCTCCGCGATCGGCGGCTACACGCGACAGCACGCCATCGTCGGCGCGAGCGACGCCTGCATCGCCACGAACCCCGGCGACATGGCGGTCGCGATGCGGGTGCTGGACGCAAAGATCGAGACGGTGCGGCCCAATGGGTCCACGCGCGTGCTGCCGATCGTCGACTTCCATCGCCTTCCGGGCAACACGCCGCACATCGAAACGAACCTGCGTCCGGACGAGCTGATCACCGCGGTCACGCTGCCGAAGCCGATCGGCGGCACGCACGTGTATCACAAGGTGCGCGACCGCGCGTCGTACGCGTTCGCGCTCGTCTCCATCGCGGCGGTCATCCAGCGCGACGGCACCGGCCGTGTCGCCGTTGGTGGCATCGCACACAAGCCATGGCGCGTCGAGTCCGCGGAGAAGCAGATGCCGCGCGGGGCCAGGGCCGTTGCGCAGGCATTGCTCGTCGGCGCACGGCCGACACGCGACAACGCCTTCAAGGTCAGCCTGGTCGAGCGCACGCTCGCCGCGGTCATCGCCGAAGCGAGGGGCTGACCATGCTATTCGACAAGCCCGCGGGTCCGAATCCGATCGACGAGCTCAAGGTGGTGGGCCGCCCTGCGGACCGCATCGAGGGGCCGCTCAAGACGACCGGCACGGCGCGTTACGCCTACGAACGACACGACGTAGCACGCAACCAGGCGTACGGCTTCGTGCTCGGCAGCGGCATCGGCAAGGGACGCATCACGCGGATGGATACCGCGGCGGCCGAGGGGGCGCCCGGCGTGCTCGCGATCGTCACCACGCTCGAGACGCCCAAGCTCACCCTGGGACGCCTCAACACAGCGTCGCTCTTCGGCGGACCCGAGGTGCAGCACTACCACCAGGCGATCGCCGTGGTGGTCGCGGAAACCTTCGAGCAGGCACGGGCCGCGACCGCGCTCATCCGCGTCAGCTACGCGCGGCAGCCGGGCCGATTCGATCTGGCCGCGGAGGCCCTGAAGGCACCCCTGATTGGCGGCAACACCGGGGAAGGGAGCGCCGCTCCGGCGGCGCGGCGCATCGGCGACTTCGAAGGGGCGTTCGCCGCCGCGCCCGTGACGCTCGACGCGACGTACACGACGCCGGACGAGAGCCACGTGATGATGGAGCCTCATGCGACCATCGCCGCGTGGGAGGGCGACAAGCTCACGGTGTGGACTTCCACGCAGATGGTCGCCTGGACGCGCGGCGACCTCGCTCGAACGCTGGGAATTCCGGTGGAGAAGGTGCGGGTGGACTCACCGTACATCGGCGGCGGCTTCGGCACCAAGCTGTTCCTCCGCGCCGACGCGGTGTTGGCTGCGCTGGGGGCAAAGACGGCGCGTCGGCCGGTCAAGCTCGCGCTTGCGCGGCCGCTGGTCGCGAACAACACCACACACCGTCCAGCGACCATCCAACGCATCAGACTTGGCGCGGCCCGCGATGGGAGGCTCACCGCGATCGCCCACGAGAGCACGAGCGGCAACCTGCCCAACGGAAAGCCGGAGACGGCGCCATCGCAGACCCGGCTGCTCTACGCGGGGGCAAACCGCCTCATCGCGATGCGCCTCGCCCAGCTCGACCTCCCGGAAGGCAACGCGATGCGCGCGCCCGGTGAGGCACCGGGATTGATGGCGCTCGAGATCGCGATGGACGAGATGGCGGAGAAGCTGGGAATGGACCCGGTGCAGTTCCGCATCGTCAATGACACGCAGGTCGACCCAGAGAGGCCGGAGCGTCCCTACTCGAGGAGGCAGCTCGTCGAGTGTCTCCGACTCGGCGCCGAGCGGTTCGGGTGGAGCAGACGCAGTCCGCGCCCCGCGTCGGTGCGCGACGGCCGCTGGCTGATCGGCATGGGCATGGGCGTCGGGTTCCGCAATAACCTCGTGACCCGGTCCGGTGCGCGCGTGCGCCTCGACGATCAGGGGATCGTGACGGTCGAATCGGACATGACCGACATCGGCACGGGCAGCTACACGATCATGGCCCAGACCGCCGCAGAGATGTTGGGCGTCGATCTCGATCGCGTCGTCGTGAAGCTCGGCGACTCGGACTTCCCTGTCGCGGCGGGCTCGGGTGGGCAGTGGGGCGGCAACAACTCCACGGCGGGCGTCTACGCGGCGTGCGTGAAGCTGCGCGAGGCGATTGCGGGGAAGCTCGGGTTCGACGCGGCTACCGTGGCATTCACCGATGGCCGCGTGCGGGCAGGCGACCGGAGTGCGGCGCTCGCCGACGCGGCGCGCGGTGGAGCGCTCGTGGGCGAGGACTTCATCGAGTACGCGAGGCTCTCCCAGCAGTATCAGCAGTCCACCTTTGCGGGCCACTTCGTCGAGGCTGCGGTGGACCGCTTCACTGGAGTCACTCGGGTGCGGCGCATGCTCGCCGTGTGCGCCGCCGGGCGCATCCTCAATCCCAAGACGGCGCGCAGCCAGGTCATCGGCGCGATGACGATGGGCGTCGGGGCGGCGCTCATGGAAGAGCTGGCGGTCGACACGCGATACGGGTTCTTCGTCAATCACGACCTCGCCGGGTATGAGGTGCCGGTCCATGCCGACATCCCGCATCAAGAGGTGATCTTCCTGGACGAGATCGATGACAAGTCGTCGCCCATGAAGGCCAAGGGCGTCGGGGAGCTCGGGTTGTGCGGGGTCGCCGCCGCCATCGCGAACGCGATCTACAACGCCACCGGCGTACGCGTGCGCGACTATCCGATCACGCTCGAGAAGCATCTGGACCAGCTCCCCGCCGTCGTATGAGGCGCCGTACCACTTTCTTCTTGCTGTGGCTGCTCGCGCTGAATACGCAGACCGCTGTCGCGCAGGACGCCGGCCGGATCACGATCTCGCGCGCGGGTTCCCGGCCGATCACCCAGGCGCCGGCGGCAACCTTTACCGGCGTGGGTCGCGTCGAGATGCTGAGCGTCGCCACCGACACCACACGCGCCACGGTCGGCACGGTGGTCTTCGAGCCCGGCGCTCGCACCGCGTGGCACATCCACCCGCGCGGTCAGACGCTGATCGTCACCCGGGGCATCGGCCGGGTGCAACGTTGGGGCGGGCCCGTAGACGAGATACGGCAGGGCGACGTTGTGTGGATTCCGCCCGGAGTGAAACACTGGCACGGTGCCGGGCCGAACGCGGCCATGACGCATATCGCCATCACGGAGCACCTGAACGGTCGCACTGTCGACTGGCTCGAACGGGTGAGCGACGCGCAGTACGGCGCGCGCGTCGAGTCCGCGGGACCGGCGGCCCCGTCGTCCGCGCCTGCCGGCGAAGGCGCCTCACTCGAACGCCTACGGCAGACGTACGGGCGCTTTGCGCCAAAGATGGTCGAGCTCACTGAAGGCGTGCTGTTCGCCGACATCTGGGCGCGTCCTCAGCTCGCGCGACGCGACCGTAGCCTCGTGACGGTCAGCGCTCTGACCGCGCTGAACCGGACGGACCAGCTCCGATCGCACATCGCGCTGGCGCGCGAGAACGGAGTGAGTCAGGAGGAGATGGTCGAGACCATCACACACCTCGCGTTTTACACGGGTTGGCCAAGCGCACTGACGGCGCTCGCCATCGCGAAGGACGTCTACGAGCAACGCCGATGAATCAAGGTAGACACATGAG
>CAYTKA010000095.1:0-14229 GCA_964438255.1 uncultured Gemmatimonadaceae bacterium | reverse complement strand
ATCCGCCTCTTAGCAGCCGCTCGGGCCGGCTTCTCAGACGAAGGTTCATCCGGATGCGGCGGAAACGCGGATGGGGCGGAGCTGCCCTGCGAGAGTCCAACGCGCCACGGCCGGGAGCTTTGATGGCTGCGGGGAGTCTGAGGAGCTAGCCCGAGCGGCTGTTGCCGGTAGACCGAGATCCGACTGTCCGACTGTCCGACTGTCTGACTGTCCGACCGTCCGACCGTCCGACCGTCCGACCCCTTCGGCCTACTTGGTGCACAGCCGCTTCGTTAGCTTTCTTGACAGTATGCTGCGCCGTCGCATCCCCTGATGGGGGCGGAACCCGGCGCCACGAATCCGGCTTTCTCGATCCGCATGGACATCCAGATCACCACCAAGAAGAGCGAGGGCGTCGAGCGCCTGCTCGAAGTCTCCGTCCCCGTCGTTGCCGTCCGCGACGCGGAGGAGAAGACGGCCAAGCGCTACGCCGCGTCCGTTCGTCTCCCCGGCTTCCGCCCCGGCAAGGCGCCGCCAGCGATGATTCGCAAGCGGTTCAAGGACGCCATTCGCCAGCAGGTGCTGGAGACGCTGGTGCAGGAGGCGTTCAAGGAGGTGATGGAGCGCGAGAAGCTCGACGTTGCCGCGCAGCCGCACGTCCACGACGTGAAGTTCGAGGACGACAAGCCGCTCACCTTCGAGCTGCATCTCGAGGTGCGCCCGAAGGTCGAGCTCGCGAAGACCGAAGGGTTCGTCGTCGCGCGTCAGCCGGTGACGGTCACCGATGAACAGGTCACGGAGCAGCTCGAGGCGCTGCGCGACCAGAAGGCGACGTGGGCGCCGGTCGAGGAGCGGCCGCGCGAAGGCGACATGGTGAAGGTGTTGCTCGCCACGCCGCAGAACGACGGCGACGCCATGCCCGAGGGTAGCCCGTACAACCTCGTACTCGGCGGGGGCCAGGCGATCCCGGGCATCGAGGAGCTCATCATGGAGCTCGCGCCCGGTGAGACGAAGGAGCGCGTGGTGAAGTGGCCGGATGACTTCCCGGACGAGGCGCAGCGCGGACAATCGAAGAACGTGCGCGTCACGCTGCAGGAAGTGAAGCGGAAGTCCGCGCCGGCGCTCGATGACGCATTCGCGCGCGAAGTTGGCGACTTCGATTCGCTCCAGGCACTCACGGATGCCGTCCGCAAGGATCTCACCGAGCACGCTGCGCGCGACGCCGAGGCGCTCGTGCGGCAGGCGCTCCTCGACCAGGTCGCGGCGGCCAATCCCTTTGACGTCCCACCGAGCTGGGTCCACCGGACGATCGAGGCCTACATGAAGGCCTACCAGATCCCGGACGAGCAGCAGCAGCAGTTCGCCGGCGAGTTCGCTGCCGTGGCGGAGAAGCAGGTACGCCGAGACATGCTGATCGACGCGCTCGCCGAGCGGAACGAGCTCAAGGCGTCCGAGAAGGACGTGGACGATCGCGTGGCGAAGGTTGCCGAGCAGCGCGGCGCCGACCCGGGACAGGTCTACGCCTCGCTTCAGAAGGCCGGGCGTCTCCCGGAGATCGAGCGCAGCATCACGGAAGAGAAGGTGTTCGAGTGGTTGACCGCTCGAAACGAGATCACAACCGGCACCGGACAGTGAGCATTCCCATGGCCACGATTTACCCCCCGTACGTCATCGAGCGCTCCAGCCGCGGCGAGCGCACCTACGACATCTTCTCGCGCCTGCTGATGGATCGCATCATCTTCCTCGGCACGCCGATCAACGACGACGTCGCGAACATCATCATCGCGCAGCTGCTGTTCCTCGAGGCGGACAATCCGGACCGCGATGTCTTCCTATACGTCAACTCCCCGGGCGGGAGCGTATCGGCGGGGCTCGCCATCTACGATACGATGCAGTACATGAAGGCGCCCGTGAACACGATCTGCATGGGTCTGGCGGCGAGCATGGGGTCGTTCCTGCTCGCGGCGGGGCGCAAGGGCAAGCGCAGCGCGCTCCCGCACTCGCGCATCATGATCCACCAGCCATCGGGTGGCGCGCAGGGAACGGCAGCCGACATCGAGATCCAGGCGAAGGAAATCCTGTACCTGCGCGAGCAGCTCAACTCGATCTACAGCAGGCACACGGGTCGTCCCGTCGAGCAGATCGAGCGCGACATGGTGCGTGACTTCTTCATGTCGGCGGAGGAGGCGAAGAGCTACGGGCTGATCGACAACGTGATCACGAGCCGTGGCGACCTCGTCGACCCGCAGGTGATTGCCGCACAGGCCGCGGCGATGAAGTAACGACGCCGATGTTCAGGGCTCGTGAAAACGTTCACGAGCCCTGATCGTCCTTTGCTTGACCCGGTTCGGATCGAGAGTTAACTCTCGACAACCCGCCCCCGTTTTCCATCCTGGGCGCGCGCCTCCTGCAGAGTCTCCACCATGTCGCACGACAAACATCTTCGCTGCTCGTTCTGCGGCAAGTCGAAGGACTCGGTCCGGAAGTTCATCTCCGGTCCGTCCGTCTACATCTGCAACGAGTGCATCGCGCTCTGCAACGAGATCCTTGCCGAGGACGAGGAGCGCGAGGTCGCGGAGGCGATCACTCAGGTCCCGACGCCGCAGGAGATCAAGGAAACGCTCGACGGGTACGTGATCGGCCAGGAGCGCGCCAAGAAGGCGTTGGCGGTCGCCGTGTACAATCACTACAAGAGGATCAATTCAGCCTCGGTCCGCGAGGACGACGTCGAGCTGGACAAATCGAATATCCTGCTCATCGGCCCCACGGGAGTGGGTAAGACGCTGCTCGCGCAGACGCTGGCGCGCATCCTCGACGTGCCGTTCACGATCGCCGACGCGACGACGCTGACCGAGGCAGGCTACGTCGGCGAGGACGTGGAGAACATCCTCGTCCGGCTGCTCCAGGCTGGCGACTTCAACGTTGCCGAGTGCGAGCGCGGGATCGTCTACATCGACGAGATCGACAAGATCGCGCGCAAGTCGGAGAACCCGAGCATCACGCGCGACGTGTCGGGCGAAGGGGTGCAGCAGGCGCTGCTCAAGATCCTCGAGGGGACAGTGGCCAGCGTGCCGCCGCAGGGGGGCCGCAAGCACCCGCAGCAGGAATACATCCAGATCAACACGAAGGACATCCTGTTCATCTGCGGTGGCGCATTCGACGGGCTGGAGAAGATCATCGAGGCGCGGACGGGACGCCGGCAGATCGGCTTCAGCAAGGTGGAGACGGACCCCATAAAGGCGGCGGCACTCTCGAAGAACGCGTTCGCCGAGGTCGAGCCGGACGACCTGCTCCGCTTCGGGCTCATCCCGGAGCTCGTGGGCCGCCTGCCGGTGACGGTGCCCCTCGAGGGGCTCGACGAGGAGTCGCTGGTGCGCATCCTCAAGGAGCCGAAGAACGCGCTCACCAAGCAGTACACCAAGCTGTTCGACCTCGAGGAGGTGAAGCTCACCTTCGAGGAGTCGGCGCTGCGCGCGATTGCGCAGAAGGCGCTCAAGCGCGGCACGGGTGCGCGCGGTCTGCGCGCGATCCTCGAGGAGCTGCTCACGGACGTGATGTTCGACCTCCCCACCCGCGAGGACGTGGTGGAGGTGAAGATCACGGAGCCGTCGGTGCTGAACGGGACGGCACCGCTCCTGGAGCTCGCGCCGCAGAAGCGCAAGAAGGAAGCGTAGGCGCGAAGCGCCGTGAGACGGTCAGACGGTCCGACGGTCCGACGGTCCGACGGTCCGACTGTGAGACAGTGAGTCGGCAAGGCACACCGGACCGGCTTCGGTGTGCCTTCGTCGTGTCCGTCCTACCGTCTCACCGTCTCACCGTCTTACCTTCCTCCATGCCCTCCTTCCCTATCGACGGCGAGAATCTCGTCACGCCCGAGCGTCTGCCCGTCCTGCCGCTGCGCGACGTGGTGCTGTTTCCATACGTCGTCATGCCTCTGCTCGTCGGGCGGGCAGGATCGCTGTCGGCGCTGGAGGCGGCCAATCCGGACGACCGGCTCGTGCTGCTGGTGGCGCAGCGCGACCCCGAAAAGCAGGAGCCGTCTGCGGCTGACCTGTACCGCGTCGGTGTGGTGGCGCGGGTGCGGCAGCTCTCCCGTCTCGGGACGGGCACGGTCAAGGTGCTCGTCGAAGGGCTCACGCGGGTGCGTGTAAGCCGCTACGTCCCGAGCGGCGACGGACTCCGCGCCCAGATCGAGCCGATGCCGCCGCTGACCCTCGCTGGCGACGACGCGGTGGCACGCCTCCGGCGCGCGATCTCGTTGTTCGAAGAGTACGTCGGGCTGCACCGGCGACTCCCGGCCGAGTTGGTGACACTGATCCAGAGTGCCGACTCACCGGCGCGGCAGGCGTTCGCCATCGCCGCGCATCTCGGCACGCGGCTCGACCGCCGGCAAGGGCTGCTCGAGATCCCGGAGCTCCCGATGCTGCTGCAGGCAATCAGCGAGACGCTGAGCAGCGAGATCGATCTGCTCAAGCTCGAGCGCAAGATCGACGACGACGTGCGCGGCTCGCTGTTCCAGAACCAACGCGAGTTCTACCTCCAGGAACAGCTCAAGGCGATCCACCGCGAGCTGGGTGGAGAGGATGGGGACGACACCGACGAGCTGGCCGCAGTGCTCGAGGCAAAGGGATTGCCCGAGCCGGTGCTCGTGCGGGCGCGACGTGAGCTGCGCCGCTTGAAGCGGCTGTCGAACATGTCGCCGGAGAGCGGCGTCGCCCGCACGTACCTCGACTGGATCGCCGCGCTGCCGTGGAAGGAGCGCACCGACGACGTGCTCGACGTCGCGCACGCGCGCCGCGTCCTCGACGAGGATCACTACGGCCTCGATGACGTGAAGGAGCGCGTGCTCGACTACATCGGCGTGCTGTCGCTCGTGGAGCGGCTCGACGGGCCGATTCTTTGCCTCGTCGGACCGCCGGGAGTGGGCAAGACGTCGCTCGGCCGGTCGATCGCCCGCGCGATGGGCCGCAAGTTCGTGCGCATGTCGCTCGGCGGCATGCGCGACGAGGCGGAGATCCGCGGCCACCGGCGCACCTACATCGGCGCGATGCCCGGGCGCGTCATCCAGGCGATGCGTCGCGCCGAGGTGATCAACCCGGTCATCCTGCTCGACGAGGTGGACAAGCTCGGCAGCGATTATCGCGGCGATCCGGCGGCGGCACTGCTCGAGGTGCTCGATCCGGAGCAGAACAGAGCGTTCAACGATCACTACCTCGAGGCAGACTACGACCTCTCGCAGGTGCTGTTCATCACGACGGCGAACTCTCTCGCGACGATCCCGGAGCCGCTGCGCGACCGCATGGAAATCATCCGGCTCGCCGGCTACCTCGATCAGGAGAAATACGCCATCGCCCGGCAGTTCCTCCTCCCGCGGCAACTGACGCAGCACGGGCTCGATCCGGCCACCGTGGCGCTCGACACGGACGTGATCCCGGCGATCGTGCACGGCTACACGCGCGAGGCCGGCGTGCGCGAGCTGGACCGGCGGATCGCGCGACTGGCGCGCAAGCTGGCGCGTGCGCGCGCCGAACGCCGCGCGACGTATGCACCGGACAGCTCGGGCGCGCCGACGATGGATCACGTCTCCAAGGCGACGCTGCACGGCATGCTCGGCGTCGCACCGTTCGATCCGTCGGCGAATCCGATCGAGGACAAGGTTGGCGTGGCGACGGGGCTCGCATACACGAGCGTCGGCGGCGACGTACTGGAGATCGAGGTCAGCGTGGTACCGGGGCGCGGTCGTCTTCAGCTCACCGGAACGCTCGGCGAGGTGATGAAAGAGTCCGGGACTGCCGCCCTGAGCTACGCACGAGCGCGTGCGAGCACGTTCGGACTCGAGCGCGAGTTCCTGAAGACGCGCGATCTCCACGTGCACATCCCCGCCGGCGCGACGCCGAAGGACGGGCCGAGCGCGGGGATCGCCATCGCGTGTGCGATCGTGAGCGCGCTGACGGGAATCCCGCTGCGCGGCGACGTCGCGATGACGGGGGAAATCACCCTGCGCGGGCGCGTGCTCGGCATCGGCGGGTTGAAGGAGAAGTCGGTGGCGGCGCTGCGCAATCGCATCACGCACGTCATCCTGCCACAGGAGAACGCGCGCGATCTCGAGGAGCTGCCGGCGGAGGTGAAGGACGGGATCGTGTTCCATCCGGTGCGGTCGATGGACGAGGTGCTCGCCGTGGCGCTCGCGCGTGGGGTGACGGCGCGCGCATCCGACGACGCGCCGACGTTGCTGGCGCATTGACGATGGCCGACAAGGACGCGACCACCGCCGACCCGCTCGTCATCAGATCGCTGGAGTTCATCGGCCCGATGGCGACGGCGGGAGGATGGCGGCCCCCGAGCAACCTGCCGGAGATCGCGTTTGCCGGCCGATCGAACGTCGGCAAGTCGTCGTTGTTGAATCGGCTGATCCGGCGCAAGGCGTTCGCGCGGGTGAGCCGGACTCCGGGTCGCACGCGCGAGATCAACTTCTTCAAGATCAACGACCGCTTCGTGCTCGCCGATCTGCCGGGGTATGGCTACGCGAGGATCGCCAAGTCGCGCAAGGCGGAGTGGCGGCCACTGATCGAGGGCTACCTGCGCGGCGCGACTGCGCTACGCGGCGTGGTGCAGCTCCTCGACATCCGACACGAGCCGTCGAGCGACGATCTCCAGATGCTCGACTTTCTCGCCGAGCTCGAGGCGCCGACGATCGTCGTGCTGACGAAGATCGACAAGTTGAAGCCACGCGAGATCCCGACGCGCGTTCATGAGATCGCCGCGTCGCTGCGGCTCCAGGACGATCAGGTGATCCCGTTCAGCGCAATGTCCAATGTGGGGCGCGACGATCTCGCGGCCGCGATCGTGTCGCTGGTGGAGCAGCCCTCCTGGCGGACGGAATGAGTACGCGACGGCTCGCCGTGACGCGGGTGCGCTGGGCGCTCCCATCGACGATCCCGTGCAGATGCGCGGAGCGGCGCCGGCCAGGCGAGGAACGGCCCGCGCAGTAGCGGAGTTTCTCCGGGGACCACCACATTACGGCCATGCCCTTCCTACCTCTTCGGACCCTTCCCGCCGCCGGTAACGCGCGTCTCGCCGACACCTGGCTCGAGCGCATCGCCGACCGACTGGCGACGCCGGGTCAGGACGTCATCGCGGCGCGCGCGCTGCTCTGCCGCGAGACGCTCACGGAGCTGATGTATCCGGAGTACGCGGCGGACTGGGAGTCGGCGGTGAACGACGAGACGCTGCCGGTCGGGACGCGGCTGGCGCTCTCGGCGCTGGATCCGCGCAACATCACGCTCGAGCCGGAGTTCTACGCCGACTGCGACGATGCCCGGTTCCAGCCGGTGAAGCCCCTGCTCTGGCTGTGGTATTCGTTCGATCGCACGCCGCTCGCATGTCAGAACGTGGATCTCGGCGTTCGGCTGCGCCGCATCCTCGCGAAGCACATCTTTCGGCGCTGCGGCGAGAACTTCAAGGCGTTCCACAACGTGGAGTTCTCGTTCGGCTACAACATGGAAGTCGGCGACAACGTCGTGATCCACCGATACGTGCTGCTCGATGACCGCGGCGGGATCCGGCTCGGGAACAACGTGTCGGTGAGCGACTTCGCCAACATCTACAGCCACACGCACAGCATCGTCGACCAGCGCGACGTGACGAACACGCTCACCGTGCTCGAGGACGGCGTGCGGGTGACGTACCACGCCACGGTGCTCGCCGGGGTGCACGTCGGCGAGCAAGGGATGGTGGGTGCCAACGCGGTCGCGACGAAGGACGTGCGGCCGTATCACGTGTACGTCGGGATCCCGGCGAAGAGCGTGCGCGTGAAGCCGAATGCGCCGGAGCCGAGGACGATTCTCGGCACGTCCGAGCGGAAAGTGCCGGGCTGAGGACGGAGTCCGCACCAGAACGGTATACCACTCTGGGTCGTCGAGGGGTCAGAGGACGCGCAGGACGTCCTCGACTGGCCCCGCATCGCCTCCGTGCAGCACGTGCATCGCCTCGCGGAGCGCCGTACGCTCGCGCGGCCACACGAACCGCTCCAGGGCGGCATCGGGGGTGACCCATTCGTATCGCGAGTGCTCCTCACCGAGCGTCAGCTGCGATACCGTGGGCGAGACGAACGCGGCGAAGCAGACCGCCAGCTCCACCGTGTGCGTCTTGTGGAGATAGAACGGCTGCACGCACACGTCGTACAGTCGCTCCACGGTGAGCCCGGTCTCCTCGCGCACTTCACGTACGGCGGCCTGCTCCGGCTCCTCCCCGGGCTCGATACGGCCGTGCACGGTCTCCCATGCCGTGGGACACCGAGTCGTGAGCGAGCGCTGCAGGGCGAGGACGCGCCACCCGTCGTCGCGCGGTGAGATGACGTAGACGTCGATCGTGCCGACGTTGATGGAGGCCATGCAATCGATCGGACCGAGGGTGGGGCACGGCACACCCCTCAGCGCGAGCGCCAGCGCAGGAGCGCGAGGATGGTAGCGAGGAGCAGGCGGCCATGCGTCGTGCGGGCAACGACGAGATCGGCGTCGCGCGCGAGTGTGTGCACATGGTCGCTCGCCGCAGCGTCCGACGCCAGGGTCACGACGAGCGCGTCCCGCATTGCACCGCGCTCGGGCGGAGCCCCGTCCACGACGACGGCGTCCACGTCACCGGCCTCGCCCTCGGGCTCCGTGAGCTCGACGACCTCCACGTCGCGGCCGAGCAGCGCGACGGCGTCCATCAGCTCATCGCGAGCCCGATGTGCCGATCCGGGGCTCGCGTCGCGACGCCAGCCGATGCGGATCCGCTGCCGCACCGACGCGAGAGAGGGCTCGGTCACCGCCCGCGCCGGCTCTGCCGCTACCCGGCGGAGCTCGTCGATCGTCGTCTCGCCCCCACGCACGAGGTCCATCCCGGACTCCCACAGGGTGAGACATCCCGACGCGCGCGCGGCATCCGCGATCGACTCCGTGGACGCGCCGTCCGCAATGCGCCGCTCGAGTTCCGGGGAACCGACGAGCACTTCGGCGATCGCGCGCCTGCCGCGATAGCCGGCGGATTCACACCGCTCACAGCCGCCGCCCTCGCACGTTCGACACATCCGCCGGACGAGCCGCTGCGCCACGACACCCTTCAGCGCGGTGGCGATCTGATACCCGGGCACGCCGAGATCGAGCAGGCGCGTGATCGCGCTCGCCGCGTCGTTGGTGTGCAGCGTCGAGAGCACGAGGTGCCCCGTGAGCGACGCTTGAATGGCGACCTCGGCCGTCTCACGGTCCCGGATCTCGCCGACGAGGATGACGTCCGGATCCTGCCGCATGATGGAGCGCAGCGCGGCGGCGAAGGTGAGACCTGCACGCTCGTGCACCTGCACCTGCACGATCCCTGGGAGCCTGTACTCGATCGGATCTTCCACGGTGACGACATTCACGCCACGCCCCTGAATCTCGCGGAGCGCCGCGTAAAGCGTCGTCGTTTTGCCCGAGCCCGTCGGACCCGTGACCAGGAGGAGTCCCTCGCGCTGCTCCAGCAGCGTGCGGATGCGTCGCAGATCGCGCGCGCCGAACCCGATCGCATCGAGCGTGCGCAGCCCGGCGCTGCCGTCGAGGACGCGGATGACGACCTTCTCCCCGTGCGATGCGGGGAGCGTGGAGACGCGTAGATCCACGACCATCCCCGCGACAACGACGCGCGCACGTCCGTCCTGCGGGCGCAGCCGGTCGGCGATGTCGAGCCCGGAGAGGATCTTGATGCGCGAGACGACCGACGGTGCCGCGCCGCGCGGGAGTGTGCGAACCTGACGCAGGACGCCGTCGATCCGGTGACGCACGGCGACCGCCTGCTCCTCCGGCTCGAGATGGATGTCGCTCGCCCCGGCCCGAATGCCGTCGGCGAGGATCTGGTCGACGAGGCGAACGACGGACGCACCCAACTCGCTCGGCGCGGGTGGTGCCGCTTCCGCGCCGAACGCGAGATGCTCCACCTCCACCGGCGGCTGCTCGCGTCGCGCCGACGCGTCGCCATACCAGTGATCGATCTGACGTGCGAGCTCGGCTGGGCGGGCATACATCCAGCGGATGCGGTGTCCGGTGGCAAAGCTGACGGCACGCTCGGCGTCGAGGTCGAGGGGATCGCTGGTGGCGACGAGAAGCTCGCTTCCGTCTACGGCGATCGGCAGGACGCCATGCTGACGCGCCCACCGCTCACCGAGGAGTGCGACGGCGTGTGGATCGACGCGCGTGAAGTCAGCCGGTGGCGCGGAGTGCCCGACGGGCGCGGGGACGGTCACTCGACAACGATACAGCCCACGACGCATGCGGCGTCATCGCGACCTCGCGCATCGTGGCCGATCGTCGCCGGCGATCGGCCGCCGGATGCGGGAGCTGCTCGTGCAGCTCGCTACAGAATACCCCAGAACTCGCGCGAGACGTCCACGTCGAACGACCACCGGCCGTTTCGCAGCCCGCGCGCGAGCTGGATGCGCAATAGGTCGAAGAACGGCTGGAGCGCGATGCCCGCACTCGGGTAGCCGGCGCTTCGATGCGGATCGGTGTCGTCCAGCCGCCGGATGAATGTTCCCTGGACAAAGGGTGCGAGCGTCGCCTCACCCGGCACGCGACCGAACCGGCCCAGCGAGATCGCCGGTGCGGGGACCGGCATCCGCCATTCCAAGCGTGTCGACGCACCGACGTGCGTCGCGAGCTCGTGGAGATCGTAGCCCGGCGCGCTGCGCGGGCCGCCGAAGTAGAGCAGTTCCTGCGGCGGTACCAGAGCGTCGGCACGAGCGTTCACACCACCACCCGAGAGCTCGAGCGCCAGGCGGTGTCGTCCGAACGGCCACGACGCCGTGGCCGAACCGAAGGCGCGATAGACGACGCTGGGCGATGGTATGGGCGACGCCGCGTCGTCTTCCGTAAATCGCGTGAGCCGCAGCTCCGCACGCGCGTGCATCTCCGAGCCGAGCAGCGAGAGCGCCGTAGGACGTTCGGCGGTGAGGGAGAAGCGCAGCGCGCGGGCCGGCGTGGCTGGGAGGACGCGTGGAAAGCGCCCCTGCGCCGGCGTGGCGCGGATGGCCAGTGGGCGCTGGCGCTCGAGCGCCGCATCGAAGGTGACGCGCAGGCCGCCGACGTCGCGCGCATCGAACCCCACCCCCACGCCCTGCACGCCGTACGGATCGCTGACGTCGGCGCCGAACTCCTGTGCGGCGAGCGAATTGACGACACCGGATCGCTCCTGGACGTCGCCTGCGTCGCGGAAGTCGCGCACCCCGAAGGCGCGCGCACCGAACCGCGGCGACTGCCACTCGAGCGTCGCCGAGCCTTTGAGGGTGCGGTCGTCGATCCCGTAGCGCGCGCGGATCTGCGTCTCGAAGCCCCCGCCGAAGCGCGACGCGGCACCGCCGCCGAGCGCCAGCCCCTCGGCACGATCGAAGCGCACGAAGTCGGAGACACCGGTCGCGGAGAGCATGAGCGTCTGTGGACGCTGCAACGCCTGCGCGCGCACCAGCGCACGCGCTTCCGCCTGGACCTGCCGAATGTCAGCATCGGTTACCGCGCGCACGTCGGGGGGAAGCGAGTCGAGCACGCGGCCGCTGAAGTGAAAGGTGTCCTGCACGGCTTTCGGCGCGAGCACGATCTCGGGGCCGGCGAAAAAGCTTCGGAGGAGGCCTGTGTTGACCTCGTAGTCGCCGATCTCCCAACGCCCGCGAATGATGCCCCGCACGGGATAGTCGAGCCACGTCCCGCCGCGGCGGATCTCAATTTCCTGTCGACGGGGCAGCCAGAACCGCGTGCCGATCAGTCCGTTCTCGACGATGACGAACAGGTCTTCCAGCGCATCGTCGCGGAACGCGGCGCGCGTAAAGTTGAACGCCATGCGCACGACCTGCGCGTCATCGCGATCGATGTAGACTGCGCCGATCACGCGGGGCTGGCGGTCGTCCTTCGGCCGGACCTTGACCTGATAGAGCACGATCGTGCGGCCGGGGAGCACCAGGGGGAGCGAGTCGGCGATGGCGAAGTCGTAGACCTGCAGCCCCTGCGGCGACAGCGGATGCGGGACGTCCACCACCTCATCGCCCTCGCCCAGCCGGATGATCGCCGGAAAGTTGTTCTGGACGATGCCGAGGTGGTCGCGGTGGTAGGCGATGTCGGTCGGCAGCAGGAGCGTGTCGCGACGACCGAGGATGTGCTGCTTGCTGAGGTTGGGCGCGAGCCAATAGACTTGGTTCACCAACTCGTCGGCCTTCACGACTTTGGGCGGCTCGGCGAGCCCCTCGCCGACCTGGGCGAGAAAGGTCACGTAGCCGTGCGCGACGGCCTTGTAGTCTTTGAGCCCGGTGTCAGCGAGCTGCCGCGCGCGAAGGGCGGTGGCGCGTTCCACGAGGTCGTGCGTGCGCTG
The DNA here is from genome assembly GCA_964438255.1 of uncultured Gemmatimonadaceae bacterium. Taxonomy (GTDB): domain Bacteria; phylum Gemmatimonadota; class Gemmatimonadetes; order Gemmatimonadales; family Gemmatimonadaceae; genus AG11. The sequence continues at coordinate 1,881 of CAYTKA010000095.1, read as the reverse complement.
ATCGTTCCAGCTCTGCGCGCGTGCCTCGCGGGGGGCGACTCCGGCGATCCACACCCCAACGGCCGCGGCGACGAATGAGCGGTGCATGATCACTAAGGTCGCGCGCGGCCACACGGCCGACAAGCGCGCCTGAGCACGTACATGAGCACCAGATGAGCTTCGACGATTTTCGGTCCCGCGCGCGCCCCAACCACCTCGTGCCGGTATGGCGCGACACCCTGCTCGACACCGACACGCCGGTCACCGCCTTCGCCAAGCTTCGCGCCGACGGCGGTCCGTTCGCGTTCCTCCTCGAGAGCGCGCCGGCCGGTGGCGAGACCTGGTCGCGGTACACCTTTCTCGGGAACGCGCCGCGCGCCGCGTGGCGGTTGCGCGAGAACGTGGTAGAGGACTGGACGCCGGATCGCGGCTGGCATGCCGCGCGCACACCGGCGAACGCGCTCGACGATCTCGACGCGCGCATTCGCGCTTGTCCGCCGGTGGACGTACCCGAGCTTGGTGCGTTCTGGAGCGGGGCCGTCGGCTTCTTCAGCTACGACACGGCGCGGCTGATCGAGCGGCTGCCGTCGCCGCCGCCGCGTGCCGATGCGGCGCCGGATGCGCTGTTCGTGTTCACCGACGCGCTCGTCATCATCGACAACCTGCGCGCACAGGCACGCGTCGTGGTGGGCGCGCCGCTGGGCGAGGACACAAGCGATGCGGCATTGAAGCGGGCCTACGACCGCGCGTCGTCGACGATCGAGCGAACGCTGCGGCAGCTCTGCGCGCCGGCAACGCTGCCCCCGCTCGAGCTGCGCGCCGACGCGAAGCCGGCGGTGGGGGACTCGTCGTACTCACGCGAGAAGTTCCTGGAGGACGTGAAGCGGATCAAGGAGTACATCCTGGCGGGCGACGCGTTTCAGGTGCTGCTCGCACGCCGCATCCGCGTGCCGCACGATTTCCCGTCGGAGGCCCTGTACCGTGCGCTGCGCGCGCTCAATCCGTCGCCGTACATGTACCATCTCGTGCTCGACGGCCTGGAGCTCGTGGGCAGCTCGCCGGAGCTGCTCGTACGCGTGAGCAACGGTCAGGTGACCGTGCGTCCGATCGCCGGCACGCGCCCGCGCGGCGCGACGCCGGACGCCGATGCGGCCATGGCCGACGAGCTCCGCGTCGACGAGAAGGAGCGTGCCGAGCACGTGATGCTCGTGGACCTCGGCCGCAACGACGTGGGGCGGATCGCGCGGTACGGGAGCGTGAAGGTGACCGACTACATGACGGTGGAGCGCTACTCGCACGTGCTCCATCTCGTGAGCCAGGTCGAGGGGACGCTGCGCCCGGGGCTCGATGCACTGGATGCATTCCGTGCGGCCTTCCCCGCCGGCACGATGACCGGCGCGCCAAAGGTCCGCGCAATGGAGATCATCGACGAGCTCGAGCCCGAGCGCCGCGGTCCGTATGCCGGCGCCGTGGGCTACATCGGCGCGGGGGGCACGCGCATGGACCTGGCGATCACGATCCGCACCTGCGTGCTCTTCGACGGTGTTGCCTCCGTGCAGGCGGGCGCGGGGATCGTCCAGGATTCGGTGCCGGAGAGCGAGTGGGCGGAGACGGAGAACAAGGCGCGGGCGATGCTGACGGCGATCGGGCGGGTCAGGCGGTCTGGCGGTCGGACGGTCGGACGGTCTGACGGTCTGACGGTCTGACGGTCGGACGGTCTGACGGTCTGACGGTCTGACGGTCTGACGGTCTGACGGTCTGACGGTCTGACGGCGAAGGGCACACCGAGCTGAGCTCGGTGTGCCCTTCGTAGTTCACTGTCCGACTGTCCGACTGTCCGACTGTCTGACTGTCTGACTGTCCGACTGTCTGACTGTCCGACTGTCCGGCAGCCCGCCCCCC
>CAYTKA010000094.1:0-14420 GCA_964438255.1 uncultured Gemmatimonadaceae bacterium | reverse complement strand
GCGGCGCCGACGGTGATCACGGCCGCCGTCCGGATGCCGGCCATGATCACCGGGGCCGCCAGCGGCAGGCGGACGAGCAGCAGCCGTTGCCACGCGGTCGTGCCTAACGCTTCGGCGGCTTCGACCGCCACGGGGTCGGCGCCGCGCACGCCGGTGTACGTTCCGCGCGCGATCGGATAGAGGGCATACAGCCACAGCGCCACGAGCGCCGGCGCGACGCCGACGCCGAGCAGCGGGATCATGAACGCGAGCAACGCGATGCTTGGCACCGTCTCGAGCACGCCTAACGCGCCGAGCATCGCGTCCGATGTGCGGCGCGCGCGCTCGAGGACGAGACCGAGGGGGAGCGCGACGAGCACGGCGGCGCCGAGCGCGACAGCGACGAGGAACAGGTGGCGCAGGGCGAGCGCGCCGAGCGACCGGCGGCGCTCCCACATGTACCGCCAGAAGCTCGATGCGGCTGCGCCGCCGGTTGCGTTCCCACGCGCAGCGGCAACAGGCCGTACGACCGCCAGCGCCGCGAGCGCCCCGGCGGCCACCCGACGAACATCTTCTCCGTCCACCTCGACGCGCCGGTTCAGGTCGCGCATGGTCCTCTCGTCGAGACGGCCGCTGAGCAGCGCGAGCGCGGCGATGGCGTCCGGGCGCGTTCGTGCCAGGCGGGCTCCGACCAGCGCCGCCGCCTCGTACGGCGGGAAGAGGTGCCGGTCGTCCATCAGCGTCACGAGGGCGTATCGGGCGAGCAGCCCGTCCGTGGAGTATCCGTCGATCACGTCCACCGATCGCGCGGCGAGCGCCTGGTACTTGAGCGCCGGCGACAGTGGATGTACGGCGCGCAGCCGGATGCCGTACGCTTTCTGCAATCCCGGCAGCCCATCGGGCCGGCCGATGAAGTCGGCAGTGAATCCCGCCGTGAGCTGCGGGCTGGCGCGCGAAAAGTCCGTGAGCGTGCGCAACCGATAGCGCTCCGCCGTCTCGCGACGGACGGCGATGGCGTACGTGTTCTGAAAGCCGAGGGGCGGCAGCCACAGCATTCCCCAGCGCACCGCGAACGTCCGCGCGACGTATCCGAACGTGCGCCGCGCGTCCGACGCGACTGAGTCCGTGAGCGAGTCGTGCAGCACGGCTACGAGCCCGGTGCCGGTGTATTCGGGGTAGACATCGATCGCGCCGGCGCGAAGCGCGCCGAACGCGATCTCGGTGCCGCCGAGCCCGGGCCTGCGCTCCACCGCAATGCCGCGCGATTCCATCAGCTGCGCGAACATTTCGGCGAGCAGGTACGACTCGCCGAACGGCTTCGACGCGACGACCACGACCGCGCGCTGCGCCGGCGCATCGGCGACGCCGGCGCCGAACGCGAGCGCGGTCAACAGCAGCACCAACGGCTTCATACGCTCGGCAGCAGCCTCGCCGCGGGCGCGAGCGCCCGCTGTATCAGCTCCGCCACGTAGGACGACGCCGGCGCCGACATCAGGCCCTCGAGGGCAGCACGCTGCTCGACGCGACCGGCGCGCATCACGACGAGCTCCGATGCCAGGCGTGCCGCCTCCGTGACGTCGTGGGTCACCAGCAGTGTCGTGACGCCGACTTCCGCGCGCACGCGCTCGAATGCTCCCTGCAGATCGGATCGGGTGATCGCGTCCAGCGCACCGAAGGGCTCGTCCATCAGAATGACGCCGGGGCGCGCCGCCAGCGCGCGCGCCAGGGCGACACGCTGCCGTTGACCACCGGAGAGCTCGTGCGGGAAACGGCGGCCGAACTGCGCGACAGGCAACCCGACGAGCTCCAGCGCATCGGCGGCTGCATCCTCGGCGTCGCCCATGCCGCGGAGCACGGGAACCAGCATCGTGTTGCGCAGCACGCGCCAGTGCGGCAACAAGCCGCCGTGCTGCGGCACGTAGCCGATGCGCCGGCGCAGCTCCACCGCCGGCAGCGAGCGCACGTCGGCGCTGTCGACCGCGACCACGCCGGCGTCAGGCTCCGCCATCCGGTTGAAGCAGCGCAGAAGCGTCGACTTCCCCGCTCCGCTCTCGCCGACGAGCGCGACACAATCGCCCGCCGCGACCTCGATCGACGCGTGATCGAGCGCAACGACGTCGCGGAAGCGCAGCGAGACGTCTCGTGCCGCGAGCGATGATGGCCGCATAGTCATTCGCTCAAAGGTGCCGGCGCCCCGCCGGAGCGGCTAGAGCGTGTATGGTGACTCCGGGGCGCCGTCCGCCGCCGACTCCAGCATCATCGTCTCCAGATCGAGATCGCGCTGGATGCGCCGCATGACGTCGTCACCGATCACACCCCGGTCGCGCAGGTCGATGATCGCCCGTCGCTCGGCGCCGATCATCTCGGTGCGCAGCCGCCGATAGGTGGCGGACTCCGCTTCCGCGCTGTCCTCGTCGATGGGCTCGAGTGCGCGGTGCTCCGCGTCATCGATCTCGTGGCGCTCGCGATCGCGAGCGGTCCAGCGGCGTTTTCGTCGCTGGTGCGTCGCGCGCAGGTAGCGCACCGTTTCCGGGTGCCCGCCGTCGTTCGCCGCGATCTTCTCCAATTGGCGTAGCGCCGCATCGGTCGCCACGCGCCGCGCGTGCGCTTCCTCGCTCTCGGCGCGGTTTCCGTCGCCGATTCCAAGCGCGCGGAGGAATGGACGCAAGGTCAAACCCTGCACGATCAGCGTCACGAAGATCACGGCGAAGGTGACGAAGATGATGAGGTGGCGCGCCGGAAAGGGAGCGCCGGTCGCTGTGGCGACGGGCAGAGCGAGGGCGATCACCAGAGAGTCGCCTCCGCGCATGCCGGCCCAGCCGATGAACGCGACCCATCGCCACTGCGGCAGCTCGCGGGGTCGATGATCGCTGGCGTCTCTGCGGCGCGTGAGCAGCCGGGGAAGGTACGCGCTCGGAAATACCCATAGAAGCCGAACACCGATCACGACGCCCGACACGAGCACCGTGTACCGCAAGAGTGTCCCGGGCGAATGGTGGCGGACGCCCTGGATCGCATCGCGGAGCGCGAGGCCGACGAGAATGAAGATCAGGCTCTCGAGCAGGAACGCGAGCATGGTCCACATCGCCTCCGCCTGCACGCGGGTCGCCGGTGTCGTTATGCGCGGCCCGTGACGGCCGAGATAGACACCGACCATGACGACAGCGAGCACGCCCGACGCGCCGATCGCGTCCGCGGGAAGATAGGCGACGAACGGTGTGAGCAGCGACAAGGTGTTCCCGACGAGTGGAAGACCACCGATCTGGCGGCGTACGCGCCCGATCAGCCAACCCGCGGCCAGACCAACCGCGACGCCGCCCGCGCCCGCGATGAGGACGCCGAGTGTCGCGCTCGACGGCGAGAAGGAGCCGGTGACGGCCGCCGCGACCGCAACGCGATACGAGACCAGCGCCGTCGCGTCGTTCACGAGTCCCTCGCCTTCGAGAATGCTGACGAGGGCCGCTGGGGCCCCGAGTGGGCGCATGACTGCGGTGGCCGCGATCGGATCGGGCGGAGCGATGATCGCGCCGAGCGCGAATGCCGCCGGCCACGTGAACTCGGGCGTCAGCTGATGCGCGGTCCACGCGACCGCACACATGGTGACGAGAACGAGCAGGACGCCGAGCCGCAAGATCGGCCAGAACTCGCGCTTGAACTCACGGTACGAGAGCGTGAACGCCGTCCAGTAGAGGAGCGGCGGCACGAACACGAGGAAGGTAACCTCCGGATCCAGCGTCGGGCGCGGCAGCCCGGGCGCGAACGCGAGTGCGGCGCCGCCGATGACGAGCAGCACCGGGTGCGGCAAATGCCATCGGCGTGCCAACACCTGCAGCGCCGCCGACACCGCGAGCAACACCAGGATCAGCTCGAGCCCGGTCATGGCTCAGTGGGTGGCGGTGCGCTCCAGCGCCGGCCGGTCCCAGTGCGCGAGTTCGGCGGCGGCGTCATACGTGCTGTGCAGGAAATCGAGCAGCATCGCGTCCGGATCCGCACTCGTGCGCACCGCCTCGTATGGTAGGATCCACTCGTGCAACTGCGGGTCGTAGCGCGCCGCGTCCGGTCGCAGCGGCGCGTCGGGACAGCCGGGGGGCTCGGGATACGCATACGCGTAGAATGCCGGCTCGGCGAGTATCCCGGCGCTGCCCGGCCACCAGCCGGCGCTGATGCACTCGTGCGAGTACGCCTCGCGAGTCACGCGGTCGGGGAGATGCGGAATGCCACCGGGATGCGGCGGCGCGACGCGTCCTGAGAATCGCGTACACGCGAGGTCGAACGCACCCCACCACACGTGCACCGGGCTGCACTTTCCGAGGAAGCTCTGACGGAAGTTCAGGAACACGCGAGTGGTCTGCGCGAGAATGCGCCAGCACCGTTGCGCAGCATCAGGATCGTATGCCGCATGCTCCCGATCGCTCGTGAACGGTGTGACGTCCGGCATCTCGGAGGGTACGGGGTAGATCTTCGGCGCGACCCCGAGCGCGTGGAGCGCGGCGATGTACGTCGCATAGAAGTCGGCGACGGATCGCGGCTCCAGCTTCAGCACCCGTTGCCGGCGGTCGCTGGTGCGAATCACGAGCTCATGATCGATGAAGTCGAACTCGATGTCGATTGTGCGGTCGCCGCATGGCATTGCGGACGTGCCGAGCCCGCGCGCCGTGACATAGAGCGCCACCTGCCACCAGTGATTCTGCATCGGCATCAGCGCGAGCCGCGTCTTCCCCACGATCTGCAGCCAGCGCTGCAGCGTCGTGTAGCTGTCGCTCCATTCCGCGAGCGGCAATGGCGGCCAGCGCTCGTCGCTCGCCATCTGTCAGACGCTTCGCACGGCCATCGATCCGCCGCGGTTTGCGCCGCTGTTCACGAGGTTTTTCAGATCCGCCACGGTTGCGGGCACGGTAAAGACGACGCCGCGGCTGTAGCTGGATTGCACCAAATGCCGCAGGAACCAGCGGCTGATCGCGTCATGAATCCTGAAATTCACGCGTCCCCAGCCCTTCGCCCACGCCGGCGCAAAGTGGGCGAGGAACAGGCGCAGCAACCAGTGCCCCTCCAGCCGCGGGATGCCGACGCGTGCACAGCCCTCCTCGCCGATGAGCATTTCGACGTAGATGTGCATAACATCGGCAAGGTCGATCAGGTGCGCCCACCGCGGCGGGAGCGCGGTTGCAAGCATGATCATGTGGCGCTGCGCGAGGGCGACGCCGTCCGGATTCATCTCTCTGGATAGCTCGCACCAGCCGTCGACGTTCCGAGTCGTGGCGCCGACATATTGCCGCTTCCGATATGCCTCGTAGAATGCCGCCGCTTCCGTGAGATCCTTCGGAAGGTGACAGTCGTCTTGCGCGTCGGTCGGCGGATGAATCCCCATCTCGTGCGCGAACACACGCCAGACGTAGTAGAAATCCTCGGCTTCCTGCTCGTCGAGCGGCACACCGAGCGTCCGCAGGCCGCGAACGACCAGCAGCGAGAACGCCATGATCGTGGCGAGCATGTCCTCCTGGTTGACGGGCACGCCGAACCGCTGGACGTACGCGGCGTAACCTCCGGGCTCACGTCGTTCGAGCACCACGGGCGCGACCTTCGACCGCACGCCTGCGTGCAACAGCCGCATCTGCAGCGCATTCACCAGCGCCAGGCCAGGGCGCTCGAATCCTTCGGGCGACGAGACGTTCACGAGCAGCTCCAGTGTACCCATGAGCCGGTGGTACGTGTGGTTCAACAACTCGCCGGAAATGTTGAGAATCTTCGTCGCGCCAGCGGTCGCGTATCCTTCCGGCAGGCTCTTGCACAGCAGTACGAGCACGGCCGGCGCCATCCGCTGCATGAAGACCTCCTGGCCGCGGATCACGCGATCGCGATCGACCCACGCCGGGAGGGATGGCTGCCGGCAGCGGTCACACCAGTGAGATTCGCTGGCGAAGAAAGCCTTCAGCGGCTCTGGCGCATCGTCCGGCAGGCGCGAATCGTTCTGCTTCATCTGCTCGAAGGCCTTGCGCGCCCTGTGCGCCCCGTCCTTGATCTTCGCCATTTCCAGCGCGCACTGATCGGCGACTTCGTCGCCGACCTGTCGGAGCCCGTTCAAGAAGGCGGCGTTCGTCCACCGCTCCGGCCCGAGCTGTCGAGCCAACAGCACCGACGACGGTGGCGCCTCGGGCGCGAGCGGCACGCGCATCCCGTTTGGCACCGGCGGGGTCACGCCGCGCACGAGCGAGACGTCAGCCGGGGTCAGCATAACGGCGCGTTCACCGGACTCTGTCATACGGAACCTCCCCGATCAGTATGGCGCGAGGGTGAGGAATACCACCTCACGGATGGGACGGATCCACGCGCCAGCGCACGAAGGCACAGTGGGGCGAACGTAGCATGGGGCGCGACGCACGGCTAGCATACTGGTCGTGACCATACGTATCGCCGGTGCGGGACCGGCGGGGCTCGCGGCGGCAATCACGCTCGCGCTCGCCGGCCGCGATGTCGAGGTGCACGAACGGCGCGCCGACTGCGGTGCGCGCTTCGGCGGCGATCTGCAGGGGCTGGAGAACTGGTCCGACGACGTCGATGTCCTGGCCGAGCTGCGCGAGGCGGGGCTGCCCGCCGACTTCTACGCCGCGCCGCTCACGGCGGCGATCCAGACGAACGGGCGGCGAGACGACCGGCTGGAGTTCGCGCATCCCGGTCTCTACCTCGTCAAGCGCGGGCGAGAGCCCGACTCACTGGACCAGGCGCTGAAGCGCGGGGCACTCTCGTTAGGTGTGCGCCTGCACTTTCGCGCATCGCTCGACTCGGGCCATGCGGACATCGCGGCCACCGGTCCGTTACCGCACGCCCGTAGCGTGTTCGCCGTCGACAAGGGTATCGTGTTCGACACCGACGCGCCGGACATGGCGGTCGTGCTGCTCGACGAGGACGCCGCCCCGAAGGGATATGCGTATCTGCTCGTCACGAACGGATACGGCTGCCTCTGCACCATGTCGTTCGAGGATTTCGCCACCACGGGTGCCCGCTTCATGCGGGCTCGCGATCTACTCGCCGGGCGTTATGACATCCGCATCTCGAATCCTCGTCCCGTGGGCGGCATTGGATACTTTGCGTTCGGCGCACGACTGCGGGCGGGTCGCGCCCTCCTCGTGGGGGAGGCCGGGGGCCTTCAGGACCTGCTCTGGGGCTTCGGCATCCGGACGGCGATCAGATCCGGGATTCTCGCCGCCCGCTGTTTCGTCGAAGGCCGTGACTGGGAAAGGGCGGCGCGAGCATCGTTTGGCAACCGGCAGCGCGCGAGCATCGTGAACCGGTTCCTGTGGGAGCTGCTGGCGCGCGGCGATCACCGGCTCCTCATGACGCTGCTCCGTCGTGGTGGACCATACGCGCTCCTCCACTCGTTCGCGCGGTTCAATCTGTTCCAACGTTTGGCGTTTCCCGTCGCACGGGCGCGCGTGCGGCGTAGCCATCCGCGCCTGGCGATCTAGCGCGGTGCGGCGTAGGATAGGTCGGCGGTCCTGCCCGATCTTCCTCCATCCCCGTCATGCAGCCTGGCACTGCGATCGGCCCGTTCGAGATCCTCGCGCACCTCGGCGCCGGCGGCATGGGCGAGGTCTTTCGCGCACGCGACACGCGCCTCGATCGCGAGATCGCCGTCAAGCTGCTTCCGGCCGCGTTCGTCGCGGATGAGCGCGCGGTCGAACGCTTCAGCCGTGAGGCGCGCGCTGCGTCGGCGTTGAATCACCCGAACATCGTCACCATCTACGACATCGGGGAATCGGAGCATGGCCGGTACATTGCCATGGAGCTGGTCCGCGGCCGCACACTCGGTGAGATCGCGGAGGCACGGCGCAATTCGTCGCTCGCGTCGGAGCTCGTCGCGCAGTGCGCCGAAGCGCTCGCCGTCGCGCACGAAGCGGGCATCGTGCACCGGGACATCAAGCCCGAGAACGTGATGGTGCGGGACGATGGCTATGTGAAGGTGCTCGACTTCGGGCTCGCGCGGCTCGTCCGCCCGGAGCATCGAACCGCCCCCGACGGTCAGCGCGACAGTGCGCTGACGGACGCCGGCATGGTGCTTGGCACGATCCGCTACCTCTCCCCCGAGCAGGGTTGCGGCGAAGTCGTGGGGAGCGCCAGCGACGTGTTCGCGTTAGGCGTGGTGCTGTACGAGCTGCTCACCGGTGTACACCCCTTCGCCGCGTCGACGACCGTCGCGATGCTCGGCGCGATCCTGGCGCGCGAGATCCAACTGCCATCGGTGCACGAGCCGTCGGTACCGGCGGAGCTCGATGCGCTCGTAACACGCATGCTTGCGAAGGACCCTGCCGAGCGCCCAACCGCCATGGAAGTCAGCAACCGGCTGCGGGAGCTCGCGGGTCGCGGGCGCCGCAGCACTGCGGTGCGCGCGTTTGGCGACGCGGGGCAAGGCCGAGCCGGCGATGCGCCGGACCTCGCGGCAAGGCGCGCCTACACCGCGCGAGGGCACTCGGCGTCCCGCGTGGTCGGCAGGGAGAATGATCGCGCCCGTCTATTCGCTGCCTTCGCCGACGCGGTGCACGGGCACGGCTCCGTTCTCTCGATCGTTGGGGAGCCCGGCATCGGCAAGACGACGCTGGTGGAGGATTGTCTCGCGACCATCGCCGCCGAGTCCTTTGCCACCAGCGTGGCGCGCGGCCGATGCTCCGAGCGGCTCGCCGGCACGGAGGCGTACCTCCCTGTACTCGAGGCGCTCGAGGACGTGCTCCGCCGCGATCGGGACAGCGTCGTCAGGCAGGCAATGGAACGCGTGGCACCGACCTGGTACGCCAATCTCCGCAGCGAATCGGCCGAGCGAGTGGCCGAGGGGTCCACCGATCTGCGCGCCGTGTCCCAGGAGAAGATGAAACGGGAGATCGCGGCACTCCTGACGGAGGCGAGCCGCGCTCAACCGGTCATCTTCTTCATAGACGACCTGCATTGGGCCGACGCCTCGACAGTAGACCTGCTGGCGTATCTCGCGCCGCGTATCGCCGAGCTGCGCGTGCTGGTGGTCGTGACCTTCCGGCCGTCCGAGATGCGCATGTCGAAGCACCCTTTCCTCTCGGTGCACCTCGATCTTCAGGCCCGCGGCATCGCGCACGAGCTCGCGCTCGATTTCCTGTCGTTGAACGACGTGAAAGAGTTCCTGGACCTGCAGTATCCCGGCAATGCCTTTCCCGGTGAGTTCGCGCGCGCGATTCACACCAAGACCGAGGGCAACCCGTTGTTCATGGTCGACGTCGTGCGCTATCTCGGCGCGCAAGGCGTGATCGCCGAAGGCGATGGCCGTTGGCAACTCGCACGTTCGGTACCGGACATCGATCGCGACCTGCCGCAGTCGGTGCGGAGCATGATCGAGCGAAAGATCGAGCAGCTCGACGAGAGTGACCGCCGGCTGCTCGCTGCGGCGAGCGTGCAGGGATACGAGTTCGACTCGGCGATCGTGGCCGCCGTGCTCGGCCAGGACGCGGCGGATGTGGAGGAGCAACTGCTGACGCTCGAGCGCGTGTACGTCTTCGTGACGCGAATCGAGGAGCGGGAACTGCCGGATCGCACGCTCAGCGTGCGCTATCGCTTCGTGCACGTGCTGTATCAGAACACGTTGTACGCCTCGCTGTCGGCGAGCCGGCGCGTGGGCCAGAGCGCGCGGGTGGCGGAGGCGCTGGAGCGGCACTACGGCGCGCGGGCCGCTGAAGTGGCGTCGGAGTTGGCGCCGTTGTACGAGGCGGCGCGGAATCCCGCGCGCGCCGCGGCGTACTACGCCATCGCGGCGCAGCGGGCGTCACAGGTGTTCGCCTTCGCCGAGGCGGAGACGCTTGGCCTCAAGGGGATCGCGCAGGTCGAGCTGCTGCCGGAGGGCGCAGAGCGCATCGGGCTGGAGCTCGGATTGCGCACGTCGTTAGGCTTCACGAGCCTCACGCGCCGCGGCTATGCGCACCCGGACACGGCAGTCAACATGAACCGGGCGCGCGAGATCTGTCATCAGCTCGGAGAGGTCCCGTCGCTGGCGCCGGTATTGTTCGGCCTCTGCCTCTACCATGTTGCCGGGAGCAATCTCGAGCTCGGCCACGACGCCGCCCAGCGTTTGCAGCGGCTGGCGGAGGGCACGGGCGAGAGTGCGCACCGGATGGTGGCGCACGTCGCGTCGGCGGGCGTGTTGCACTACAAAGGCTGGCCGCGCGAAGGATTGGAGCACTTCGAGAGTGCCCGCGCACACTTCGATCCGGCGCGACGCGAAGCCGATCGCGCGCGCTTCTTCTCCGACCCGTACCTCATCGGCGCGTGTGTGACGGTCCGCGGCCTCTGGCTCACCGGGCGCGTGAACGCCGCTCGAGAGCGCATGATCGAAGCATGGGCGCTCGCCCGCATCACGCGTGACCCGCAGAATCGCGCATTCGCGGCACTGTTCGCGGGTGAGCTCGAGCTGGAGCTCGGCCAAGTCGAGGAGGCGGAGCGGATCACCGCCGAAGCGCTCCGCCTGTGCGAGGAGTACGGCATCGTGTCGGAGCGACTCTGGAACGGCGCCTACCACGGCGCGGCACTCGTCAGACTCGGCCGTCCGACCGAGGCACTCGCGGAGCTCGAGCTCGTGGTGGGCACGATGCAAGCGATTCGCGGGCTGATCGTGATGCCGCGCTTCTGCGGCTACATCGCCGAAGCGCTCGCCGCTCTCGGTCGTCGCGACGAGGCCTTCGCCACGATCGAGAAGGCGCTCACGATCGGCAACGAGACGGGCGAGCATCTGTGGGATTCCGACCTGCTGCGCCAGCGCGCAGAGCTGCTCCTGTCTTCGGCGCCGCACCCGCTGCCGGCCGACATAGCCGAGGCGGCAGAGGACGCGTACACGACGGCAATCGCGCTCGCCGCCGAACGCACGATGCTCCCGTTCGAGTTACGCGCGTCGCTCGGTCTCGCCGCGCTCTGGAAATCGCAAGGACGCGGCGAGGAAGCGCGCGCTCTCGTTGAGGGTGTCTACGCGCGCTTCCCCGAAGCGACAGCGTTCGCGCCAGCCGCCACCTCCGGTGCGCCGGCCGTGGGAATGTTCACAGCAGCTTATCGAGCGTGATCGGGAGGTCGCGCACGCGCTTCCCCGTGGCGTTGTAGACGGCGTTCGCGATCGCCGCCGCGACTCCCGTGATCCCGATCTCGCCGATCCCTTTGACGCCGATCGGGTTGACGATCGGATCGTGCTCGTCGACGAAGATCGGCTCGATCGATCCGATGTCGGCGTTCACCGGCACCTGATATTCTGCCAGGTCGGCGTTGACGTAGCGGCCGGAGCGCGGGTCCACGTGCGTCTGCTCCATCAGCGCCATGCCGATACCCCACACCGTGCCGCCGATGATCTGGCTGCGCGCCGTCTTCTCGTTCAGGATCTTGCCGGCCCCGTACGCGCCGACCACGCGCGGCACGCGGATGCGGCCGAGGTCCTCGTCCACGCGCACCTCCACGAAGACGGCGCCAAACGAGTGCATCGAGTACTGCTGCTGCTGTTCATTGCCTTTGGCGTCGACACGTGCCTCGATCGGTGCGCCGCCGTTCCGGGCGATCAGCGCGGCGAAACTCTCGCCTCGCGAGTCGTCCGACGCGAGCGACAGCCGGCCACCGGCGGTACGCACGTCCGTTTCCGACGCACCGTGCAGCGGTGACGCCGAATCCTGGATCGCCATGCGCACGAGCTTCTGCCTCGCTGCCGTGGCGGCGAGGTGCACCGCCGGTCCCGTCGACGACGCCGTCATCGACCCAGCCGAGAGCGGCGTGGGCGGCATGTCCGTGTCGCCGAGCTCGAACCGGACGTGGTCCACCGGCAGTCCGAGGGCGTCGGCGGCAATCTGCGTCATGATCGTGTACGTCCCGCACCCGATCTCCTGCGTCCCCGCACGCACCAGCGCGCGGCCGTCCGGCTGAATCGTTGCGACGGCCGACGCGGCGATCTGCCGCGCCGGATATGTCGCTGTCGCCATCCCGTGGCCGACCAGCCACCGGCCGTCGCGCGTCGAACGCGGTTGCGCCTTGCGGCGATCCCACCCGAATCGCTCGGCGGCGACGCGATAGCACTCGCGCAACGACTTGCTCGACCAGGGCTTCCCCGTCTGCCCATCTCGTTCGGCGTAGTTCTTCAACCGGAGCGCCACCGGATCCATCTCGAGTGCGACCGCCAGCTCGTCCATCGCGCACTCGAGCGCGTAGGTACCCGTCGCTTCACCCGGCGCGCGCTGAAAGGTGGGGGAGCCCACGTTCAACCGCACGAGATCATGATCGGTCTCGACGTTGGGGCACGCGTACAGCATACGCGTCTGCACCGCACTGGGCTCGAGCCAATCTTCCAGCATAGACGTGCTCGCGGTCACGCGGTGGCGCATCGCCGTGAGCGTGCCGTCGCGGGAGGCGCCTAACGTCACCCGCTGCACCGTCAGCGGACGCCCGCCCACGGGCCCGAACATCTGTCGCCGCGTGAGGAACAGCTTCACCGGCCGGCCGACCTTCTTCGCCGCCATCGCGGCGAGGTACTCGTGCGACCAGGGTCCACCTTTGCTTCCGAAGCCTCCGCCGGTGAAGTACGACACGCAGCGCACATTCTCCGGCGAAATGCCGAGCGCCTTCGCCACGCCGTTCTTCACGTTGAAGATGCCTTGTGTCGAATCACGCAGTGTGAGCTTGTCCCCTTCCCACATCGCCACCGTGTTGTGTGGCTCCATCGGATTGTGGTTCTCGAGCGGCGTCGTGTAGCTGTGGTCCACCGTCACCGCGGCGTCCGCCAATCCCTTCGCCACATCGCCTCGTTTGGTGGCCTTTGGCTCGTTGCCCGTGGGATGGACGGTGTCGCCCGGCGCCTTCGGTGCCGTCGCGACGTCCAGCTGTGGCTTCTCCTCGTCATACGTGGCCTTCACCAGGTCAGCGGCGGCCATCGCGTGCTCCAGCGTGTCGGCGACCACCACGCCGATGGGCTGCCCGTTGTAGTGCACCACGTTGTCCTGCAGCAACGACGGTACGCGCTGCTTGGGCGCGCCTTCGGCGGGAAGGCGCGGCGCGTTCGCGTACGTCATAGCGGCCAGTACGCCCGGCGCGCGCTCGGCGGCCGTCGTGTCCATTCGCCGGATGCGCCCGCGGGCGATGGTGCTCGTCACGAGGATGGCGTACGTGGGATTCTCCACCGGCAGCTCGGCGGCGAAGCGTGCGCCCCCGGTCACCTTCAACGGCCCGTCGATCCGGTCGAGCGCGGTGCTCATACGGTTACCTCCTCGAGCGCGCGCACGAGCGTACGCTTGGCGAGATCGATCTTGAATGCGTTGTCTTTGCGCGGCACGGCACCGCGCAGCGCGCGATCGGCGGCAGCGCGATAGCTTGCCGTGGTCGCCGGCTTGCCGATCAACGCCTGCTCGGCGTCCGTGGACCGCCACGGTTTGGTGGCGATCCCGCCGAGCGCCATGCGCGCGTCGCGGACGACGCCGTCCGTCACGTCAACGGCCACCGCCGCCGAGGCGAGCGCGAAGGCGTAGCTGGCGCGGTCGCGCACCTTGAGGTACAGCGACCGGCGCGCGAAGGGGAGCGCCGGCAGATCGATCGCGGTGATAAGCTCGCCCGGCTTCAACGCATGCTCACGCTCCGGATGTGCATCGGGGAGCAGATTGAAATCGCGAAAGGGGATCGTGCGCGATTCCCGAGCGGCGGCTGCGCGCACGTGGACGATGGCATCGAGTGCCGCCAGTGCGACGGCGAGATCGGAGGGATGCGTGGCGATGCACTGCTCACTCGTGCCGAGTACCGCGTGGCCGCGATTCACCCCGTGCAGCGCCGAACAGCCGCTGCCGGGCTGACGCTTGTTGCACGGCGTGGCCGTGTCGCGAAAGTATGGACAGCGCGTGCGCTGGAGAATGTTGCCGCCGATCGTCGCCATGTTGCGCAGCTGTCCGGACGCGGCAAGCAGCAGCGACTGGCTCACCATCGGGTAGCGCTCCTTTACCTTCGCGTCCCAGGCGACGTCGCTCATGCGCGCCAGCGCGCCGATCCGCAGTGCTCCGCCGGGCAGCTCCGATATCGCCGCCAGCGACGGATCGGCGTGCACGAGAGGGTTGATGTCGACGACGCGCGCCGGCGTCTCGACGTTGAGCTTCATCAAATCGATGAGCGTGGTGCCACCGGCCACGAAGCGCGTGCCGGGCACCGCGCCGGCACGCGTGGCGCCATCGACATCCGACGCGACACTGAACTGGAATGGCTTCATCGCGCGCCTCCGCCGTTCTCTCGCGCCGCCGCTTTCTGTCCGCGCACCTGCTGGATCGCAGCGACGATGCCCGGATAGGCGCCGCAACGACAGATGTTGCCGCTCATCGCCTCGCGTACGTCGTCGTCGCTCGCGCCCCATGGTTCGTTCAGCACCGCCACCGCCGACATGATCTGTCCCGACGTGCAGTAGCCACACTGGAATCCGTCGTGCTCGATGA
>CAYTKA010000093.1:0-14602 GCA_964438255.1 uncultured Gemmatimonadaceae bacterium | reverse complement strand
GCGCAATGAGCAGCCCGATGATCAGTGCGTGCACGACGACGGACACCACCGCGCCGATGCGACGCCCTTCGTCGCGCTCCGGCATGCCGATGGGTGCCCGGTAGCGCGGCCGCGCAGCAGGCGGATCGTGCGTTGGAAGGGAGTCGTCGAGAAAGGTCATTCGCTCTCAGCTCACGTCGAGGCTCGGCGCGATCGGTCCGCCGCTCCGCGGGGGCGCAACGTTATACGGCGGACGACCCTCGAAAGGTTCGTCCGCCGTATCCGTGCCGCAATGCGGCCGTATTCCGTGCAGCGGCCTCGGCCGGCGCTACTTCGTCGCCGTGCCGGGTGTGTCCTTCGGCGGCACGCCGATGACCTTCACCCCAGCGCCGCGCGCCACGTCCATGGCGTGCACGACCTGCTGGTACTTCACCTTCGGATCGCCCTTCACGAAGATGATCTTCTCCGGGCGTGGATCGTAGATCTCTTTGAGGCGCGAGCCGAGGCGAGCCTCGTCCACCTTCTCCGAGTTGATCGAGTACGTTCCGTCGAGCGCGACTTCCAGCACGATCTGATTCGACTGTGCATTCGCCGGCGCCACGCTGGGCGTCGGGTCGGGCAGCTGCACGTCGACCGACTTCCGCATGCTCGGGATGGCTGCCATGAAGATGATCAGCAGCACGAGCAGCACGTCGATCATGGGGGTGACGTTGATCTCGTTGGTGAGGCCCCCACCGCCTCCGGCGGACATCGCCATCAGTGCGCTCCTCCCGGTGCCGCCTGCTTCGTGTCACCGGCCACGGTGGAGACGGTGCCGGGCTTCTGGTCGCTGATGAGCCCGACCACGCGCACGCCGTTCTTGCTCGCCATGTCCGTCGCGTCCACGACCTTCGAGTACTCGAGGTCCTTGTCCGCCTTCAGGTACATGACCTTGTCCGACTGGCGCACGTCGTAGATCCGCTTGATCTCGTTCGCGATCGCGTCCTTCGAGATCGGCTTCTTGTTCAGGTAGTAGTTCCCATCCTTGTCGATACCGAGCACCTGATCGTTCTCGGAATCCTCGGGATGGTCTTTCAGGTTCTGGCCCTGCGGCGGCTGGGCATTGAAGCCCGCGAGAAGAGCCGGCGTCACCACCATGAAGATGATGAGGAGCACGAGCATGACGTCGATCATCGGCGTCACGTTCGGCTCGGCCTTCACGCCGCCGCCGCTGCTGGTGGACATTGCCATTTGCGGCCTACCTCCTCGAAATGATGCGCGCTGTGCTTACTGCGCGATCGGCGCGTTGCCGCCCGACGACGCGTTGAACTCGCGGGTGAAACGCGACCGGCCGAACTCGCCCGACACGCCCTTGATGAGGTAGTCGATCATCTCCTTCGACACGTACGTCATCTCGGCCGTGAGGTTGTCGATCTTGGTCTGGAAGTAGTTGTACGCCCACACCGCCGGGATGGCGACGAGCAGACCGAACGCCGTCGTGATGAGGGCCTCGGCGATACCGGCGCCGATCGAGGCGAGACCGCCCGAGCCCGACGCGGCCATGCCCGTGAAGGCGTTGACGATTCCCATCGTGGTGCCGAGCAGTCCGACGAACGGCGCCGTGGCACCGACCGTGGCGAGCACGGCGAGCCCGCGCTTCAGGTTCGTGATCTCGAGGAGCATGTTGCGCTCGACCGCCCGCTCCGCCGAGTTGATGTCGCTCACGGTGACCGAGCCGTCCTGGATGAGCGGCTTCACCTCACCGAGCGCGCCGCCGAGCACCAGCGCGACGTGCGACTTCTTGTAGCTCTCCGCCAGCTTGATCGCCTCGGTGAGGTTGTCCTCCTCGAGGAACTGCGAGAACTCGGGGGCGAACTTGCGCGTCTCCTTCTGCGCGGCGCGCAGGTTCCACCACTTCGAGACCATGATGGTCAGCGAGTAGACGGACATCAGCGCCATCACGACGACGATGCCCTTGGCGAAGTTGCCCATCTGATGCCAAAGGCCCAGCAGCGACAGATCCATAAGTCAGAGTCTCCGGAGAGTGAGTTACTTGGTGAGGGCGAACGTGAAGGGCTGCTGGACCATCTGCTTGACCTTCCGGCCGCCGATCTCGGCGGGATAGAAGCGCATGTTGGGCAGCACGTTTTTCACGGCTTGCGTGAAGCCGTCGTGGCTGGACTTGAGAACCTTGAACGTGCTCATCTCGGCACGGCCGGTCGTGTCGACGACGAACTGCGCGAGCACTTCGCCCTCGATGTTCGCCGACTTCAGCATCTCCGGGTACCGCGGCTGCGGCGAGCCCGGAGCGGTCGAGACCTGCTTCTCCACCTGGAACTCGAAGTACGGCTGGTCGGTGTTCACCGGCGCCGTTCCACCGACGACACCCTTCGACGTACCGCCCGCCACACCCTTTCCGGTGAAGTCGGCTTCGTCGGTCACCTTCTTCGACAGGTCGATGTCGGGAAGCACGTCGGGCACCTTGATCGGCGCCGTCAGCACCTGGAAGCCCTTCGGCGGCGGGGGCGCCGCGACGACGTCCTTCGGCATCGGCTTCGGCTCTTCCTTCGGCGGGGGCGGCTCGTCCTTCTTCTTCATCTCGACGAATTCCACCTTCTCGGCCTTGGGCTTCTCGAGCTTCTCCTTGGCCTGCAGCGTGCCGAACACCGCGGCGGTGATCAGAACGGCGTGAACCACGCTGCTCAGGACCAGGCCGCCGGTGGTGCGCTGCTTCTTGGGTTTGGACTCAATCAAGTTGTTGAACATGATGTCCGCGTAGACCTGTCTGGCTGAAATGGAGGACGGGACACAAAACGACTGTGAGCAAGGTTACTCCGGTCGCACGATAGTGGAACGGGGCATAAATTAAGATTTGGTGAAAGCGGAGTTATTCTCCGATGTCGTGCGCCGCCCGCGAGGTGCGCGCCGGGCGCCCGGACGAAGCAAGCTCGTCGCCGCCCTCGACCGAGGTATCCGCGGTGGTCCCCTCCTCGCCGGAGTGCAGCGGCAGCGTCACGCTGAAGACCGAGCCACGTCCGAGGCGCGACTGCACGGTGATTCGGCCGCCGTGCGCCTGGGCGATCCACTGGCTGATGGACAGCCCGAGCCCGAATCCTCCACGCTCGCTGGCGCGCGAGCGCGCGCGATCGGCGCGCCAGAACCGGTCGAACACGTGCGGCAGATCCGCCGCGGAGATGCCGATCCCCGAGTCGCGCACGGTGAACGCGACTTCGTTCGACGAGCGCACGCTGAGCGACAGCTCCACCTTGCCGCCGCGCGGCGTGTACTTGATGGCGTTCGTGATCAGGTTCAGAAAGAGCTGCCGCAGGCGGCGCGCATCCGCGTCCACCACGGCCTCCTCGAGCACGGGCAGAGAGACGTCGAGCCCCGCGTGCTCGCCGAGGATGACGGCCGTCTCGTACACGTCCCGCACGAGCGGGACGAGCGGGGTGGGCTCGCGGTAGATGTCGAACCGTCCTTCGTCGGCGCGCGCGAGGGTGAGCAGGCTGTCCACGAGATCGGCCATGCGGGCCGTCTCCTGCAGCGCCTCCTCGAGCGCCTGCATCACCTCGCTCCCCGCGGCGTTCGGGTGCATCGCCCGTTCGACGTCGGCGCGGAGGACGCTCAGCGGCGTCTTGAGCTCGTGCGAGGCATCGGCGGTGAACCGGCGCAGCGCGCCGAACGAGGTCTCCAGGCGCGCGATCATCGCGTTGAGCGTGGAGCCGAGCCGCGACAGCTCTTCGCTGCCGAGGTCCGACGGAAGGCGTCGGTGCAGCGAGCGGCCATCGGTGATCGCCTCCACTTCGTTGATCAGCATCTCGACCGGCTCGATCGCCCGACCGGCGATGAGGTACGCGGCGGCGACCGACACGAGCAGGATCACCGGAAAGACGACGAACAGCGTTCCGACGAGGAGACTGGGACTGAGCTCGACGATCGACGTCGGCACGCCGGCGACGACGCGCGTGATGTTCGGCAGCAGCTCCGAGTCGCGCCGCGCGGCGAGCAGCAGCTTGCCGCCGAACAGCGAGTCGCTCACGGAGACGAGCGCGCCCTCGCCGTCGGGCACGAGCTTCAGCGCCGCCTCGTCGATCGCTGCACGGTCGTCGGGCGGGAGCTGCCGCAGCCCGACGGAGCTGTAGAGCTGCCGGTCGTCGCGATCGTACACGATGAAGTAGCCCGGCACGCGCTCGAGCAGCGAGCGCATCGCCTCCGTCGCGTACACGCGGGTGCCACGCGGATCGCCGGTGGCGCGCTCCACCGTGAGCGGCGTGCCCTGCCGGCTCGCCGACCGCAGATTCGCCAGCAACCGGTCGCCCTGCGCGAGTGCCACCGGGCCGAGGTCCTGGACGCCGCGCGCCGTGCGCGTGAAATACAGCGCGGCGGCAAAGATGATCAGACTGCCGGCGAGAGCGAAGCCGTAGGCGACCGTGAGCCGCGCGCGCAGCGTCGCCACGTCACTCCTTCAGGACGTAGCCGACGCCGCGGACGGTGGTGATCATCTTCCGGGCGTGCTTGGCGTCGATCTTCTTGCGGAGGTGGTTGATCACGACATCCACGATGTTGGTGCCGGGATCGAAGTGATAGCCCCACGCGTACTCGGTGATCAACGTGCGGCTCATGACACGGCCGGCGTGGCGCGCGAGATACTCGAGCACCGTGTACTCCTTCGGGGTGAGCTCGATGACCTCGCCCCCGCGGCGCACCTCGCGCGTCGCCTGATCGATCACGAGATCACCGACCTGCAACACGGGAGACGCGAGCGCGCGCGGGCGGCGCGCCAGCGCCTCGACGCGCGCGAGGAGCTCCTCGAAGGCGAACGGCTTGGTGACGTAGTCGTCCGCGCCGGCACGGAGCGTCGCCACCTTCGCGTCGACGGCGTCCTGTGCCGTGAGCACCAGCACCGGCCGCTCGAACCCCTTCGCCCGGAGCGAGTGCAGCACCTCGATGCCGCTCTTCCCCGGGAGGCGCATGTCGAGCACGACGAGGTCGTAGGCCTCGGAGCTGGCGCGCCGCTCGCCTTCCTCACCGTCCGTGGTGAGGTCCACGGCGCACCGATGCTCCTCCAGCCCTCGCTTCACGTATTGTCCGACCGTCGGATCGTCCTCGATGACGAGGATGCGCATGCGGAGCCCTACTCCTCCCCGCCCGGCCGCCGGAAGTTGTACTCTCTGATCTTGCGATAGAGCGTCTTGCTGCTGATGCCCAACGCGGAGGCGGCCCTCCCCTGATGCCAGTTGGTGTTGTGCAGCACCGTCTCGATGTGGCGGCGCTCCAGTTCGGCGAGCGAGATCGCCGGCGACGACACCGGCGTGGGATGCTGGCCCGGCAACTGAAGGGGGAGGTCCGCCGCGCGAATCTGCGGTCCCTGTGCGAGCAGCACGACCCGCTCGATGACGTTCCTCAGCTCGCGCACGTTGCCCGGCCACGGATAGCGCGTGAGGAGATCGATCGCATCGGGGCTCAGCGCCGGCGCCACTCCTTTGGAGAACTGCCGCACGAAGTGCCGCGCCAGGACCGGAATGTCCACCTGCCGGTCGCGCAGGGGCGGCAGCTCGATGGCGATGGCGTTGACACGATAGAAGAGATCGTCGCGGAACAGTCCCTCGCTCACGCGTGCCGCGAGATCACGGTTCGTCGCGGCGAGAATGCGGACGTCGACCTCGACCTTCTGCGTGCCGCCGACGCGATAGAAGCTGCGCTGCTCGAGGGCGCGCAGCAGCTTGCTCTGCAGCTTGGGCGACAGCTCGCTGATCTCGTCGAGAAAGAGGGTGCCCCCGGCGGCGAGCTCCATGAGGCCGAGCTTGCGCTCGTCCGCACCAGGGAACGCGCTGCGCTCGTGACCAAAGAGCTCGCTCTCGAGCATCCCTTCGGAGAGCGCGGCACAGCTCACGTCCACGAATGGGCCGCTGCGTCCGGAGAGCCGATGCAACATGTGCGCGACGAGCTCTTTTCCCGTCCCCGACTCGCCGCTGATCAGCACCGGCGACTCACTCGGCGCGACGCGGGCGACCACCTCGAGCACCGTCTGGAGCGGCGCGTACTGCGTCGTGATCTCGACCGGTCCCCCCGCGCGCTCGAGCTGCGACTGGAGGAGCACGTTCTCGCGCGCGAGCCGCCGCTTCTCCCACGCGCGCCGCACCAGCACGTCGATCTCGGCCATGCGGTACGGCTTGGCCATGTAGTCATAGGCGCCGAGCTTCATCGCGCTGATCGCCGTCTCGATCGTGCCGTTCCCGGTGATGATGATCACCTCCGGCGGATCGGCATCGCCGCGCACCTGCTTCAGCACCTCGAGCCCGTCCATCTCCGGCATCACGATGTCCAGCAGCGCGACGTCGTACGCCTCCCCGCGCAGCGAGTCGAGCGCCGCGCGACCATCGCTCACGGTATGCACGGCGTAGCCGCGCCCAGTGAGAAAATTCGCGAGAATCTGGCCCAGATGCACTTCATCCTCGGCCACGAGGACTTTGATCTTCGAATCGGTCACGGCGTGTCTCCCGTCTCGTCGGCGCGGGGCAGGATGATGCGAAACACACTGCCCTCGCCCGGCGTGCTGTCGACTTCGATGCGACCACCATGTTCGGCAATGATCGCGTAGCAGATGGATAAGCCGAGCCCCGTCCCGCGGCCCGGTGCTTTTGTGGTGAAGAAGGGCTCGAAGATCTTGGGGAGGTCGGCCCGACGAATCCCTTCACCCTGATCGATGACCTCGGCAACGATGGTGTGCGCGTCGTCACCCCACCGCGTGCGCAGCGCCACCGTCCCCCGCTCCTGCATCGCGTCCATGGCATTCAGCAGGAGCGACATGAACACCTGCACCAGCTGCTCTTCGTTCGCGCGCACTACCGGGCCCAGCGAGCGGTCCAGCTCGAGCTGCACCTGGAGCTTCTTGAACCGCGTGTGATGCTTCAGCACGAACAGCGTGCGTTCGATCGCTCCGTTGACGTCGAGCAGCGTCTTGTCGGCCGACTTGGGACGACTGAAGTCGAGCAGCGAGTCGACGATTCCCTTGCACCGCTGCACCTCGCTCTGGATGAGACGGAGCCCTTCCTGTACCTCGGCCGGCGCGTCCTCGTATCCGAGCTCGAGCGCTTCGGCACACGCCGCGATGGTGGCGAGCGGATTGTTGATCTCGTGCATCACGCCGGCGGCGAGCGTACCGATGGCGGCGAGCTTCTCCGCCTGCGAGAAGCGGTCGTTCGCCTGCCGCCACTCGGTCACGTCCTCACCTACGGTGATGACGTGCGTCACTGGACCGTCATCCAGCCGCATCGGAATCTTCGAGAGCCGATAGGTGCGCAGCTCGCCCGTCGCGGTTGATTCCATCTGGAAGGTTTGAATGCGGCCGGTCGCGAACACCTCGTCGAACTCGCGGCGCAGCACGGCGGCGGGCTGACGGTGCAGGATCTCGAAGATCGTACGCCCGATCGCCTCCTCTCGCGACACGCCCTGCATTCCCGTCTCGCGCTTGCGATTCCACACCGAGATGCGGTAATCGCGATCGATCACGTACAGGCCGACGGGAAGCGAGTCGATGATGCGCTCGGTGACACGCCGCTCGCGATCGATCTGCCGGGTGCGCTCGATGACTTCGCTCTCGAGACGCTGGGCGTAGGCCGCCTGCCGCAGCACCGGAGCGAGGATGTCGGCGACCGTGGCGAGGAAGGTTCGCTCGTCGGGGGAGAGCTGCACGGTCGGGACGAGCACGAGCGCGCCCAACGGATGGTGCGCGGCGTCGAGTCGCACGACGAGGAGATCGGATGGCTCGCGCGTCTGCTGGGCGATCCGCGCCCGTACGACGGACGCCGCCGGGGGAGGAGCGCCAACGCGTGCCTTGCACCGCAGCTCCAGGTGGTCCATCAGCCAGAGCGACACGCTCGAGGCGAGCACCGTGTCGGCGACGCGCGCGAGCACGCCGCCGAGGACTTCCGTCGGCGCGTCACCCGTGGCGAGCGCGGCCGCGATCTGGGCGATCGCCGCGAGGAGCGGCGGGCGCGCCGGATATGCGATCGCCGTGTTGGCCGCGGTGGCAGCGGGCGACGCCAGCTCGGCCGGCTCGTCGTTGCTCGAGCGGGAAATGGACAGGAGTCTTGCCTGACGGAGGAGGGAGTGTTGAATATAGGACGAAATGTCCGCTCGGACAAGATGACCGACGAAAATTCTCAGTTGGGCTTGTCTCACCCGTCGCAAAGCGACAGGAGCAATCGCACTGCGCCATCAATTGCGCAGAGCTTGCACAAATTGCGTAGCACTTCGAGCGCCCCAACGCTTTTTTGAGTTCAATGTTCGCACAACCGTGCAGCATCTGCACGAATTGCTTGACGACGGTCCGCTACCCTGGTAAGTTCCGGGTGTGATGACGCGCGACCTCCCCCAGACGGCCACCTCGAACCGGATCGACGCCGCGTGCCTCCTCGGCACCGCCATGCGCTCGACTCGTGCGGGTACCTGACTGGGACCGGATGTCGGAGTCATCACCGAGACGCCCCTGCCTCCCGCTGGATGCAGGGGCGTCGTCGTAACGGCGGCGCCAGGCCGGCCCGCCGCGCGTGACCCGCAGTGGAGTATGGCATGACGCGACGGCACTACTTGCTCGTGAGCGACTTCGATCAGACGCTGAGCTTCAATGACTCGGGGCACGTCCTGAGCGAGCTGCTCGGCATTCCGACCTTCAGCGAAAAGGTCGCCGGACTGTCCCAGCTCAACCTCGTCCAGTCGGGAGCAGAGCTCTCGTACCTCCTGTTGCACGACCCCGAGTTCCGGCGCGTGCGTCGCGACGACCTCGTGGAGGTCGGCAAGCGGATTCGTCTCAAGCGCAACATCGCGCTCCTGTCGAACTTCCTCGAGCGGGGGATCGAGGGGCACCGGTTCGATTTCTACGTCGTCTCCGCAGCGCCGGAGGACGTCGTGCACTCGGCGCTCGCGGGCATCGTGCCGCCGGAGCGCATCATTGCGACGCGCTTCGTCTATGACGAGGCGAGCGGCCAGATCGCGCGCATCGTGCGCGTGCCGGCGGGCTATGGAAAGGTCGCCGCGGTGGACGAGCTCCGAGTCAAGCTCGGCATGCCGGGTGAGCGGATCGTGTACGTCGGCGACGGCAGCTCCGACATTCACGTGATGCTGCACGTGAACCGCTGCGACGGGCTGACCATCGCGGCGTCGGAGGCGCGGCACATCGCGAGCATCGCGACGCGCACCGTGATGAGCGATGACGCGCTCAGCGTGCTCATCCCGGTGCTCGAGGACATCCTCGGCTACGATCGCATTCGCATCCGCAGCCTGTTCGAGCAGCATGGCGTGCTCATTCAGGAGTGGGATCGCGTGCGCACCGATTGGCTGACCATTCGCGACGGCCGGCGCGCCGCGCCGGCGCGCGCATGAGACTGCTCGGGATCGTGGCCGGCGCACTCACCGTCGTGGCATTCCTTCCGCAGGTCATTCGAACGTGGCGCACCAGACGCACCCATGATCTCTCGCTCTGGGGCTTCGCGCTGCTCATCACCGCGGGGTCGCTGTGGATGGTCTACGGCGCCGCGTCGGGCGACTGGCCCGTCGTCGCGACCAATGGTGGGATGGTCGCGCTGAACATCGCACTGCTTGCCGCCAAGCTTCGTTACCCGTGAACTGCGCGCATCACGCTGCACCATAGACTGCCGTTCCGCTTCGGCGCTCGCGTCGAGGCGGCCGTGTTTTCCTCTTGCCTGGAGGACCCGTCGTGCCCGCCCCTGCTCCGTTCGTGCTGCTGCTCGCTCTTCAGACGTCGCCTCCACCAACGATCGTTCCCGCCGACACGGCCTGGATGCTCGCGAGCACCGCCCTCGTGCTGCTCATGACACCCGCCGTGGGCTTCTTCTACGGCGGTCTCGTGCGCGCGAAGAACGCGCTGAACACGATCATGATGTGTCTCGGGTCGTTCGCGACCGTCGGCGTGCTCTGGGCGCTGCTCGGTTACTCGCTGGCGTTCGGCGGAGCCGGGCGCTGGCTCGGCGGCCTCCAGTACGTGCTGCTGCGCGGCGTCGAGCTCGACGCGCACGGCACGATTCCACATCTCCTGTTCATGGCGTTTCAAGGCACCTTCGCCGTCGTCACGGCCGTGCTGATCGCGGGGGCGGTGGTGGAGCGCATGCGGTTCGGCGCATATCTCGCCTTCATCGCCGTGTGGTCGCTCGTCGTGTATGCGCCGATTGCGCACTGGGTGTGGGGGGGTGGGTGGCTCTCGCAGCTCGGCGTGCTCGATTACGCGGGAGGCACGGTCGTGCACGTCAATGCGGGGATCGCCGCACCGATCGCCGCGGTCCTGGTCGGTGCGCGCAAGGACTTCGGCCGGCAGGCGGTGCTGCCGCACAACGTGCCGTTCGTCGTGCTTGGCACGACGCTGCTCTACCTGGGTTGGTTCGGCTTCAATGCGGGCAGCGCGCTCGCCGCCAACGGTGCCGCGGCGCTCGCATTCACGAACACGCTGCTGGCGCCGATGGCGACGCTCGCGGTGTGGATCGCGCTCGACGCGACACGGACCGGTCGTGCGACGGCCGTGGGTGCGGCCACGGCGCTCGTGGTCGGACTCGTCGTCATCACCCCGGCGGCCGGCTTCGTGTCGCCGCTGTCGGCGCTCGCCATCGGCGCGCTGGGCGCCCTGCCGAGCTATTTCGGCATCGTGTGGCGTGCGCGTACGCGACTGGATGATTCACTCGACGTGCTCGCCGGCCATGGGTTGGGCGGCGTGACCGGCGCGCTTCTCACCGGTGTCTTCGCCGACGCACATTGGGGTGGGACGAATGGCCTGCTGTTCGGCCATCCGGCGCAGCTCGGCCTGCAGGCCGTCGGCGTGCTCGCCACGATCGTCTACGGCGCATTGGGCACGTTCGTCGTGCTCAAGGTCGTCGGCGCCGTCGTTCCGCTTCGTGCCGACATCCGCGCCGAGGGAGTCGGCATGGACATCACGCAGCATGGTGAAGAGGCGTACGCCGAAGGCGAGGGTGCGGTGCTCGTGTTCCGCGACAGCTTGCCGCACAGCGTGCCGGCGCCTCTCACGGCGAAGGCGGGTGTTGCATGAAGCTGATCGTCGCAGTCATTCGGCCCGCGTGTCTCAACGAGGTGCTGGAGCGGCTCTATCGGGCCGACGTGCGCGGCCTCACCGTGAGCCGCGTCCTCGGCCATGGTGGCGAGACGGAGCAGGTGGAGACGTATCGTGGCACGACGGTGAAGGTCGACCTTCAGGAGAAGGTGCGACTCGAGATCGGCGTGTCGGAGTCGTTCGTCGACGTCACGGTGCGGGCGATCCTCGAAAGCGCTCGCACCGGTGAGGTGGGCGACGGCAAGGTATTCGTGCTGCCCGTCGAGGGCGTCTATCGCATTCGCACGGGCGAGCGCGACGAAGCAGCGGTCACGCCGGCGGCGCGCTGACGGCAGCTTGCACAGCCGCCGCGAGCGCGTGCGGCTCGAGCGGTTTCTGTAGCACGACGATCCCCGACGAATCGTGATCGAGGAGCGCCGCGCGATCGGCGAAGCCGGACATCAGGATGACGGGCAGCGACGGCCAGCGCGAGTGAAGGGCTCGCGCGAGCTGTCGTCCATCGAGCGTGGGCATGGCGATGTCGGAGAGCACGACACCGGGGAAATGCTCCCCCCGCTCCACGACGGCCAGTGCTGCCTGGCCGTCGTGCGCTTCCACGACCTCGTGGCCGGCCGCCTCCAGCATGCGACGAAGTCCTGCGCGGACCGCGGGGTCGTCTTCCACGAGCAGCACGCGCGCGTGCACGGCCGGCGGGAGCGACGGCGCACGCTCCCGTGCGGCGTGGTCCGCCGAGGACGCCGGTGCAACACCCACCGACGGAAGGAGCACGCGGAACTCGCTGCCGACGCCTGGATGGCTCTCGACGGTCACGGCGCCCCCCGACTGGTCGACAATTCCGTGCACCGTCGAGAGACCGAGACCGGTGCCCCGGCCGACGTCCTTGGTCGTGAAGAACGGATCGAAGATGCGGCGCATCGTCATCTCGTCCATGCCCATCCCCGTGTCACGAACGATGATGGCGGCAAAGTGATCGGCTTGCACGGCGGCACGCGCCGTGGCGGGGGCCTCGGCCGCGCGCACGAGCCGCGTCTCCAGCGTGAGCACGCCACCGTCGGGCATCGCGTCGCGCGCGTTGACGACGAGATTGATGATGACCTGCTCGAGCTGCCCGCGATCGACGAACACGGTTCCGACGGCGGGATCGAGGCGCGTGAGGATCTCGATCTCCGAACTGATCAGGCGGCGGAGCAACGCCTCGGCGCCGCGCATCACGTCGTTGAGGTCGAGTGCCGCGGGCTGAAGCACCTGGCGCCGGCTGAACGACAGGAGCTGGCGCGTCAGGGCGGAGGCGCGATCGGCGGCCTGGCGAATCTCCTGGACGTCGTGTGACAGCTTCGTGTCGTCGGTGAGCTGACGGGCCAGCAGCTCGCAGTAGCTGATGATGACCGTGAGCAGGTTGTTGAAGTCATGCGCCACCCCGCCCGCGAGCCGGCCGACCGCTTCCATGCGCTGCGCATGGCGCAGGTCTTCCTCGAGCCGGACACGCTGCGTGACATCGCGCGCGACGGTGAGCGCAGCGGCGCGACCCTGGTACGTGAGCGGAATGGACACCGATTCGACCTCGACGGCTCCGGAGCCGTCGAGGCGTTTCATCGTGTGATGCACGAGCGGAAGATCGGTCGTGCCACGCGCGAGCGCGCGCAACCGCTCCTCGATCACGTTGCGCGAGCGTGGTGCCGCGAGATCGGCGAGCGCGACGCCGGTCAGGCGCGCCGGCGCGTCGGCGCCGAGCACGGCCGCCGCCGCGCGATTCGCGAAGATGATCCGCCCATCGGCGTGCACGACGAGCGGATCGGGCAGCAGCTCGACGAGCTTGCGATATCGCTCCTCGCTCTCACCCAGGAGCGCAAACGCGCGTTCGCGCTCGCCCGCGATGCTGCCGACGAGCAGTCCGGTGAGCGCGAGCATACCGACGAAAACCTGCAGCTCGAGCGTTCGCGGTGCGGGTATGGCGGCGTGATGCACGCTCCACACGACGCTCAGGCTCAACACGAGGTTCGCAATGGCCGCGGCCCGCGGACCGCGCGTCAGCGCGATCCACCCGAGCGCCAGGAAGCAGAGCGCGTAGGCGAAGAAGCCTACGCTCGGCGCAAGGGCGTTGGAGAGGGCGACGGTGGCGGGGATGCTGAGGAACTGGAGCGCGCCCGCCGGCGAAGGTCTGCGGAGCAGGCGTCGCAGCGTGGCGCCGATGCTCGCGGGCGTGGTGTTGGCGAGCCAGCAGACCGCGACGATCATTCCCGGCGCCAGCGCAGTGATGGCGACGATGTCGCCCACCACGTAGGTGCGCAGAACGAGAAGGCCACGGGGCTCGGTCAGCGAGGCGAGCCCCGTCATGTCGATCGTCCCGGCGAGTGCGATGACCGCCGAGGCGATCACGAACGTCGCACTGAACCGCGCGACGTCGACCGGGCGCGAGAAGCCGAGGTCGAACCCGCGCGCCCGCAGCGTATGTGCGGCCGCCCAGTAGACCAGCTTGAAGAAGGTCCCGACGAGCGCGCCATGCCAGAACGAAGCGGAGTCCGGCGACGCCCAGTAGCTGAGGGCCGCCGCGGCGAGGATAGTCGGCGGGAGGGCGCGCGCGCCCCAGAGGATGCACGCGGCGGCGAGGAGCGCGGCCGGCGGGAACCAGGCGCGGACGCCGGGAGACAGCTCGAGCGTCGGACCGAAGCGCGACAGCACGATCCAGCCGAGGAAGAGCGCGCCGGCGATCCGGATGTCCCAGCCAGGAGAGCGGATGACCGTTCTGTCGTCCCGTGGGATGGCCGAACTTTCCATGTGCTCCGAGATGGTGGCAGCCCCCGAATGGCGGCCGCTCATTACGACGGACGATCCACCCGCTCCGCGATCACGACCAAAACGGTACCGGGCCCGGATCGCAGCGATCCGGGCCCGGCGGCGGGTTTGTTCGCGGAATCATCCAATGGAGCGTATCGGGATCGAACCGATGACCTCCTGCTTGCAAAGCAGGCGCTCTCCCAGCTGAGCTAACGCCCCGGAACTTGCAGGCGTGGGAAAACTAACGCGCCACGACGAAAGGGAGAAGCGACCATGGCAACGACGGCCCAGCCGGCGGGCTCGACGATCAAGCAACACATCACGACCCGTTGCACCAACTGCAAGCGGTGGAATCGCATCGACGCCGCCAAGGCGGGCAACGGACCGAAGTGCGGGAACTGCAAAACTCCGCTCTCGCTCGAGCACCCGGTCCTGCTCGACGACGACAGCTTCGACCGGGTCATCGATGGCACGGACATCCCTGTCCTGGTGGACTTCTACGCGGACTGGTGTGGTCCGTGTCGGATGATGGCCCCGTTCGTGGATCAGTTGGCGCGCGAGTATCTGGGCAGGGCGCTGGTCGCCAAGCTCGACACCGACGCGTCGCCCAACACGGCGGCGCGCTTCCAGATCCGCGGCATCCCGACGACGATCGTGTTCAAGGGCGGCAAGGAAGCGAGACGGCAAACGGGCGCGGTGCAGTTGCCGGTACTGAAGGCGATGCTGGGGTAGGGTGAGACGGTCTGACGGTCTGACGGTCCGACGGTCTGACGGTCTGACGGTCCGACGGTC
>CAYTKA010000092.1:0-14605 GCA_964438255.1 uncultured Gemmatimonadaceae bacterium | reverse complement strand
GACTGTCTGACTGTCTGACTGTCTGACTGTCCGACGCGTATATTTCATTGATTCCCAAGCTTTGAGCGCGCAATGGCTGGTCATAGCAAATGGAAGCAAATCAAGCACTACAAGGCGGCGACCGACGCCAAGCGTGGTGCGTTGTTCACGAAGCTGATTCGCGAGATCACCATGGCCGCCAAGATGGGCGGCGGCGATCCTGCCGGTAACGCGCGCCTCCGCGTCGCAATCGATGCCGCACGCGCCAAGTCGATGCCCAAGGAGAACATCGAGCGCGCGATCAAGAAGGGCACCGGAGAGCTCGAAGGCGTCGACTATCAGGAAGTGACGTACGAAGGCTACGGGCCCGCCGGCGTGGCGTTGATCATCGACGCGGTGACCGACAACCCAACGCGCACCGTCGCCGACGTGCGGCACAGGATGTCGCGCGGCGGCGGCAACCTCGGCACGCCGAACTCCGTCGCCTTCATGTTCGAGAAGAAGGGGCAGCTCACCCTCGACGCCACCAAGTACCGCGACGAGGACGCCGTGCTCGAGGCCGCGCTCGAGGCGGGGGCAGAGGACTTCCGTCGCGAGGACGACGAGACGTACGTCGTCACGACGGAGCCGGGCACGTTCCACGCCGTGAAGAGCGCCCTCGAGGCGAAGGGGATCGTGCCCACGGAGTCGGAGCTCGCCATGGTGCCGAAATCGACGGTCCCGGTCACGGGCCCCGATGTCGATGCATTGCTCAAGCTGATCGAGGCGCTCGAGGATCTCGACGACGTCCAGAAAGTCTGGGCGAACTTCGACATCGACGACGCGGCCCTCGCCAACCTCTAGCTCGCGAACGGCGGCAGCGCGTGCTCGTCCTCGGCATCGACCCGGGCACGGCGAACACCGGCTACGGCGTCGTGCGCGGCGGCGGTGCCGGCTTCCCGACGCTCGTGGAGTGCGGGGTCATCCGCACGCGGCCACGCGACCCGTTGCCGGCCCGGTTGCGCGAGATCTTTGAAGGCGTACGGGAACTGATCGAGCGGCACCAGCCCGATGCGCTCTCGGTGGAGGATGTGTTCTACGCGCGAAATGTGCGCACCACCGTCGTGCTCGGCCACGCGCGTGGCGTGATCCTGCTCGCCGCGCAGCTCGCGGGCGTCACGGTGAACGAGTTGGCGCCGGCCGAGATCAAGAAAGCCGTCGTCGGCACCGGGGGCGCGACCAAGGAGCAGGTGCAGTTCATGCTCACGCGTCTGCTGCGGCTCAAGAGCGTTCCGCAGCCCTCCGATGCCGCGGATGGTGTGGCCGCGGCGCTCGCCTGTCTCATGGGCGCGTCGCTGCCGCGCGTGGACACCGGCGCTCGCGTTCGCGAGCCGTCGCGGCCCGCGGCTGCATCGTCGCTGCTCTCGTCCTCCCATCGCACTCGCCGCCCACCGAGATGATCGTACAAGTCGCCGGCACCCTGCTCGCCAAGGAGCTCGATCGCGTGGAGATCATGACCGACGGCGGGACGGCGTACGAGCTGTCCGTGCCGCTCAACGCGTACGAGGCGTTACCCAAAGCCGGCGAGCGGTGCGCGCTGCACACGTATCTCGTGGTGAAGGAAGACGGCTGGCAGCTCTTCGGCTTCACGTCGCCCTATGAGCGGCGCGTGTTCCAGAAGGTGCTCGGTGCAAAGGGCGTCGGCCCGGCGCTCGCCCTGGGATTGCTCTCGAGCCTCACCGCCGACCGTCTCGTGCGCGCCATTCGCGAGAAGGACGTCGCGACGCTGCAGTCGGTGCCGCGCGTGGGACGCAAGAAGGCGGAACAACTCATTCTCGATCTGGCCGACAAGCTCGACGAGCTTCAGACCTCGGGGGTGGCCACCGGCGTGGGACGCCGCGCCGCACCGGGCACCGAAGACGCGATTCGTGCGCTCGTGTCGCTCGGCTATTCCCAGGCGGATGCCGAGCAAGCCGTGCGCTCGGCGATCGACGGCGGCGCGAAGGGAATGTCGGCGCCCGAGCTCATTCGCGCGGCGCTGGCGAAGATCGGGGGACGATGATTCGAGCTCGCATGCGGAAGTAGTACATCGTACTTCGGTACGAAGTACCAAGACTCGGCCGGACGCCACTGGGTCGATGTACATGGTACGTGAGTACTCTGTACCGACTCTGCAATAACCACGGGGATCTCCATGCTCGCAGCACGCCGAACGAACACCTTCACCGAATCCGTCATCCGCGAGATGACCCGCATCGCGAACCAGCACGAGGCGGTCAATCTCGCGCAGGGATTCCCCGACTTCCCCATGCCGGACCCGATGAAGGAGGCGGCGTGCGCGGCGATCCAGGGCAACATCAATCAGTACGCCGTCACCTGGGGAAGCTCGGCGCTGCGCATCGCGATCGCCGAGAAGTACAGGCGATGGTACGGCATGGAGGTGAACCATGACCGCGAGGTCACCGTCACCTGCGGCGCGACGGAGGCGATGGCCGCCGTCTTCCTCGCGCTGATCGATCCGGGCGACGAGGTGATCGTCCTCGAGCCGTTCTACGAGAACTACGGCCCCGATGCCATCCTCGCCGGCGCGAACCCGACCTTCGTCCCCCTCGAGCGGCCACACTGGTCGCTCGATCCCGATCGGCTGAAGCGCGCCTTCACCAAGCGGACGAAGGCAATCATCCTCAACACTCCGCACAATCCGACCGGCCGGGTGTTCACCCGCGCCGAGATGACGATGCTCGCCGAGCTGTGCATCGAGCACGACGTGTGGGTGATCACCGACGAGATCTACGAGCACATTCGCTATGCGGGCGACCATCACGTGATGGCGACGTGGCCGGAGATGCGGAAGCGCACGATCACCATCTC
The DNA here is from genome assembly GCA_964438255.1 of uncultured Gemmatimonadaceae bacterium. Lineage (GTDB taxonomy): Bacteria > Gemmatimonadota > Gemmatimonadetes > Gemmatimonadales > Gemmatimonadaceae > AG11. Next base: position 11,776 of record CAYTKA010000092.1, on the reverse strand, counting down.
CGGATTGTCGAAGACCTTCAGCTGTACCGGGTGGCGGCTCGGCTACGTCGTGGCCCCCGCGGCACAGACGGCGGCGATCCGCAAGGTGCACGACTTCCTCACGGTTGGCGCCCCCGCCCCGCTCCAAGCTGCGGGCGCTGTCGGCATGCATTTCGACGCCGACTACTACAACCACCTCGCGCTCGACTACCGCTCGCGGCGCACCGTGCTCTGCGACGCGCTCACCGAGGCGGGGTTCGCGTATTCACTCCCCGAGGGGGCGTACTACGTGCTCGCCGATTTCTCGGCGCTCAGCACGATGGACGACGTATCGTTTGCGAAATGGATGTGCCAGGAGATCGGCGTCGCCGCGGTGCCCGGGTCGAGCTTCTACTCGGACAAGGCGCTCGGCCGGTCGCTCGTGCGGTTCGCCTTCTGCAAGAAGTACGAGACGCTGCGTCGCGCGGCGGAGCGCCTGGCGACGATACGGGCGTCCGTGTAGAACGAACGCCCGTCTTCGCCGACGTCAGAGCGATTTCAGGTACTCGACCAGATCGCGTGCCTCCTGCGCGGTGAGCCCGAGCCGGAAGTGCGAGTTGTAGTGCTGTACGACCGCGTCGAGATCCTTGAATCGCCCATCGTGATAGAAGCCCGGTCCCGCGGCGCCGTGCCCATTCGCCTTGATGTACGTCCACAGGCCCTTGAGCGGTGCCGTGCGATAGCTCTCGTCGGGCGATCGCTTGGCCTGGAAGTCATCAATCCCGATCTCGCTCGCCTTGTGGTTGTTCCATCCCGGTTCGGTGAACAGCGGCGGCACGTGGCAACGCGCACAGGTCGCCTTCCCGGTGAACAGCAGCTCACCGCGCGCCGCAGCGCCCGCGTCGAACGAGCCGGCGGGGGGCGGCGGTGCAGGAATGGCGAGCTGATAGACGTGGAGCGCGCCGAGCTTGGAGGTCACGAGATCCGGTGAGTTGCGCAGGTTCCACGTGCCGGAGCGCGCGCTGACCGGATACTTCTTCGGATCGCCGAGCCGCCGGTCGAAGAACACGCCCTTTCCTCTGAGCTCCGTGTTGGCCACGTAGGCGTTCCAGTACGTCACGGTGCCCCATCCGCCGGTCCAGGTGTGGTTGTTCACGCCGGCGAGACCGAACGCGTTGGGGATGATCGTCCCCGCCTGCTTGCCGTCCGGGCGAAACGCCTTGCCGTCCTTGTCGAGCTCCGCGTCGAAGCGGCCCGGCCCCCAACTGTTGAGCACCCGCTTGACCGTGGGCACATCGACGTTGAGCGAGCGCGCCACGAGGGCGACGTTCGGCGTCGCGGCGATGATGGCACCCGGGTTGAGATCGCGGTTGCCGAAGCCGTCGAGCCGATGTCCGATGCCGGGCGAGAACGCGTCGTCGACCGTCGAGTGGCAGACGGCGCAGCTCAATCCCACCTTGGTCATTCGCCCTGCGGCGTCGAACGTGCCGACGACGCCGAGGACGGCGTTCAGCTTGATCAGCGAGAGCGTGGTGGAGGGATCGTCCATGTCCACCTTGCCCGCCTTGATCTGATCCACGAGGGCGCTGGGCAACGCGTCCATGTCCACCTTCAGCCCGAGTTGCAGCGCGGCCTTCGGGCTCACGCCGGCGCCGACGCCGCCGTTCTTCGCACCGGCGATCGCGCGATCGAGGCCGAGTCCGTCGCTCCAGAAGGCCTCGTCACCGAAGGTCTCGAAGCGGAACGTCTGCCGCCCTTCGTCCATCATGCGCTGCATGTTGTCGGCGATCGCGACGTCGAACGGCGCCCGCTTCTCCGATGCAGCCGTCGTGGCGTCCGGTGCGGCGCGTGCCGTGCTCGTCGATCGAACGAGGGCCACGACCGCGACGCAGGTCACGACAGCCAGAGCGGGGATGGTGGGCCTCATAGGCATCCTCGAGGCAGGGCCTGCCGTTCCCGCAGCGTCAGGCAGCGACGTGATGGGAGTGCTGCGGACGCGTGCTGCGGCATGCTCCGCCCGCGCGCTCCGCCGCATTTGTCATACCAATATTTGACTTATTCGCCGCTTCGCCCGCGGCGGGACGGCGCGCTATTTCCGGTCGAGATACGATTCCAGCGCGCGCACGTGCGCGTCGAGGCGGTCGGCGAAGGCGCGGCGCTCGTTCACATCCCCGTCACCGTACAGCCAGTCGCCGAGGTTGAGCCGAATCTCGTGCGCCGCACGGTGGAGATCCGCCATCATCTCGCGCGTGATCTTCCGCGGATCGGAATCGGGCAGCAACTGGTTCGCGCGGCCGATCAGCTCCGGCAACTGCGCCGGCTCCACGCGGATCGGCGTACGACGCGTGCCGTCGACGGCCGGCATCGGCGCCGCCGGCGTCGGCTGACCATCGACGCGCGGCGTCTGTGCGATCGCCCGCTCCATCGGCAGCGGACCGGCAGGGGTCGGGCGCGTGTCCGTGACCGGCTCGCCCGCGTCGTCGAAGATCTGGATCGACGTCGGGCTACGCCCCCACACCTTCTTCGCCGCGTCGGCGAACTGCCAGCTCGACGGCGTGCCACGCGCGTACACGGCGGTACTGAGCGCCCGATCGTCGGCCGTGCGCACGACGAACCGCCGATATCCCAGCCCGCGCAGCTCCTGGTGTCGCGCGGGGTGGATGTCGAGCACTTCGCTAATGCCGTTGGCGTGGATGGCGACGCAGCGATTCATGTGGGTGGGAAGGTCGGGGTCCCGCCAGGTACGGGAATCTGCGCCCCCGGCGCGGCCGGCTCAAGTCGCGCTGCCGGATGGATTTCGGCTTCTCTTCGGTCTATATTCCGAACGACCCGGATCGCCTGGCCGTTTCCCGATCAGCAGGTAGTCTGTAGCCTCATGTCCCGCGCCGAGATCACCACGCCGGAAGTATTGTCCGACGAGTCCGTCGTCGAGCTGTCGCTGCGCCCACAGCGGCTCGAGGAGTTCATCGGGCAGCAGAAGGTGAAGGACAATCTTCGTCTCGCCATCGACGCCGCGCTCGCGCGCAACGAGCCGCTCGACCACGCGATCTTCTACGGGCCGCCCGGGCTCGGCAAGACGACGCTCGCCGAGCTCATCGCGCGCGAGCTTCGCGTCAACATTCGCACGACGTCCGGTCCGGCGTTGGAGAAACCCGGCGACCTCGTGGGGACGCTCACCAATCTGCGCGCCGGCGACATTCTCTTCATCGACGAGATCCACCGCCTCCGTCCCGTGATCGAGGAGTTCCTCTATCCGGCGATGGAGGACTACAAGATCGACATCCGCCTGAGCGAGGGGCCGAAGGCACAGACGATCACGATGCCGATCGAGCAGTTCACGCTCATCGGCGCGACGACGCGCTTCGGCATGCTCACGCCGCCGATGCGCGCCCGCTTCGGCATCGAGCAGCGGCTCAACTACTACGCGCCCGAGGACCTCGAGCTGATCGTGCGCCGCACGGCCGAGGTGTTGAAGGTGCAGATCGAGCCAGCGGGAGCGCGCGAGGTCGCGCGCCGCTCGCGTGGCACGCCGCGCGTGGCCAACCGTCTGCTGCGCCGCGTGCGCGACTACGCGCAGGTGCGCGCGAGTGGGGTGATCACCGAGGACGTCGCGCGCGCCGCACTCGCCATGCTCGACGTCGACCAGTTCGGGCTCGACGACATGGACTCGCGCATCCTCAAGGTGATCATCGAGAAGTTCGAGGGTGGCCCGGTGGGGGTGAGCACGATCTCGGCGGCGATCGGCGAGGACACGAGCACCCTGGAGGAGGTGTACGAGCCCTTTCTCGTGCAACAGGGATTTCTGCAGCGCACGCCGCGCGGCCGCGTGGCGACGCCGATGGCGTACCGCCATTTCGGCTATACGCCACCACCGGTGGCGACGGAGCAGGTCGCGCTCTTCTGACTGCGAGCTGCAGGCTTGGAAGCTGAAAGCCGACGCTCCGAAGCTTGGAGCTGCAGTTTCTGCTGCAGTTTCTGCCGAGCTTGCAGCTTACCTGACCGTTACTTTTCTGTGATGTCCGATGGCCTTCTCACCGGCGACTACGATTTTCATCTTCCGCACGAGCTGATCGCGCAGTCTCCGCTCGCGCGGCGGGATGCGAGTCGGCTCATGGTGCTCGACCGCGCTGCGCAGACCATCTCACACCGGACATTTTCCGACCTGCCGGAGCTGGTCTCGCCGGGTGATTTGCTCGTCGTCAATCGGTCGCGCGTGATCAAGGCCCGCCTGCTCGGCACGCGCGTCGGCTCCGGCGCTCCCGCCGAAGTCTTTCTGCTTTCTCCGCTGGGCGACGGACGTTACGAGGCGCTGGTGTCGCCGGGCGGGAAGCTCAAGCCGGGGCGCGCCGTCACCATCGCGCCGGGCTTCAGCGTCGAGATTCTCGAGGTCACCGATCGTCGCACGCGCATCGTGCAGCTTCGCGTCGACGCGCCGTTCATCGACGTCGAGCAGGCCATCGAGGCGAACGGCCACGTGCCGTTGCCGCCGTACATCGAGCGCGGTGACGAGCCGAGCGATCTCGAGCGCTATCAGACCGTCTATGCCCGCGAGCCCGGATCGGTCGCGGCGCCCACCGCGGGACTCCATTTCACGCCGGAGCTGCTCGCCGCGCTCCACGCACGCGGTGTCCGCCGCGGTGAAGTAGTGCTACACGTCGGCGCGGGTACGTTCAAGCCAGTCGAAGTGGATGATCCAGCCGAACACCTCATGCACGAGGAGCGCTTCGTCATCCCCGACGCCACCGCGCAGGCGTTGATCGAGGCGCGCGCAGCGCGTGGCCGCGTGTGGGCGGTGGGCACGACGACCGTCCGCACGCTCGAGAGCGCGGCGGAGCAGGATCGCACGGTGCGCGCGGGCGCGGGCGAGACACGTATCTTCATCCGTCCGCCGATGCCCCTCCGCATCGTGGACGCCATCGTCACCAACTTTCATCTCCCTCGTTCCACGTTGATCATGCTCGTCGCTGCATTTGCCGGATACGAGCTCACCATGCGCGCATACCGCGAGGCCATTGCCGAGCGGTATCGCTTCTACTCGTACGGCGACGCGATGGCGATCGTCTGACGCGGGGCCGGCCCGCCGACGCGCGTCAGCCCGATCGCAGATCAGTGAGCATATGGGCATCCCCTTCGACTTCACCCTCGAGAGCACCGTCGGCGCGGCGCGTGCCGGCCGCTTCGCCACGCCGCACGGCGTCGTTCAGTCGCCGGCGTTCATGGCGGTGGGAACGCTCGCCACGGTGAAGACGCTCGACCCGGACGATCTCCGCGCGGCCGGCGCGCAGATGATCCTCGCCAACGCCTATCATCTGCACCTGCGTCCGGGTGACGAGCTCGTACGCGAGCTGGGTGGGCTGCACGAGTTCATGGGCTGGGACGGCCCGGTCCTCACCGACTCCGGCGGCTTCCAGGTCTTCTCGCTCGAGGGACTGCGCGCCGTGGAGGAGGACGGCGTCGAGTTCCGCAGCCATCTGGACGGATCGAAGCGCCGGTTCACGCCGGAAAGCGTGATGCGCATCGAGCGCAATCTGGGCGCCGACGTGATCATGCAGTTCGATCACGTGATCCCGGGCCAGAGCGACGTCGTCGTCGCCCGCGACGCGAGCGAACGCAGCCTGCGCTGGCTGTCCCGGTGCGCCGCGGCATTCGACGCATTGAACCGTGACGACCCCATTCCGGGGCGACGGGAGCAGGCGCTCTTTCCCATCGTGCAGGGGGGGATTCACGCCGACCTGCGCCGCGAGGCGGCGCGCGCCATCCGTGCGATGAGGGACTGGACGGGCTACGGCATCGGCGGGTTGTCGGTCGGCGAGGCAAAGCCCGACATGTATCGCATTCTCGAGGAGGTGCACGTCGAGCTTCCCACGGCACGACCACGGTATCTGATGGGGGTCGGTTTCCCGGAGGATCTGGTCGAGGGAGTGCGGCGCGGTGTGGACCTCTTCGATTGCGTGGCGCCGACACGGATGGGGCGCAACGGTGCCGCGTTCACGACGGAGGGCCGGCTCAACATCAAGCGTGCCGAGTTCCGCACCGACCGCCGGCCGCTCGATCCCGAGTGCGACTGCGCGACGTGCACCCGCTTCACCCGCGCCTACGTTCGCCACCTCTTTCTGGCCGACGAGATCCTCGGCCTGCGCCTCCTCTCGCTGCACAATGTACATTTCCTCGTGTCGCTGATGCGGCGGGCGCGCGAAGCCCTGCTCGCCGGCAGCTTCGACGCCTGGAGCGACGCATGGCTCCGGCGCTATCACTCTCGCACTACCACGGCCACCGTATGATCGCTCCGGGATTCTCCTCCGCGCTGTTCGTCCTTCAACTCGGCGGCGCCGGCGGCACGGGCAGCCTCACGCCCTTCATCATCCAGCTCGTCGCCATCTTCGGCATCTTCTACTTCCTCCTCATCCGCCCGCAGCAGCAGCAGAAGCGCAAGCACGAGGAGGCATTACGGAGCATCAAGCGCGGCGACCAGATCGTCACCTCGGGCGGGATCGTGGGCGAGGTCATCCACGTGCGTGAGGTGGCAACGGGCGAAGGGGGGAACCCACGCCCGATGGAGGATCACATCACGATCAAGTCCGCGGAGTCGCGGCTGATCGTCGAGCGCGGGCGGATCGCGCGCATCATCGGCCCGTCGACCAGCGCGCCGACCACCAAGGCCTGAACGGCACGACGTGACCATTCTCGACCTTCGCGTCCTCGGCGATCCGATCCTTCGTCAGGCCACCACACCGGTGCGCGAGATGACGGAGGAGCTGCGCGTGCTCATCGACGACATGTTCGCCACGATGCACCATGCGCGCGGCATCGGGCTCGCCGCGCCGCAGGTCGGCCGCACCGAGCGGATCTGCGTCGTCGACGTGGACGACAACCCGATGGCGCTGATCAACCCAGAGGTCGTGGAGAAAGCCGGCAAGGCGAAGGGCGAAGAGGGATGCCTCTCGATCCCCGACATCTACGCCGACGTCGAACGGCCGGCCACGGTGACCGTCGTCGCGCGCGACCGCGACTTCGTGGCGTTCGAGATCGAGGCCACCGGGCTGCTGGCGCGCTGTCTCCAACACGAGATCGATCACCTCGATGGCAAGCTGTTCATCGATTATCTCAGCGTGTTGAAGCGCACCGCCGCGCTCACCAAGTGGAAGCTGGAGGCGGGGAAGTATCCAGGCTTCATCCGTCGTGTCGCGCTCGAGACGCCGGAGGATCGCGCCGAGCACGACCACTCGGACGAGGAGCTGTAACGTGCGCGTGCTCTTCTGGGGCACGCCGGAGTTCGCCACCGCACCGCTGCGCGCGTTGCTTGGCGAGGGGTTCGACGTCGTCGGCGCCGTGACGCAGCCCGACAAGGCGGTCGGCCGATCGCGCTCCAGGCTCGAGCCGTCGCCGGTGAAGCAGGTCGCGCTCGCAGAAGGCATCCCCGTGCTGCAACCGGAGAAGCCGCGGGGCGACGAGTTCCTCGCGCGCATCGCCGAGCTGAAGCCGGACGTCAGCGTCGTCGTCGCGTACGGGAACATCCTGCCGCGCGCCGTGATCGACCTGCCGCGCTTCGGGACGCTCAACATCCACGCCTCGCTGCTGCCGGCGCTGCGCGGCGCGGCGCCCATTCAGGCGGCCATCCGCGAAGGACTCGGCGAGACGGGGGTGACGATCATGCAGATGGTGCCCGCCCTCGACGCCGGTCCGATGATCCTCAAGCAGCGCACGCCGATTCTCGCCGACGAGACAGCGGGAGAGCTGACCCTTCGGCTGAGCGAGATGGGAGCGGCAGCGCTCATCGAGGCGCTCGCGCTGCTCGACATGGGGCTGGCGAAGCCGGAGGAGCAGGACGAATCGCTCGCGACGTACGCCTCCAAGCTCACGCGCGAGAGCGGCGAGGTCGACTGGTCGCGCACGGCGCACGAGGTCGGGCAGCACATCCGCGCCTACGATCCGCGCCCCGGCGCGTGGAGCCGCCTGCGTGGCACGGAGGTGAAGCTCTTCGGGGCTCGCCTGGCGCCGCGCGGCACGTCGCAACTGCCCGGAGACGTGATCGCGATCGACACGGAGGGGATGCTCGTCGCGTGCGGGGGCGGCGCCGTGCGCATCACCGCCGTGCACCCCGCAGGGAAGAAGCGTCAGACGCCCGCCGAATGGGCCAACGGTCGAGGCATCTCGATCGGTGACCGCTTCGACACTGGCGTCGCCTCTCTCCCGTAGGGGAGAGCGTGTCTGCCGCTCCGCTCAGCTCGCCAACTTCGCTCGGGCTCGCGATCCCCGTCGTGCACGTCGTCACGACCGACGAGATCATCGCGCGCGCGGACTTCATCGACGTCGCCTGCGCGGTGATGGGAGTGCTGGGGCCGCGTGGGGCGCTCCACCTGCGCACCGGCCGGGCCACCGGAGCCACTCTGCAATCGCTCGGCGAGACGCTCGCGGCAGCGCAGATGGTGACGGGCGCGTGGCTCGTGGTGAACGACCGCGTCGACGTCGCTCTGGCGGTGCGCGCCCGGGGCGCACAGCTCACCAGCCGCTCGCTCCTCATGGCCGACGCGCGCCGCGCTGCACCCGCGCTGGCGCTCGGCGCGAGCGTGCACTCCCTGGACGAGGGCCTCAGCGCGGAGCACGACGGCGCAGACTGGCTCGTGGCCGGACGCATCGTCGCCTCGCCGACCAGGCCATCGAGCGGCGAGGGACAGCGATTCAGCCTCGTCGAGTCGCTCGTCGCGACGACGAAGGCACCGCTGATCGCCATCGGCGGCATCCGTCCCGCCCACTGTCGCGCGCTCCGGATGGCCGGCGTGCACGGTGTCGCCGTCATCCGCGGTGTCTGGGACGCGCCGAATGCCGAACGCGCGGCCAGCCACTATCTTTCGTGTTATGACGACCGCTGACGGGATTCGCGTCCGGTGACGGGCCCAGGACGACCCGCCGTAGCGGCGCGTGGCGGGGTGACCGACGCGCGCATCGCCGCCGCCGAGATCTGCACCGATCTGCGCGCCGGCGAGCTGCTCGACGTCAGCTTCGAGCGGCGCACGTCGCGCCTCGAGCCGCGCGACCGGCGATGGACGCGTGGCCTGATCTACGGCATGCTGCGCCGCCGCAGTTGGCTCGACGCCCTGTTCGGCGATCGCGTGAGCGGCGGCCTCGCACGGTTGGACTACGACGTCACCGATCTGCTGCGACTCGGCACGTATCAGTTGCTCGCGATGGGCAGCGTGCCACCGTACGCGGCGATCGGGCAAACGGTGGAGCTCGTGAAGCGCCGTCACGGACTGGGCGCGAGCAAGCTGGCGAACGCCGTGCTTCGCCGGCTCGATCGCGAGCGTGACCAGCTCGTCGTGACCCTGCCCGACGACGTGGCCGACGCGCTCGCGCTGGAGTTCTCGCATCCCCGCTGGATCGTCGCGCGCTGGCTGTCGCGGTGGGGCGAGGAGGCGACGCGCAAGCTGCTCGCCGCCAACAACGGCGAGGCGCCGCTCGTCGCGCGTCCGTATCACGTCGTGCGCGAGCAGCTCGAGGCGATGCTCGAGTCGGCGGGCGTGGAAGTCGGCGACGCGCCCCTCGTGCACGACAGCATCGTACTGCTCGGCGGCGTCGGCTCGATGACCGAGCTCGGCGCGTTCAAGAAGGGACTGTTCCATCTCCAGGATCCGGCCTCGACGCTCGTGACGCGCTATGCCGCCGTGCCTCCCGGCTCCGCGGTGGCGGATCTGTGCGCTGCGCCGGGCGGAAAGGCGCTCGAGCTGGCGCGCACGGCCGGCGTGGTGTTCGCCGGCGACGTGTCGCGTGCACGGCTGGCGCGCGTGCGCGACAACGTGCGACGTCTCGACGCACCGAACATCGTTCCGTTCGTGGGAGACGCGCTGCGACCGGCGCTCACGAACATGGACGCGGTGCTCGTGGATGCGCCGTGCACCGGCACCGGCACGTTCCGCCGTCATCCCGACGCGCGCTGGCGCCTCAAGGCGAGCGATTTTGCCGTGCTGCCGGCGCTGCAGCGCAACATCCTGCGCGCGGCGGCGAATGCGGTGCGCCCGGGTGGATTGTTGATCTACAGCACCTGCTCGCTCGAGATCGAGGAGAACGACGAGCAGGTGTCGACGTTCCTCGCCGAGCATTCGGACTGGACGCTCGAGCCCCCTGCACCCGGCGCCGTGCCCGAGACGGTGATCGACGACGGACTGCTGCGCGTGTTGCCGCAGGACGACGGGACGGACGGCGCCTTCGCCGCGCGCTTCCGTCGTCCCGTCACCGGAGTCGCCGCATGAGCTGGCGCTCGCGCGTTCGCACCTCACTCGTCTACCTCGTGAGCATCGCGGCGGGCTTCGGGCTCGCCTGGCTCGTCGTCGCGTTCGTCGTCTTCCCCGCCGGCGTGGTACCGCGCGACGTGAAGGTGCCGAACGTGACTGGACTGATGTACGACGACGCGGAGGCGCGGCTCGCGCAGGCAGGATTCAAGGCCGAGCGAGGCGAGCAGCGCTACAACAGCGCCGCGCCGAAGAACACCGTGCTCGAGCAGAGTCCGCCCCCCGGCGCACGTGAAGGGATCGGCGGGACGATCACGCTCGTGGTGAGCGGGGGACAGCGTGTCACGACCGTGCCGACGGTGACGGGCATGTCGCGCATCGACGCGCAGGCAACGCTCGAGAAAGAAGGCTTCGACGTGGGCGAGGTGGGCGAGGCGAACAGCAACGCGCCGCGCGGTACCGTGGTCGGCACGCGGCCGGCGGCAGGCACGCAGGTGAGCGTGCCGAGCTCCATCTCGCTGATTCTGAGCCGCGGCGCGGGAGCTCAGGCCCTTCAGATGCCCGATCTCATGGGACGCGACGTCGGCGCCGCACGCGTCCTGCTCCATCAACTCGGCGTGCGCGACATTCAGGTCACCGACGAACCGGCCGGCGCAGGGCCGCCCGGAACGATCGTCGGGCAGTCGCCCGTGCCGAACGCCACGATCCTCCCCGGCGCGACCGTGCAGCTTCGCGTGGCAGGAACCCCGAATCCATGACCGGCGTTCGCATCGCACCGTCCATTCTCAGCGCCGACTTCGCGAAGCTCGGCGACGACATCGCCATGATCGAGGCCGGTGGCGCCGACTGGATTCACGTCGACGTCATGGACGGCCGCTTCGTGCCGAATCTCACCTTCGGCGCGAAGGTGATCGAGACGGTGCGGCGCTTGACGTCGCTTCCCCTGGACGTGCACCTGATGGTCGTGGAGCCCGAGCGCTACTTCGACGACTTCGTCGCTGCCGGCGCGAGCGGGCTGACGGTTCACGCCGAGGTGTCGCCGCATCTGCACCGCCAGCTCACGCGCATTCGCGAGCTCGGTGCCACGGCTGGTGTCGCGCTGAACCCGTCGACCCCCCTCTCCGCGGTGGGAGACGTGCTGGACGACGTCGATCTGCTGCTCGTGATGTCGGTGAATCCCGGCTTTGGCGGGCAGCGGTTCATCGAGCATTCGCTGGACAAGATCACCCGGGCGCGCCACATGCTCGACGCCGCCGGCAGTCTCGCCACCCTGGAGGTGGATGGCGGCATCAACCGGCAGACGATCGTGCAGTGCTGGCTCGCCGGCGCGGACACCTTCGTCGCGGGCAATGCCGTATTCGCTTCCGCGGACCCGAGGGCCGAGATCGCGGCGCTGCGCGGACAGTGCGTGCAGACGGCGTGAGCGTCGTGAGGTCCGCATGACCGCGCGGCAGCAGTGGTTCGTCGTCCTGATGGTGGTGCTGCTGCTCGGCGGCGCGCTCGCCGCCGCGACGCACTTCCTTGGCGACGAGCTGTTTCCCGTGTCCGTTGGCTCGGGCGCGCCGCAGCTCGAGGGGAAAACGCTCGACGGC
>CAYTKA010000091.1:0-14726 GCA_964438255.1 uncultured Gemmatimonadaceae bacterium | reverse complement strand
CCGCGTTTCCGCCGCATCCGGATGAACCTTTGTCTGAGAAGCCCGCCCGAGCGGCTGTTCAGGAGCGGATGAAGCGGATCTGTGCGGGGTGGCAAGGCGGATGAGACTGTCCAACGCGAGCGAGCAGCCCTCACGGCTCACCCGTAAACAGTGTGCAGCTACGGCCTCCAGGTCGTGAACCCCGCCGCCGGTTGCCTCGGTTTCGGCGCTGGGATTTCGGCCGGCTCGCCGACGTTCACGATCGCCACGATGCGCTCGTGCTCACCGACTCCCACCGCCGCGCGTGCAGCCGCGTCGGCCATCACACCCCCCGTCTTGATGTGCGTGCCGAGTCCCATCTCCACCGCCATCAGCGCGAGGTTCTCGATCGCCATCATCGCTGCGGCGTGATCTTCTTCGGCGATTTCCGGGTTCTCGTTGTTGACGATCGCGACCGCGATCATCATCGGGAGAGCGCGGTGCTCGGCAGCGACGGTCTGGCGCATGTCGCGCGCCGCGACTTCGTCGGTGATCTTGCGCGCCTTGCGCTCGCCGAGCGCGAGGCCGTACGCGTGGCGCGCCACGGGGCCGAGGACGTAGAAGCGCCACGGCTGGGTGAGCCGGTGGTTCGGCGCAAGCGTGGCGGCGGTGAGCAACAGCTCGATCTCGTCCGGCGAGATCGGACGGTCGGTGAAGCGCCGAATGGAGCGGCGCTGGCGGATCGCTTCCGAGATGGACATGGCGTGCAAGATAGCGTCATCGCGGGCACGGATTGAGGCGCCGGCCCCGAGCAGAACCCCGTCGTCGTCATCGGTCCAACGGAGTCGACTACGATCGTCCGCCCGTCTCGCACAGGAGGCATTCCAGCTCCACACCGAGAAATGATGCGCGCCCTTCTGGAGTCGTGACCCACGCGCGCACCTGCCAAGGCGGGTCGTGGCGCACGTGCTGCGTGTGCCCGCAGCGCAGCTCGGCGACCCAGTGTCCCTCGGCGTCGAGATGATAGCCGACGATGGGCTGCTTCACGGTATGGGCGAGAGCGTGGCGAGCGGGCGAAGGTCAGGCCGCAGCGGTTGCGCAGCCCTTGCACACGCACGCCGAGTTCACCTTGGCCTGCGGCACGCGCGCGAGCACGGCGGGCGGGATCGTGGTCGTGATGCACCAACACTCCGTCACGGCGCGGTTGTTCGCCATGGCGCAGTCGTTTGGCCTGTTGCAGAGCGGGCAGGAAGTGTCGCGGTCAGGCATTGGCTCACCCTCCTCCATGGAGAAGGACGGTCGGCCGGCATACGGGCAACGGCGCCCATGGTCCGTGTCCAATCCGCCAGTGGTTCGTCCTTGGCTGCCGGTCTCTGCCGCTACGACAAACCGGGATTGGGTGCAACAGCGCATGGCAACAACTGAATGCCGAACCTGAGACATACTGCCCTGTCCTGCGCCGTGCTCGCGCTTCTCGCCGCGGCTGCACCGTTCGCGCAGGCGCAGAGATCCAAGCACAGGAAAACGTCCGAGAAGCAACCCACGCCCTCCCAGTCGGCGGCGACGAGCACGGGGCCGCACGACGTCGTGCTCAACGGCGTGCGGTTCTGGTATCGCGTGGCGGGACACGCGCGAAAGAACGTCGCACCACTCGTGTTCCTCCACGGCGGCCCGGGGTACAACTCGTACAGCTTTTCCGTGCTGGAGGGCCCGCGGCTCGAGCGCTCACTTCAGATGGTGTACTTCGATCAGCGCGGTGCGGGGCGGTCCGAGCGGCCGTGGACGGGGCACTACCAGCTCGACACGCTCGTCGAGGACGTCGAGGCGCTGCGACGGGCGCTCGGCGTGCCGCAGATCGCGCTGATGGGGCATTCATTCGGCGGGATGCTCGCCCTGGAGTACGCGGCCCGGTATCCGACGAAGGTGTCGCGCGTGGTGCTCGTCAGCGCCTTTTCCGACGCGGTGTCGTCGTGTCGCGTGCACCGCGAACGAGTCGCGTCGCTCCACCTCGCGGAGTACGCGCGACTGATGCGCGATACCGCGTGGCTGCGGGCGCCCGGACGGAGCGACTGCGACTACGAGCAGCGGGCGGTGCCGGCGGCGGAGCAGCAGCAGTTCAACGACAGCGGCATGTTCCCCGATCCCTCCAAGCAGCGCCTGCAGGACAGCGTCGACGCGGCGAGCGGGCTGCGCAACACGGGGGAGATGAGCCGCGCCCTCTTTCGCGCCGGCCTGCTGTCGATGCGCTTCTCCAAGCACGGCCGTGTGACGATGCCGGTGCTGGTGGTCGCGGGCGAGAACGACTACGCCGTCGGCGTCCCCTCGCAGCGTTCGTTGGCTGCCCTGCTCCCCTCGGCACGCCTTGCTGAATATCCACACGCCGGACACTTCCCGTATCTCGACGAGCCGGAGCGTTTCGCGAGAGACGTGATCTCCTTCCTCACGGCAGACATCGCGCAGTAGACGCTATCGCAGCGATCGCGGAGTCGTCGTTCACCCCAGCGCGAGCACCGCGAACGTCCCCAGCCAGTGCTCTACCATGTAATCGCCGACGACGTGCGGCAGACTCGCTGCCCGATGCTCCGCGGCCGCCTCCAGCGCGATCGTCCGCCGCGGATCATCCTCGCCCCACGCCGCCGCGAGCGAGCGCCAGCACCAGGCGCGGCTCAGATTCAGACCGTCGAGATGCGCGATCTTGCCGTCGCTCCGGTCCGTGACGATCGCCGGCGTGAACAGCGTTGCCGGTTGCCGCTGGGCGAGTCGCGGCAGGAAGCCGTCCATCCATCGCGCGAAATCTGTCGCGCCGAGCGCGCGACGCATGCACTCCGCTTCCATCAGCGTCGACGAGAGGAAGTCATCGCCACCCGGCTCCCACGCCTGGCAGTCGACGTCTGCCGAGTACCACGTCGTCGCCTTGTTCTTGAGCAGCCCTGCGAGATCCCTGTTGCCAGCGACCTCGGCATACTCCAACGCGAGCGCGATCGCGAACGCCGTGTTGAAATGCGTCCCCACGCGCACCGGGTACGTCGCCTTCGGGAGAAACTCGGCGAACCGGCCGACGATCAAATCCGTGAGCGGCTGAAGCATCCGGCCGGCACGTGCCGCCTCGGGCGACGTCGAGCGTGCCAGCTCGGCGGCAAGCATGAGCAGCCACGCCCAGCCGTAGGGCCGCTCGAACCCTCCATGTCCGTTGCCGAGAAAGTATCCCACCTCTGCGCTGACCTTCGGCTGGCGGAACTGGCGCTCGAACAACGCGTTGATCGCCGGCGCCTCGGGCAGATCAGGGACGCGGCGCAGCAGCGTGGCGAGCAGCCAGTAGCCGTGCACGCAGGAGTGCCAATCGAAGCTCCCGAAGAAGAGCGGATGCAGCGCGCGCGGTCCCTGTACGTCGGCCGGACCGTTGAGCAGGTGCGTGAGCTTGTTGGGATACTCGCGCTCCACGTGCGCGAGCGCGACGCGGGCGATCTTGCCGGCGAAGGCGGGAGTGAGGGTCTCGTCAGCCATCAGTGGCGGTACACGAACAGGTACATGATCGCGGTGTTGGTGGCGAGCAGCAACAGCGCGGTGGGGATCTGTGCCTTGATCACGGCGTGCTCGTCGGGGAGCTCGAGCAGTGCGGCAGGGACGATGTTGTAGTTGGCCGCCATCGGCGTCATGAGCGTCCCACAGAATCCCGACAACATTCCGACGGCCGCCATGACCGTGACGTCACCGCCGAAGCGCGCCACCACGAGCGGGAGCCCGATTCCCGCGGTCATCACGGGAAACGCGGCGAAAGCGTTGCCCATGATGATGGTGAACAGCGCCATCCCGACCGTGTACGTCGCCACTGCGGCGAAGGGCGTCCCGAGCGGCAGATAACGGCCAGCGACGCCGGCAACGATGCGCCCGACCCCCGCCATCGCGAAGATGGCACCGAGCGACGCGAGCATCTGCGGCAGCACGGCCGCCCAGCCGACGGCGTCCCACAGTCGGCGCGCCTCATACAAAGGCGCAGAGATCGGTGGGCGCAGCATCACGAGCCCGACGACGAGCCCGGTGATCGCGGCGATGCCGAGTGACACGAGACTCACCTGCTTGGGATCGACGACAGGGACGCCGTTTACCCGCAATCCCTTGAGCACGAAGGTGCCGGCGATCGTCACGGCCGGGATGGTGAGCGCCGGGATGAACAGCCTGTTCCCCCACCGCGCGGCGCTTGCCTCACGCTGCTCGCGCGTCTGGCTCTCGCGCGTGCTCTGACCGAGCTTGCCGACGCTGGCGACGAACACCATGCCGATCACGAGACATCCGCTGACGAAATGCGGCAGACGGGAGCCGGCGAGAAAGCTCACGGCGTAGAATCCCCAGAAAATTGCGTTGTTCCACCGCTTGGGGTTGCTCGGGTCGCGTGCGTTCACGAGCGCCGCGCCTGCGGCGAGCGCGCCCATGAGCCAGTACAGGTGCTCGAGGGTGATCACGCCGGCTCCTTTTCCACGACTGCCGACGTCGTCACCACCGGCGCGACGGGCGCACGCAGCTCAGCACGCAGCGATCGGTCGAGCAGCACGAGGCGCACGTTGTGGATGAGCCACGCCGAGATCGCTGTCGGCACCGCCCAGATCGCAAGCTGCGCCGGCTCCACCCGGATGCCGTTCTGCTCGAGGAACCCCTTGATGAGCAGGATCGAGCCGACGGCGATGAACACGTCTTCGCCGAAGAACACCGCCACGTTGTCGGCAGCGGCGGAGTGCGCGCGAATGCGGTTGCGTGTCGTGTCCGGGAGTGCTCCGAACTGATTCTCTGCCGCACCCTCCGCCATCGGCGCGACGAGCGGTCGCACCATCTGCGCGTGTCCACCGAGGGAGATGAGGCCGAGCGCGGCACTCACCTGGCGGAGGGTGAAGTAGATCGTCAGCACGCGTCCCGTCGTCGCGGCAGGGATGCCGGCGATCACTGCCCGCGCCCGCTCCTTGAGTCCCGCGCGCTCGAGCATCCCGATCACCGGCAGCACGAGCCAGATGATGGCGACGAAGCGGCTATCGATGAACGCCTTGCCGAACGCCGCGACGACCTCGATCGGTCCGAGCCCACTTGCGAGCCCCGTCGCGATCGCCGCCGCCGCCACGACGAGCAGCGGATGCACGCGCAGCGCAAAGCCGACGACCACGACGAGAATGCCGATGAGAGGAAGCATCGATGGGGAGATGTTCATTATCCACGGAAGTCCTTTGCGGTCAGCTGGGACCTGCGCGAACGCGCTCGAGAGTGAGGGTGAACGTGCTGCCTCGTCCAGGCTCGCTCTTCACCGTCAACTTGCCGCCCATTCCCTCGGCGAGGTCGCGGCTGATCGCGAGGCCGAGCCCGACACCCTCGTACGGGCGGTGCAGCGCACGGTCCACTTGAACGAACGGATCGAAGATCGAGTCGATGCGATCCGGGGCGATTCCGACCCCCGTGTCCGTCACACGGATGAGCGCACGGCTGCCGTCCACACCGTATGAAAGCGTGATTCGTCCGTTCTGCGGCGTGAACTTGATGGCGTTCGAGAGGAGGTTGAGCACGATCTGATGGAGCTTGTCGGGATCCGCGCGCACCACGGCGCTGTCCGCGCACTCCTCGAAGCGATACTCGATGTGCTTCGTCCGGAGCTGTGGTGCCACGAGCGCTTCCACCGTGCTCAGCTCGTCGTGCAGCCGGACGTCGCTCATGCGGTACTGCACCTGCCCGGCGTCCACCTTGGCAAAGTTGAGCACATCGTTGATGAGCGAGAGCAGCATCTGCTGGCTGCGCGTGATGCGGTCCAGCGCGTCACGCTGCTGCGACGTCACCTCACCATAGATTCCCATCTTCAGGATGTCGGCATAGCCGCCGATCGCGTTGAGCGGCGTGCGCAGCTCGTGGCTCATCACGGCCAGGAAGTCTCCCTTGGCACGATTCGCTTCTTCGGCCGCATCGCGGGCCTCCTCGGCGTCGGCGGAGAGCTGCACGAGCCGTTGGTTGGTGGCCTCGAGCTCCTGCGACACGGCGCGCGCCTGGGTCACCTGCTGCTCGAGCGCGCGATGCGAGCGCTCGATCTCCGCCGCCATGCGATTGAAGGTCGCCGTGAGGCGCGCCACCTCGTCGCGTGAGGCGCGGTTGTGCCCCTCGGGCATTCGCGTCGCGTAATCGCCCCGCGCGATCGCCTCCGAGACCGATGCGAGCGAGATCAGCGGCGACGTGATGCGCCGGCTCGCCAGCCAGGCCGCGCCGACGCCGGCGAGGGCGACGACGAAGCTGAACAGCGACAACCGCCGCACCGTCGCACGCGGCTCGGCGAGCACGCCGGACAGTGGCGCCTCGAGGTCGATCACCCACGGCGTCCCGTGGACGCGCGCCTCATATGCGATGACGTCGCCCACGCCGCGCCGCACGCCGATGTAGTCTCCCGTCGTCGTGTCCACCCCGGTGACGGGGCTCGTCGGCTCGCCGATGTAGGTGGACCAGAAGGGGTCCGTCGTATTGTGCAGGTAGAGCGAGACGTCGTTGCCGAGCAGCTCCTTGATCGTTTCGGCGCTCTGCGGGGTGTTGTGATAGGTGCGCTGCTGCGCGATGAACCCGAGCGGAACACCGTCGTCGAGCACGGGGACGATCGTCCAGAAGAACACCCGTCCACCCGACGCGTAGAACGCGCCGACCTGCACGCTGTCACTGTGCGCCGCGGTCGTGAGCTCGGAGAGTGGCTTGCCGCTGCGCGTGCGTAGCTCGGGGCGCAGCCCGTTCAGCGAGTCGCCGTGCACGTCGGCACCGACGTGCAGGATACGGCGGCCGTCGCTCGTCCAGAGCTCGATCGGCAGCGACGAATCAGGCGCGGCGCGCAGTCGCAGGAGCGCGTTCGCCACGGCACGGTCGACGCCCCGGGCCGGCGCACCATTGCGTGCGCTGCGCAGTGCGGCGACTACGGCGCTGTCGGATGCAACCTGACGGTCGAGCACGAACCGCGCGCGCACCGTCTCATCACTCGTCGCGACCAGCTGCCGCGCCAGGCGGCGCAACCGGTCCTGCATCGCCTCGACACGCGCCCGCTTGAGCGCATCGTACGTGAGTCCGAGGGAGGTGACGACGACCAGCACGATGATCGCCGCCGTGAGCACCGGCAGCCGACGGCCGATCGACCAGGTGGACCAGCGCCACGATGCCCGCGCCGGCACCGGGGTCGCCAGCGGCGTGGTCTCCCGGCGCTCCGTCACGTGGCGGCGATGGCCGCGCGCAGTCGGGGGAGCATGCGGTCGATCTGCTCGGGCGACACGGCGCCTACCGAGAGTCTGAACCAGCCGGTGTCACGCGTCACGCCGAACGCCTGGAAGGGCACGACCGCCACTCCGGCTGCGCGCAAGAGGTAGTGACGCACTGCGTCGTCGCTATCGAGCTGTGTGCCATCGGGGGCGACGCGGCCGGTGAGCGCGAATCGCGCACTGAGGTAGATGGCGCCCTGCGGAGCGATCGCCTCCACCGGCAGCCCACTCGCGCGCATCGACTCGATCCCCTGATACAGCGCATCGAGCCGCGCACGCACACCAGCGATCATCGTCGTCCAGAACGCATGCGTTGCCTCGGTATTGGTGAGCAGCGATGCGGTCGCGCTCTGCTCGGCGCGCGGCGCCCACGCGCCCACGTGGCCCAGCAGACCGCTCATCGGTCCCGCCAGGTCCGCCGGCGCAACGATCCAGCCGACGCGCACCCCCGTGGCGGCGAACGACTTGGAGATGCCGTCGACGTAAACCGTATACGGCGCGACGTCCGGATACACGCCGATCGGGTGGACGTGACTCACCTCCCCGAAGGTGAGCGACCAGTAGACCTGATCGTACATCAGAAAGAGCGGACGCTCCCCCGGGCCGCGGCGCTCGTTCTCTTCGACCACCAACTCGCAGATGTCGCGCAGCTCCTGGGTCGTGATCACTGTGCCGGCCGGGTTCAGCGGCGAGCAGAGCGCGAGCAATCGCGCCCCGCGCACCGCGGGCTCGAGCATCGCGCGCGTGGGCATGAACCGCGTGCTCGCGTCGCAGGGCACGGCCACGCCCTCTGCGCCCACGAGGTGGCAGTAGTGATTGTTGTTCCAGCTCGGCGTCGGGAAGACGACGCGGTCGCCCGGATCGACGAGCGAGCGGTACGTCGCGTAGATCCCGGGGCGCGATCCGCCCGTGATGATCACCGAGGGGAGATCGGGGGTGAACCCCAGCCCGCGCCGGTAAAGCGAGCGTACCGCCTCGCGGAGGGGGACGATCCCGTCGGACGGCGGATAGTTCGTCTCGCCGCGGTGCAGCGCCTCGACGATCCCGCGCTCGAGCAGCTCGGGAATCCGGAACTCGGCGGGCGAGAAGTCGCCCACGGTGAGATTGCAGATGTCGCGGCCTTCGGCGGCAAGCGCGCGCACGTCGGCGGCGATTTTCAGGATCTCGGAGCCGGTCAGTGAGCCGGCCACGGCCGAGGTCCGTGGGGCGGCGACGTCGACGAGGTTGGAGGCCATGATCGTAAGATATGGCATCGGGCGGGCGGGGGAGCAGGGGAGGGGGTGTGGCGCCCTTGCCCGCGCCCCTCCCCGAAGCCAATTTCGCGCTCTATGCAGACACGCCGGGATTTCCTCCGCGCCCTCGGCATCTCCGCTGTCGGCGCCACCGCGCTCTCGCGCACCACCTGGGCTGACCTCCTCGCCCGCAAACCCCTCCCGATCGGCATCCAGCTCTACACCCTGCGCGATCTCCTCGCCAAGGACTTCGAGGGCACCCTCGCTCAGCTCGCCGGGATCGGATACAAGGAGGTGGAGTTCGCTGGCTACTACAAGCGAACGCCTGCACAGGTCCGTGAGATTCTGCGCAAGAACGGACTGCGCGCGCCCTCCTCGCACATCCCGCTCCCCAAGGACGACGACGCGTGGCAGCGCGCCCTCGCCGACGCGAAGGAGATCGGGCACCAGTGGGCCGTCGTCCCCTGGCTCGATCCGTCGCTCCGCAAGACCCCCGACGACTGGAAGCGCCACGCCGAGCGGCTCGATCACCTCGGTGAGCTGACGAAGAAGGCCGGGCTCAGGCTCGCCTACCACAACCACGACTTCGAGCTCGCCGCCAACACGCTCGACGGCGCCCACGGCACCTGGCTCGACTACCTCGTCCAGCACACCACTCCCGCGCTCGTGAGCTACGAGATGGACGTGTACTGGGTGACGAAGGGGGGCGGCGATCCCCTCGCCTTCCTCACGAAGTACCCGCACCGCTTCGCCATGCTGCACCTCAAGGACGCCACCCCGGCGCCCGAGCGGAAGATGGTCGACGTCGGCAGCGGCTCCATCGACTGGCGCACGGTGCTCAAGCAGGCGCGCGCGCAGGGTGCGACGCACGCCTTCGTCGAGCACGACCAGCCCGCCGATCCGCTTGCGTCGGCGCGCGCGAGCTACTCCTACCTCTCCAAGCTGAAATACTGATGCATACCAAGAGTCAGGGCACCGAGTACGACGTCTGTATCGTCGGCTCCGGGGCCGGCGGCGGCATGGCCGCCTACGCGCTCACGCAGGCGGGCGCGCGCGTCGTGATGCTCGAGGCGGGGGGGGAGTGGTACGCCTCGAAGGACTCGAAGATGTTGCTGCCGGCGTTCGCGTCACCGCGCCGCGGCGCCTCCACGCGCATCCGCCCCTTCGGCGAGTTCGACGCCTGCGACGGCGGCTGGGACATCGAGGGGGAGCCGTACACCATGGCGCCCGGCACGACCTTCCGCTGGTGGCGCGGCCGCATGCTCGGCGGACGCACGAACCATTGGGGGCGCATCTCCCTCCGCTTCGGCCCCGACGACTTCAAGGGGAAGAGCAAGGACGGGCTCGGCGAGGACTGGCCGATCTCGTACGACGACGTCGCACCGTACTACGACAAGGTCGACGACCTGATCGGCGTGTTCGGCAGCCGGGAGGGGCTGCGCAACCACCCCGACGGCAACTTCCTCCCCGCGCCGCGCCCGCGCTGCTACGAGCTGCTCGTGAAGAAGACTAGCGACCGCCTGGGAATAACGTGTATACCCTCGCGGCTCTCGATCATCACGAAGTCCAAGCCGGGACGGCAGGCCTGCCACTACTGCGGCCAGTGCAATCGCGGCTGCCAGGTGAAGGCGAACTTCTCCAGCCCCGACGTCCTCATCGCGCCGGCGCTCCAGACGGGAAAGCTCACCCTCATCACGCACGCGATGGCCCGCGAGGTGACGGTGGGGAAGGACGGCCTCGCGACGGGGGTGGCGTACATCGACAAGCGGACGAACAGCGAGAAGCACGTGCGCGCGCGCGTCGTCGTGCTCGCCGCGAGCGGCTGCGAGTCGGCGCGCCTCCTGCTCAACTCCAAGTCGTCGCGCTTCCCGCAGGGGCTGGGCAATTCCTCCGGCTGGGTCGGTAAAGGGCTCACCGACACCACCGGCACCGACGTCTCCGGCTTCATCCCGGCGATGGTGGACCACGTGCCGCACAACGAGGACGGCGTCGGTGGGATGCACGTGTACATGCCCTGGTGGCTCGACAACGCCAAGCTCGACTTCCCGCGCGGCTACCACATCGAGGTGTGGGGCGGGCTGGGCGCGCCGGGCTACGGCTTCATGGGCGGCATCGCCAGCTACAACGGCGGCGGCTACGGCAAGCAGCTCAAGGACGACTACCGCAAGTACTACGGCGCCACGATCGGCTTCAGCGGCCGCGGCGAGATGCTCCCCAACAAGGACTCGTACTGCGAGATCGACCCGAACGGCGTCGTCGACCAGTGGGGGATCCCGGTGCTGCGCTTCCACTGGAAGTGGACCGACTACGAGCACAATCAGATCAAGCACATGCAGGAGACCTTCCGCTCGCTGATCAGCGAGATGGGAGGCACCGTGTTCAGCCCGATGCCGACGAAGGAGCAGGGGTACGGCATCTCCGCCGGCGGGCAGATCATCCACGAGCTCGGGTGCGTGCAGATGGGGTCGAGCCCGGGCGACTCCGTGCTCAACGCTCACTGCCAGGCGCACGATTGCAGGAACCTCTTCGTCGCCGACGGCGGGCCGTTCGTCACGCAGGCCGACAAGAATCCCACCTGGACGATCCTCGCTCTGGCGTGGCGCACGGCCGACTACATCGCGCAGCAGCGCAAGCAGGGGGCACTATGACCGACGTCTCACGGCGCGACGCGCTGAAGCTTCTCGGCGCCGTTCCACTCGCCACGGCGATCGACTGGTCGGCGCCCAGCGTGGAGCGCGCGACGCGCGTGGTGCAGCGGCTGCACGATGAGAACGCGGCGCCGTACGCGCCGAAGTTCTTCACGCCGCACGAGTGGCGTACGGTGCGCGTGCTCGCCGACATGATCATCCCGAAGGACGAGCGCTCCGGCAGCGCGACCGACGCCAAGGCGCCGGAGTTCGTGGACTACATGCTCGCCGAGAAGGACACGAGTGAGCAGAACCGTGTCTCGATGCGCGGCGGGCTCGCCTGGTTCGACGCGGAGCATCGGCGTCGCTACGGCACCGATTTCCTCGGCAGCAGCGACGCGCAGCGTCGTGCCGTGCTGGACGACATCGCGTACCCGAAGAAAGCCAAGCCGGAGTTCGCCGCGGGCGCCGCGTGGTTCTCGCGCTTTCGCAGCTCGATCGGCTCGGCGTTCTTCTCGAGCGCGATGGGATGGAATGATCTGAAGTACATGGGGAACGTCTTCAACCCGAACTGGAACGGCTGCCCCCCCGAAGCCACGCGCAAGCTCGGCGTGAGCTACGAGGAATACGAGGCGAGCCTGGCACGGAGCAGAAAGGCATGAGCACGAAGGACAGACTCGGCGTCGGATTCATCGGCAGCGGCTTCAACGCGAAGTTCCACATGCTCGGCTGGCTCGGCGTGCGCGACGCCGACGTCCTCGGCGTATGGAGCCCGAACACCAAGAACGCCACCGCGGCGGCGCGCTACGCGAACGATCTCGACGTCGGCAAGGCGAAGGCGTACAAGTCCATCGCCGAGATGGTCGCCGACCCAGCCATCGACGCGATCTGGCTCACCGGCCCCAATCAGGCGCGCATCGAGAACGTGCAGGAGATCGTCGACACCATTCAGCGCGGCAAGGGGACGCTGAAGGGGATTGCCTGCGAGAAGCCGCTGGCGCGCAACGTCGCCGAGGCGAAGGAAGTGAAGCGTCTCGTGGACAGCGTCGGGCTGATGCAGGGCTACCTCGAGAACCAGGTCTTCGCCCCGCAGGTGGACACCGGCCGCAACCTGTTGTGGGCGCGCGGCGCGGCCACGACCGGACGTCCGTATCTCGCGCGCGCGGCGGAGGAGCACAGCGGTCCGCACATGCCCTGGTTCTGGCAGGGGAAGCTGCAGGGCGGCGGCGTGTTGAACGACATGATGTGCCACTCCGCGCTGCTCGTGCGGCATCTCCTCACCAAGCCGGGCGAGCCGTTGTCCACCGTTCAGCCCAAGCGCGTGACCGCGCGCATCGCGAGCCTGAAGTGGTCGCGCGGCGAATACGTGAAGCAGCTCGCGAAGACGATGGGGCGCGAGGTGGATTACGCCGCGCACCCGAGCGAGGACTATGCGGGCCTGACGATCGAGTTCGAGACCGCGGACGGGTACAGCGTGATCGGCGAGGCGAGCACGTCGTGGAGCTTCGTCGGTGCGGGTCTGCGGTTGAGCGCCGAGCTGCTCGGGCCCGAGTACTCGATGTCGTGGAACACCCTCGACGCGGGGCTGAAGTTGTTCTTCAGCCGCGAGGTGAAGGGAAAGGTGGGCGAGGATCTGGTGGAGAAGCAGAACGCGGAGATGGGATTGATGCCCGTGGTGCCGAGCGAGGCGGTGGCGTACGGGTATGAAGCAGAGGATCGCCACTTCGTGCGTTGCTTCTTAGGAAAGGAGAAGCCGCGGTTGACGTTCGAGGACGGCGTCGAGGTCGTGCAGATGCTGATGACGGCGTACAAGAGTGCGGAGGAGGGGAAGACGCTCGAGTTTTCGCCGAAGGGGGTGGAGAAGTTCGTGCCTGCTGTGGCGCGTGGGGAGTGGAAGGGGGGGAAGCAGGGGAGGTAGGAGCTCGCACCGCAGTCGTCCCGCACGAGCGACGCGAGTGTCGGGATCTGGGGTCGGGGTTGTGTACATGGAATTGATGTTGTGAAAGAAGCGGGCCGATCGCGCGCGAGCTGGTCGAGACGGTGCGCAGGAACGTCACGATCGACTGGACGTTACGCGAGAACGTCCGGGCGCAGTTGCGTGTGTTGGTCAAGCGCATCCTCCGCAAGTACGGTTACCCGCCGGACAAGCAGGAGAAGGCGACGCAGACCGTTCTGGAGCAGGCGGCGGCGCTGTCCGCTGAGTGGGTCGCGGCATGAGGGAAGGTCCGATGGCGGGCAAAGCTCACCGCAGTCGACCAACCGAGCTTCGTAGGGCTGCCTCCCCATCTCTCGTGAAGTGGTGCGCCTTGCCTTGCTCAGTACGTTGAGTAAAATTACTCAATACGATGAGCAGCAGGCGTCCCCCCTATGAGCGTCCCCAGCGTGCCGAGCTGACCGCCCGCCTCCGCCAGCCGCGCCGCTTCATTCAGGTCGTCGCCGGCCCGCGCCAGGTCGGCAAGTCCACCCTGGTGCAGCAGGCCACCGAACCGCTCACGGTCCCGGTGCGCTACGCCAGCGCGGACGAGCCGACCCTCCGCGGCCCCGACTGGATCGCCCAGCAATGGGAGGCGGCTCGCCTCGATATTGCAGGCAAGGCGGGTGCGGTGCTGGTGCTGGACGAGATCCAGAAGATCCCCGCTTGGTCGGAGGCGGTGAAGCGCCTCTGGGACGAGGACACGCGCGCCAGGCGGCCGCTCAAGGTGGTGCTCCTCGGCTCTGCGCCGCTGCTGATCACGCAGGGGCTGACCGAAAGCCTGGCCGGCCGGTTCGAGACGATCCCGATGTCGCACTGGTCGTTCGCGGAGATGCGCGCCGCGTTCGACTGGTCGC
Organism: uncultured Gemmatimonadaceae bacterium; assembly: GCA_964438255.1. Classification (GTDB taxonomy): domain Bacteria; phylum Gemmatimonadota; class Gemmatimonadetes; order Gemmatimonadales; family Gemmatimonadaceae; genus AG11. The sequence goes on along the minus strand of CAYTKA010000091.1, from coordinate 827 downwards.
TCGAGACCTTCCTGTTCTACGGCGGCTACCCGGGTGCCGCACCGCTCGTCGACGAGCCGGATCGCTGGACGCGCTACATCCTCGACAGCCTGATCGAAACGTCCATCTCGCGCGACGTGCTGCTGCTGACGCGCGTGGACAAGCCGGCGCTGCTGCGCCGGTTGTTCGAGCTGGCCTGCCGCTATTCCGGACAGGTGCTGTCGTACACGAAGATGCTGGGCCAGCTCCAGGATGCCGGGAACACCACCACGCTGGCGCACTACCTGGATCTGCTGGCGGGCGCGGGGATGGTGCGCGGGCTCCCCAAGTACGCGGGCGACGTGGCGCGCAGCCGCGGATCGAGTCCCAAGCTCCAGGTGCTCGACACCGCGCTGATGACGGCGACGAGCGGGCTCACCCACGACGAGGCGCGGGCCGACCGCGAGTTCCGCGGACGGCTCGTGGAATCGGCGGTGGGCGCGCACCTGGCCAACGCGGCGATGCGCGGTGAGTGCTCGCTTTACTACTGGCGAGAGCGAAACCACGAGGTGGATTTCGTCGTGCAGGCGGGGCGCCGCGTGACGGCCATCGAGGTGAAGAGCGGGCGCGCTCCGCAGTCGCACCCGGGCACGGCGGCGTTCGTGGAAGCGTTCAAGCCGCACCGCACTCTCCTGATCGGCGGCGACGGGATCGCGCTGGACGACTTCCTGATGCAGCCGGTGTCGCACTGGCTAAAGGCAGCGCCATAATCTCCACGCTGGCGATTGTTACGCTGGCGGGCGAGCGATGGATGCCCGCATCGCTCGGGCCGGCGCGATGCCGCAGGATAAGAAGGGCTCACAACAGAC
>CAYTKA010000090.1:0-14833 GCA_964438255.1 uncultured Gemmatimonadaceae bacterium | reverse complement strand
CTCGATCTTGGACAGGTCGAGGATGTCGTTGATGAGCCCGAGGAGATGTCGTCCGTTGGTGGCGATGCGCTGGAGATACGACAGGTCGGTCTCGGCGAGGCGCGCCGACCTGTTCTTGAGCAGCACGTTGGCGAAGCCGATGATCGAGTTGAGCGGCGTGCGCAACTCGTGGCTCATGCGCGCCAGAAAGTCGCTCTTGGCGCGGTTCGCCGCCTCGGCCGCATCGCGCGCGACGATGAGCTCGAGCTCCGTCCGCCTGCGTGCCGTGATGTCGCGAACGTGCACGACGGCGCCGGAGATGCGGCCGTGCTCGCGCAGCGGTGCGGCGGCGTACTCCACCTGAAGTGGAATCCCGTCCTTGCGCCACATGACCTCGTCGTCGACAGCACAGGGTACCCCTTCCGACGCAGCCCGGGCGACGGGACACTCCGACGCCGGGTATGGCGTGCCATCGCGCCGCGAGTAGTGCGTGACGTCGTGCATCACGCGGCCGACCAGCTCCTCCGGCTCGTAGCCGAGCATCGCCGCGCCGCGGCGGTTCATGAACGTGACGACCCCGCGTGCGTCGATGCCGTACACGCCCTCACCGGATGCGTCGAGCAGTTGGCGGATGTTCGCGGCGAGGCGCTGACGTTCCTCCTCCGCGGCGCGCCGTTCCGTCACGTCGCGAAGGGTGCCCGTTGTGCCGTCGAACTCTCCGCGTGCGGAACGCACGGCGCGCGTGCTCGCCTCGACCCACCGGTAGCCCCCCGACTGCCGGAAGTAGCGCACCTCGACGAGGGTGTTCGCCATCGTGCCGTCGGTGAGGGGACGATATGCGTCGAGCAGGACGGCGCGGTCGGAGGGATGGACGTACGTGAGGAAGTGCGTGCCGAGCGATTCGCGCCACGGGTGGCCGGTGAGCGTGGTCCACGACGGGTTGAGGAAGGTCCACAGCCCCTGTGCATCGGTCCGGAAGAACACGTCCTGCATCTGCTCGATGACCGAGCGGTATCGCTGCTCGCTGCGGACGAGCGCCTCCTGTGCCTCGTATCGCTCGGTGACGTCATTGACGAGGACCATGCGGGCCTGTCGTCCGCCGAACTCGAGCGGGTACGAGCTGATCTCGACGCGCCGGATCAGTCCTGATTTTGTGCGGTGAATCGACTCGGCGCCGTGCGCGGCACCGCTCGACGCCGTGACGAGCAGGGCGTCGAGATCGCTCTGGTCGGGCGGGCGAATGTCCCGCAGCGTCATGGCGAGGAACTCCTCACGCGACCAGCCGTAGGCGTGCACGGCCGCCTCGTTCACCTCGAGGAAGCGGAGCGTCTCGGTGTCGTAGACCCACGCGGGCAGCGGCGAAAGCGCGAACAGCGGACGGTACTGCGCGTCCGGCGACGCGTCGGCATTGCCGGGCGACGGCAGATTGTGCGTGCTCTTCGAAGTGGTGGGTGAAGCCATCGAGATGGTCGGAGAGGCCAACGATCAGCTATCTTGCGTTCTGTTCGGTCCGTACGCGAGTACCGCCCCGTATACCAGATTCCCGTCGAGCTCATGCCCGTCGTTCCATTCGATAGTCTGCCCGATGCATCCCGCGTCTGGGTCTTCGGCAGTGACCGGCCCCTGACCGAGGAAGGGACGAAGACGCTCATGAAGGCGGTGGACGCATACCTCGTGAGCTGGACGGCACATGGCGCGCCACTGACGGTCGGTAGTCGACTGCTCGACGATCGGTTCCTCGTCATTGCCGTCGATCAGAGCAGCGCGGGTGCCAGCGGGTGCTCGATAGACGGGCTGTTCCGCATGCTCCAGGGGCTGGAGGCTCGTGTCGGCGCGAGCCTTGTCGGCGGCGGGCGAGTGTTCTATCGCGACGGCACGGGAACGGTGCAGAGCGCCTCGCGCGGCGACGTGCCCAGCCTGGCCACGTCCGGCGCGATCACCAAGGACACCGTGGTGTTCGACACGAGTCTCACCGATCTCGGTCTGTTCCGCACCGGCTTCGAGAAGCGCGCGAAAGACAGTTGGATTGCGCCGCTCATGGGGACGTAACCGCGAACTGTGAACCGTTCACGGCCTGAGCCACCGTTCGAGATTGTCCCGGACAAGGTCGTCGTCGTTGAGTGTGGGGTATTGCTGGTAGACGCGATCGATCTGCGCTCCCTGACCGGGTGAGAGCGTTTCGGTAGGGTCGAGACACCACGTGCCGGCGAGCAGGCCCTGACGTCGCAGCACCTCGTGAATGCCGGGGATGCATCCGGCGAAGTCGTGTGCGGCGTCGAAGATCGCCGCGTTTGCGTCGGTGAGCGCGGCGGCGTCGCGCAGGATCGCTGCATCGACGGATTGGCTGCGCAAGGCCCGCACGCGCTCGAGCGTCTGTACCGCCGCGTGTGTCCACACGGCCCATTGACCGAGCAGGCCGCCGACGATGTAGCGCGTCGCACTGGCGCCCCCTCTCGATACGGGGAATGGCGTGAGCAGGTCGAGCAGGATGTTGTCGTCGTTGCCGGTGTAGAGCGCGAGGTCGTCGCGTCCGGCGTCGGCGACTGCGCGGACGACGTCGAGCGTGCGATAGCGATTGAACGGCGCGATCTTGATCGCCCACACGCGCGGCAGCTCGGCGAGGGCGCGCCAGAAGTCGTAGCCGAGCACGCGGCCGCCGGCCGCGGGTTGCAGATAGAACCCGAACACGGGGAGCACCTCGCTCACGGCGCGGCAGTGCCGCACGAGCTCCGCATCGGTCGCGTCGCGAAGCGCGCCGAGGCTCAACAGGACGAGATCGTAACCGAGCGATGCCGCGATCTCGGTCTCCGCCACGGCCTGCCGCGTGTCCCCGACCGCCCCGGCGATCAGGGCGAAGGGTGCCGTGCGATCGGCGGATCGCCGTGCTGCGCGCGCCGTTTCCGCCGCGAGCTCGAGCACGGGCCGAAAGAGCCCGTGCTTGTCGTCCCGAATGGCGAACTGCGTGGTGTGCACTCCCACAGCGATGCCGCCAGCGCCGGCGTCCACGTAATAACGCGTCAGCGCGCGCTGACGTCGCTCATCCAGCGTGCGCCGTTCGGTGAGCGCGAGCGGATGCGCGGGGATGACCTGTCCCATCGCGAGATGCGCGCGCAGTGCGGTCATCGGAGATCAGTTCGAACGCACATCAAAAGCGTCCGTCGCGTCGCTCGAACGCCGTAGGCTTGTCGAGCAGACGTCCGCCACGCGCGACCCACTCGGCGACCCAGCTCACCAGTGTGTCGAGGGGCAGCAGCGGGTCGGGGAGCAGCTCGTGCATCTTCGTCGCGTTGCTGAGCAGCGCGTCGGGCGCTTCGGAGCCGGTGAAGTGAGGCTCGACGCCCAGCCGCCCCGCCAACGCGCGCGCGAGGTCGGCGACGCGCACCGTGTCAGGACCGGCGACGTTCACGACGTACGGCTCCGGCGCGGCGGCGCGCGCAAGCGCGGCGAGCGCGAACGCGTTGGCATCGCCCTGCCAGATGACGTTCACGTAGCTCATGGTGAGGTCGATCGGCCGACCTGCAAGGAGCTTCGTGGCGAGATCGGTCAGCACGCCATAGCGAAGGTCGTGTGCGTAGTTGAGGCGTACGATGGCGACCATGGTGCCATGCCGCGCCGCCGCGGCGGCGAAGAGCCGCTCGCGTGCGAGGCAGGAATTGGCGTACTCGCCGACCGGGGCGGGATCGTCCGTCTCGCGCGAGCCGCCGCGGACGGGCGGGGTGAGTGCGTACACGTTCCCGGTCGAGAACACGACGGTGCGTGCGCCCGCGTACCGCTCGGCCACGAACGCCGGAACCGCGGCGTTCATCGCCCAGGTCACGGCGGGGCTACCGGACGTGCCGAACTTCTGTCCCGCCATGAACACGATGTTGCGTGCTTCGGGAAGGGCAGCGAGCGCACGGGGCTCGAGGAGATCGGCGCGCAGCGTCTCCACACCGTGCACGCGGAGCTTGTTCATCGTATCGGCGCTCGACCAGCGCGACACGGCAATGACGCGACGCTGCGGATCGGCGCGCTTGGCCATCCGCGCCAACGTCGGCCCCATCTTGCCACCGGCGCCGAGCACCAGCAGATCACCCGGCACCCGCCCGAGCACCGCTGCGAGACTGGCGCTCGGGCGAGAGAGCAGCTCGTCGAGCGCCTCCTCGTTGCGCGGGGGCGCGGCGCCAGCCGCCGTCGTCATCCGGCAGTCGCGGCGCCGGCGAGCTCGCGCTGGAGCGCATGCCGCGCCGCGTCGATCACGGCGCGCGTGCGGTCACGCAGCGTGCCGACGTCCGCGCTCGTGAGGCCGGTGGTGGGAATGGGCGGCAGCACGCGCGCCTTGGCGCGTGCGCGCCGGAACAGGAAGCTGTGCTTGGCCATGCAGTCGCGCGTGCCGGCAACCGCGATGGGTAGGATCGGGACCTGTGCCTCGATCGCCAGCTTGAACGCGCCGTCCTTGAACGGGAGCAACTCCTCCGATTTGGAGCGCGTCCCCTCCGGAAAGATCATCACGCTCACCCGGCGAGCGAGCCGGTCGCGGCAGCCCTGAAAAGCACTGACGACGCTCTCACGCTTGCCGCGCTTGATCGGGATGTCCTTCGCCATGCGCATCATCCAGCCCATGACGGGGATCTTGAAGATCGTGTCCTTCGAGAGCCACTTCATCTCCCACGGAAAATGGCTGATGAGGAAGATGTCGGCGTAGGACTCGTGATTGGACACGGCGACGTACGGATGGCGCGGATCGCGTGGTGCTTCGCCGTCCGTCTCGAAATGCCAGAGCGGGTTCAGTCGCACGGCGGCCATGGCGAGCTGGCGAAAGGCGCGGCCGGCATGATAGCGGCCGCGGTCGAAGGGTGCGGTGACGAGCCACACCGCGGCGACATAGAAGAAGCCGCAAATCACGACCGAGATCGCCGCGACCCAGGCCCAGGCGCTGAGCAGACGCTGCATGTGGTACGACTAGCGAGGGTGAGAGATACGTCAGGCGCGCACGTAGTCGGGGCGCCACTCGCGGATCGCGCGCTTGACCGCGTCCGCGGTAGCAAGCTCACCACACAGGCAGCGCTCCACCAGCCCCGGCAGCTCGCTGTCCCCGGCGAAGCGAAGGCCGATGAGCTGCCACAGCCGCAGCTCGGAGATGCGCGTGCGCAGCTCGGGAGGGAGGGTGGCGGCGAGACGCAGGCGCATCTCCAGCGCGATGAGCCGGTTCTGCACGTGGAGCGTGGAGGCCCGGCTCGCCACCAGCCCGGCGACCAAGCCAACGGCGACGACGACGACCCAGGCATTCCACGGCGATGGGCGGCGGATGGCATGCCATACCGCCACGGCGACGTTCGCGAAGAGAATCGGGAGCGCGACGTAGTGAAAGAGCGGAAAGATCCGCCGGTGATTCACGTACGTCTGAACCGGGCCCGACACGCGGGCAGGAGCGAGGTCGGCTGCGGTCATGGCGCTCGTGGTCGAGGGTTGTCAGCCGTCGGCGGCCCGCTGCGCGTGTCGCTTCACGCGGGCGAGCATGGCGTTCAGACCAGCCTCGCGGCCGGCCAGTCCAATCCCCTCCATCATCTGGCGGACGAAGTCAGTCGGGATCGCCAGCGTGGTCGCCGGCGGTTGTCCGTTGATGGCGGAGAAAAGGATGGAGAGAAAGGCGGCAATCGTGGGCGACTGCCGCAGGTTGAGGTCGGCATAGAAATACAGCTTGCCGTTGCGCACTTCCGGGAACAGATCGACGCGCGTCTGACATTCCGGGACGGTGAACTCGGCCCGGTCGAGCGAACGAAATCGCTCGGGAAGTGGTTCCAGCTTTTTGGCGTAGTGCAGGAGCGCTTGCATCTTCTCCTCGCGCCCCAGGGCGCGGAACGTGCTCAGCACTCGCGCCACGCTCGGCGGAATCGGTTGCTCGACGACAGGTTCCGTCATGCTGGAGATAAACCGTCCGGGGGACGACGCGTCAAGCGCGGCGCGCGTCCGGGCATCAGTCACGCGGGAAACGACCAGGGAGATCGAGCGATGCCGACGAGAAAGGCGACCGCAGTCTGGCAGGGTGGACTGCAGAAGGGCAGCGGGACGTTCAAGGGGCAGACGGGGCTGGCTGGTCAGTACAACTTCTCGTCCCGGTTCGAGAACGGTGCCGGATCGAACCCGGAAGAGCTGCTCGCCGCGGCGCACGCTGCCTGCTACAGCATGGCGCTGAGCGTCGGCCTGGAGCAGGCCGGGTTCACGCCGCAGGAGGTGCAGACGGACGCGGCGTGCACGATCGAAAAGGTGGGTGCTGGCTTCAAGATCACGCGCATGCAGCTGACCTCGCGCGCGAAGGTGCCGAACATCGACGACCAGAAGTTCCAGGCGATCGCCGCGGCCACGAAGGAGGGTTGTCCGGTGTCCGGCGCACTCAAGAACAACGTGCAGATCGAGCTGGACGCGAAGCTGGCGTGAGAACGGTGAACGGGGAGTGCTCGCAGTTCACGACTCGCCGCCAGGAAGCTCGCTCCGGTCCGACGTGCGTGCTTCGCGCCACAGCTCGACCTGGACCGCGATCCAGATGGAGAGCATCGGCAGCGCGAGGCGGTACAACATCGCGGTCGGCGCCTTCAGCGCGGCCGGCACGGGAATCAGCGTCGACATGAGCGGCAGCGTGATGAACGCGATCGCGAGAAGCGCGGTGCGCCAGCGCGTCCTCGGCTCCGAGGCGAACCACATCGCCGCGCCGGCAAATGCGATCACGTAGCTCGCGCGCTCCGCCTGATGGTTGAAGATCACGACGTAGATCAGCACCGAGCAGAGGAACAGCACGCGGAAGCGGTCCTCGCCCCAGCGCGCGCGCCGCACGGCGAGCGGCGCGAGCAGGAGCAGTGTGCCGGCGAGCTGCACCGGCCAGTTCGGCCAGTTCGGCCAGCTCGCGCCGAGCCATTGGTGCAACAGCTCCATCACCGAGAACCACCGCTGCTGGGCATCGAACGCCTCGACCCGATGCCACGAGCTGTATTGGGCGAGCAGTGTCGTCGGGCTCGTAATGGCCAGCGGCAACGCCAGCACGACCGCGCCGATCGCTGCGGCCGCCACGCCGGTGCGGAGGACCCGCCGTCGCGGGATGGCGAAGGACAGCGCGGCGAGCGGAAAGATCTTCACGCAGGCGCCGATGACGGCGGCGCCGGCGGCGCGCCACACCCGATCGCGCTCGAGCTCGACGAAGGTGAGGATGATCAATGCCGCGACCAGCGCATTGCTCTGCGCATTCTGCATCGCGCGGAGCACCTCGAGCAGCAATGCCGCGTTGGCGATCAGCGCGGCGCGCAGCGGCAGCGCACGCTCGATCGCGACGAACAGCAACACGGCATTCAACGCGTTCCAGAGGAACAGTGCGAGCGGCGACGGAAGCCATGCGAACGGCGCGAAGAGCACGGCGAAGCTCGGGCTGTATTTGTACCGGTCCTGGAGCTCACCGGGATAATCGGCGTACATGTCCTCGCCGGTGACGAGATGCCGCGACGCCGCCCGAAAGATCTCGAAGTTGCCCATCGGGCGGCGGGCGCTCTCGAGGCGCTCGGCGGCTGCGCCCCGAACGAACGGCGCCGCAACGCGATGGAACGCGTCGGTGGACGCGAGCCACTTCCCGGCTGCGTCGCCGAACGCGACGAGCAGGTAGAGGGCGAGCAGAATGCGCCGCAGTCTCGGTAACGGCACGTGCGTCGTCAGACGCTATAGTACTCCTTGATGCACATCGTCACCACGCGCTGAAGCAGCCGTACCTGCTCGCCGGTGTCGGACACGCTGCGCACCTCGGGCAGTCCGTTCCAGATATCCTTCAGCGTGACGAGGACCTGCTCCGGCAGCATGCTGCGCCCGCGCGCCTCGGTCGACATGCGAAGCAGCGCACCCCGCAGCGCATCGGAGTCGCTCGCGTCGGCGAGATACGTCTGCAACGCGGCGCGCACCGCGGCGACGGTCGCGTCGTCCAGATGACTCGGCGGGGTGTGGCTCGAGTCGGACACCATCATCATGAGGTGAGGCGGCTGCGGAGGGACACGTGGGCGGAAGGCCTGGAGCGCGAATCGGCGCGGGGTGCGACGAATGTTTACTCGTGCCGCACGCGCGTCAAGTGCGACGTGACCCGCGCTGTCGACGGACGCTGGTCCCCCTCTTGCTCGCACCACACCTACTCCCCACCCCGAGCGTGATGCAGTCTCCAGCTTCCGCGACGACGTGAGTCGATCCGCTGCCCTGATCTTCTCCGCCGATCCCCTGGCCGCCGCGCTGCTCGGTGCCCTCGTCGAGCTCGCAGGACATACCCCGAATTTTCCGCAGCAGCACGCGGAGCAGGCGCGAGGGGCGCTCTTGCGCGTCCGCCCGCGCCTGGTGCTCATCGACTGCGATCACGAGGCGTGCGCGGACGGATTCGTGGGACCGGCGCTCATGACCGGCGCGCGCGTGGTCCTCGTTCGCTCGGCGCGCACCGAGAGCGACCCGCGCGAGCTCGCGTCGCGCGCCGGTCTACGCATCGTCGACCTGCCGAAGGATCACGACCGGCTCGTACGTACGCTCCACGAGTTGTCCGAGACGAACGGGGCGTAAGCGCCGCATGGCGCGGCGCCTACGCCAGCGCGGCGGTCTGACGTCCACGCGTGGCAAAGGCGCGCTGCACGTCACAGGCGTCGCAGTTGCCGCATACCCACTCCGGCTCGACCTCCTCCCCGAAGTACTCGAGGATGAAGCGCGTGCGGCACCGCGCGCTCTGGCAGTACGCCACCATCATGCGCAGCTTCGCGCGGTCCTGAACGCGGCGCTCCTCGTAGTCGGTGAGATCGGCACTGAGATCGACTTGGGTGAGTCGATTCTGCAGACGCTCCCAGCCACCGCCGCGATGCTCGCGCACGAGCCCGTGCCGCTTGAGCAGCACGAGAACGATGCGAGCTTTGCGCCGTGCGACGCCGGACCGCTCACAGAGCGTATCCAGCTCCACGCGCTCGCCGAGCGGGTACTGCTCGAGCAGCAGCGCGACCTTGACCGCTTCCTCGATGTCGGGATACTTCCCGCCAAGGAAATAGGACTGCACGCGGGAATCCTCGACGCGGTACAGGATCGAGCACACGGCGGGCTTGCCGTCGCGCCCCGCGCGCCCTGCCTCCTGGTAGTACGCCTCCACCGAGCCAGGGAAGTGATAGTGAAGCACGAAGCGCAGATCGCGCTTGTCGATCCCCAGCCCGAAGGCGTTCGTCGCGATCATCGTCTGGAGCGCGCCGTCCATGAACGCGTTCTGCGACGCCTTCCGGTCGGCCGGGTTCATCTTTCCGTGGTACAGGCCGACGGGGTAACGCTCCCTCAATTGCTCGTAGAGCCGCTCCGCTTCTCTGATCGTGGCGCAGTAGATGATCCCGCTGCCACGCGTCGGGACATGCTTGTCGAGCAGGCGCTCGACCTCGGCGTCCTTGCTCACCTGGTTCACGGTGCGCCGCACCTCGAAGCGTAGGTTCGGGCGCGCGAAGCCGGTGATGGTGACGCGCGGATTCTCCATCCCGAGCTGCCGCGCGATGTCGGCTCGCACCTCTTCCGTGGCCGTGGCGGTGAGCGCGAGGATCGGCGGCTTGCCGAGTCGCTTCACGACGGAGCCAAGTGTGAGGTAATCGGGGCGGAAGTCATGCCCCCACTGGCTCACGCAGTGCGCCTCGTCGACGACGAACAGGCTGACGGTGCGCGTCAGCAGATGATCGAAGAAGTCGCGATCCTTGAATCGCTCGGGGGTGAGATAGAGGATCTCGCCGTCGCCCTCCGCAACCTGCCGCGCCGTCTCGCGCGCTTCCTCGGCGGAGAGATGCGAGTGCATGGCCAGGGCGTGCACACCGTGCGCGCGCAGCTTGTCCTGCTGATCCTTCATCAGCGCGATGAGGGGGCTCACGACGATGGTGAGCCCCGGGAGGAGCAGCGCGGGAAGCTGATAGACGATCGACTTCCCGCTGCCGGTGGGCATCACGACGAGCGCGTCACGCCCCTCGAGCACCGCCTGCACCGGCTCCCACTGCCCACGACGAAAATCGGCATGCCCGAAGCGCGCGCGGAGCACAGCGCGCGCCTCGGGCTTGATGTCCCGAGATGGCATGCGCGCGAGGGAAGCAGGAAGCGCGCCCGCGCGCCGGTCCCGTCAGACGGTCCGATTGATCGCGATCTTCCGCGGCTTTGCTGCCTCGGCCTTCGGGACGGTCACCGTCAGCACGCCGTCTTCGAACTTCGCCGAGATCCGGCCGGCGTCCACGAACTCGGGGAGGCGTACGGAGCGCTCGAAGGTGCCGTACGCGCGCTCCGCAGCGAAGACGCGCACCTCACCGTCGTTCGCCACGAAGCCGGCCGGCTTCGTGCCGCGGATGGTGAGGATGTTCTGCTCGAAGCTCACCTCGACCTGCTCGGCGCTCACCCCGGGGAGCTCGCAGTGCACGGTGTAGGCGTCACCGCGCTCCGCCACGTCCATCGCCGGGAGCCAGGCAGGGCTACCGGATGGGCTGCCGAATGCCTCGTCGAAGGCGCGATTCAGCGTGAGCATACGGTCCAGTGTTGCGAGCGAGCGAGTGTTCAGCATAGTTCTCTCCCTGGTGGATGGTTGCCGTTCTGTCCGCCATGGCGGCGGCGTCTCATGGAGAGGCACGCCGTGGACCGACCCGAATCTGCCAGCTCGACCGAGTGTCCCGCGTCGGGTCCGCATTTCTTGCAGACAACTCTGCCGGATCTGCCAGTTCGGTACGAAAACCGTCCTCGACTCACCGGCGTATGCCAATCATCGTCATCAAGCGCCCCTCGGACATTCCATCCTCGGAGATCACGCCCGAGTCCACCTACCTCAATCGGCGCGAGTTCATCGCCCGCGCCGGGGGCATTGGTGCCGCACTCAGCAGTGCGCTCATCCTCGGCGGCGCCGCGTGCAGCACGAGCGATGCGCGTACCGAGGGCACCTCCGACGGCGACGTTCGGCCGGCCGACGACAAGCTCAACTCGTACGACGACATCACGAGCTACAACAACTACTACGAGTTCGGCACGGACAAGAGCGACCCGAAAGCGAACGCGGGGAACCTCCGCACGCGCCCGTGGACGGTCACCGTCGATGGGCTGGTGAAGAAGCCGGCCACATATGCGTTCGATGATCTGGTGAAGCCGTACAAGGTGGAGGATCGGGTATACCGGCTCCGCTGCGTGGAGGCGTGGTCGATGGTGATCCCGTGGCAGGGCATCCCGCTGCGCGACATGATCACGCGACTCGATCCGCTGCCCAGCGCGAAGTTCGTGTCGTTCACGACGCTGCTCGACCCGCAGCAGATGCCCGGTCAGCGGCGCCGCATCCTCGACTGGCCGTACGTCGAGGGGCTGCGCATGGACGAGGCAATGCATCCGCTGTCGTTCCTCGCCACGGGGCTGTACGGCAAGCCGCTGCCGAATCAGAACGGCGCGCCGATTCGACTCGTCGTACCGTGGAAGTACGGCTTCAAGGGGGCGAAGGCCATTGTGAAGATCTCCTTCCTTGCCGAGCAGCCGCGTACGACGTGGAACATTGCGGCGCCCGACGAATACGGCTTCTACGCCAACGTGAACCCCGAGGTCGATCACCCGCGCTGGACGCAGAGCCGCGAGCGTCGCATCGGGGAGTTCCGTCGTCGGCCGACGCTCATGTTCAACGGCTACGCCGATCAGGTGGCGAGCCTGTATCGCGGCATGGACCTCCGGAGGAACTTCTGACGGCGCGATCCAGGCTGCTCCTGCACCCAGCGGTCCGCGTCGCCGTTTTCGTTCTCTGTCTGGTTCCCGCGATCCACCTCACGCTCGACTGGCTTGCCGAGCTGGGAGTGCTGCATGGCTGGCCGAGCTCCCTCGGCGCCGATCAGATCGCCGCCACGGAGATTCGCACCGGGTTATGGACGCTGCGATTTCTCGCCCTCTCGCTGGCGGTGACGCCGGTGCGACAGCTGTCCGGGGTGGGCGCGCTCGCGAAGTACCGGCGCACCTTCGGCCTGTTTGCTTTCTCCTATGCCGTGGTGCACGTGGCCACGTGGAGCTGGGCCGACATGAACTTCGATCTCGTGCTCATGTGGAAGGAGATCGTGAAGCACAAGTACATCCTCGTCGGGATGTCGACCTTTCTGCTGCTGATCCCGCTCGCGCTGACCTCCACCAAGTGGTCGATCAAGCGACTGGGGGGCGCACGGTGGAATCGGCTGCACCGGCTGGTCTACGCGGCGGCAATCACCGGGACGATCCATTATCTCTGGGCGGTGAAGAAGGATACGTTCTTCCCGGTCGTCTACCTCGTCGTGTTCGTGTTGTTGCTGGGCTACCGCGTCGTAAGAGCCTTGGAGCCGGTGCGGCTGCGGCGCCGCGCCGCGTGAGGGCGGCGCCTCTCGCCTGCTTCGCCGCCGCCGCGCCCGGACTCGAAGCGCTGGCACTGGCCGAGGCGCGCGCACTCGGACTACCGGCGAAGCTCGAGCCGGGCGGCGGTGGGATCGCCTGGAGCGGCGACGTGCGCAGCGTCATCCTGGCAAATGTCGGTCTGCGCATCGCGTCGCGGGTGCTCGTGCGTCTGGCGTCGTTCGAGGCACGGTCGTTCGCCGAGTTGGAGCGCCATGCGCGTCGAATTCCGTGGTCGCACATCGTCACGCCGGGCAGTGCAGTGCGCTTCCGCGTCACCTGCAAGAAGTCGCGGCTGTATCACACCGATGCCATCGCGGAGCGGCTCGCGGATGCGATCGTGCCGGCCGTCTCGGGCGCGCGTGTGGAGCGCACGACTGGGGTGGAGGATGAAGAGACCGCGAGCGACGCGCAACTGTTCGTGGTGCGCTTCCTACGCGACCGCTGCACGGTGAGCGCGGACACGTCGGGCGCGTTGCTGCACCGGCGCGGCTGGCGCCAGGCCACCGCCAAGGCGCCGTTACGGGAAACGATGGCCGCGGCGCTGATCGCGGCGTCAGGGTGGGATCGGAGGTCGCCGCTCGTAGACCCGTTCTGCGGATCGGGGACGATCCCGATCGAGGCAGCGCTGATGGCGCGCGAGCGCGCACCGGGCCTCGCGCGACACTTTGCCGTCGAGCGCTGGCCGGAGGTGACTCCCGCGATCGTGGAGCAGGTGCGGGTGCAGTTCGCCGCGCAGGAGGCGGATGGCCGGTCCGCCCCCGTGTACGGATCCGACCGCGATATGGGCGCCATCGAGGCGGCGCGAGCCAATGCCGAGCGGGCGGGCGTGCTCGACGATCTGACCCTCGGCGTACACGCCGTCTCGGCGGTGGAGCTACCGGGGGGAGGGCCGGGCTGGATCGTGACCAACCCACCGTATGGCGTGCGCGTCGGAGAGGGTGGGCGCGTGCGCGACCTGTGGGCGCAGATCGGCCACGTGCTGCGCGACCGTGCCCAGGGATGGCGGGTAGCACTGTTGTCTCCGGACCAGACGCTCGAGCGTCAGCTGCGCCTCCCCTTGCGCGTTGCGGCGACGACAAGCAATGGTGGAATTCCCGTGCGAGTCATCGTCTGCGAGGTACCGTGAATGGCTATTCGTGAGGCACGGTGGCCCCTTCAGCAGTCACCTCGTGACGGCCGACGGCCATTCATGAATAACTATTGATCGATCGGGGAGCGTGTTTTTTGCAGTGTTCGCTCCACCGGGTATTTCCTGAGCCGTTCAGCGCGCGCATTGTAACTGTCGAGCTCGGCATGGCATTTGAAGGAATTCTCGGCAGGGGCGCGGCAATTCCAGCAAATTCAGATCGACGTGGTACCTGCCTGTTCAGCCACCGACCCACTGCCGGTGGCCTTTCGCATCCTCTCTTTCCCTAGGAGCTGACCGTGGGCGTCGGCGAGAGACCAGAGTCCCCAGATAAGGAAAAGTCGTCCGCAAGCGGACGTGGAAACGGAAAGACGAATGGAGGGGCGGGCGCGGGACGTGGAAAGCGCGGCCGTCCTCGTCGCGCGTCGGCCTCGCTCATCAACGGTGATGCGGATCCATTCGAGGAGTCGGCCGACCGCGATAGTGTGGCCACGGAGGTGAGCGGAGAAGGGGGAGGTGGAGGGGGAGGGGGGGGAAGCTCACGAGAGCGGGGGCTGCGGCGGCTTCTGGCCGGCCTGCGCGCGGTGGATGCGGGGGACTTCTCTGTGCGGTTGGAGGCGAACGGCGATCCGCTCATGGCGGAGATCGCCGACATCTTCAATAGCGTCGCGACGAAGCAATCCCGACTTGCCGATGAGCTGAGCCGTGTGGCGCTCTCGGTTGGGCGCGAGGGGAAGATGCGCGAC
Source organism: uncultured Gemmatimonadaceae bacterium (assembly GCA_964438255.1). GTDB lineage: Bacteria > Gemmatimonadota > Gemmatimonadetes > Gemmatimonadales > Gemmatimonadaceae > AG11. The sequence continues at coordinate 613 of CAYTKA010000090.1, read as the reverse complement.
CGTGCCGGGATCGGCCCCGCAGGCGGGCTGTGGGCGGGGAGCGTGGACGCGCTCAACTCGCTCATCACCGATCTGGTACAGCCGACCTCCGAGGTCGCCCGAGTGATCAAGGCGGTCGCCGAGGGTGATCTGAGCCAGAAGGTGGAGCTCGAGATCGAGGGTAAGACGGTGCAGGGCGAGTTCTTCCGCATCGGGTCCACCGTGAATCGAATGGTGGATCAGCTCAACGCCTTCGCGAGCGAGGTGACCCGCGTCGCGCGAGAGGTGGGTACGGAAGGACGGCTGGGTGGTCAGGCCAACGTACAGGGGGTGAGCGGCACGTGGCGCGACCTCACCGACTCGGTGAACGGCATGGCGTCGAACCTGACGAACCAGGTGCGTAACATCGCCGACGTCACCACGGCGGTCGCGAAGGGTGATCTGTCCAAGAAGATCACGGCAGAAGCGAAGGGCGAAATTCTGGAGCTGAAGAACACGATCAACACGATGGTGGACCAGCTCTCGAGCTTCGCGGACGAAGTGACGCGCGTGGCGCGCGAAGTAGGAACCGAAGGCGTGCTGGGTGGCCAGGCGAACGTCCCCGGGGTCGCCGGTACGTGGAAGGATCTGACCG
>CAYTKA010000089.1:0-14901 GCA_964438255.1 uncultured Gemmatimonadaceae bacterium | reverse complement strand
GGCAAGAATGAAGGGCGCATCGGACCGAGTCCGGTGCGCCTTTCGCTTTCCTCCGCAGTCACGGATCCCATGCGGCTCCGGACAACCGAATGATGCGGCTCGCGACCGTTCGGTGACGCATCGGCGCTCGCGCGATGCAGACTGTCGGCATGCGAACAGCTCTGCGTCCTCGCGCCGCGCTCTCGGTCGTCGAAGTGCTCGTCGCACTCGTGCTCGTCGCCGTCGGGCTGCTCGGAATGGCGGGCACCTCGGCGCTCGCGCTGCGCAGCTCAGCTGACGCAGCCGCTCGACACAGAGCTACGCTCCGGGCGACATCACGTCTGGCCAAACTATCGCCGCTTGCCTGCACACATCCCGGACGCGACACGCTCGTCTCGGAGGGGATGCGCGAGCAATGGAGCGTTGCGCCCGCATCGGCAGGGTTCGCGCTGGTCGACGTCGATGTCGAATGGCGTCGCAGCGGTAGTCGCCGAGGCAGTGTGCTCCTGCAGAGCGCCGTCCAGTGCTGATGCATCCATCTCGCGTGCGGCGCGGAGCGACGCTTGCCGAGCTTGCGGTGGCCATGGTGCTGGCCGGCGTCGTCCTCGCCGCCGCGCTGCGGAGTGTCTTGCGCCAGCAGCGCACCACCGATCGCATCACCGCCGTCGCTCTTGGAGGGTCACAGCTCGCTGCCGCTTCCGCGCTGGTACCGAGCGAGCTCGCCACGCTCTCTGCTTCGGCCGGCGATCTAGTTGGCGGTCAGGCACACGATACGGCGTTCCAGCTCCGCGCGTCGATCGCTGCGGCGGTCGCGTGCGACACCGCGGTTGCGCGCGTCACCATTTCCTCGGACGATGCCGACGAGCTGGCCCCCCATGGCGCTGCCGCGTCGGTGCGCGCGAGTGATTCACTCTGGTGGTACGCCGAGCGCGGAGGTGAGTGGACCGGTCGGCGCATCACGGGTACCACCAGCACGATCGCCTCCTGCCGAATTCTCGGCATGCCCCCACTCGGCGCGACGCAACTCGCGCTCGATGGCAGCGATACCATTCCCGCCGGCGCGCCCGTTCGCATCACGCGGCAGCTCCGCTATGGCTTCTATCGAGGCGGCGATGGCTCATGGCAGCTCGGTGTCCGCGAGTGGAGCGACGCCCTCAAGCGCTTCACGCCGCCGCAGCCACTCGCCGGGCCATTCGCTGCGCCGCGTGGCGGCGGGCAAACGGGATTTCGCTACTTCGACGAAGGCGACACCGAGCTCGTCGCGGGCGAGACCGGCGTCGATGTGTCTCGCGTTGCGAGAATACGAGTGAGCGTCGCTCTGCTGTCACCGTCGATCGTGGGGTGGCACGACAACGTCGTGATGGACTCGGTCGATGTTGCCATCGCGCACCGGCTATGAGTCGCTATCCCGTAGCCCGGCCGGGCACCGGGCAGGGGGCGATCTCCGGCCCGGCATTGCCCTCGTGTCCGCGCTCGCGCTACTCACCCTTGCCGCTGCGCTGCTCGCTGCCGCCTGTCTGTCGGCACGGGCACTCGAGCGGCACGCGCGCTCGACGTCGGCCTCCGCTCAGGCCGACGCCCTGGCGCGGCGCTTCCTTGCCGAGCTCGTCGCGGCGTGGGATGGTCCCGAGGACGCGTTGGCCGTCGGCGCATCGAGCGATCGCGCGCTGACCACGCGTGATGCAACCCCCCTCGTAACAGCGCGCGCGCGTGTGACACGACTCGGCGCACGGCTGTATGCGATCGTCGTCGATGTGCGCGTTGGTACCGGTCCGAGTCAGCTCGCGAATCGCCGATACCGCCTTCTGCTGGAGCGTTTCGCGCCGAGCGACAGCGTGCCTCTGCACGCGCCGATACAGGCGATTTATCGCTGGAGTCTCGCTGACATCTACTGATGGCGAGCGTGACTGAATGATGGCGAACGCGACTGAACGTCTCGTGCACAACCTGCCGCTCGAGAAATGGCTGGCAGAGCGGCGCCATAGCGCATGGCACATCGCTGCCGAGCCTTCAATGTTACGAACCGCAGCGTGGGTCGTGTTTTCGGTACCAGTGACCGGGCGCAGGGGACAGCATGCCCGACCGATCGTTGGGGCACCGCACCAGCGTCGTATGTAAGTGCAAGCAAGATAGATCGATCCACGACATCCCTTAAAGTAACTTGACAAGTATGGACGAGCGGCCCATTTTCGCGGCTGCTTGTCTGTTTCCCGCCTATCTCCCCGCATCGCCGGCCGTTGTAGCTCCCTCCTCGCCGGTGTCCCGTACCACCGAACATCGCCATGGGACTGTTTGGTCGTTCGAAAACCACGGTTGGTCTGGACATCGGGTCCGGGTTGATCAAGGTCGCGGTGATCGACCACTCCCAGAAGGAACCGGAGCTGGTCCGCGTCGCTGTGACCCCATTGCTCGCCGACGCGATCGTCGAGGGTGAAGTCATGGATCCCGGCATCGTGGCCGAGGCGATCCAGAGCGCGCTCGGCGCCGCCGGTGTCAAGGGAAAGAGCGTCGTCACGGCCGTGGGCGGTCGCGACGTCATCATCAAGAAGATCCAGATCGAGCGCGTGAAGGAGGCGCAGGCGCGCGAGCTGATGCGCTGGGAAGCGGAGCAGCACGTGCCGTTCGACATGGAGTCGGTGGAGCTGGACTTCCAGATCCTCGATCCGGACGCCGACGGCACGGAGATGAGCGTGCTGCTCGTCGCCGCCAAGCGTGAGCTGATCGAGGCCAAGATGCGCATCCTCACTGACGCCGGTCTGGACGGCGGCGTCGTGGACGTCGACGCCTTCGCGCTGCACAACGCGTTCGAGCTGAATTATCCGAACGCGATGCAGGGGATCGTGGCGCTCGTGAACATGGGCCACGAAGTGACCAACATCAACATTCTCGACGACGGGATCCCCATCCTGACGCGCGACGTCGCGCTCGGCACGCGGCGGTTCCAGGAGGATCTGCAGCGCGAGCGCGGTCTCTCGTCGGACGAGGCGCAGCGGCTGCTGCAAGGCTATGACCGCTCACCGCATCTCGACGCCGTGCTCGAGAGTCGTGGCGAGGAAGTCGCCGTGGGCATCGAGCGCGCGGCGGCATTTCTCGCGTCGTCGTCGCGCTCCGGCGCGCAGGTGCGCGCCGTCTACGCCTGTGGCGGCGGCTCGCGGATCCCCGGCCTCACCAACGTGCTCGCCGACCGGCTGCGCCTCTCGGTGCAGCAGGCCAACCCGCTGGCCAACCTGCGAGTCCGTGACGGGGCGATGGATGATCTCGTCACCGATGAAGTCGCACCGCTCCTGATGCTTCCCATCGGGCTGGCGCTGCGAAAGGTCGCTTGAGGCGAGACGCGCGATGATCGAGATCAATCTGCTTCCCGGTGCCGGCCGCAAAAAGGCGAAGCGCGGCGGTGGCGGTGGTGGGCTTCCGAAGATCGACTTCGCGGCCACGGTGTCCAACCTGCGCGCGCGGGTCACGCAGCCGTGGCTGCTCGGCGGGACGGGCGTGACCGTGGTTGCGCTGGCCGCCGTCGCCGTGCTGTACACCACGCAGGCCAAGCGCCAGTCGAAGCTCGAGGAAGCGACGCAGAAGGCCGTGCAGGATTCCACGCGCTACGCGGCCGTGCTGAAGGAGCGCGAGAAGGCGGAGGCGAAGCGCGACACGGTCCTTCGCTCGCTCAATCTCATTCGCGCCATCGACGACGATCGTTTCATCTGGCCGCACGTGATGGACGAGATCAGTCGCGCGCTTCCGCCGTATACCTGGCTCGTGTCGCTCGGCTACACGGGGAACGGTCAGGGACAGCAGGCCGTGAGCACCCTGCCCCCCGCGCCCACGCCGAACGATCCGTCGCACAAGCGCCGTTTCGTGCAGACGACGATTCCGCGCGACACCGTGCGCATCCGTCTCGTCGGCAACACCGTCGACATTCAGGCGCTGACGCGCTTCATGAAGCAGCTCGAGTCGTCGCCGTTCTTCGAGCAGGTGCAGTTGGCGAAGTCGGAGCGGTCGAACGACAACGGAAAGGAAGTCACACAATTCCAGCTTGACATGATCTACTCCCGTCCGGATCCGTCGCAGGTTCGACGCGTTCCGCTCGCCGTCTCGGTGAGGTAGGCCGATGGCTCTTCTCCCGACCAGCAGGCGCGATCAGTACTTCTTCCTCGCGGGCCTCGCGTCAGTGGCGCTCGCGGTGCTGTACTACATGTACGTCTGGCAGCCGACCTCGGTCGAGCTGGACGCCCAGCAGGCGCACGTCGACTCCGTGGTCGTCATGAACCAGCGCGCGAAGTCGGAGCTCGCGCAAGGGAAGACGGGGGACCTCAAGGCGGAGGCCGAGCGGCTGAGCGCCGACCTGGACTTGATGCGCCGGCTCGTTCCCACGGGGAACGAGGTGCCGGCGCTGCTGGAGCAGGTCTCCACGGCGGCGCGCCGCGTCGGCCTGGACATCTCGGACGTGCAGCCGCTTCCGCTCCTCACCGGCGATCAGTACGACGCATACAAGTATCGCCTCAGCATGCGCGGCGACTACCACCAGATCGGTGTGCTGCTCGCCAACATCGGGTCGCTGCAGCGCATCGTGGCGCCGATCAACCTCACGCTCACACCGGTGGCTGGTCAGGCGAGCCGCAAGCGTGCGAGAACGCAGCAGCTCGAGGCGCGCTTCGAGATTCAGACGTACGTGTCGCGCATCGTGCCGGCCGCATCGGCCAAGAGCGTGCGCGCTGGCGGGCCGGAGCCTGGCCCGGGAGAGAGATAAGTGAGCCGGCCCCGCCCCCACCGCTGCTCGAGTGCCGCCGCCGCAATCGTGGCGCTCCTGGTTGCTCTCGCATCGAGTGCCGATGCGCAGAGCATTCCGAACATCAATGCTCCAAAGCAGGCCGCGCAGCGCGCGGCGGACGCCGCCAACGCACAGCTCTCGGCGCAGACTGGTCAGGCGGTGCCGACACGTGCCGCGCCCTCGGCACCCGGCCCGGCGCCGGCCGCGAGTGCAGCGGCGACGCGCACCGTCGGTCGTGCGGCCGCGAGAGTTCCCGCGGTCGCATCGGCGAAGATTCTGCCGCAGGTGACGCGAGAGGTCTTCACGTACGAGGAGGCGGGACGTCGTGATCCGTTCTTCTCACTCATCCTCACGGAAGACCTCCGTCCGTTGCTCTCCGACCTCAAGCTCGTCGGAATCCTGTACGACGCAACGCAGCGCCGCAGCGTCGCGATCTTCCGGGACCTGATGACGAACGCGCAGTACCGCGTCGGAACGGGGATGCCGCTGGGCCGCATGCGCGTCGCGCAGATCAAACGCAAAGCCGTGATTTTCACCATCGACGAGTTCGGGCTCAGCCGGCAGGACTCCCTGGTGTTGAGCGATTCTTTGAAGACGAGGATTAAATGAAGCCAGTGCTGGCGGTCATCCTTGCCGCGGTCACTGCGGTCGGGTCAAGCGCCCGACCCGTGTCCGCTCGCCCGGCGGAGGGAGCAGTCACCTCCATCAGCATCGCACCGGCCAACGGAAAGGCCGAGATGCTCATCGGTGTGACCGGCAACGTGCAGGTGAGCGAGTTCACCCTCACCTCGCCCGATCGCGTCGTCATCGACGTCGATGGTGCGACGCTCGGCTTTCCGGCTCTGTCTTACGACAAGGTGGCGCGGGGCGGGCTCACCGACGTGCGTTACTCGCAGTACCGCAAGGGTACCGTGCGCGTGGTCGTCTATCTCGACCATGAGCGCCCCTATCGCGTGTGGCGTACCGTCGGTCAGATCCACGTGGTCGTGAACACGGACAGCACCGCCAAGTACGGCGCGTGGCGTGTCGGGACGAGCTCCAACCTCACCGTCGCGAAGTCAGGCCCCGATCGTGCGGCCACCGACAAGCTCGCCGCGACGAAGCCGGCCGAGAAGCCCGCGCCGGCGGCGATGGAGCGGGCGGCACCCGCGCCCGCGCCAACTCCGGCGGTGACCGTGGCGGAGAAGCCGCAACCGCGTGCGGAAGCGCCGGCGGCGCAGCGGCTCGCGCCGACCCCCGCGCCGGCGACGCCGGTCGAGCGGCCGGCGCCGTCCGTGCTCGCGGCCCGCCCGATCGCACCCGTGGAGCGGCCGGAGAATCTCGATGAGCGTCCGGCGCGCATCACGCAGCAGGCGGCGCAGCGCTCGCCGCAGCCGCGCATCAGCGTGACCTATCAGGGCAGCGACATCCGCGACGTGCTCGCGGCGTTCGCCGCCTTCTCGGGGCGCACGATCATCCCGAGCGCCAACGTGGGCAACATCAAGGTCGACGCCGAGATTCGCGATCAGCCATGGGACGTCGCGCTTCAGGCCATCCTCAGCTCACAAGGCCTCGCGGCCACCGAGGACGCGAACGGCATCATCATCGTCGACACCCAGGAACGCGTCGCGATGCGGCTCCAGACCGAACCGCTCGTGACCCGCATCGTGCGCCTCAACTATCAGCGGGCGACCGCCATCGCCGATCAGATCAGGCAACGGCTGCTCCAATGCATTCCAGCCGAGCGCTCCGGCGGCTCGCCGTCGGCCGCGCCCGCCGGACAGCCGCCGGTCGCCGGTCCGCCGCCGGCGCAGCCGACGATCGGCGGGGGCGCCAATCCCACCACGGCCGGCGCGGAAGTATGCCGCGGCCGCGGCAGCGTCTCCGCCGACGAAGTCACGAACAGCATCAGCATCACGGCGCCGATGAGCACCGTGGACGATCTGGTCGCATTTGCCGAGACACTCGACCTGCGCCAGCCGCAGGTGAACATCAAGGCCAAGATCGTGCTGGTGAACCGCACGGATCTGGACGCTCTCGGCCTCAAGTACGACCTCGGTACGCGCGACCAGTTCTTCAGCACCCTCGTCCAGCGGCCCGACAGCACGGGCAGGATCGGCACCCCGAGCGATCCACCGCGCGTCCTCCTGGGCGGCAACACGGTCTCTGCCATCGCCAACGCGTCGGGCTCCGTACCTGGCGCGGCGCTCCGCCTCATCTACTCCACGGCCCTCGGCAACTTCGACTTCACGACCTTCCTCGACGCACTTCAGGAAGTGTCGCTGCTCGACGTACAGGCCGAACCGAGCGTGACCATCCTCAACAACCGGACGGCGGAGCTGGTGTCCGGGTCGCAGGTGCCCTTCGTCCCGACGGCGGGCGGCGCGGGTACCTCGCTCACCGGCCCGATCGCCGTCGAGCGCGTGCAAACCGGCGTGACACTACGCGTCACACCGAGCGTGACGAACAATCGACAGATCATGATGAGGGTCGAGACCGTGAACTCCGGCGCGACCTTCGGACCGAACGGCGTGTTGATCGACAACAACAGCAGTCGGTCAGAACTGCTGGTGCCGGACGGACAAACTGTCGTCATCGGCGGCCTGACGCAGACGACGGTTCAGCTCTCGAAATCCGGCCTCCCCTTGCTGGTCGATCTCCCGCTCATTGGACGTCTGTTTGGTGTGACGTCGCGCACTGAAACGCGGCGCGATCTGCTCATTCTTATCACACCTCACATTGTCGATGAGGGGCAGCAACCCTCCGAGGCGGGGCGGCGCTAATGCCGCCCCGTGGAGCATCCATGACCTTCCTGCGACTTCCCGCGCGGCTTGCCGCGCTCGTGACGCTCGGCGCGCTCCTCGTGAGCTGCGACACGCGCATGTCCACGCTCAACACCGCTCCCGGCAGTTCCGCGAGCTCCAGCGTGGGCCCGATCGTGAAGATCCTCGAGCCCCTGCCGAACGCCCTCATCAACGTCACCGACTCCGTGCTGACCGTGCGCGTGCGGTTGACGGACTTGGACGCCGGGGTGAAGAACGTCACGATTCAAGGGGTGGCGATCCGCGGAAGCGCCGTGCTGGGGACGCAGACGATCGTCAATCGCTATGTCGCCGTGACCGCGCCGCCGGCTGGAAACTTCTTCCCCGGTCCCGGCGGGATGGACACGGTCGTCACGCGGTTGCTGCGCGCCGTGACGCCGATCGACACGTCGACGAAGGACAGCGTGACGATCATCGCGGTCGGCACCAACATGAGAAATCAGGTGCGGGCCGACACGGTGACCGTGCGACTCGTGAACGGACCGAGCATCAAGTTCACGGCGCCGGCATTCGACAGCGTCAGCAAGGGACAGGTGGTTGCCGTGGGCCTCGATGCCATCAGCCCGCTGATCGGCGTCGACTCGATCGGTTTCACCGTGACCAGCACCGCCGCGCCGCCGAACGGATTCCCGCAGTCGTTCGGCCAGTCGGTCTCCGGCCGGCCGGCGAAGTTCTCGTACTCGGCGGTGTTCACCGTGCCGCAAACCGCGACCCCGGGCGACGTGATCATCATCACGCCGTTCGCCCGGGACGCGAATCGTCAGCCCGGCCCGTCGGCGGCGCTGCGCCTGACCGTGCGTAGCGGTCTCGCGCCCCCGCCGCTCGTCTATCAGACCGTCGCACCGCGCGTCGAGGTATCCGATTCGATCTCCATCGCCGTCACGGGGACGGCCATCCGCACGGTCGGCTTCGAGGTGCTCGACTCGACGGGCACCGTCGTGGGCTCGGGCTCGCGCGCGGTCACCGATTCCACGCCCAATCCCTACAAGCTTGCCCTGAATCTCGGGACGACCCTTCAGGGCAAGACGCTGCAGTTGATCAGCTACGCCACGGACGCGTCGAGCCGGACGGGGTGGTCGCTCCCCGCCGGCGCGGCGGTGTCGCAGGGCAACAGAGCGCTGGCGTTCCGCACCAGCTTCCTCGTCGTCTATGGACGGACGTTCCCGCTGCCGCTGAACCGTCAGGGGATCATCGCGGACATCATTGCCGATTCGAGATATGGCAACGTGCTGCTCTCGAATACCACGCAAGGGCGGCTCGAGGTGTGGCACCAGGTCACCGGCGGCGGTGGTGCGTTCGACCCGAATGGTGTCGTCGTCGGCTCGCAGCCGTGGGGGATGGCCGTGGCCCGCACCAATGCGGACACCCTGTACGTCGCGAACTCGGGGGGCACGAACCTCAGCCGCGTCTTTGTCGGGACCGCGACGGCGTCGGCGATGCGAGAGGACATCGCCAACCGCATCCTGACGCGCATCTCGCTGCTCTACAAGGTCACGGAGCAGCGCGATCCGTTGACAGGAAAGATCCACATCACCGTCTTCGGGCCGATCCTGTTCTCGGACCGCCCGCAGTACGTACAGCAGTCGGTCTCGGGCCGGATCTACCTCTCCACCAAGCCGACGGCGGCCTCCGGCATGAAGGGAACGGTCCGGTGGATGGAGCCGGCTGCTGCCGCACCCGACCAGAGATTCCTGCTGGCGTTCGCCACCAGGGGCACCGATCCGAACTCGTACCTGATTGCAAACATCGACAACGCGACGGTGGCTCCGTCCTCCGCGAACTCGACGGCGAGCGATACACTCATTCTATGCGATCATCCGTCCGGCACTACGAGTCCGATGCAATGCGCCTCCAGCGCAAACGGCATCGGCGCTGCGGTCGCGGCGCTGCGCGCGCTCGTGCCGACGACGGACCTCGACGCACAGGCGAACCTGGATGAGAACTCGCTCGGACTGACGGACACGACCTACGCTGCGGCCAGCGGCGACGGCCAATGGATCGCCTTCGGCGAAGGACACAAGGCACCCTTCGCTCGTGCCTTCCTGCTGCGCGACGACGGCACGGTGCCGAACAGCTACACCTACGCGTCGCCGGCGCTGAACATCCTGGACCTGATCAACAACGCCTCCGACCAGGTGTTCGGCATCGCGCTGGACAAGACGGGGAAGACGCTCGGCATCCACGGCGCCGAGACGTACTTCGCGTCGGTGACGCAGCCGTTCACGCAGCGACTCCAGGGGAAGAAGTCCACCTTCAACCAGGGTGCGGGGATTGCCTTCCATCCCGACGCGGATGGCACTACCACGCCGCAGGACAAGCGCCTGGCGTTCGTGGCGTCCAACAACGGCTCGATCGAGATGGTGGACATCGCCTATTACGACTTCAATCGCGGCACGCTCGCGACGAAGTTCAATCTCTACGGGCCCCTCCGTGCGTCGCCGCGCTTCCCCAACGATGACCCGGCGGTGCTGTTCAAGCTGTTTGGCGTGTCGTCGGCGGGACTCGTCATCATCGACGTCACGGCCAACGACATCTTGCCTGGACCCTGACGTCCACCGGCACTTCTGATAGCTTACGAAACGGCGCGAGCCCGGCACCCCGCCGGGCTCGTGTCTTTCACCAGATCGACTCACTCGATGCTTCGCTTCACGACCGCCGGCGAATCACACGGACAGGCGCTCATCAGCACTCTCGAGGGCATGCCGGCGGGGCTACCGCTTCTCGCCTCGCACGTCGACACGGAGCTCGCGCGACGCCAGCAAGGATACGGGCGCGGGCGCCGGATGCAGATCGAGCAGGACACGGTGGAGCTGCTCTCGGGCGTGCGCGCCGGGGAGACGCTCGGAAGTCCGATCGCGATGATGATCCGGAATCGCGACTGGAAGAACTGGCAGGAGATCATGGACCCGGCGCCGCGCACCGAGGACGCGACCGGCGCGCGGCGCCGTGCGGTGACACGTGTGCGCCCGGGGCACGCCGATCTCACCGGGTTGCTCAAGTACGACCGCGAGGACGCACGCGACATTCTCGAGCGCGCCTCAGCGCGCGAGACCACGGCGCGCGTCGCCGCGGGGGCCGTCGCGCGCCGACTGCTCTCCGAGCTGGGCGTGACGATCGGCAGCCATCTGGTGCACCTCGGGGGGGTCGACGCCCGACGTCCCGATCCGCTGCCGTCGCCGCTCAACCCGGCGGCCGATGCGTCACCTCTGCGCACGTTGGACACGGAGGCAGAAGGGGTGATGATCGAGCGGATCGACGAGGCGAAGCGGGCCGGGAATACGCTCGGCGGGATCTGCGAGGTCGTCGCCGACGGACTCCCGGTGGGGCTCGGCTCCCACGTCTCATGGGATCGGAAGCTTGACGGACGGCTCGGCGCGGCCATCATGTCGATACCCGCAGTGAAGGGCGTGGAGATCGGGATGGGGTTCCAGACCGCGCGCGTCACCGGCGCCGAGGTACACGACGAGATCACTCTTGCGCCCGGCCGCACGCGCACCGGCAACGTGCGTCGCACGAGCAATCGCGCCGGCGGACTGGAAGGTGGGATGACGACCGGCGAGCCCCTCGTGGTTCGTGTCGCGATGAAGCCGATCAGTACGCTGATGCGTCCACTCGGCACGGTGGACGTGGCCACCGGCGAGTCGGCGTCAGCGGTGGCGGAGCGGAGTGATGTGACCGCGGTCCCCGCCATGGGAGTGATCGCAGAGGCGATGGTCGCCCTGGTCCTCGCCGACGCGATGCTGGAAAAGTTCGGCGGCGATTCGTTGTCGGAGATTCAACGCAACCTCGATGGCTACCTTTCGCACGTCGCAGCCCGTCTCGGCGGCTGACCCGTCATTGCCGCATCTCATCCTCGTTGGGCTTCCCGGCTCGGGGAAAACGACGGTGGGTGGCATGCTGGCGACGCAGCTTCGCCGCAGCTTCCTCGACTTCGACGCGGAGATCACGCGCCGGCAGGGGATGACTATTCCCGAGATCTTCGGTCAGCGGGGCGAGGAGCACTTCCGCGACCTGGAATATCAACTCACCGCCGAAGTCGCCGAGGTGGGCAACATGATTCTCGCGCCGGGAGGGGGCTGGATTACCCGCCCTGCGACCGTCAACCTGATCCGGCCCCCGGCACGGATGGTCTATCTCAAGATCAGTCCGAACGTGGCGATGCTGAGGATGGGCGCTACGGCGTCCGGCCGGCCCCTCCTGAACCGCCCCAATCCGCGTGCCGAGCTCGAGCATCTGCTCGCCGCGCGGAAGGCCGATTATGAGTCGGCCGACCTGGTCATCAACGTGGATCATCTTGATCCACAACGGGTTACGAAGAGGATAGCCGAGTGGGTGTGAAGGGGGCGTGGTAGTCCCGGCCGGCCGGTCGCGACATGCGGTTGACGCCCCCACTACCTTAGAGCGATCATCGCCGCTGGACGTGGTTCGCCGATTGGCGGAACGGAGCGGCACATCGGAGAAGCACGTCGGGCGACCACTCCGCTCGAATCCGATGTCGAACGAGCTGCAATGATGCCGCTTGGCGCATGGGTTTCGTTATCCTGCGGCGAGTGGTTGTACGAGGAGACATGACCATTCGCGTTCTTGGGCCGCATGAGCGTGGCCGCTTCGCCCCTGAGGCGTGGGGACATCTGCTCGCACTCGCTGGCGCCGGAGCGCTCAACCCCGCGGAGCTCGAGCAGGTGATCGAGCGGGCGATGCTCCAGTTCGATGGTCGCATCGCCCTGGAGGACCTGCGCTCCATGATGGAAGGGGTCGGGTTCGACGACCCCGGCGCCGCGGCGGATTCCCAGACCGTACACTAGAGCAATGGCTGCAAAGAAATCGACCACCAAGCGCGCGACACTCGGCAAGCGCGCTTCGACGAAGGCCGCCCCCGCCCCCGCTTCCGCCACCAAGCGAGCGACCAAGGTCGCGGCAAAGGCAGCGCGCGGCCGTAAGGTCGCGGCCGTGGCCGAGGAGGAGTATCCGGCGGCGGCGGCGGGCACGACGTCGCTGGTGATCGTGGAGTCTCCTGCGAAAGCCAAGACGATCGGCAAATACCTGGGGCGCGGCTACCGCGTGCGGGCGACCGTCGGTCACATCATGGACCTTCCGGAGAAGAAGCTTGGCATCGACATCGACAAGGGGTTCGAGCCGGAGCTGGTGCCGATTCCGGGAAAGGAAAAGACGATTGCCGAGTTGAAGAGCGCGGCCAAGGATTCGCGCGAAGTATTCCTCGCTACCGATCCTGATCGCGAGGGAGAGGCGATTGCCTGGCACGTAGCGGAGCAGATCAAGCCGAAGCGTGGGCAGCCCCAGGTGCCCATTCGCCGCGTGCTTTTCCACGAGATCACGAAGGACGCCGTGCAGAACGCCATTCGGCAGGCGGGCTCGATCGATGACAAAAAAGTCGAGGCCCAGCAGGCCCGACGCGTGCTCGATCGTCTGGTTGGATACAAGGCGAGCCCGGTGCTCTGGAAGACGGTGAAGAAGGGCATCTCCGCCGGTCGTGTACAGACCGTCGCGCTGCGGCTCATCGTCGAGCGCGAGCGGGAGATTCGCGCGTTCAAGCCGGTGGAGTACTGGACGGTCGAGGCGCTGTTGGAGAAGGCGGGCCAGCGCTTCACGGCCAAGCTGCATCAGATCGACGGCAAGAAGGCGGAAATCTCGAACGAGACCGAGGCTCGGCGCGTTCTGTCCGACCTCGAGGACCGGAAGGTGTTCGGATGCACCGAGGTGAAGCGCCGCGAGCGGCGCAAGAACCCGTCGGCACCGTTCACCACGTCGACGCTGCAGCAGGAGGCGGCGAAGAAGCTTTCGTTCGGCTCCAAGCGCACGATGCGCGTGGCGCAGGACCTCTACGAGGGAATCGACATCGGTGCCGAGGGCGCGGTCGGTCTCATCACGTACATGCGTACCGACTCGACGCGTGTCGCCGAGAGTGCGGCGGCGCAGGCGCGCGAGTACCTGCGCACGCTGTTCGGCAAGGAGTTCCTCGCGCCGAGCATGCAGCTCTACGGCGACGGCAAGGCGAAGAACACGCAGGACGCGCACGAGAGCGTGCGTCCTACCGATCCGACACGCCGCCCCGAGGACATTCGTCGCCATCTCTCGCCGGATCAGTTCAGGCTCTACCAGCTCATCTGGCAGCGGTTCATGGCGTCGCAGATGGCCCCGGCGATCTTCGACACGACGACGGTCGACTTCGACATCCCGGCGAAGGAGCAGCCACAGATCGGGCGTCGCTCGTATCTGTTCCGCTCTACCGGAAGCATCATCAAGTTCCAGGGCTTCCTCGCGCTGTACCGCGAGGCGCGCGAGGAGGGGGACTCCAAGGCGCTGGAAGACGAGCAGGCCCTCCCCGTCGTCGAGGTGGGAGAGAACGTGCCCGTCATCTCCATCACGCCGTCGCAGCACTTCACGGAGCCGCCGCCGCGGTACTCCGAGGCGAGTCTCGTGAAGGAGCTCGAGCGACTCGGCATCGGACGTCCGTCCACGTATGCGAGTATCATCAGCGTGCTCGCTGACCGGCGCTACGTGAACCTCGAGCAGCGTCGCTTCTTCCCCACCGAGCTCGGTGAGACGGTGGAGAAGGTGATGGTCAAGCAGTTCCCGGACATCTTCAACGTGGGCTTCACGTCGGAGATGGAGCTCGAGCTGGACAAGGTCGAGGACGGTGACCTCGGCTGGCGGAAGGTGCTCCAGGATTTCTGGACACCGTTCGACAAGTCGCTCAAGAACGTGCAGTTCGGTGCGCTCATCGCCGAAGCGCACGACCTGTCGGCGATTGCGAACGAGCGCTGCCCCGAGTGCGGCGGCCGGCTCGAGCCGCGCGGCGGCTTCTTCGGTCCCTTCCTCGCATGCGAGAACCACCCGAAGAAGTGCAAGTACACGCGGCCGCTGAAGGGCGAGAAGGCGAAGCCGAAGATGACGAACATTCCCTGTCACCTTTGCGGGCAGCCGATGGTCGTCCGTCAGGGGCGCAGCGGCGAGTTCCTCGGATGCAGCACCTTTCCGAAGTGTCGCGGCACGCGCTCCATGCCGACGGGTGTGTTCTGTCCCAAGGACGGGGGCGAGCTGGTGGAGCGGCGCTCGAAGAAGCGCGGCACGGCGTTCTACGCTTGCAGCAACGAGACGTGCGACTTCGTCGCGTGGAACAAGCCGGTGAAGGAGGTGTGTCCCGATTGCGGGTTCGTCGGCGCGGAAATGAAGTTCACCAAGGCGCGCGGTGACTTCCGGAAGTGTCTCAAGTGCGGCAACGAGTGGGACGTGCCGCAGCCGGCCGAGCCGGTGGACGCAGCGCTGGCGGGGTAATGATCGTGAGACGGTCGGACGGTCGGACGGTCGGACGGTCGGACGGTCGGACGGTCGGAC
>CAYTKA010000088.1:5067-15147 GCA_964438255.1 uncultured Gemmatimonadaceae bacterium | reverse complement strand
GGACAGTCGGACAGTCGGACAGTCGGACAGTCGGACAGTCGGACAGTCGGACCGTGAACTACGAAGGGCAGACCGAACCGAGCTCGGTGTGCCCTTCACCGTCAGACCGTCAGACCGTCAGACCGTCAGACCGTCAGACCGTCAGACCGTCAAACCGTCAAACCGTCAAACCGTCAGATCCGCGCCGCGAAGGGATGCCGGTCACGCACTCAGCGTTGTGAGGGCACCACTCGTGTGGAGTCCCCGAAGCCGAAGAACCGATCCAACCACCACGTCCCGTCTGCCTTCCGCACGAGCAGGCTGACGTACCGGCCGTACTCCGTCCGCCGCGTTGGGGATCACGAAGCAGCCGGACTGGTGGAGCTGTCGAAACACGCGGCAGCGGTCGGCGGCGGCGGGCATCAGTTGCGGCGTGAACGGTCGGCGACGGTGGCCCCCTCGACGGGGCTAAATCTGTGAATAGGACGTCGGCCGGAGGATGATGTCCGAGATGGCCGAGACGTTTTCCTTATACTGCGGGTCGCCAGAGAGCGCCTTCCAGTCCGGATCCTGGCCGAACGCCGCCCACGCCGCGTCGCGCGCGGCCATGTCCTTGAACGTGACCATGTAGGTCAGGCTCGGCATCTTCGCGCCGACCATCGTCTCGCCGAAGAACACCGGCGTGAGCCCCGTGCGACGGAAGATGGGCACCTCACCGGCATTGAACATCGCGCGCTTGTTGAGCGCGGCACGGTCGCTGTGGCTCTCGTAGGTCCGGAGCTCGAATATCCGGGGCGTGGCCGTCCCGGCCCCTGCGGACGGCTCGAGCGTGGGCATCGCATCGAAGGCGCGCAGCAGCGTGCTCTCGGCGCGAACGAAGGCCGGGTCGGACATCGGCGCATCGAGAATGGCCGCGCCGGCACGCGCGTACTCCGCGTCGCTCGCGAGCCGGTCGCGCAGCGACACCACGGAGTCGAGCGTCGGGTGCGCAAGCACGAGAAGCAGCGACGGCGCGTTCTCGCCGTAGACCACCGTGAACGCCCCCACTCGGTCGACGCCCGCGCGATTCATCGCGGGGATGGCCACGCTGCCGATGAAGGTGCTGAACGCACGCTGCTTCGCACCGGGCAGCAGGTGGTAGCGCCGGAGCTCGATGAATTGGCGCAGCGCCGGCTGGGCGAGCGCCTCGAGCGCGTCGAGTCGTGGCAGCGGCGACACGGCGGCGACGGCGGCGGCGGCGAGAAAGTCACGTCGGTCCACAGATTTCTCCTCCAAGATCGTTCACGGAGAAGCTATCGAGCAGGCGGCGGACCGGCTACTTCGCTCCGTTCTCGAGCTCCAGTGTCATCCCGCAGGAGCGCATGGAGGCGTCGCGATGGACGCCCCGTGTTTGCGGCTACTCCACGATCACCTTGCCGAGCAATACGCTGGTCGTGTTGCGCGTGAGATTGTAGACGGTTGCCCGATATGTGTGGATGCCCGCGGCCGGGAAGGTGTGCGATACGTTGGCTGCCTTGAATGCCGGGATGTCGCCGCCAGCGACGGCTCTCGGATTGTCGAACGCCAGGGCGAAGCTCGTCGAGTCGGAAAAGGAACCGGTCCGATTCTGCCATGTGACGGTGCCACCAGGCACGATGGCCACGGCGCTCGGTAGCATCACGCTCTCTCCCACGGCGAGCGGGACGCAACACGAGCTGCTCGTGAACAGCAACACGGTCGCAGTGAGAGGATTGGTGATGGTGATGGCGGCGGTATCCGCACGCGTGATACCTCCGCCCATGATCATGGCGACGATCGTCGCGGCGCCCGCGATACCGGCATCATGATCCCCGAAACTAGGGGCGCGGCCAGCTTCGGCGACTCGTGCACGATCTGCCCACCGAGGTACGCCGTCCGCACCACCACGCTCAGCGTGAACAGGGCGAGGAGCGCGGTGGCCGTCCGCAGCCACACCGGCGGCAGTCCGCTCGGCTCGCGGCGCAGCATCCGCCACCACGCGTACGCGCTCGCGGCGCCGGTGACGAGCAGGCACCAGAGCGCGTACCCCGCTGCGCCGTCGTGCTCTCGCACCATCGCGGGAACGACGTACCACGTGTGGCGCAGCGCGTCCGCGGCTTCGTCCCCGGTGAAGAACGCCGGATAGGCCGCCAGCCCCGCGAGCGTGAGCGTGGCGAGCGCGTACAGCCAGAGCCCGCGGCGGCGCAGCACCAGCGCCAGCAGCAGCACCGTGCTTCCGACGACGCTGAGTATGATCGGGAAGTGATTGACGATCGTGTGGACGTAGGGCCAGTTCACGGGTCGGCGAGGTGACAGGGTGCGTGTGGCGGTGGGTGGGGAAGAGGGCATCGAAAGACCGCAGGCGGCGGCCCACGTGGAGTGGCGGCGCCGGCCAGCACGGGATCGCGCCACCGGACGCGATACGCCGCATGCAGGGTGACGAGCGGAACGAGCCCATAGACTAGGAAGAACAGGACCGCGATCCACGAGACCGTGGGGAGCATCGCCCCCGCGGCCTTCGCGCCTGCGGGCTCGGCGACCAGCCAGCCCAGGGCGACCAAGCACGGGACGGCGAACAGCCACGACGGCGTGCGCCTCCGTAGCCGCTGCGCGAGCCGAAGGGCCCGATGGCATTCGCGGGGATCGTAGGTGAACCGGAAGGTCATGTCGTCACTCCTGAAGCCCCGCGATCGACCCGGGCGCTGCACTCCGGCAATGCCCCCTGTTGGCGGGGTGCCACCACTTCATCTCGATGGGGCTGCGTCACGTCGGTCGGCGAGTGAGAGGATCGAACGGCGTCGTCCCTTGTGGACGGTCTAACAGGTTCGCGAGCAACCCCCGGCACGCGAGAAACATCCGATCACCGCAATCCGTCGGCGCATGGCGACTTGCCCGTTGCGCCAGTCGCAACCGCGCCGTCCTGCGTGGGAGCCACACTCGAGATCATCCACGTCACACGCATCGAGGTCATGCCATGCATCCCACCATTCGCGTCGCGACCGCCGTCGCCGTCTGCTCGCTCGCCGGCTGCATCACGGCGGCATCGCGCGGTCCAGTCGATACGAGCACGCACACGCTGGTCTACGGCCACATCGATGCCGGCAAGCCACTCCAGGACATCGAGATCGCGAAGATGGGCAGTCCACGGAAGATGCACGGCTCGGTGTCGCCCACGGGCGACTTCTACTTCGCCGACGTACCGCCCGGAGAGTGGGGACTGATGCAGTTCGAGGCCGGCGACGAGCGCTATCTGCTCATGGTCGGGTTCACGGACTGGACCCGGTTCCGTTTCACCGCCAAACCAGGCGAGTTGAAATATGTGGGGACCTGGCAGATGACCGGCGAGTCGAAGGGCCGGTTCGCACCGGGACATTTCTCCGTGGAGCGCGTAGAGGACGCTGACGGTCGGGCGATCCTCAAGCGCCTGCAGCCCTCATTGGCCGGGTCCGGCTGGGAGCGCCGAGTTGCGTCCGTCGCCGGGAAGTCCGCCGCGGACCGGAAGTAGCCTCGCATCGCGCGTCAGTTGGCCGCCGTTGGCTGCGGGGCGACGGTCACAGGCGGCGACATCCGGCGATGCGGGTGGCGATCACCAACGTCGGTTGCCGTGAGTTGCCGGAGAGGGAGCGGATCGTCGATTGCCGAGCTGTGCCGTAGGACGCCCCATCCCTGGCGCCCTTCACTCCGACTTTCGACCTCCTCCACGACTCCAATGCCTCGCCGCCTGCTGCGTGCCGCTCCGCGTGTCGGTCCGCGCTTCTCGCCTGCCGCGCCCCTAGCGGCGCTCCTCGTCGCCCTTGGAGGCTGCAGTGGAGGAGCCGCGACGGACGCCCTGAACGCCGTCCCGTCGATCAGCTCGCTCTCGCCGGCGAGCGTGGCCCGCAACAGCCCCCTCTTCACCCTCACGATCACCGGCGCGAATTTCTCGCCGGGCACATCGATCCTCTGGAACGGCGTGACGCGACCTGCCGTCTACGTGAGCTCGACTCAGCTCACCACCATCATCGTCCCCACGGACGTCGCGGTCACCGGCACCGTTCCGGTGGCGGCTATCAGTACGCAGGGGAGGCAGTCGGCCCCCGTCACGTTCACCGTCGGCCCGGCTGCCCCGGTGGTGACGTCGGTGGCACCGAGCAGCATCGCGGCGGGAAGCGCCGCCACGTCGCTCACCGTTCTCGGCAGCGAGTTCACGACGGCGTCGGTCGTCCGATTCAACGGCACCGCCCGCACGACGACCTTCGTGTCGAGCACGGAGCTGTCCGCCGCGCTCACGGCGGCCGATCTCGCCACCGGCGCACTCGCCCAGATCATCGTGTCGACGCCCAATGCCGGTGCGTCGCAGCCCGTCACGCTCACCGTGGTGAACCCGGCGCCCGCGGTCTCCGCGACGTCGCCCGCGTACGCCGCGGTCGGCGCCGGCCCCGTCACACTCACCGTGACCGGCACCAACTTCGTGGGGACCTCGATCGTGCGCTGGAACGGCGCCGACCGCGCGACCACCTACGTGAGCCCCACCCAGCTCACCGCCGCGATCGCCGCGACCGATCTGGCCGCGCTGGGCACCGCGTCGGTGACGGTCGCCACTCCCGCGCCGGGCGGCGGCACAACGGCCGCGCTCCCGTTCGCGGTCGGCATCAGCAGCGTCGCGACGATCGCGATGCGCGCCAACGACGTCGTCGCCGACTCGGGACGCGCACGGATCTATGCCTCCGTCGCCGGCACCGATGCAACGCGCGCCAATACCATCGCGCGCATCGATCCCGCCACCGGGACGGTCGAGGCCACCGTCGCCATCGGCAGCGATCCTGGCCGCCTCGCCATGTCCGACGGTGGCCAGTACCTCTACGTCGGCCTCAATGGGACCGGCGAGGTGGCGCGGGTGGATCTCGCGACCTTCACCGCCGGCCCCAAGTTCGGACTTGGCACCGGCTCGTTCGCGGGCACCCTGTACGTGAAGGACATCGACGTGTTGCCCGGCACGCCCACGTCCGTCGCCGTCGCGCGCAAGTACGCCAACACCAGCCCCGATCACGCCGGCGTGGCGATCTACGACAACGGCGTGCGGCGCACCACCGTCACCGCCGACAGCCCGATCAACTCCACGATCGCGTTCACGACGAGCCCGGCGACGCTCTACGGCGCGGACAACGAGACCACGGGGAACTACTTCAGCGTCCTCGCCGTCACCGCCGGCGGCGTATCGCAAGCATCGACGACGGCTGGAGTGATCGACGGATTCGACACCGACATGGTCGGTGCGGGGAGCCGCCTCTACCTCAGCAACGGCATGGTGATCGATCCGGCGACGTCCACGACGGCCGCCATTGGCCGCTGCACCTTCGACGTGTTCGCGCAGCGCGCGGTGCGCCCCGACATCACCAACAATCGCATCGTATTCCTGAGCGTCGCAGGGCCGTATGGCCCGGCGGCGTCCAGCCGGCTCTGGGCCTGCAACGCGACGACCTTCGGCTCCGCCGGCTCGGTGACAGTACCGGGCGTCGCCGGTGGCACTGGCCGACTGGCGCGCTGGGGCACCGATGGTCTGGCATTTCCAGCCGCGGACAAGCTGGTGCTCGTCCGGACCAGCCTCGTGACCGGCCCGTAAGCGTGCCGGTCGCGTGACCATTCGTTCATCGGTACCGGCGTTACCTCGGAGCAGATCGAGCGGTCCTGAGCGGGATGAGATTCTTCTCGAAATCCCCCGCCGAGTCTCGCGAGGCGCGCTTCTGGCGCTGGTTCGGCGACAACGAGGACGGCCTGTTCGCCCTCGAGCGTGATCAGAAGGCGACGCTCGGCGGGCTCGCCAAGGCGCTCGACGCCGTGCATCCCGACCTCACCTACGAGATCGGCCCCGTCAGGGACGGAGCCCGCGAGCTGGTGCTGAGTGCGGGAGGCATCCGGAAGGCCTTTCCGGCCGTCGTCGCGCTCGCGGACACCGCTCCTGCGCTACCCCGCTGGCGCGTCACGAAGTTCCGCCCGCGCCGATCGGTGATCTCCGAGCTCGAATTCGGCACCATGAGTCTGCGGTCGGCGCAGATCGCCGTCGCGGCCGAGCGGGACGGCGACCGGGTGGCGCTCGGCGTCTTCATCGAGGGCTTCGCGCCGACGAAGGAGCACCACTACGAACAGATGGCGTACCTGATGCTCGACGAGGCGCTCGGCGAGTACGACATGGAGACCAAGGTGGGCGCCGTCGAGTTCTTCGCGCTGCGCGAGCCGCGCCACGCGTCGCTCCACACGCTCGAGGAGCTCGGTGGCGTGGTGGATCGACTCCTCGCCGTCTGAGACGCATACGCCACGATGAGCAACGCGGAAGCGTAGTACGACATCGTCCGGAAGCAGGTGGTGACCGAAGGGTCTGTGAGCCGGCATCGCTTGGTGGATCGACACGCTGGACAAGCGCTCACTGCTCGAGAAGACGTGAGCGGCGACCTCGGCCGCCCTGTTCTCCATTCACCAACCCAGCACATGCTGGCACTCGCCGATCCCCGCTGGGCCACCCTTCAGGGCGGCTGTCACGTTCCATCGTGCAGGACGATCGTTCGTTCGCACTCTCCGGTGCGTCACTCGTCCGGTGCGACGAGGCGATGGTTCGGCAGGATGGTCCGATCGCTCGGCACCATGCAATGACTCGCTCGACCGGTGTCTCGACGCGCGCGTTCGCTCACCCGTCCGGTGCATCCCCTGTCACGCTCGTCGCGACCGGCCAACCGTCGTCAGGGAGCCCGATCATCTGCTCGTGAATCTCCGGCATCCGTTCGCGACTCCCGTCATCCAGTCGTGAAGGTGCGGGCGCCGGCTCACGCCGGCGTGGGATTGTCTCCCGCCACCGCAACGGTGGACTTCACCGACTCCCTCGCGATCCGGAGCGCCGACTTCACAGCGTGCAGTGCGCGCCCCTTCACCAGCCACGACCAGGCGAAGAACACGAGCGCGAAACGACTCCGGCCAGAAGATCGAGCGGGTCGGCGCGCCAGCCACGACGCCCAGATCATGCTGGCCATCGTCCGGCGTGCGAGGATGCGCGATGACGAGCGCTCAGGACTCGGCGATCTCGACGAGCACCGGCAGGTGATCCGACGCCGTCCGCACCGCGTCCGGCGTCCCCCGCACCTCGCAGCCGATCAGACGCGACGCGTACTCCGCGGGCGTGAACACGTAGTCCAGCCGCACGTGGGGGTGCCACACGGGAAAGGTGTGCCCCGGCTCGTGCTCCGCATCCGGATGGAGGGTGCGCCACGCGTCCACGTAGCCGTCGGCCTTCATCATCGCGATCGTGCTGCGCGCGATGTCGCGCCCGCTCAGCCAGATCATCCCGCGGATCCACGCCGGCATCGGCGACGGATCGAACCGCTCGGCGGGAGCGAGGGCGTTGAAGTCGCCGGCGAGCACGTGAAAGGCGAAGGCGTGGCGCTCGCGCTCGAGCTGCTCGCGGATGCCGTCCAGCAGGCCGCGCAGCTCGCGCGCGCGACGCTGCTCGGTCCAGCGGGAGAACCACGCGCGCAGGTGCAGCACGAACAGGCGCGGCAATCCATCCGCGAGCGAGACCTCGAGCAGCGGGTGGCGCGTGCGCGGCGGATGGCGCCATTCGTGGCCGAGCACCGGGACCCGGCTCAGGAATCCCGTGGAGTGCGTGCGTCGCGCTCCCCAGAATGGAAACCCCGCCACCGCCGCAATGCGTTCGACGACGACCGGATCGCGCGCCTCCTGGAGCGCCACGACGTCTGGCCGCGCCGCCGCGATCACCTCGGCGATCGCCTCGGCGCGGCCCACCCCTCCCTCGCGGATGTTGTACGTGAGCAGGCGCACGCTCAGTCGGCGTTGGCGTCGGCGTCGACGTCGGGCTTCTTCAGCAGCACGAGATACGGCTGGTCCATCACCACGTCGCGCACGTACTGCACGAGCGACGCCGTCGCCTGGAGGTTCACCGGACGCCCCGTCATCGCGCAGAGTCGCCTGCGCAGTGGCGCGAGCGCCGGCGACGCGAACGGATGCGCCTCGCTGAGCGGAACGGAATGGATGGCGGTGATGTGGAACTCGCGGAAGAGCGCGACCATGCCCCCGCCGACGAAGGTGACGTCGAGATCGCTCGTGCCCGGTCCGTCGGCGTCGAACGGCTCGTCGGATCCCCATTTGTGCCCCGTCACCGCGCTGCCACGGAGGATCACCTCGCCGCCGGCCGGCGTCTCCTCGGCGAGCGCCCGCACGAACTCCTCGAAGCGACGCGGGTCGCCACCGAAGGCGAGGCGAATGACGCGATCGCGGATGGCGCGCTGATCATCGGTGTCGCCGGCGTGGTCGGCACGCGGCTCCGCTGAGCCGCTATGTCGTTCTACTCCCGGCATCAGCGACTTTCCTCCCTCGCTTGGCGGCTGAACGAACGAGCCTGGTGCTCACATTCACGTAATGAGGGAACACCGCCTGAGAAGTACGCGTTCCGAGTGCGAAGGAACTGATCCATGCCACCTTCTGGGCTGTCGTTAGTCGACCGACAAAGTACGTGTCCCGGTTGTCGTCGTCGAGCGCCGCGAGTAGCTCCCGGCCGCGAGAGTCCGAGGGTCCTTTCCCTTCCCCGACAAGTCAGTGGTGTCACGTTGACAGGGGGAGGCCCCGACTGGACCTTGGCAGTCCCTTCAGCGTCATCGGAGCATCACATGGTGGGCACATGTGCCGAGTCTCTCACACCGGCCAGATCATGAAGCCCTGGCAGGAGAGTTGCGCCCGTTACGCGATGCCCCCCTGACCGTCTGGTATGCACATGCGCCAACCCTCCGGTCCGTTCACTCGTCTGCTGCGCGCCCTGTCCCGGTTGCTCTCGGCGGGAACGGGCCGTATTCTTGAGGGTAGCAGAGTCGCAGTCGCAAGGGAGAGACCTATGGAGCAGCATCGGGACGAGCGCGCGCCGGACGCGATGAGCTGCCGCGACCCCCGCGATGAAGCCGAGCGCGAACAGGAGCGGCGCGACAAGGTCAGGGCGGCCAGCGAACGAGTCCGCGCCGAGAACAGAGACATCCTCAGCCGCCTCGCTACCAAGTAGCGAGGCGGTTGCTCGTCATGGATACGGAACCGCTCTTCCTCACGAGCCAGGACGTCGGGACATCCACGACGCTGAATTGATCTCGTCCGGTGGACGGCGAGGGATTCGGGACGAGAACGCGCTCGAGTCGGCTATCGCGCAACCGCGACAGATTCACTACTTCGAGCAGGGTGACATTGTCGATATGGCGGCGGCGTACATCTACTCGATCGCCATGAACCATGCCTTCATCGACGGCAACAAGCGCACCGCATATGTCGCTTGTCTGACGTTCCTCAACGTGAACGGCATTGACCTCGGCGCGCCCACGACGCTGGAGCTCGCGCTTCTCGCCACGGCGAGCAAGCGCTTGGACAAGCAGGGCCTCACAGGCATACTTCACCAGCTCGTCGACCTGAGGCGCACCGATCCGGGCTATTATGCGGCGGCGCACTACCGCCCAGTGCTCGGACGCCTGACGCCATCGCAGCCCGTCGACAAAGTGGACTCACCGCCAGGGTGAGTCCGCTCAGCTTTTCTAGCGCAGGCCTTCCTCCGTGAATAGCGCTTGACCGAGCGCGACCCCAAAGAGCACCGCCATGATGCCGAACGCGATCACCTCTGCAGTCTGGATGGGCGAGACGAGGGGACGCGCATCGCTGACGCGCACGATGAGCGTTATCACCGCCATGTAGGGTGCCACAGTCAGCACGCCCGCGGCGTATGGGCCGATGGTGGGTATCGGGCGTACCCATCGCCCCGCTACGGAATAGGCCAGGCCCGCCGAGCCGCCGCCCACGATAGCCGCGCCGACGAGCGCTGCGCCGAGCGCCAGATCACGCGCTGGATGCTTGCTGATGAAGAGAACTGCGACGACAAGGAGCGGCAGGGTGAATGCTGCGCCTCGAGCGCCCATCAAGAAGACAACGATCAGCGCACCGTAGATGGGCGGTCGAAGCCAGGCCGGCTGCCGCTCGAGCCACTCATCCAGTCCTGCGAGGCGTTCCGCTATTCCCATGGTTGCGAATGGTTGCGAATGGTTGCGAATGGTTGCGAATGGAGCGAGGTCGGTGTCGGGCGTCACTCGGGAT
>CAYTKA010000088.1:0-4967 GCA_964438255.1 uncultured Gemmatimonadaceae bacterium | reverse complement strand
ATGGTTGCGAATGGTTGCGAATGGAGCGAGGTCGGTGTCGGGCGTCACTCGGGATGAAGCCGGTCTGTCGATCATTGATTGCCTCCGATGGCTCCAATCACCTCGTAGCCCTCTGATAGGACGCCCTATTGGGGTCGGCGGCGACGATCCAGATAGCGGATGCGTGCACGCTGCAGCTCAGCTTCGCCGATCTGCCGACACTGGCGACGATGCAGCAGATCGCGGCGATGTCACAGACGAATCACGTGCATCGCGTGAAGGACGGAGAGATGATCATCCCACCGTCGGGACCGTCGATCACGCCGCCGGGGCCGCCGCAGTAGACGTGATGCGGCACAGAGGACATCCACGACCTGGGCGCCACGGCGGGGCCGGCCCGAGCGGCGGTCAGCGGCCGTAGCACTCCGCCAGCGTGTCGAACGCGGCCTTGGGCTCCCACGGCATGTCGGGGTAACGCCGGCCCTTCGCTTCGCTCGAGGGCAGGTCGCGGGCACCGCTCCGGGCGTCGAGCACCTTGACCACACCGAAGCTCGCCATGTCGAAGTCTTCGCGCGGGTCGCTGCGGTGCGGAAGGTCGTAGCGTGCGAAGGTGTTCACGAATGCGTTGTCGACGCCCTCCGCCTCGAAGACGTCCAGCACCTCACGCAGATACGTGGCCTGCTCGTCCTCGTCGCGAACGTACTCGCCGTTCAGCCGTGCGGGGCGGCCGTCGTCGCCCCACACGATGATCGCGCCCTCGACCAGCGAGTCGCCTCCGCCGTCGGCCGCTCCGCGGTGCGTCGTACACCCGAACTCGGTGATCGCGACGGGCTTCCCCTGTGCGCGGCCCTGCGCGACGAACGCGCGGACGTTGTCGCGGAAGTGCGCGGCGGTCACCGTCGTCCGATAGGCGGCGTCAGTCGAGATGATGTCGAACGGTGCCCAGTCGACGCCCTCGAGCGGGAGCGACGCGTAGCTCACCGTCCCGCCGAAGCGCGTACGGACGACCGCGACGGCTCTCCGCAGGAAATCGTTGATGCGCGCGCGCACCTCCGCGATCGCCGGGCGCAGGCGAGGCGGATCGGCGATCAGCGCAAGCCGCTGCTCGAGCGTCTCACCGGGGAGGAAGCCGATGATGAACAGGCTCAGCTCGGACCCTGTGAGCATCACGACCTCCGCGCCGTTCCGACGGAGCCGCTCGGCGTGCTCGGCGCAGTCGGCGAGCAGGTCGAGCAGCTCGTCCTGGGTGACGCCGTTGGTGAACGGGGAGAGCCAGACGTCGAGCCCAGCGTCGGCAGCGTGCGTGGCGGCGATCTTCAGTCGGTCCGGGTGGCCGCCGGTGACGCGCACCGCGGTGCAGTGCAGGTCGTCGCGGATGACGCGCATCTCGCGCCGCACGACCTCCGGGTCGAAGGGCTCGTGCGTGCTCGTGCCGGCGCTGAGGAAGCCGGTGTCGTAGGTGATGCCTTTGCCTCGCATACCCGATCTCTCCTGTGTTCGTCTGGTGGGATGATCTCTCGTCGGACGGGCGCAGGATTCTCGCGGCGAGATGTAGTGTGGAGGATGCGTTGCCTCCTATTGCATCTGCCGGTGCACGCGCCGCTCCTCGTACGCCGCCGTCAGTGCCGATGCGACGAACTCGAGGTAGGTGACGGCGACGGCGGGACGTGGACGGCATCCGTGCGACGCTCTCCGGGCCAGCCCTCGTCTACGTCTCGCAGAGCGGCGGCATCTGGACGATGACCGGTCGAGGCGGTGACGAGCCGTATCTGTTCCATATCCGCGACGTGCGCCAGATCGAGTCGGCGATCACTCCGCGCTGCTCGGACGTCGTGCGCGGCGCGCCGAGTGCGTCTATCTCGGTCAGCTCAGACGGGCGCTTACGATGCGCACTTCGCCCGGTTTCATCTCGGCGAGCGCCGCGAGGACGCCCGATGCCAGTGGCGCCAGGACAGGGAGACTGGTGCGCGGCGCTCGGAGCACGACGATGCGGAGCCGGCGCCCACGCAGGTTCTGCTGAACTGGAGATTCTGGTCCGCCGTCACGAAAGCGTCGTACTCCGCCTCGGCGGCATTCAGGAGTGGTCCGTCATCGAGGTCGGACCAGCGCCGATGGTGAATCGTGTCGACGCGATGGCCAGGGAGGAGCGTAGCGAACGTCCGGGGCAAGTTCCCGTCGAGCAATACGCGCACGCCAGCGCCTTACGCAGCCGGTGTCACCAGCGCGCGCTTTGCAAGCTCCAGCACGGCGATGGCGTGCTCACGGCTCACACTCGGGTAGTCCTCGAGGAACTGGTCGAGTGGATGCCCCGCCTCCAGATACTCGATGAGCGTTTGCGCAGGCACCCGGGTGCCCGCGAACACGGGCGTGCCGCCGAGCCGCGCGGGCGTGCTCGTGATCAGGGGCGTCGGCAAAGGGGTCATCGATGGGTCCGAAGAGAGTCAATCAATATACAGCAACACTGGTGGGCGAAGCTACTCATCCAGCGCTGCAAGGCGTTGTGCTATACCCATCTTCCGAATGGACGAGGTCAGTGTTCACGGTGCAGGCGGCCAGGCCACCGGGAGCTTATAGAGCTTCGCCGAGCATTCGCGCGTACTCGGCCATCGGAGGCAGCCCAGCCGCCGCGAGTGGTCACCGCGCAGTCATCCCGCACGAGCGAAGCGAGTGTCGGGATCTACTATAACTCATCGAGATCTCGACCCAGACAGCAGATCCCGACACTCGCGGCCTCCGGCCGCTCCTGCGGGATGACAAGGACCGGTGTGCCGTTGCAGTCACCGCGATCCCGCGCCCTGCTCCAGTGCTACTCCCGCTGCGCGCCTGCCGAGGCGGTGGACGGCGGCGACGATGCGCTCGGCGGCGCATGCTGCGCGGGCTCGGCTACCCGGCGCAGCGGCGTCGTGAGGGGCAACGGCACGCCGGCGAAGCCGCGCGGCGCGCCCACCTTGTTCGTCACGCGGCGTGCCGAGCGCCAGGCGGCGAGAAAGGTGGCGTCGTGGGCGAACTGCTTGCTGAGCACCGCGTGCAGCATGCCCACCGCGTCGCGCCCGTGCTGCAGCGTGCTCTCGATCCCCTTGGTGGACCCCACGCGGCGCACCCTGGTGTTTGCGCGGTCCTCGAGCGCGTCGCTCACCGCGGCCGCCGCGGCGGAGAGCTGGGCGATCGTGTCGGCGGGGAAGCCGCCTTTGACGAGGGCGTCCGCGTGCGGGGCGGCGCCCGTGGCCATGGCCTGCGCGGCGCGCACGAGCTGCTTGGGCTGGAGCTTGGCAACGGGGCGCGTGAGCGCGGCGAAGTCCGGCACGCCGCGCAGCTTGGCGCGCGCGAAGGTGGAGATGGGCTGCATGTGCCGGGCGCGGAGATCGGCGACCAGAGCATGGGCGCGGCTCTGCTGGCCGGCCATCTCCAGCACGGCCGACCCCTGCTCGTTCTCGTGCGCGGCGAGCCGCGTCACCGCGGCGTCCAACTGCTTGCGTCCCTCGGCATCCTTGAGCGGGCCGAGGACCTCGGCATGCACGTCGAGAAAATCCTGGACGCGGCGGAGGAATCCAACGCGCGCTACTGGTGCTGATTCATCGGCGTATCTCCTCTGTGAAGCGACGTGGGAGGCCGCGAACGCGACGTCGCAGCCGGCTGGTGCGCCGCCGGGGCGGGCGGTTGGCCGGTCGTGCGTCGCTGACGGGGCACCGCTGCTCGCGGCCGCGCGGGCGGTGCCGTGTTTTGGTGCGGGCGCTCATGCGGAACGTCGTCCAATCGCGCGGCGCGCGACGCCGGCGCCCTCTGATGGCGCGACAGTGCACGCTGAAGACGGTCCGACGTCCGCTGCCGGCGCTCCCATGGCGTCTGACGGCGCTCCGATGGACGCTGGCGGACCGTCGGCGCCGCCGATCAGCGCGCCGAATTCCGTCTGGTGCGATACTGTGCCATCGCGTTGGACAATGCCACTCTCGATCGCGAAGCGTCGGTTCTGCGAGCGGCCGCTGACGCCGCGAATCGGTCGAAGTCCGTCGTTCTTGCCATGAGGAGCCACGAGCTTCGCACCCCACCCAACGTCATCGGGGGCTTCGCCGATCTGATGGATCTGGGACTCCAGGGTCCGGTAAGCGCGGATCAGCAGGAAGCCCTGCGGCGCATCAAGGCGAACCGAACGCATTCGACGGAAATGATCAGCGAGATTCTCGGGTTCGCGCGCGTCGACGGCGGCAACGCGAAGTCGGAAGCCCGTCGCCGTTCCCTTGCGCCATATCGAACGGATAGCGATCGAGCGCACGATGGAAGCCACCGGCGCACACGTAGAGCGCGGCCGCCCGCATGCTCGGTATCCCGCGCCAGACGCTGCTTAGAAAACTCGAATCGTATCGACATCAGGGCTGAGGCCGACGCCCGGAGACGGCGCATCAACGATCTCTTCGATCGTACGGGGAGCGGGCGTGGCGCGAGAGCGCGGCATAGTGCCTCCTGCTCCGTGGAGCAGGCTGACCATGATGGCTCGGGAGGGCCGGTCCGCGAGGCTGCGGGACGGAGCCCCAAGCGGGTGGCCATTAGGCGGCCCAACAGCTTCTTACGGTATTAGAAATCTGGCACCTCGCGCGGGTGGTCGCTCGATTCTTCCGAAGAATCACGAGGATAGCCGGCGAGGCTATATCCTGGCTGTCGCGCTCGCCGTGCGTGGCAACCGCACGGTGAATGTCGTACCCTGCTCGTCGCTCGACTGTACGTCGATCGCGCCGCCATGCGCGGCGACGATCTTGTCCACGATGTACAGACCGAGCCCCAGATGGCGGCGATCACGGCCGTCGCGCGGCGCGACCCTGTTCATCCCGTCAAACAAACGTGCGATCTGGTCACCGCTAATGGGCGGCCCGTCGTTGCGCACCGCGATCGTGATCGTGTCGCGCTCACCGCGCGCTGAAATCGACACGGGCGTGGCCGCCGATCCGTGGTGAATGGCGTTGCCGACCAGGTTGGTGAGTGCCTGAAACAGTCGG
>CAYTKA010000087.1:0-15219 GCA_964438255.1 uncultured Gemmatimonadaceae bacterium | reverse complement strand
CTCAGCCCTCCGGGTTCCACGACACCCGATTTCCGCAGTAATCGCGGCGGAACGACCGCTCCCAGCGCCGCCCGGAGAGGGGATCCGTGTACCTGCCGAGGTGCGGGTAGAAGCTGCCGGCGTACCAGTCGCAGATGCTGCCGGTGAACGCTTCGTACGTGCCACCGCCTCCGCCGCTCGTCCGGCGTGCGGGCCCCTCGACCGGAAACTCCGGGCTCGATCCGGTGCGACCACCGCCGTCCAGCTCCGCGACCTGGACGACCAGATCCTTCTCGGCGTGCTCTGCGCCGAAGGGGAGCGTGACCTCGTTGCGTCCTTCGCCTTCGTCGAGGGGGACGTACGAGGTCGGCGTGCACCCCGCGCCACGCGCGCATGCGGCGACGAACCACCAGTAGTAGTACCGGTGCGCCGTGCCATTCGCGACTGTGGCCGTGAAGCGCGCCGTGGAGGCCTCGTGGACGGCCGCCGGCCCCTGGACGCTCACGGAGAGGGTGTCGGCAGGGTCGGAGCTGGCGGCGGTGAGCGGTACGACGTCGGGCACGGCGTCCGCCGCGCTCGTGAATTGGCTGGTCTGAAATGATGCGGGCGTGCATCCCAGGGTGATGAGGATGTACGCCCACACGACGGCACGAGCGGAATGGCGCATCTGCGAATCTCCGAGGGAAATCCGAGACGCGACGCGGGGAGGGAGGCGTCGCGCGCAGAAAAAAAGCTACTGGCCGAGCTCCCTGGTCGAAGTGACCAAAGTCACCGGCCTCAGCTATATGACGACCGGGGGCGGCGACTGGTCAGCGGTAGCCGGCGGCCTGCATCTCGAACAGCTCCGCGTAGAGGCCTCGCTGGGCCACCAGCGCGTCGTGCGTCCCCGCCTCCACCACCTGCCCGCCTTTGAGCACGATGATCCGGTCGGCCATGCGCACGGTGGAGAAGCGGTGCGAGATCACCACCGCCATTCGCCCCGCCATGAGCTGATTGAAGCGCACGAATACCTCGTACTCGGCACGGGCGTCGAGTGCGGCGGTGGGCTCGTCGAGGATGAGAAGCTGCGCCGAGCGCATGTAGGCACGGGCGAGCGCGACCTTCTGCCATTCGCCGCCCGAGAGGTCGACGCCGTCGTCGAAGCGCCGGCCAAGCATCTGGCGATAGCCGCGCTCGAAGCGCGGGAGGAGCGAGGCGGCGAGCGACCGCTCCGCAGCGTCGACCAGCGCGGCCGGCGGCCGGCCGTTGCCCCCCTCGCCGCGAAGCGCGCGGTCGCGCGCCTCCTCGAGATAATCGGTGACCCGCTCGATCTCTCCCACACCGACGTTCTCGTCGAACCGCATGTCGTAGCGGACGAAGTCCTGAAAGATCACGCCGATCGCCTGGCGGAGCGACGCGAGGTCGTACTCGCGCAGATCCACGCCGTCGAGCAGGATGCGTCCCTCGGTGGGCTCGTAGAGGCGCGCCAGCAGCTTGGTGATCGTCGTCTTGCCCGCGCCGTTCTCGCCGACGAGCGCGATGCGCTCCCCCGGAACGATGGTGAGGTCGACGCCGCGCACCGCCCAGCGATCGCTCCCCGGATACCGAAAGCCGACGTTCTCGAAGACGAATCCGGTGCGGATGGGATCGGGGACGGCGCGCGCGCCGGGCCGCGAGCGAATCGCCGGCTGCATCTCGAAGAACAGGAACAGGTCCCGCAGGTAGAGACTCTGCTCGTAGATGTCGCTCGCCGAGAGGAGCAGTCGCTGGATGAGATCGCGGCTGCGCGCGAACGCCCCGGCGAGGAAGGTCAGCGTTCCGATCGAGATGGCGCCGGCGACGGCCCGGAGCAGAATCACGACGTACGCGCCGTAGTAGCCGAGCGTGCCGAGGATGGACAGCAGCGCGCTGACGACCCCCTTGCGCACGCTGAGCTGGCGGTTCTCGTCGTAGTAGCGTTGCGAGAGCGCGGCGTAACGATCGCTCAGCCATCCCGCCAGCCCGAACATCTGCACTTCTTTGGCCGTCTTGTCGCTCGCCCCGACGAAGCGGAGGTAGTCCAGCTCGCGCCGCTCCGGCGTCCAGCGAAAGAGCAGGGAGTAGCTGAGCGACGCGAAGTGCGTCTCGCCGAGGAAGCTCGGGAGAATGGCGACCGCGAGCAGCAGCAGGAGCCACGCGTTGTACACGACGAGTGCCGCGCCCAACGAGACGAGGGTGATGATGTCCTGTCCCATGGCGAGCAACATGGCGATGAGCCCGATGCGGCCCGTCGTCTGACGCCGTGCGCGCTCGAGGTGGTCGTAGAACTGCGGATCCTCGAACTGCGCGAGGTCGAGCGTGGCGGCGTGGCGCATGAGGCGCACGCTGATGTGATTGGAGAACAGGTCGCCGAGGAGCGACTCCACGAGCGCCGAGGTGCGGGCGAGGATCTCGCCGGCGATGACCACCGCGAGCTCGAGCGCGACGACATGCCAGAGCGGGGTGAGCGGCGCTCCCGGCGTGCGCGCGAGGGCCACGACCTGGTCGATGATCAGCTTCGCCACCCAGAGCGACGCCACCGGAACGAAGGCGCGTAGCAGGCGGAGGACGATCATGGCGATGGTGAGGCCCCGGTGCGTCTCCCACACTAGCCGAAGCAGCGACGGCACGTAGCGCAGCGCGGCGAGGCGCTCGCGCCACGTCTGCGGGCGTTCGTGCTTGGCGAGCCCTCGCTTGGTGCGGGGCATCGCGATCGTCGGTGTGGGGCGCATACGGGCAAGCTAATCCCCGTCGCCCTCGACGAGTGCCCGGGCGGCGGCGTGGGAAGCGGTGAGCGGTAAACCGTGAGCGGTAAACCGTGATCGGCGGCGGATTGCTGGGGAGCGGGTCGTCCGTCAGCTTTCGCCGCCATGCTCGCGCGCTCGCTCACGACACTCTCGCTCGTCTTCATTCTGTACTTCTGCACCTCCGGCGGTCCGTTCACCACGGAGGCGCTGGTGCACGAGGTCGGGCCGGGGCTCGCGCTCCTCATCCTGATCGTCGTCCCGCTCGTGTACTCGCTCCCCGAGACGCTCATCGTGGGCGAGCTGGCAAGCATGTTGCCCGAGGAAGGTGGCTACTATCGGTGGGTGGAGCGCGCCTTCGGCCCGTTCTGGGCGTTTCAGAATGGTTGGCTGACGTGGATGTATTCGCTGGTGGACATGGCGCTCTACCCCAAGTTGTTCATCACCTATCTCGCGTACTTTGCGCCGAACCTCGCGCCGAGCGCGACCTGGGCGGTGGGGCTCGTCGTCATCTGGGGCGCGACCGTGCTCAATCTCATGGGCGCGGCCCGCGTCGGACGGAGCTCGATCGTCGCCGGCGTGTTCATCGTCGTCGGATTCCTCGTGCTGTCGGTGGCGTCGCTCATGCACGTGTCCCATGTGCCATGGCAACCATTCACTGCGCCCGGTCGGTCGCCGACGACCGGACTTGCCGTCGGGCTGTCGATCGCGCTGTGGAACTACATCGGATGGGACAACGCGTCCACGGTGCAGGGGGAGGTGCGCGACGCATCGCGTAGCTATCCGCGCGCGCTGGCAGTCGCGCTGCCCCTGGTCGTGCTCGGCTATCTCGTGCCGCTGTTCGCCGCGTTGGCGGCGACCGATTTGGCGACGTGGGGGGAAGGCGCGTGGCCATCGATCGCATTGGCCGCCGGTGGGCGATTCGGGCCACTCCTCGCCGCGTGGGTGGCGTTGGGCGGGATGGTGAGCGCGCTGGCGCTGTTCAACGCGTTGCTGCTGTCGTACTCGCGCATCCCGTTCGTCATGGCCGGGGATGGCCTCCTGCCGGCCCCGTTGGCGTCGACGGACGCACGCGGAACGCCGCGGAACGCGGTGCTCTTCGCCGCGCTGCTCTACTCGGTCTTCGTGCTGCTTCCCTTCAACGGTCTCGTGGTCGCGGACGTACTCCTGTACTCGCTCGCATTGATGCTGGAGTTCGGCGCGCTGGTGCGGCTCCGCGTCGCCGAACCGACACTGCGCGGAGCGTTCCGCATCCCGCTTGGCACGGGACCTGTTGTTCTCCTGGCGGCGCTGCCGCTCGGCGTGCTCCTGCTCGTGGCGGGGCTCAGCATCGGCGACGGGAAGCATGGCGTGCCGGCGCTCTGGGGGACGGCGGTGGCGATCTGCCTCGGACCGCTCTGCTATGCCGCCGCCCGTCGCGCCGGAATGCAGCGGAAGGCACGCCCGGAAGAGCGGTAGCCCCGCATACAACTTTCCCACGACCATGCCGATGCTGAGAAGGTGAGCCGATTGCCCGTCGCCCCCGACACCGCCCGCTCGGAGGGATCGCCGCGCGACGCCGTTCCCGCGTCGGCCGTGTCTGTCGAGCGGCATCTGACACACGCCATCTCGGTCGCGGCGCTGGTGGCGACGTTCATCGCGACGCTCGTGCTCGTGGGAT
Source organism: uncultured Gemmatimonadaceae bacterium (assembly GCA_964438255.1). Lineage (GTDB taxonomy): Bacteria > Gemmatimonadota > Gemmatimonadetes > Gemmatimonadales > Gemmatimonadaceae > AG11. Next base: position 10,839 of record CAYTKA010000087.1, on the reverse strand, counting down.
GGTACGCCGGCATCCCCGAGCTCACGCAGCTCATGAGCGACGTCGTCGGCATGCAGTTCAATGCGGCGGTGGGCGTGGTGTCGGTCGCCATTGCCCTGCGGGCGGAAGCGACGGAGCGCCGACGCCTGAGCGGCGTGTTCGCCGGCGTGGCGCTGCTGGTCGGCGTGGTCACGCTCGTCGAGTATGTCGGCCACGTTTCGCTCGGCATCGACGGCATGGCCTGGGGATTCGGTGTGAACAAGGTGGCGATGGCGCGTGTCGCCGAAGCGCGTCTTCCGGTATCTGGTCGGATGGCGCCGAGTTCGGCGTTGTCGTTGGTGCTGCTCGGCGCTGCGCTCCTGTTCCTCGCCACGCGGCGAGCGCTGCGCGCGTTGGTGGTGACGGGGTTGGTTGCGGCGCTCGCGGCGACCACCCTCGGCGCCGTCGAGTTGCTGGGCTACCTCATCGACGTCCCCACAGGCAGCGGCACGGGCCATCAGACCCGCATGGCGCTCCCCACGGCTCTGAGCATGATCGCCCTCGGATTGGGCGTGCTCACGGCGACGCTGCGATACGGTCTGCGCGCCGGGCTGTCCATGCGGCGCTGGGTGCCCCTGTTCGGCGGCGTGGCGATGGCCGGTGGCACCGTGCTGCTCTGGCGCGCGATGGTGGATCGCGAGCACACCTCCGCCCACCATGAAGTCGTAGAAGTCGCTCGCGCGCTCGAGCGCGAGCTGAAAGGCCAGCTCGACGATCGCGTGCATCTGCTCAGTCGTCTGGCGAACGGAGGTGGATCGACGACGAGCATTGAACGACCCGCGTGGGCGGGTGTGGCGTCCGAGTTGACGCGCGATTACTCGGGGCTCGTAGCCTTCGGCATCGCCGACTCTGCCTCCGTGCTGCGATGGATCAGCGCCACCGGCGGCGAGCCGCCGTTCGCGCAGGTCGGTCAGCGTCTCGATGCGGACGCCTCGCTCGCGGCGACGCTGCGCGCAGCCCGCAACCGCCGCGCCGTACAGGCCAGTCCGCCGTTGGCACACGGGAGCGCACCAGCCACCGTGCTCCTCGTCGTTCCGTTCGTGATCGGCCGCCGGACGACCGGTTACCTGATCGGCCACCTCTCGCCGCAGCGGCTCGCCAACGATGTGCTCGACGACGAGCTCACGCGCGGCTACAGCTTCGTGCTGCATGAGGGGTCGACGCCGCTGGCCGTGCGGCGGCGCGTCCATTCGGCGGACGCGACGCACTGGTCGGCATCGATCCCGGTCGACTCGACGTTCGGGCGGCGCTGGACGCTGACGGCGGTGCCGACGAACGAGATTCTGGCCGGCGAGTATTCGTCGCTGCCAACCGTATTCCTGGCGGGCGGTCTACTCTGTGCCGTGCTCCTCGGCTCGATCATCTACAGCGCACAGCAGTCGCGTGAGAAGTCGCTCGTTCTCGCCAGGACGGTGCACGAGCTGGCGGAAGAGAACGACGCACGGCGCGCGGCGGAAGAGATGCGCGACGCACACGCCGGCGCGCTGGCGCGTGCGCAGGATTTCCGAATCGCGCTCGTGCGGTCGACCGAGGATGCCGTGGCCGCGTTCGACGCCGCCGGCTGCGTGAGCGAGTGGAATCCGGCCATGGAGGCGCTCACCGGGAGCCGCGGCGCCGCCGTGGAAGGTCAGGTGATCGGCGACCTGCTGCCATTTCTTCGCGAAGGAGAGGAGGTTCAGCTCCTCCTCGAAGCCTTGGCAGGTCGACGTACGCAACTGGGCGACGTGTACACGAAGACGCCGTCGGGCGACGAAGTCTGGCTCGACGTCACGGTGACGCCGATGCTCGACGAGGGGCGGCCGATCGGCGGACTGCTCGTCGCGCGGGACGTGACGGGGCACAAGCGCGTCGCCGACGTCGTGCTGGCGGGGAAGCTCGCGGCCGAGGAGGCGAGCCGCGCGAAGAGCGCGTTCCTGGCGCGCATGAGCCACGAGCTTCGGACGCCGCTCAACGCCATCATCGGATTCACCAACGTGCTGCGGCGCAACCGCCATGGCCGGCTGGAGCCGGTCGAGCTCACCTATCTCGAGCGCATCAATGCCAACGGGCGCCATCTGCTCGCGGTGATCAACGAGGTGCTCGATCTCTCGAAGATCGAGGCCGGCCGCGAAACGCTCGAGCTCGAGGCCGTCGCGATCGGATCACTCGTTCGCGACACGGTGGCGGAGCTTGGCGTGCGGGCGAGCGGCGCGAGCGTGCGGCTGACGGCGAGCGTTCCCGCGGAGCTGGGCGAGCTGACGACGGATCAGTCGAAGCTCAAGCAGGTGCTGATCAATCTGGTCGGCAACGCGATCAAGTTCACGCCGGCCGAGGGACGCGTCGAGGTGCGAGTGCTGGCGGACGAGGTGTCGGGCGCGCCGACGTCGATCGAAATCGAGGACACCGGCATCGGCATCCCGCCGGAGCGGTTGGGCGCGATCTTCGATGCGTTCGAGCAGGCCGAGGACCACACCTCACGCCGCTTCGGCGGTACGGGCCTCGGTCTGGCGATCTCGCGCCGGCTGTGCGAGCTGATGCACCACGAGCTGACCGTCGAGAGCACCGTGGGGAAGGGCTCGACGTTTCGCGTCGTCCTGCACGACTATCGCGCCGCTCCGGAACAGGCGCCGCAGGAGGGTGAGGGGTCGAGCGGCGCTGCCGCGTGAGCTAGGGCGTGGCGCGCACCACAGCGCCACCCTTCATCACGAACGTCACGTTGCGCAGCGCGTGAATGTCGCGCGTCGGGTCGCCGCGCACGGCCACGAGGTCGGCCAGGAGTCCCGGGCGGACGGTGCCGAGCTGGTCGTCGAGATGCAGCACGCGCGCGTTCGTGCTCGTGGCGGCGCGCAGCGCCTGCGCCGGGGTGAGCCCGTAATCCACGAGCAGCTCGAGCTCGCGCGCATTCTCGCCATGCGTGAACACGCCGACGTCGCTCCCGTTGCAGATCGTCACCCCGGCATCGATCGCGGCGCGCACGCTGGCGCGCTTCTCGGCGATGCGCGGCGGCTCCGGGTCCCCCGGCTTCCAGCCGCGATAGCGCAGGATCGCATCGCCCGCCGCAATCGTCGGACACAAGGCGATGCCGCGCTCCTTCATCAGTCGGAACACCTCGGGCGTTCCGGCGTCGCCGTGCTCGATCGTCTCCACTCCGGCGATCGCGGCGCGGCGCATCCCCTCGGCGGTCGACGCGTGCGCGACGACCGGACGCCCCGAGCTGCGCGCGACGTCGACGATCGTCGTCAGCTCGTCCACGGTGAACGTCGGACGTGCCTCGCCGTTCGGGCCCCAGCGGTAGTCGGCGTACACCTTGATCCAGTCGGCACCGTGGCCGATCTGATCGCGCACCACGCGCGCGAGCGAGGCACCATCCGCCTCCTCCGCGCCCTGCGGGAGATCGACGTCGCCGGTGTAGCGTGGACCGTAGCTCCCCGTGGCAACGATGGCGCGCGTGACGACGATCATTCGCGGACCGGGAATGATCCCTTGCGCGATCGCGCGCTTGAGGCCGACGTCGGCATAGCCGGCGCCTTCGGTGCCGAGATCGCGCAGCGTCGTGAACCCGGCACGCAACGTCTCACGCGCATGATTCGTCGCCCGCGCCACACGCAGCGCAAGCGGCTCGCGCAGGACCTGGTCGTCCCACGGCGTTTCGTTGTAGGGGTGCAGCAGCAGATGCGAGTGCGCGTCGATGAGACCGGGCATCAGCGTGCTGCCGGCGAGGTCCACGCGCCGCGTTCCCGCCGGCGCGTCGATCGCTGCCGTCGGCCCGGCGGCCACGATCCGCTCGCCTCGCACGAGCACCGCCCATCCCGTACGCATCTCGGTGCCGTCGAACACGTGCGATGGAAGTAGCAGCACCGGCGTGGAGTCGCGCGGCAGCGCGGTCTGGCACACGGCGGCGGATGGAAGAGCGAGCAGCGCGAGGGCGAGGGCGAGCGCGCGACGCGTTGGGTGGATCGGTGGGGTAGACATGCGCTTACACTGTTCTCCGTACAGGGAATGCGGAAGGAGGCGAGTCATCCCACATGAGCGAAGCGAGTACCGGTGCCCTCTACGCGGTCTACTCGCTCGCTCCGGCGCGCCGAGACCTCAACAAGGCGTCCCGGGGTGCCGTATCTTGAGCAGTCCTCCCATCCTCACCGAACCGTTCCATGCGTTCTCCCTGCATCGCCGCGCTGTTCCTGCTGCTCGGTGGCTCCGCCGCGTCCGCGCAGAGCGGCGGCAAGCGCCCACTCACGCCTGCCGACTGGGATCGCTGGAAGTCGATCAGCGGCACGACGGTCAGCGCCGACGGCGCCTGGGTCGCGTACTCCCTCGTACCGCAGGTCGGCGAGGGTGAGCTCGTCGTGCGATCCACCCGGGGGACGCGCGAGTGGCGTGTGTCGCGCGGGTTCATCGGACGGCCACAGCTCGTCGCCGGCTTCCAGGGAGGCGACTCATCGCTCGCGCCAACCGCGCCGGCGTTCACACGTGATGGACGATGGGTCGTGACCCAGACGTCGCTGCCGCGTGCGGAATACGAGGCGGCGCGCCGGCGCACGCCACAGGTGCCGCCGCGGGGCGGCCTGGCGATCGTCAACGTGGCGGACGGGCAGGTGTCGCCGATGGCGCGCGTGCGCTCGTTCAAGGTGCCGCGCGACGGCCCGAGCGTCGTGGCCTATCTGCTCGAGCCCGACGACACCACGTCGACGCGCAGTGGCGCGGGGCGACGTGAATACGGCACCACCCTCGTGCTGCGCGATCTCGCGAGCGGCGGCGAGACCCGCATCCCCGACGTCACGACCTATCTGTTCGACGACAGCGCGAAGGTGCTGGGCTACACGGTGACGTCGCGCACGGCAGGACGCGACGGCGCATACGTGCGCCGCGTGGCGCAGCCGGACCAGGAGATCACCCTGCTCAGCGGCAGCGGGGACTACAAGGCACTGACGTTCGATCGCGCCGGCACACAGGCGGCGTTCGTCTCGAACGCCGTCGAATTCGGTGCGGCGCACCCTCGTAGCGCGCTGTACTACGCGCGACTTGGCTCGGGTGGCGCGCAGATGGTCGTCGCACCGGGAGCAGCCGGGGACTCGATGGTGCTCGCCGACAACCGGCTTGCCTTCACGCGGAACGGGGGCACGCTGGTGTTCGGCTTCACGACGGCACCCCTCGATTCCATTCCGGCCGACTCGCTCGCGGACAAGGCCGTGCTCGATCTGTGGCATTGGAAAGACCCGCGTCTCCAACCGCAGCAGCGCGTTGAGGCAACGCGCGACCGCAACCGGTCGCTGGGCGCGGTGTGGCACGTTGCGTCGCACCGCATGGTGAACGTCGCGAGTGATTCCTTTCCCATTCTGCAGGTGAGCGACGACGGGCACTCGGCCATGCTCGTGACCGACGTCCCGTATCAGATCGAGGCGATGTGGGGCGAGGGCGGCAGTGACCTGTACGCCGTGGATGCGCTCACCGGCGCGAAGACGCTGGTCGCGCGCAAGCTCAAGCATCAACCGCAGCTCTCACCGACGGGGAAGTACATCGCATACTTCGACGGCAGGAAATGGTGGTCGTACGACGTGGCACGCGGGCGAACGACTGACCTCACGACGCGATTGGCCGGCGTCCGGTTCGATCAGGAGACGTGGGACACGCCCGACATTCCCGCACCATGGGGACTTGCCGGTTGGACGACGGACGACCGTTCGCTCCTGATCTACGATCGCTACGACATCTGGGCATTCGATCCGGCCGGTGCCCAGCCACCGCGGATGGTGACCGACTCGCTCGGCCGCAGGCAGCACACCGTGCTGCGCCTCGTCGATCTCGATCCGGATGACCGGTTCGTCGATCCCGCGACGCCATTGCTGTTGCGTGCATTCGACGACGAGAGCAAGGCGAGCGGATTCTACGAGGATCGACTCGATGCCGCCGGGGCACCGCGGCGAATCGTGATGGCCGACGCCGCGTTCGGCGTGCCGACGAAAGCGCGCCATGGCACCACCTTTATCGTGACGCGCGGGACGTTCACGGATTTCCCCGATCTCTATGCGGGCACGTCGCTCGCGACGCTGACGCGAATCTCCGACGCGAATCCGCAGCAGCAGGAGTTCAAGTGGGGCTCGGTCGAGCTCGTGCACTGGACGAGCGCCGATGGCGTGCCGCTGAAGGGACTGCTGTACAAGCCCGCCGACTTCGATCCGTCGAAGAAGTATCCCCTCATCACGTACTTCTACGAGCAACTCTCGAACAATCTGTACCAGTACGTCGCGCCATTCGGACGGAACGTCATCAACCCGACGCACTACGCGTCGAACGGCTATCTCGTGTTCGAGCCGGACATCCACTACGAAACGGGCTATCCCGGTCCCAGCGCCTACAAGTCGATCGTGCCGGGCGTGCAGTCGATCGTCGCACGCGGCTTCGTCGACCCGAAGGGTGTGGGGATCCAGGGACAATCGTGGGGCGGGTATCAGGCGCTGTACATCATCACGCAGACGCCGCTGTTCAAGGCGGCGATGACGGGCGCCCCTGTCGCCGACATGTTCAGCGCGTACGGCGGAATCCGCTGGCAGAGCGGGTTGTCGCGCGCGTTCCAGTACGAGCACACGCAGAGCCGCATCGGCGGATCCATCTGGCAGTACCCCATGCGCTATCTGGAGAACTCCCCGCTGTTCTGGGCGGACCGGATCACCACGCCACTGTTGATCATGAGCAACGATGGCGATGGGGCAGTCCCGTGGTATCAGGGGATCGAGATGTTCGTCGCGATGCGTCGCCTCGGCAAGGAGGTGTACCTCCTGAACTACAACGGTGACGAGCACAACCCGACCAAGCGGGCCAATCAGAAAGACGTGGCCATGCGCATGCAGCAGTTCTTCGACCACCACCTGCGCGGAGCGGAGGCGCCGGCGTGGATGAAGGAGGGGATTCCGTTCCGTCTGAAGGGGCGCGACCAGCTTCCCCCCGCGGCGCTGCGACCGGCGAACGCGGCGGGCGAAACGGCGGGCACGCCGCGGCCGTAAGCAGAGTGAACCCGGACACGAGGAGCACACGCACGATGAGCCCGATTTCCGACGTCCTCGACTACGAGCTGATCGGCGATGATCTGCAAGCCGTCGTCGTTACGCTCGATCCCGGCGAGACGGTGATCGCCGAGGCTGGCGCGATGATGTTCATGGAGCAGGGGATCGAGATGAACACGACGCTCGATCCGAACCAGCAGGGCGGCGGCATGCTGGGCAAGCTGTTCGCCGGCGCCAAGCGTGCCCTCTCCGGTGACAGCTTCTTCGTGACGACGTTCGCCAATGCCGCGAGCGCGCGCCGCCGCGTGGCGTTCTCGTCCCCTTTCCCGGGGAAGATCAAGACGGTGAACCTGCCCGAGTGGGGTGGCGTGGTCATCGCACAGAAGGACAGCTTCCTCTGCGCGCCGCGTGGGACGCAGGTGGACATCGCCTTCACGCGGCGCATCGGCGCCGGATTCTTCGGCGGTGAGGGATTCATCCTCCAGCGCATCAGCGGCGATGGCGTCGCGGTGCTGCACGCGTCGGGGGCGCTCTGGGAGAAGACGCTCGCTCCGGGGGAGGTGCTGCGCGTGGACACGGGCTGCATCGTGGCCATGGAGTCGCGCGTGGACTACGACATCCAGATGGTGCCCGGAATCAAGACGGCGCTGTTCGGCGGGGAAGGATTGTTCTTCGCCACGCTGACGGGCCCGGGGCGGGTAATGCTACAGACGATGCCCTTCTCGCGCCTCGCCGACCGGATCATCGCCGCCGCGCCACGCGCCGGGGGACGTCAGACGCAAGAAAGGGGTGTCCTCGGCGGGGCGATGCTCGGAGGCATGCTCGGAGGGGTGCTCAGCGGGGACGAGTGACGGCGGACCGTTCCGCACAAACGGTTTGCGGTAAGCAGTTCACGGACTGGCCTTCACCGGCGGCTTCGCCTTGAAGTCTCCCGCCCGCACGATCGAGATCTTTGCCGCGTCGAGATACTTCTTGACAGCCGCGTTCACCTGCGCGGCGGTGAGACCGTTGATCGCCGACTCGAGCTTCGTGTCGTAAGCCATCGTGCGGTTGGCGAAGCGGCGGGCGACGAGCATGCCGACCAGCTCCTGATCGTTCGCGCGCGATTGGAGCCGCTGCTGGAGTAAGCCCGGCTTCGCCGCGGCGACTTCGGCATCCGTGAACCCGATTGTGCGCACCTTGTTCAGCTCGTCCCAAAGGCCGGCCACGAGGCGATCGACGTTCTGCGGGTTGTAGATGGCGATGTTGAACAGCGTCGCCGCGCGGTCGAGCGACGCCACCTGGAGCTGCGAGCCGACGAAGTAGCTGATCCCCTCCTGCTGGCGCAGTCGGGTCGCGAGGCGCGAGTTCAGGAATCCGCCGCCGAGCATGAAGTTGGCCAGCGCTATCGCCGGATAGTCCGGATCGTCGTCGCGCAGTGGCAGATTCTGCGCCGCGACGAGCACGGCGTTCGCCTTGTCCGGGGTCTCGATGACGATCGTCGTCGAATCGATCGGCGGCGTGCTGCGAGGGATTCGCGTGAAGGGGCGTGGGTTCTTCCAATCGGCGAACAGCGCGCGTGCCGTCGCGGCAATGGAGTCGGTGTTCACGTCGCCCACGACCGACAGGTCGCCGTACGAGGCGCCAAAGAAGTCGCGATGGAACTGCCGCACCTGGTCGACGGTGGCGGCGGTCACGTCGGCGATCTCCTCCTCCGGCGTGTTGATGTGGAGGGGATGTCCCTTCGGGTACGGCCCCATGCGCTGCTGAATCCCGATGAATGCCTTCGTCTGAGGCTCCCCCTTGGACTGCTCGAGCGCAGCAAGCTGCTCCTGCTTCAGCTTGTCGAACTCGGTGGAGTCGAAGCGCGGGGTGCGCAGCTCGCTCGTGATGAGGCGGAGCACGGCTGGGAGCTGCTCGCCCGTCGTCTCGATCGTGGCGATGACGTTGTTACCCCCGCCACCGATGCTGGCGCGGGCCTTGAGCTTGTCGAGCGAGTCCTTCACCTGCTGGCGCGTCAGCGCCGTCGTGCCGCGCGAGAGCATCCCCGTCGTGAGCGCAGCGATCGTCCCCTTGTTCGTCAGCGACGAGACGTCACCGTACCGCAGCACGACCTGCGCGTACACCGTACCGCCGCGGTTCCTCTTGGAGAGCACGGTGAGCTGCATCCCATTGGACAGCGCGCCGTGCGTCGTGCGCGCGTCGATGTTCGACGGCGATGCGTCGAACGCCTCGCCCGCTCGCAGGACGGCCCGACCGGTGTAGTTGGCGACCATCGGCTCCGCCGATGCGACCTGTGGGATCACGGACCGGTCGGGCTTCTCCGTCGGAATGAAGACGCCGGAGGTGCGGTTCGACGGCTTGAGGTACGCCGCGGCGACGCGCTGCACGTCGGCCGGGGTCACCTTCTCGATGCGGTCACGATGCAGGAACATGAGCCGCCAATCGCCGAGCGCCGCCCACTCGGTGAGAGCGAAGCCGACGCGCTCCGAGTTTGCGAGGTTCAGCTCGATGTTCTTGAGGATCGCCGTGCGCGCGCGTGAGACCTCCTCGTTCGTCATGGGCGCCGTGGCCGCTGCGTCGAGGGTACGCTCGAGCGTTGCGCGCGCGGAGTCGATCGGTCCGCCGGCGCGCAGGTCGGCGACGGCGAACAGCAGCGCCGGCTCGCGGAACTGGTAAGCATACGCCGTCGTACTGGCCGCGAGCCTGGAATCCACGAGCGCCTTGTACAGACGTCCCGATGGTTGATCGCCGAGCACGCGGGCGAGGACCTCGACGGCGGGGAAGTCCGGATGCGATCCCGCCGGGATGTGATAGCCGGCCATCACGACCGGCGCGTCGCCGACGCGTCGCAGGGTGACGAAGCGCTCCCCATCCTGTGTCGGCTCGATCGTGTAGGTCTTGTAGAGAAGATTGCCTTTCTCCAGCGTGCGCACCGGTTTGGGGATCGCGCCGAACTTCTGCTCGATCAGCTTGAGCGTGGACGTCGGATCGAACTTGCCGGCGACGACGAGCACCGCGTTGTCGGGCTGGTAGAACCTGTGGTAGAACGCCTGGAGCCGGTCGATCGGCACGTTCTCGATGTCGTCCTTCGAGCCCACCGTCGGGCGGCCGTACGCGTGCCACAGATAGGCAGTCTGTCCCACCCGCACCTCGAGCACGTGGGACGGATCATTCTCTCCGGCCTCGAGCTCGTTCCGCACGACGGAGAACTCGCTCTCGAGGTCCTTCTTGGCGATGAAGCTGTTCACCATCCGGTCCGCCTCGAGATCCAGCGCCCACCGGAGATTCTCGTCGGTGGCGGGCACGGTCTCGAAGTAGTTGGTGCGATCGACCCAGGTCGTGCCGTTGGGACGCGAGCCGTGTTGGGTCAGCTCCTGCGGGATGTTGCGGTGCCTCGTCGAGCCCTTGAAGGCCAGGTGCTCGAGCAGGTGCGCCATGCCGGTCTCACCGTAGCCCTCGTGACGCGAGCCCACGAGGTACGTGATGTTGACGGTGACGGTCGGCTTCGACGGATCGGGGAAGAGCAGCACGTGCAGCCCATTGGGGAGCGCGTACTCGGTGATGCCTTCCACGCTCGCGATCCTGCGGGCCGTACTCTGTGCGACGATGGGAGCGCTGGTGCAGAACAGGAGGGTGAGAACGACGAGCAAACGGCGCGGGGGGCGCTGACGAACGAGACGATGCATGCGATGCCTCGAGACATTGCGGATGAGGGACCGAACATAGTGCCGGCCGCGCGGAGCATCCAGAGCGGCGGGGGGGGCGTGGTTTGCGGTTCACGGTTCACCGTCTGACCGTCTGACCGTCTGACTGTCTGACTGTCTGACTGTCTGACTGTCTGACCGTCCGACCGTCCGAC
>CAYTKA010000086.1:0-15249 GCA_964438255.1 uncultured Gemmatimonadaceae bacterium | reverse complement strand
GTCCGACCGTCCGACCGTCCGACCGTCAGACCCGCTGCAGGGCAAGCCGCTCCGCCGTCGCGGCGAGCGCGGTCATCAGATCGGGCGCCGCCGGAAATGACTGACGGTCGATCTTCCAACTCTTCGGGCGCAGCCGCGTGCGCTCCTCGAGCCCACGACCCTCGAGCAGATAAAGCCACTTGTCGGACTTGGAGTAGATGAACAACTCGAGGTGCGGGCTGAGCGAGAGCTGATCCTCGGAGTTGTAGACGCTCACCTCGGTTCCGCCATACCGCGCAAGCAGAAGGCGCAGCCGAGCGATGGCGTCACGTACGTCAGGCAGGGCCAGCGCTTCGCCGCGCCAGCTCCGGCCGCTGCGGAGATCCTCGATGAAAAGATCCACGGCGGGGCTCAACGCTTCCGAGAGGGTCCAGAAAAGATCCACGATCCGCTCGGCATTGGCCACGACGTGCGCGGTGTAGACGCCGTTCTCCTCGGTGAAGGTGAAGCCGTCGTTGCTGGCGCGGAACCGCCGCCAGATCGACGCCTCGGGCTGCTTCCCACGAAATAGCATGCGCGTTACTGCTCGGTCGAAGGGTGAGCCGACGGCCCTGCATGGCCGCCGAGGGCCGCAAGTCGCGGCACCTCGGCGAGCAGCGCTTCAGGCGTGTTCCGTGCCGGATCCTCCAGCACCTGCTCGAGCAGCGCGTGGAGAATTCTAGCATAGATCGGCCCCGGCGGGATGCCGACACGACGGAGATCGTCGCCGCCAATGGCGAGATCGGCCAGCTCGATCGGATCGCGGTACAGGGTGCGACGCATCCGTCTGTGCAGGGCCCGCACCGCTGCCGCGGAGGGAACCTTTTCGCGCGTGTCGGCGGCGCACCACCGCGCGAGCGCGACACGCAGAAACGGGCCTGCATACAGCCGGCCAAGCCGCGCCACCCACCGGCGCACCTGAGCATCCGTCGGCGTACCGGCAACGAGCGTCGACGCCATCTCCTCGCCGTGGCGCTGCCAGCGCTCCGCCAGTGCGACGATCCAGTTCGTCTCGTGCTTGGAGAGTCGAAGATCGGCCGATGCGCCGCGGACCACGCTCACCGGTACGTCGAGAAAGAGCGCCGCGAGGCGATTCGACGTACGCTGCGGAAGCGCGCGGCCGGCAGCCCCGTTCCGTGGCAGGCGATCGAGCGTGGCCAGGGTGCGGTCGTCCAACGGATGCAGCGCGGGAATGAGCGTACCGAGCGCTCCGGTGTCTCGCCACGTCCGCAGGGCGACCGACGGGCGATCCACCTGCTCCATCGTCTTCACCAGCTCCTGCTGCACGCGCTCGGCCGACAGCCGCGTGAGGTGCGGTGCCGACCGGTCGATCGCCGCGCGCGTCGCAGGATCCAGACGGAAGCCGAAACGTGCGGCGAAGCGAATCGCGCGCAGGGCGCGCAGGCGGTCCTCGCGCATCCGCTGGTCGGGATCACCCACGGCGCGCACGACCCGATCCCGCAAGTCGCGCTGTCCTCCGAACGGATCGCGGACTTCGTCGGTCGCTGGCCGGAAGGCGATCGCATTGATGGTGAAATCGCGGCGTGCGAGATCGTCGTCGAGGCTGACGCCGAACTCCACTTCGGCGTGGCGGCCATCCGTCTTCACGTCGCGCCGGAAGGTCGTGACCTCGTGCGGCGTGCGCGTGTTGTCCAGGACGGCGACCGTACCGAAATCGATGCCAACGGGGATCGTCCGGCGGTGGCCGAACAGCTCGCGCACCTCTTTCGGTGTCGCCGACGTAGCGATGTCCCAATCGAGCGGATGGCCGCCCAGCAACGCGTCGCGTACCGCGCCGCCGACGCACCACGCCTCGAAGCCCGCCCGCTCGAGGCGTCGCGCGATCTCCAGGACGCTGTTGGGGGGACGAAGCGCTTTCATGGCCGAGGCCGCCGAAATAACATGGTGATTCGTGCGCCCTGAGGTTATCGGGGGCCACGCTGCCGGAGAAGCCCCGGGCTTGGCGCCGGAAACAAATGTTGTCATATTTCGCAGCTTCCTGCCGATCTGGCGCCGATCGCCTTTGGCAGCCGCGACAACCCTCGGACAGTCAATCTCGCTGATGCCGGATCTTCTGCCGTACCTCGACGCCGCCGCAGCGCACCCCGACTTCAAGGCGGACGTGATCACGTTCGTCCGCGGCGGGGAGACACCGCGCATCCGCCTCGACGGCCATGCGCCGCGCGTGAAGGTGGAGCGACTGCTCACCCAGCTCCTGCACGCGCACCCCGATCTCCCGGTGGAACGCGTTCACGTCAGCGGACGGTCGGGGTGCTCGGACTTCGTGGGTGAATTGACTGTCTTCGCCGGCGACGCCGAGCACCGGTTCGCCTTTACGTGGTGCTGTGCGTGGCGAGCGGAGCAGGAAGGGTGGAAGGATTGCTTCGGGTTCTGGGATCAGGCGCGGGCAGCGAGAGAGTATGGCTGGCGGTGCTTCTCTCGATGGGAAGCGGTGAGCTGAGCGTGGAGGGTCGGGTCTCGAGACTGATGACCGCATCGAGCGCAGACCGTAGGTCAGCGACGAGATCCGCCGAGCCCTCGATTCCGACCGAAAGCCGTAACAACCCGTCCGTTATCCCTGCCACGCGCCGCGCCTCCGGATCCATCGACGCGTGTGTCATCGTCGCCGGATGAGCGACGAGACTCTCCACGCCGCCGAGCGATTCCGCCAACGTGAAGCATCGCAGCGCGTCGGTGACCGTGCGAACGGCCGGGATCCCACCCGCGACGACGAAACTCACCATCCCGCCGAATCCTGCCTGCTGGCCCGCCGCGGTGCCATGGCCAGCGTGTGATGCCAGCCCAGGGTAGTGTACCGCGAGCACCGCGGGATGCTCCTCGAGCGCCCGCGCGACGGCATGGGCATTCTCCTCGTGCACGCGCATGCGCGCGAACAGCGTGCGCACGCCGCGCAGCGTGAGATAGCTGTCGAACGGCGCCCCGGTGAGCCCGAGGCAGTTTCCCCACCACGTCAGCGTCTCGAGATGCGCAGGGTCGCGAGCGATCACGGCGCCGCCCACCACGTCGCTATGGCCGTTCAGATACTTCGTCGTCGAGTGCACGACGATGTCCGCGCCGAGGGTAAGGGGGCGCTGGAGCGCCGGCGAGAGGAAGGTGTTGTCCGCCACGACGATCGCGCCGGCGCGATGCCCCGCCTCCGCGACGCGGCGCAGGTCGGTGATGCGCAGCAGCGGATTGCTCGGCGTCTCCACCCAGAGCAGCGCCGGCCGACATCGCGCGATCACCTGCGCCGCCTCGGGCGCGGTGAGATCGGCCAGCTCGAGCTCGATCTGTCCGCGGGCGGCAAGCGCGCGCAGCAGGCGATAGGTGCCGCCGTAGCAGTCGTGCGCGGCAAGCACACGCCCGCCAGGGGGAACGAGCTGCAGTGCCAGGGCAACGGCCGACATCCCGGTGCACGTCACGACGGTACCCACTCCCTCCTCCAGCTCGGTGAGCGCTTCGGCAAGGAGATCACGCGTCGGGTTCCCCGAGCGCGTGTAGTCGTAGCGACGCTTCTGGTCGAAGCCGACGAATGAGAACGTCGACGACAGATGTAGCGCCGGGACGACGGCGCCGTGGTGTGCATCGCTCGCGATGCCGGCGCGCACGGCACGCGTGGACGTGGACAGCTCGTGTACGGAACGGGACATGATCAGTCGGCGAGCGCCGCGGTAAGGAGTCGTCCGAGCCGTGCAGGCTCGGTGAGAAAAGCATCGTGGCCGAAGCGCGTGCGGATCGTGTGAAACCCGCGCGAGAGCGGCAGCCGGTCTGCCAGGGTACGGAGCTGCGACGGCGGCACGAGCGTGTCGCCCTGCGCGGCGATCACGGTCGTCGGAACCTTCACCCGCTCCGGCTCGACGCGATGCAGGTCGGCGGAGAGCGAGAGGGCGAGGAACCGCTCGGGGCGCATCCGTTCGGCGAACTTCTCGCCGGCATGGCGGAGGTACCGTTCGACCTCGAACTCCACCTCGCCCCCGACGGTGCGAGCCCTGACGTCGAAGCGTTCGGCGAATTCCGCCGCCGTGCGGTAGGTCGTCATGGCAATCGCACGCGCGAGTGCCATCGTCTCCGCGCCGCGTCCGGTCTCCAGTCCCAGCTCCACGATGCGCCGCTGCGCGGCGCGCAGGGCGGTTGCCATGGGGTGCGGCTCGTGCGCCGCGCTGACCGCAACGAGACGCGCCACGCGCTCCGGATAGCGTTCGGCGAGGGCGAGGGCCACCATCCCGCCGTACGATGCGCCGACCACGGCATCCAGTTGGTCGATGCCGAGATCGTCCAACAGGGCGACGATGCTCGCCGCCTGATCGTGCGTCGTGACGATCGACGCGGGACGTCCGTCGCGACGGCGTCCGCCGTCGAGAAAATCCACACCGAGGATGCGATGGGTCGTTGGATCGAGCGCGCGGCCCCGCCCGGCGACGCCGTCCCACCAGCCGGGCGCGGGATCTCGCTCGTGCGCGACGACGTGGCGCGTCGCCGAGATCCCGCCGAGGGCGAGAATGACCCCTGCGTCGGCCGGTCCCACGATCTCGTGCCGCGCCGTGACGAGTGGCGCCGGTCGAAGCGCCGTCGTCACGGCGCTGCCTCCGCCTGGTCGCACCCGTCAGCGTCGTCGAGCCGCGCGGCAACGGGCTCGACGCCGGCGGCGTGCAGCGTGTCGAGCAGCGCTTGCAGCTCGTCGCCGGTGAGCGATGGCACGACGGTCCAGGAGAACGTGGCGGTGGCGTCCGTATGCACGCATCGGCTGGCCGGCACGACGCGGTGCAGGAGCTGCGCCGAGCCGCGCACCTCGAGGGCCCAGTCGGAGCGGCGTGGATCGATCACGCCGATGCGCGCGCCACTGCGACGGCGCGGCGCCGCGCTCGTCGCGACGAGATCGCTGAGCAATGCCGTCGCCGTTGGCACGCCGCCGGCGCCTGGCCCCGACGCGCACAGCGGTGCGCTCCATCCTGTCTGCACCTCGACGCGATTCTGCTCGTGGGTCGTGTGCGCGAAGGCGCTCTGGAGGGCGAGCAGCACCGGCTCCACGGACGCGACGATCGCGCCGTCGACGAGCGCACACTCCGCCACCTGCCGCACCGATCGCCCGAATCGCGACGCGAGCGTGGTGTAGCGCGCCGGGTCGGGAAGCAGCGACCGGCGCCGCACGACGAGCGCCTCCGGCGCGACGCCGAACGCGGCCCACGCCACCAGGGCGAGCTTCGCCGCCGCATCGCGTCCGTCGAGATCGCGTGAGGCATCGGCCTCGGCGAACCCTGCCGCCCGCGCCTCGGCGAGCGCGCGGTCGAGCGACGCGCCACGCTCCAGCCGCGTCAGCACGAAGTTGGTCGTCCCGTTCAGGATGCCGCGCACGGACCCCGGCGTACCCGCGCCGAGGGCGTCGTCGAGCAGGCGCAGCACAGGGACACCACCACCCACGGCAGCGTCGTAGCGGAGCGATCCGCCGTGGCGCGCGGCGAGCGCGGCGAGGCTCGAGCCATGCGCCGCGAGGAGCTCCTTGTTCGCCGTCACGAGCTCGCGGCCGCCGCACAGCGCCGACTCGGCGATCGCGCGGGCAGGCTCGATGCCGCCGATCGCCTCGATCACGACGTCCGCGTCGGTCGCCAGGAACTCCTGCACGTCCGCCGTGAGCAGTGCGCGATCGAACGCCGCATCGCGCGGTCGAGTCACGTCACGCACCAGCACGCGCGTGAGCTCGACCCGGATCCCGTGTCGCTCGGCGAGCGACTCGCGCCGATTCGTCAGCTCGCGCAAGAGCGCGCTGCCGACAGCGCCGCATCCGGCAAGCGCGATGCGCACGGGTGTCGGCGCATTCCACGCCTCCGTCCCACGATCCGTAACCTCGACGACGCTCGTCATGCTTCGACCTCGAGAGTGACATGCCACACCAATGACCCACCTCCGACCACACCCACTTCCGAACGAAAAACGGCCCCGATCCTCGAGAGAGGACCGGGGCCGCCGGCGCTGCTTCGCCGATTCGCTGACTACGCGCGCATGCGCCGTCGCCCGTCCGTCTCTCCCGGTGAGAAAGCGGCGGTAATCGACATCGACATGCGCAGCGCTGAGCAGAGCATCGGCATTCCTGAACGAACTTTCGACAGTGTGACACTGGCAAAAACAGAAAAGCCCGGACGAGCCGCCGGGCGATCGCGTTTTAGCACTTGTTTAACGTGGCTGCAATAAGCGGCAAATCACCACGGCTCTTCGTTTGTCTCGATCGATGATACGTTCGGCCCGGCGGCTTGTCAAGCGTCGCCGAAAAGCGCACGCAACTGTCGCTGGTCACAGCCCGCGCCAAGGGCGAGCATCGTCTCGATCCGCGCCTGCCCCGGCCGACGCCCGTAGGCGAAGATCGCGCCCGCCTCCAGCAGGCGGCGCCCGCCGCCTTCGTACGCGTAGCTCGGGCCTACGCGCCCGCGCTGTGCCCGCGAGCTGACGACGAGGGGTCGCCCACTCGCGATCCATTGCTCGATCCCTTCGAACATCGCCGGCGGCACGTTGCCGCGTCCCATCGCCGCGAGGACGACGGCTCTGGCGCCACTCTCGCGCGACGCGTGCAGCAACCGGGCGTCCGCTCCGGCGTATGCATGCACGAGATCCACCGGCTCGGCAGGACGCGGCGGCACGATCGGCGCCGGCATCGCCACCAGCCCGCGGTGATAGATGACGAGCCCTTCGTCCACTTCGCCCAACGCGCCGAGGCCGGGACTCTCGAATGCATCGCGCGCCTCGGTATGCGTCTTCCCCACCTCGTGGGCACTGTGGATCCGCTCGCCGATGCACACCAGCACACCGTTGCCGCGTGATTGCGGATCGGCGGCCACGCGCGTCGCATCGAGCAGGTTGGACGGTCCATCCCAGCCGATGTCGCTCGCCGGCCGCATTGCGCCGGTAAAGACGATCGGCTTCACCGGCGGCAGCGAGCGCGCGACGAGATACGCCGACTCCTCGAGCGTGTCGGTGCCGTGGGTCACGACGATCCCGTCGACCTCCGGTCGCGCGAGATGCTCGGCGATGCGATTGCGCAGCGCCCACATGCGGTCGACTGTCATGTGCGGGCCGGGATAGCGCCCCCACTGCTCCACCTCGAGCGTGGCGACCTCGGCGAGTCCGCGCGTGGCCATCACGATGTCCTCGCCGCTCAACGCCGGCACCGCGCCGCCGAGCGACGCGTCGTACTTCATCGAGATCGTGCCGCCGGTGAAGAGGATGACGATCATCCGCAGAGCACGCTCCCGCCATTCACGTTGAGGATCTCCCCCGTGACGTGGCGGGCGAGCGGTGAGCAGAGAAAGACGATCGGGCCCGCGACGTCGTCCGGCGTGGCGACGCGGCCGAGCGGAATGCTCGCACCGATGCGCTCACGCCCACCCGCCGCCATCGGGTCGGCGATCATCTCGGTGTCGACCCACCCGGGGGCGACGGAATTCACCGTCACGTCGCGCTGCGCGAGCTCCACGGCGAGCGACTTCGTGAACGAGATCACCGCGCCCTTGCTCGTCCCATAATCGGCGTGGAACGCCTCGCCGCGCTGTCCAGCCGTGCTCGACACCAGCACGATGCGCCCACCGTTCGTGATCGCCCGCGCCACCGCGCGCGTCGTGTAGAAGATCGAGTCGACGTTCTCGCGAATCGTGCGACTCCAGCGCGCGTCATCCATGTCGGCGACCGCCACGTCCTCGGCGGGCCAGATCCCCGCGTTGCCGACGAAGAGATCGAGCCCGCCCAGCTCTTCGACCGCCGCGTGCACGAGCGATTCCGCCCCCTCACGCGTCGCGATGTCCGATGCGTGCGCTGCGGCCGCGACCCCCATCGCGGTCAGCTCTTCGACGACGCGCCCCGCCTCGGCGGCGCGCGATCGATAGCCAATCATCACGCTCGCGCCGCAGCGCGCGAGCAGCCGGGCCGTCGCTGCGCCGATGCCGCGCGAGCCTCCGGTCACGAGCGCGCGCCGGCCGTGCAGGTCGATCATAGCGTCCGCTCCACCAGATCGCAGATGATGTGCTCGATGCACAGGTGCAGCTCCTGCGCGCGATCGGTGCGCGTCGTGGGAATCACCACGCTGTGATCCGCCAGGCCGCGCAGCGCCCCGCCGTCGCGGGCGCTGAACGCGAGCACCCGCACTCCCTTTGCGCGAGCGGCTCCGGCCGCGCGCAGCACGTTGGGGGAGTTGCCACTCGTGGAGTGAATGACGAGCAGGTCGCCCGGCCGCGCGAGGGCTTCCACCTGCCGAGCGAACACGTTCTCGAACCCGATGTCGTTGCCGGCGGCGGTGAGCAGTGAGGTGTCCGTCGTGAGCGCCAGGGCGGGATACGCTCGGCGGTTGCGCATGTACCGAACGACGTACTCGGTGGCCATGTGCTGCGCGTCGGCCGCGCTGCCCCCGTTGCCGCAGAAGAAGAGCGTGCCGCCCCGCGCGACCGTCTCGTTCACCATCGCCAGCGCGCGGTCCATGTCCGGACCCAGCTCGGTTGCGACCCGCTCTGCCAGGGCGGACAGCTCGCGCAAGGCGTCGGAGAAAGGAGAAGCCATGATTGCCGGTCAGGATCCGCGTTGAGAGCGCCGCTATCGGCGCGTGAACATGTCCCGCAGCCGCTCAAAGATACCGCGCGGCGCCGCAAGTGGCGGAACGGCTCGGACAGGCTCGCCCTCGAGGAGACACCGGGCGTTCGCGTTGGTGAGCAGCTCGGCGTGCTCCGGCGTCCCGACCTCGAGCAGCCAGTCACGCGCCGTAGCGAGCGAGCGCGTGTCGGCGTGATTGTCGCTCGCGAGCACGTCGACCAGCCCCGCTTCCAGCAGGGCTCGCGACAGCGTTCCGATCGTGCCGCGGCCCATCAATCCGGCGATATCCATCTGGATGACCGCCCCCGCCGAGCGCCACTCCTGCACCCGTGCTACCGTGCACCCCCAGTAGCGCTCCGGATGCGCGAGCACGGGCACGCACCCGCTGCCTCGGATGCGAAACAGCTCATGCGTCGCACCGCTTGGCACGCTCATGTGCGGGAACTCGACGAGCACCGCCGACGAGTGGCCCAGCGAAAGGTGCTCGCTGCGGAGATCGACGCCGGGCCGGTCGAGCATGATCTCCCAGCCGAGTCGCAGCTCGACAGTCGACGGTGCCGCGACACGAAGCTGATCGAGGATGGCGCGGTGCCGTTCGATCGGCGCCGCAGCGGCCCGCGACGCCGTGAGGTGCGGCGTGAGCACCACACATTCCACCCCGTCGCGCTCCCATCGCCGGAGCACCTCGACCGACGCGTCGATCGACGGCGATCCGTCGTCGACGCCGGGAAGAAGATGGGTGTGGATGTCGATCATGCGCGGCAAAGCCGCCACGGTGGGCGCGGCTGCCGCACTAGGCCGCAGGCGTGCCCGACGAGACAGCTCCCAGCGCTGCCATGCGCTGCATGGCGCGCGACGCTCGTGCGGCCAGCTCGACCGGCGACTCGGCCGCCGCCTCGAATGCATACGTCACGAGCGCGTCCGCGGCGAGCAGATCGAGCGCCGATTCGCGCGTCGTGCAGGCAGTGCGTAGCAAGTCGGCGACGAGCTTCTCCGCTGCCCCGAGACATACGTCCGCGGTGTCGCGCGCATCGCGCCTGGTCTCGTCGCGCAGCACGGCGTCGAGGCGCGCTCGCAGTGCCGGAGGGGGCGCCGGGGAGCGCGCGTCGAGCCAGTCGCGTACGGTCACGTGCTTCCCACGAGCGCCCCGACGAGACGGGGCGCCTCGGCGAGCGCTTCGTTCAACCGTGCGGCGTCGGGGATCCCCGCCTGGGCCATGTGCGGCTTTCCACCGCCGCGCCCCCCCGCAATCGCGGCCACGTCACGCACGATCGCTCCCGCGTTCACCCCCCGCGCGCGCAGGTCGTCCGTGACGACGACGAGCAGCGCGCCTTTGCCATCCTCGAGCCGCGTTCCGAGCACGCCGACACCGCTGCCGAGCTGCTCGCGCAGCGCATCCCCCATCGCCTGGAGCGATTTCATCTCCACCGCCAGGCTGCCGACGACGAGATCGGCGCCGCTCGTGCCGATCGGTTTCTTCTCGCGCAGCAGCTTCGCCAGCTCGTCACCGCCGCCGCGCATCGCCTCGTCCAGCTTCTTCTCGAGTGCGCGACGCTCGTCCAGCAACTGATGCACGCGCCGGTCGACGCCCTCCACGGGGGCACGGAGCGTGTCCGCGACGCGCATCAGCGTGCGCTCGCGCTCCTTGAGCTGTGCGAACGCCGCCGGACCGGTGAGCGCCTCGATGCGCCGCACACCGCTCGCGACCCCGGTCTCGCTCACGATCACCAGCAGCCCGATCTCCGCCGTGTTGCGCACGTGCGTACCGCCGCAGAGCTCCATCGAGAACCCTGGCACGTCCACCACGCGCACGACGTCGCCGTATTTCTCGCCGAACAGCGCCATCGCGCCCCGCGCGCGCGCTTCGGCATAGGGCATCTCTGTCCAGGTGACGGGGCGTGCCTTCCAGATCTCGCGGTTGACGATCGCCTCGATCTCCTGGAGACGTTCCGGCTTCACGGGGCCGTGATGCGTGAAGTCGAAGCGCAGCCGGTCGGGCGCCACGAGCGAGCCCGCCTGATGCACCGAGTCGCCCAGCACCTGCCGAAGCGCCGCGTGCAACAGGTGCGTCGCCGTATGATTGCGCTCCGTGTCCTTGCGCCGCTCACTCGGTACGCGCGCCGTCGCACGCCCCCAGTGAAACTCTCCCGACAACCTGCCCAGGGCCGCCGAACGGCCGTCGATCTTGCGGACGCCGTCCACATCGACACGCCACCCCTCTCCCACGATCTCCCCTTCGTCGGAAATCTGCCCCCCCGACTCCGCATAGAACGGTGACTCGCGCAGCAGCATGGCGACGCGATTCCCCTCGAGTCGACGGAGCGCCGTGACCTGCGTCTCGATCTCCACCACGTCGTAGCCGACGAAGCGCGACTCATCGCGAGCATCCGCCGCGCGCTCCCACGAGGACAGGTCGCCGAGGCTGTCCGCCTCCATACCGAGCCTGCGCGACTTGCGCTCGTCCTTGGAGCGCGTCCGCTGCTCGTTGAGCGCCGCCTCGAAGCCGGGGATGTCGACCGTGTAGCCCCGCTCGTGGGCCATCAGCTCCGTGAGGTCGATCGGGAAGCCGAAGGTGTCGTAGAGGCGGAACGCATCCTCGCCGCTGATCGTGCCGCGCACCTCCGTGCTCCCCTGCGTCGTGTGCGGGGGCGCGAGGTGGTCGAAGCGTGCGAGTCCGCCCTCGATCGTGGCCAGAAACGCCTGCTCTTCCACTCGCGTCGTCGTGACGAGATGCTCGGCACGCTGGCGCAGCTCGGGGTACGCGTCGCCCATCGTCTCGATCACCGTCTGTACGACGTGCACGAGCGTCGGCTCGCGGCGGCCGAGGAGATATGCATGACGCACGGCACGCCGGAGGATGCGCCGCAGCACGTAGCCGCGCCCCTCGTTGCTCGGGAAGACCCCGTCGGCCAGCAGGAAGGCAACGGCGCGCGCGTGGTCGGCGAGCACGCGGAAGGACGCCGGATCCACCGCGTTCGGAACGACGTCCGCGCCCCCCTTGCCGCCACGGACCTTCACTCCCGACCGCGGCTCGTCGCTCTGGCGTCCCCAATAGCCGAAGCCGACCGTGTCCTCGACCGTCCTGATCAGCGGCGCGAACATGTCGGTGTGGAAGTTGTTCGTCACACGCTGCTTCACCGCCGCGATGCGCTCGAGCCCTGCCCCCGTGTCCACCGACGGCTTCGGCAGGGGCACGAGCGTGCCGTCCCCCTGCCGGTCGAACTGCATGAACACGAGATTCCAGATCTCGAGGAAGCGCCCCGCCTCCGCACCCTCCACGAACGCGTCGTGCGAGAACTCGGCGCGCGTCAGATCGGTCCACTCCCCCGTCGCGCCGGTGGGAAAGCGGAAGTCCTGCACGATCTTCGCCAGATCGACGTAGATCTCCGTGCACGGGCCGCAGGGACCCGTGTCGGCCATCTGCCAGAAGTTGTCCTTGTCCCCCAGCCGGTAGATTCGCTGCGGCGAGAGGCCGGCGATCGCCTGCCAGAGTGCGAACGCTTCATCGTCGCTGTGGTGCACCGTGACGCGCAGGAGCGACGGATCGATCGTCAGCTCGCCGGTGACGAACTCCCACGCGAAGCGGATCGCGTCGCGCTTGAAGTAGTCGCCGAACGAGAAATTGCCGAGCATCTCGAAGAAGGTGTGATGCCGGGCGGTGTGCCCCACCTGCTCGAGGTCATTGTGCTTCCCCCCCGCGCGCACGCATTTCTGCGCCGTCGTCGCCCGACGCGTGCCGCCGGGCGGCTCCTCCATACCGAGGAAGACTTTCTTGAACTGCACCATCCCGGCATTGACGAACAGCAGCGTCGGATCGTCGGCGGGAACGAGCGAGGAGCTCGGGCGGACGACGTGCTGCTGGCGCGCGAAGTAGTCGAGGAAGCGGCGGCGAATTTCGGAAGCGAGCATGATCCATGAAATATAGAGCGCGCCCGACACGCTGAGGGAGTGCGACGAAGGCGGTGCGGTGGTGCACTCTACTCCTCCGTCGCTTCGTCGCCGCGCAGTTCCTCGCCCACGGCCTCCATCGCGAGGCGAATGTCGTCGCCATCGTAGCCGCGGCGCGCGAGAAACGCATAGAGCCGCCGGCGACGCACGGCCGGCTCGAGCCTGATCAACGACCGCAGCTTCTTGCGCGCCGCCTGCTCGACCACGGCGCGCTGATCGACCTGCTCCTCCTCGAACACGGTCGCGATGGCGGCGTCGGTGACGTGGCGAGCCACCCCCTTCCGCGCCAGGTCCTGCTGCACGCGCCGCCGCGACTGCTGCGCACCGAGCACCTTGGCGCGCGTGAACGACTCGGCAAAGGCGGCGTCGTCGAGCAGCCCCTGCTCGGTCAGACGCACGATCGCGCGATCGACGAGCTCCTTCGGCTCACCCTTTCGCACGAGCGTCCGCGCCAGCTCGGCGGACGAGCGCCCGCGGAACGCAAGTATGTTCAGGGCGCGGTCGTAGACAGCGAGCTGCGCGACCTCGCGGGCGATCTGCTCCTCGCGCCCCGCAACGGTGCTGCCCACGACGAGCCCCAGCCGTTCGATGACGTCGAGCGACAGCGTGGCCATCGGCTTGCCGTCCACCAGGAGAGTGAAGCGGCCGGGGTGGCGGGGGGAGGGGGCAATTGCCGTGATCAGGTTCACGAGGAGGGCGGTAACGGCGTCTGAACGTTTGTCGGGGGCTGGGTGAGTACATGGTACGCGTTCCCGGTACCGGCGACCACCGGTACCATGCACCAACGTCGGCCCCTCCAACGCCCCATCTCGACGCCGTACGAACGCCGTTGCCCGATTCGTTGAAGGAGAAAGGCCGAGGCGCGTCCCCCGGTCACGGTGGGGATTCCGGGCCCCATCGGTTCCAGAGAGCGACACCTCGGCCCCTCCGTTCATGCCCCCGCCGCCAACCATGGCGGGGAGAGTGCTTGCTCGCATTTGCGGTGCCAGCGCCGAGCGGCGCCGACTCCGTGAATCTACCCTACTCCGCGTCCTCAGGGTCCGGCGTGCCCGGCAGATCGGCGCTGATCCCCAGCACCCCCTTCACCTTCTCCTCGATCTCCGCCATGATCGCCGCGTTGTCCTTGAGATACAGCTTCGCGTTCTCACGCCCCTGGCCGATCTTCTGGCCATTGTAGCTGTACCAGGCACCCGACTTCTCGATGATCCCCGCCTCGGCACCGATGTCCACCAGCAGCGAGGTGTGGCTGATCCCCTCGGCATACATGATGTCGAACTCGGCCTGCTTGAACGGCGGCGCGACCTTGTTCTTCACCACCTTCACGCGGACGTGCGACCCGACCACGTCTTCCTTCTCCTTCACCGGCCCGATGCGCCGGATGTCGAGGCGCAGCGACGCGTAGAACTTGAGCGCCTTGCCTCCCGTCGTCGTCTCCGGGTTGCCGAACATGACACCGATCTTCTCGCGCAACTGATTGATGAAGATCACGATCGTCTTGGAGCGGGCGATCGCACCGGTCAGCTTGCGCAGCGCCTGGCTCATGAGCCGCGCCTGAAGACCGACGTGGCTGTCCCCCATGTCCCCCTCGATCTCGGCCTTCGGCACCAGCGCGGCGACCGAGTCGACGACGACGATGTCCACGGCGCCGGAGCGCACGAGTATCTCGCAGATCTCGAGAGCCTGCTCACCGGTGTCCGGCTGCGAGATGAGCAGCGACTCGACGTCGACGCCCAGCTTGCGCGCATACTCGGTGTCGAGCGCGTGCTCCGCGTCGATGAACGCCGCCACACCGCCCATCTTCTGCGCGTTCGCGACGACGTGCAGACAGAGCGTGGTCTTCCCGCTCGATTCCGGTCCGTAGATCTCCGTCACACGCCCCCGCGGGATCCCGCCGACGCCGATCGCGGCATCGAGGTTGATCGCCCCCGTGGGCACCGCTTCGACGCGAATCTTCTCCTTCGCGTCCATGCGCATGATCGAGCCCTTGCCACAGCTCTTCTCGATCTGGGCGATGGCCAGGTTCAGCGCCTTCTTCTTGTCGTCTGCAATCGTGGACACAGCCATTTGCGTGTACATCCTCTCGTTGTCGTGGATTCCTCTGGCCACGCGGACATAAGCGTACCGGAAAAGCAGGCGACCCGATACCCGAATAAAGTACGAAGACCGCGACCCGAAATCAAGCCGAAAGGTGGAGGGTGAATGCGTTGGGAACGTGACGGATACGGACGCGATCGCCGGTTACCAGGATGCCGATCACGTCGAACCGGTAGGCCTCCTCCGCCCGCCCGTGACGGTCGACCCAGACGCGAGCGGAGCGCCCCAGCTCGCGCTGCTTCCGCCAGTTGACGGCCGCGACGGGGCCTCCGAACTCGGCACCCCGTCGAGCCTTGACCTCCACGAACGCCACCACGCCGTCCTGCTCGACTACGAGATCGATGTCGCGATGCCCGGAGCGGAAGCGGCGCTGCACGACGCGCCACCCCCGGCGTCGGAGCCACCGCTCCGCTATCCGCTCGCCCAGCTCGCCCAATGCCTGCCTGGCCGCTGACATGGGCGCAGGATACGCGACCGTCGGCGGCGTGCATCACCGTTCGCGTGCGGGGTGAATTGAAACGCTGCGGTGGGACGGTCTGACGGTCTGACGGTCGGACAGTCGGACAGTCGGACGGTCGGACAGTGAACTACGAAGGGCACACCGAACTGAGCTCGGTGTGCCCT
>CAYTKA010000085.1:0-15294 GCA_964438255.1 uncultured Gemmatimonadaceae bacterium | reverse complement strand
GACCGTCAGACCGTCAGACCGTCAGACCAACCCTCACGCAACAGCATACTGCTGAGTCACGTCCCGTCCCGCGCTCTTCACCACCAGCTTGAACTCGTCCGGCCGCAGGAGCGGATCGTCGCGCATCTCGAGCGGGAAGCCCACCGCCTTCTCGAGCTTCTTCACGAGATCCTGCTCGTTCTCCATCGCGTAGATCGCGACGTCGGGATGGAGCTTCACGAGCAGCGGGTCGCGCTTCCCCTCCACGCCCATACGCTTCACGCTGCGCTCCATCCGGCGCAGGATCGTCTCCGCGGTGAACACGCGGCCCGTGCCGTGGCAGGTTGGACAGGGCTCGGTCATGCTCTGGAGGTGGCTCTGCCGCACGCGCTGGCGCGTCATCTCGATGAGCCCCAGGTCGGATACCGCGAACGCCTTCGTGCGCGCGCGGTCGCGGCCGAGGTGCGTGCGCAGCTCCTGGAGCACCTTGTCGCGGTTCGACTTCGTGTCCATGTCGATGAAGTCGCACACGATGATGCCGCCCACGTCACGCAGGCGGAGCTGCCGCGCGATCTCGCGCGCCGCCTCGAGATTGGTCTTGAGCGACGTCTTCTCCGGATCCTTCTTGCCGACGAAGCGCCCCGAGTTCACGTCGATCGAGATCAACGCCTCGGTCGGCTCGATGATCAGATACCCCCCCGACGGCAGATCACACCGCCGCTTGAACAGGTCGCGGATCTCCGGCTCGATCTCGGCCTTGTCGAACAGGGGCACCGTGTCCTCGTACAACACGATGCGGTCCATGAGATCGGGGGCGATCCCCTTGAGGTACTCGATGATCTCGTTGTAGACCTGCTTCGAGTCGACGGTGACGCGCTCGACCTTGTCGCTGAAGATGTCGCGGATGAGCCCGCGCGTGAGCGAGGTCTCGCGATGGACCAGCGCCGGCGGACGCACGAAGTGCGTCTTCTTCTTGATGCGCTTCCAGGCGTTCATGAGTGTCTGGAGCTCGCGCTGGATCGTCTCCGGGGTCACGTCCTCCCCCACCGTGCGGACGATCACGCCCCCCGAATCCTCCGGAAGCATTCCTTCCACGAGCGCACGGAGCCGCTTGCGCTCCTCGCGGTCGCCGATCTTGCGACTCACGCCGACGCGCGAGGCGAAGGGCATGTAGACGAGGAAGCGTCCCGCCATGGACACCTGTGCCGTGACGCGGGGGCCCTTCGTCGAGATCGGCTCCTTGCTGACCTGGACGAGAAGCTCCTGCCCGCGCTTCAGGATGTCCTGAATGGGGGGGGCGTCGCGTTCGTCGCGGTCGAGCTCGCGGTAGCCGTCTTCGCCGTCGTCGTCGTCGTCCTCGTCACTGGTATCGGGATAGACGAGATCGGACGAGTGCAGGAAGGCACTCTTCTCCGTGCCGATGTCGACGAAGGCGGCCTGGAGACCGGGAAGAACCGCCTCGACCTTGCCGAGGTAGATGTCGCCGACCATCCGGCGCGCGTCCGGACGGTCGACCAGCAGCTCAACGAGCTCGTCGTCCTCGAGGATGGCGACCCGCGTCTCTCGCTGGGTCGCGTTGATGAGAATCTCTCGTTTCATCGTGGATCGCGCGCGCAAGGCTCGCCGGCGACTCGACGAGCGCGGCGCGATGTCTGGGAAGATGGATGGCTCGGCGCCCGGAGAAACTGCCCGCGGGGACCGACACAGGATTGGACGTCGCCACGCGCCGCGTGATCGTCCACGCCGACTCCGGGCGGATCGTCCGTCGCATCCAACCACCGACGCGCCGCACGGACGCATCGACGAGGGCGAGGACGGCCGCCAGGGACCGGAGCAGCGTGCGATCTCCCGAGACCGGTCGGGAATGCGCGGCGGAAGCGACGAGCGCGCCGACGCGGCCGACGACTGCCTCGACCGAGCCCGCGCGCCATACGATCCGGCCGGGTCGCGAGTCGCCGCGCGCCGCCGGATGCGAGAAAAGCAAAGTTGCTGTCACCGTTGAATAGCTAACGCGCCAGGGCGGCGGACGCAACGCGGGCTGACCGTCCGACCGTCAGACCGTCACACCGTCCGACAGCTCTTTGAGTATCTGCCGCGAGATCACGAGGCGCTGGATCTCCGACGTCCCTTCGCCGATCTCGCAGATCTTCGCGTCGCGCATCATGCGCTCCACCGGATAGTCCTTCGTGTAGCCGTAGCCGCCGTGGATCTGCACCGCCTTGATCGTGGTGCGCATGGCCAGCTCCGAGCAGAACAGCTTCGCCATCGCCGCCTCCTTGGAGAACGGCTTCTTGTGCTGCGCCAGCCAGGCCGCGTGGAACATCAGGTGCCGCCCCGCCTCGATCTCCGTCGCCATGTCGGCGAGCTGGAAGGCGATCCCCTGAAATCCGGCGATCGCCTGCCCGAACTGCTTGCGCGTCGACGCGTACTTCACCGCCTCCTCGTACGCCCCTTCGGCGATACCCAGTGAGAGCGCCGCGATGCCGATGCGACCGGAATCGAGCGTGCGCATGAAGTTCACGAACCCCTGCCCCTCCGCGCCCACCCGATTCTCCACCGGCACTTCCACGTCCTCGAAGATCAGCTCCGCCGTGTCCGATGCGCGCCAGCCCAGCTTGTCCTCCTTCTTGCCGGCGCGAAACCCCTTCATCGCCGGGAGCGACGCGTCGTGGCCGATGCCGACCGTCGCCGCCTTCTCGAGGTCGGAGGTTGGTTTCGTGAGGATGAAGGAGCTGATCCCCTTCGTCCCCTTGGAGGGATCGGTGACCGCCGTGACGACGAAGATCTCACCGACGCTGCCGTGCGTGATGAAGCGTTTGGTGCCATTGAGCACATAGTGCCCATTGCGCCGCACCGCCGTGCTGCGCGTGCCGCCAGCGTCGGAGCCCGCGTCGGGCTCGGTGAGCCCGAACCCGCCGAGCACCGTCCCGCTCGCGAGGAGTGGGACGTAGCGCTGCTGCTGTTCGGTCGTGCCGAAATGGACGATGGGCGACGTGCCGAGCGTCGTGTGCGCCGAGACGGTGAGTCCCGTCGAGGCGTCGACTTTCGCGAGCTCCTCGATGGTGATCATGTAGCTGAGGAGGTCGAGCCCTGCGCCACCGAGCTCCTCGGCCCAGGGGACGCCGAGGAGCCCGAGCTCGCCCATCTTGCGGACGTTTTCCCAGGGGAAGGTGGCGTCGGCGTCGTGCCGTTTGGCGACAGGGGCGACTTCGTCGCGGGCGAACTGGCGGACCATTTCGCGTACGGCGTGGTGCTGGTCGGAGAAGTAGAGGGCGTCGTCCATTCAGGGAAGATAGGGGATCCGGCACAAGGACGCAGCGCATCCGGGTCGACCGTTGAATGCGCCTGCTCCTGTTGGATCCATTTACGGGGTGAACTCGGGCGTTTGCGGCCGCGCGACTTGTCACTCACGCCGTGAATGATTATCAGTCACACCATCGATCCTGAGGCGCCGAGCACGGAAAGAAGGCACGCGCCGCCCTCCTCCTGCAGACCGGCACGTCGCTGGAATGGTTGGCGCCGGACGTGCTCGCCGCACCCTGGTGGAGCGTTCTCTGAGGCAGAAGGTGATCGAGATCGCACCACCACGACACCAGGCGACGGAAGGCCTACGCTGCCTCCGTCTCGTCCGCCGCGAGAAGCAGCTCGAGAAACCGCTCCCCGTACTTCTCCAGCTTCATCGGCCCCACCCCGCTGATCTCGCCGAGCGCGTACGTCGACCTTGGCCGGCGCACCGCCATCTCCGTCAACGTGCGGTCGGTGAAGACGACGTACGCCGGGACCTTGTCCTCCCGCGCGATGCTCGTGCGCAGCGCGCGGAGACGCTCGAGCAGGCGCGCGTCGGCGGGATCGATGTCGGGAGCAGCCGGACGGTCGGACGGTCGGAGGGTCTGACGGGACGGACGGTCAGGCCGCGCAGCGCGCGACCGTCCGACGGTCCGACTGTCCGACCGTTTGACCGTCACCCCCAGGCAGTTGTCGCACCCGCCGCAATCCTTCCCCGCCGCCGGATCGCCGAAATAGCGCAGGATGTACCCGCGCCGGCACCCAGTCGCGTACGCGTACCGCTGCACCGCCTCGAGCTTGTCCATCTCCGCCTTGCGACGGCGGTCGAGGGCCGTCCAATCGAGGGGATACGCACTGAGCGGACGCTTCGGGTTGGTGACGCGATCGCCACCGCCGAGTCGATGCCACTCGAGGAACTGCGTACGCTCGAGCGCATCCAGCCATGGCATCGCGGACGACGCCCCACCGACGCCCGGCGGCAACGCGTCGAGATCCACCGCAGCGCCGTCGTGCAGTGCGTCGCCCGCGACACGCCAGAGCGCACGTAGCAGCGCGAGCTCCATGGCGCGCGACTCGCCGAGCTCGCGCTTGATGCGTTCCGGCGTCGCGAGCAGGCGCACGAACACGAGCCCTCCGGTCGCGGGCTCGGAGCGGATCGCGCCGGCGCGCGCGAGCAGTCTGAGACACGACTCCACCTCGCGATCGCTCACCTTCCCCGGCAGCGCGGCGGCGATCTCGGCGGGGTCGATGCGCACCGCGCCGGTGCGGTCGACCATGCCGAGTAGACGCTGGTAGACGCGCTCCACGATGGCGCGCTCGGGGTACGCACCCTTGATGAAGAACTCGTGGGTGAACCGATCGGGGAACGAGTGCAACAGAAAGACGTCGGACTGCTTGCCGTCGCGCCCTGCTCTGCCGGCTTCCTGATAATAGGCCTCGATGGTGCCGGGCATGGCGTGGTGCACGACGACGCGCACGTTGGGCTTGTCGATTCCCATCCCGAAGGCGTTCGTGGCGACGATGGCGCGCACGGACTCGTTCATGAACTGCTCCTGCACTTCGTGGCGATGCGCGTCGTCCAGGCCGGCGTGATACGCGGCGGCGGTGATGCCGGCGCGCTCGAGGGTCATGGTCACCTTCTCCACGTTGCGACGCGTGGCGGCGTACACGATGGCGACGCCATCGTGCCGGCGCAGGATGTCCACCAGGGCGTCGTCCTTCTCGCTCTCGTTGCGCGTGGCGACGACGTGGTAGCGCAGGTTCTGACGGTCGAAGCCGGTGATGATGGTCTCGGCGTTCTCCAGACGAAGCTGGCGCGCGATGTCCTGCCGCACGTGCGGCGTCGCGGTGGCGGTGAGGGCGACGACGGGGGGCCAGCCGAGCTTCTCGCGCACCTGCGCGATGCGCAGATAGCTGGGACGGAAGTCGTGCCCCCACTCGCTGATGCAATGCGCTTCGTCGACGGCGAGCAGCGACACGCCGGCGCCGCGCAACCGCTCGGCCGCAGTGCCGACGTCGAATCGCTCGGGGGCGACGTACAGCAGCTTGATCTCGCCGCGCGCCACGCGCGCCATGCGCTGCGATACCTCGCTCGACGTGAGGGTGCTGTTGACGAAGGTGGCGGGGATGCCACGCGCGGTGAGGGCGTCGACCTGATCCTTCATCAGCGAGATGAGCGGGCTCACGACGACGGTGAGTCCGGGGAGCACCATCGCGGGGACCTGATAGCAGAGCGACTTCCCGCCCCCCGTGGGGAGGACGACGAGGGTGTCGCGGCCGGCGAGGACGCTCGACACGGCGCGCTCCTGTCCAGGGCGAAAGTCGGGAAAGCCGAACCGTGCGCGCAGCGTGGCGCGCGCATGCTCGAGCGTCGGACGTGGGTCTGTCATCGTCCGACGCTCGCCTCGCCGCCCGGCATTGCCATCACCAGAACCATGCGCCTGTCATCCCGCACGAGGGCAGCGAGTGCCGGGATCGACTGGCTGGGTCGAGATCGCGACCGGTACAGTAGATCCCGACACTCGCGGCCCTGCGGGCCGCTCCTGCGGGATGACAGAGGGTAGTCATACCGCCCGCGCGAAATGACCGCGCGTGAACACGCCGCCGAGCATGCCACGCACTTCATCCGTTGGCGTGTGGCTGCCGCGCGAGAGCTCCTCGAGCATGGCGCGATAGCCTGACACCACCTGCGCCACAGGATCGCCGACGACGTTGAAGACGAGGTGATAGTTGCGCACCCCGCCGCGCCACAGCCTCGGCAGAAACTCCCCGCCCTCCACCGGGCGCGAGTGCAGCAGACGGTTGCGGCACGCGGCGTCGGTCGCGACCGCGAAGCTGTAGCCGGCGGGATCCGTGAGCTGCACGTTGCTGTGCTTCTGCACGCAGAGATCGCGGCAGGTCGTCGGCACGCGGTCGAACGCGGCCGAGAGCACGCAGTGCTCGATCGTCATTCCCTCGGGGCGGCCGTAGAGGAACACGTCGAATCCGGCACCGTCCCACGGCGCCGACACGGCGAGCATCTCCTCCGTCGTCAGCTCGACGGAGAGCACGATGCGCCGCGCGCCGAGCCGGAACAGCTCGGCCGCGGTGTGCTGGTTGAAGCAGTTCACCCCGTAGTCGGCGACGACGTCGCGGCCGGCGCGCGACAACTCGGCCACGAGACCGACATGTCCGCTCACCACCGGCAGGCCGAGGTCGAGCCACTTCTGCACCGTGCGCCGCTCCTCGGGACGCACGATCGTCGGCGTCCGAAGGCGCAGCGTCACGCCCTGCGCGTGCAGCTCCTCGGCGAGCGCCTTCACCCGCGTGAGGGAGGGCGTGGGGTGGCGCAGGAAGGGATCGAGCACGACGGTCGTCGCGCCGGCGGCGGCGGCGAGGCGCGCGTCGTCGAGGGTGAACACGGACGCCACGAGATCGAATGAAACCTCGTCGGTCGGCGTATCATCGAACGACTTCCCAGCGGCGCGCTCGGACGACGGATGCGCCGCATCCACCGCGAGGGCGGCGTCGATCGTCGCGCGCCGATCGGCGAGGCGCGCCTGCTCCGCCCAGTCACGCCGTTGCACCAGCTCGTCCACCGCCTGCTGGCGCAGGTGATTCAGCTCGCTCACGGGCAGGAACAATCCGTCAGCCAGGCCGCGCGTCTCGAGCGTCGCGAGGGCGAACGGCGTCTCGCCGAGCCGGCCGAGCTGCTCGCGCAGCGTCTTCTCGTCGAGCGCCCGCCGGCTCGCCGGCGCGAGATTGATCTCGCTGCGCACGGTGATGGTCTCGCCCTCGGCGAGAAACACGGCCTTGAGCGGACTTCCCGCGTTGCCGAAGAGACGCACGTCGAGCCGCGCCTTTCGGGCGCGAATGGCGGCGGGAAGCGCGGCGTAGCTCGCCCGCGCGCGCTCGACGAGCGCGGCGTCCGACGAGCGGACGACGGTCCATCCGTCGCCGACGACGGTGCGCGCGGGGAGGGTGATCGCCTGTCGTACACCGGTCTCGGTCGTGGCGAGCGTGCGTACGGCGGCAATCGTGAAGCCGACGGTCGCGCCGCCGCGCTGATGCGGCGCCTCGAAGCCGAC
The DNA here is from genome assembly GCA_964438255.1 of uncultured Gemmatimonadaceae bacterium. Taxonomy (GTDB): domain Bacteria; phylum Gemmatimonadota; class Gemmatimonadetes; order Gemmatimonadales; family Gemmatimonadaceae; genus AG11. The sequence goes on along the minus strand of CAYTKA010000085.1, from coordinate 7,963 downwards.
GCCGTCGCCCACAGCGAGGGGCGAACGAAGGTCCACGACCAACTCGTGTGTCGTTGCGTCGTGCGACACGACGACGCCGAGCTCGCGACCACGGTTGTCGGGATGATCGCGCGTGACGTACGACCGTCCAGTGCGGCCGCCGTACATGCCACCGGTGAAGCCGCGGCTGTAGATCTGGATCAGCGGCTCGACCTCGTCCACCGGCGGCGGCGTGCGGTCGCCGTCGCTGAGGCGATCGAGGAAGCTGCGATACGCGTTGGTGACTGTGGCGACGTACTCCGGCCGCTTCTTGCGCCCCTCCACCTTCAGGCAGCTCACGCCGGCGTCGGCGATCTCGGCGAGATGGTCATGCGCGGCGAGGTCCTTGGCCGAGATGAGAAAGCCGCGGTCGAGCTCCACGTCGTGCTCCACGTCGGTGAGGACGTAATCCTTGCGGCACGACTGCGCGCACGAGCCGCGATTGGCGCTCCGCTCGGAGATCATCCCCGACATGAAGCATTGGCCGCTGTACGAGATGCACAGCGCGCCATGAATGAACGTCTCGAGGCCGAGCTCCGGCACCGCGGCGCGGATGGCGCGGATGTCCTCCAGCGTATTCTCGCGCGCCAGCACGACGCGCTCGATCCCCAGCTCGTGCATGACGCGCGCACCGCTCTCGTCGTGCACGGTCATCTGCGTGGAGCCGTGGATCTCGAAGCCGGGATAGACTTGTTGGATCAGACGGACGAGCCCGATGTCCTGCACGATCGCCGCGTCGACGCCGAGATCGATCGCGTGACCGAGGAAGAGGAGCGCGTCGGCGAGCTCGGCAGGCTTGAGCAGGATGTTGAGCGTGAGATAGATGCGCCGCCCGCGCTCGTGGGCGAGACGACACGCCTCACCGACCTCGGCCATGGTGAGCTGGGCGCCTTCGTCGCGGGCATTGAACCGCTCGGCGCCGAGATAGACCGCGTCCGCCCCGTTGGCGAGCGCGGCCCGGACGGCGTCCAGCGATCCGGCAGGGGCAAGCAGCTCAGGGGTGGAGGGGCGACTCATAAGCCTTGAAATATAACGCTTTAGAGGCCGGGATGTGAGCGCTTGCGGTGCTCTGCCAGTCGCCGGCACTGCGGCGTTCAGGGCTCAGAGCTCGAGCCTGGGCGGGTAGTGCTCGCTCCAACGGAACCCTGAGCCTACGCACCTCCTTCCGAGTCCCCGAAGTACCGCGGCGGGACAAGGCGAAGGAGTAGCGTCACGGCGAGAATTGCGATCCCAAGGAGTCGCACGCGTGAGTCGTCGACGTTTGCACCATATCCCCACGCCGCCACGCCGACGAACGCGAGGATCACGCGGGCGAGAACCTTTCGTTTCATTCGGGCTTCCCCTTCCACTGCATGAACCTGCGCAGGCTGGCCTTGAAGTCGTCAGTCGCGCGTGCTTCGACGGTCGTCACCACGCCCGCGGCGATGCCATCCTCGAAGGAGAGCGAGTCGAGCTTGTACAGCAGCCATTTGCTCAGCGCGAGCGCCGTGGGTGGCGAGTGACTGATCTGCTCGAGGGTCGCGTTGATCTCGTCATCGAACGTGGCGGCGGGAACCACGCGGCTCACCAGGCCGATCCGCTCTGCCTCGTCCGCGCTGATGATCCGCCCCGTGAGCACGAGGTCCGCCGCGTGCTTCTCACCGACCGAGCGCCGAAGCGACGCCATGACGAGCGCCGGCACGAACCCGATGCGCACTTCGGGATAGCCGAGCTCCGCTCCCTCGTGCGCCAGGACGACGTCACACGCGGTCGCGAGCGCGGCACCATCACCGAGCGCGCGGCCGCGCACGGTGCAGACGACGGGCTTCATCAGGGCGCGAATCGCCAGGAGCACACGGCCGAACGCTTCCGCGTCCTGGCGGTGTGCATCGCCGTCGGCCTCGATCCTCCGCTCCCACTCCTCCAGGTCCGCGCCGACGCTGAAGTCGTCCCCTTCCGCGCCGAGATGAATGACGCGACATGCCGTATCCGTCTCGAACTGCGCGAGCGCGGCGAACAGGTCTTCGGCCGTCTGCCGGTCGAGCGCGTTCTTCTTCTCCGGCCGCGCGAGGATCACGCGGCCAACGGCACCGTCGCGCAGCAGGCGAACGCGCGTCATGGGGCGGTTGCGGGTGGAAGGTGAAGCGACAGGGCGCGCTCCTCGGGAACGGCGAGCACCATGCGGAGCATCGCGGTCGAGAACACCTTGCCCTGCGCGTCCGTCTTCAGGGAGAGCGTGCCACCGCCGTCGAGCGCGCCGTGCAGGAGAAAGTTGAGGGCGTGCAGATTCGGCAGCTCGAAGCGCTCGACGTCGCCGGTGATCACCCCCTTGAAATGCGCGCGTACCCGTTCGAGCGTGAGCTGCTCGGCAAGGAGCGAATACCACTCAGGCTTCAACGCGATCACGCCCACGTTGGCCGTGTCACCTTTGTCGCCGGAGCGCGCGTGCGCGACGTCGACGAGGCGGACGCGGCGCATCTTCGGCTCTGCAGGCACGGTCACGAGAGCACCTCGACCTTCGTCTGGACGACCGACTTGTCCACCAGGGCGGGCCAGTACGCGACGATCTCCTCCACCTTCGGCCGACCGCCGGCAAAGCCGGTGACGCTCGGGGGGCCGTTGAGCACGAGGGGGGCGATCTCGCGCGTGAATCGCTCGACGGACTTCCGATCGGGGGAACGAACGCCGATGCGAAGCTGCACTTCCTGCGCCTCGGCGCCGCGGGGCTCCAGCGGACCGTGCGTCGCGTTCACGCCGACAAATTCAGTGAGGAGCTGATCGAACGTCAGACCCATGTTGTCGAGCCGCTCGCGCAGGACGTGGTCGGCGAGCTGCGCCTTCTCGAGGGCGTCGGGCCATGCGTACACCAGCGTTCCCACCGCCTTGAATCCGGCACGATAGGCGATCGACACCTTGAGCTTGTCCGTCGCCGGCCGCCCCTCGATGCCGAACACGCGTACGCGGTCCTCGCCGTCCTGGGCGAGGTGGATGCTCGTGAAGTCGGCGACGACGTCGGGGGTGATGTAGCTGCGCGGATCGCCCATCTCGTAGACGAGCTGCTCGGTGACGGAGGGGACGTTGATGCGACCGCCGGTGTTCGGGTGCTTCGTCACGACGAAGGTGCCGTCGGCGCGCGCGTCGACGATCGGGTAGCCGACGTTCGCCAGGTCGGGGATGTCACGCCAATCGTAGAGGCAGTTTCCACCGGAGCACTGTGCCCCGCACTCGATGATGTGGCCGGCGATGATCCCCGCCGCGAGCTTGTTCCAGTCCGTCGTGCCCCAGCCGAACTCGTAGCGCAGGGGCGCCATGGTGAGTGCGGTATCGGTGGAGCGCCCGGTGACGACGACGTTCGCGCCCTTCGCCAACGCCTCGACGATCGGGGTCGACCCGATGTACGCGTTCGCCGAGAGCACGCGATCGCGCACCGTGCCGAGCGGCTCGCCGGTCTCCATGTTGGCGAGGGAGTGTCCGGCCGCGATCAACTCGTCGATGCGCGGGAGCAGGTCGTCGCCGGTGACGACGCCGACCTTCACCTTTCCCGCCGCGTTCCGTGCGCGTGCCACATCGAGCACGGCCCGTGCACAGGCGACGGGATTCACTCCGCCCGCATTCGCGACGACCTTCACGCCACGGTCGACGACTGCCGGTAGCACGCTCTCCATCGCGCCGATGAAGTCGCGTGCGTAGCCCATCTGTGGATCGCGCTCCTTCTGCTTTTGCAGAATGGACATCGTGACCTCGGCCAGATAGTCGAGCATGAGATAGTCGACCGGACCGCCCTCGACCTGCCGCCGGGGCGCGTCGAGCCAATCGCCCCAGAACCCCTGTCCCGAGGCCACACGCACGATTCGGTCGGCGTCGTTCTTCTGTGCCGTCATTCGCCGAGCGGGTTACGCGTCATCGTTCACCACCATTCGGCAACACGAACGCGCCGAGATGCGGGCCCGGGTTCGACAACGCGGCACGCAGCGCGAATGCGAGCACTTCCCGTGTGTCCTCCGGATAGATGATCGCATCCACGTAGCCGCGCGCGGCGGCGTAGCGCGCGTCGAGCTGATGCTCGTAATCGGCGCGCATCTCGTCCATGGCGCGCTGCGTCTCGGCGTCGAGCCGGCGCTTCTCCGCCTGCGCTTTGGCGATCACCGGCCCGTGGACCGCCTGCACCGCGCTCTCTCCCTCCATCACACCCATGCGCCCCGTCGGCCACGAGAAGATGAAGTCGGGATCGAACCCCTGGCCGGCCATCGCGTAATAGCCGGCACCGCTCGCGTGATTCACCGTGAGCACGATCTTCGGGACGCGTGCCGTCGCCATCGCTTCGACGAACCGCGCACCCGAGCGGATGACACCCTCGTGCTCGGACTCCGGGCCGACCATGAAGCCGGAGACGTCTTGCACGAAGAGCAACGGGATGCCCTCGCGATCGCAGCGTTCGATGAAGTACGCCACTTTCTCGGCGCTCTCGGCATACACGATCCCGCCGAAGCGCGGCTTCTCGCCCGGCCGCCCTTTGATGAGGCCCCGCTGGTTGGCGATGATCCCGACGGGAATGTCGTCGATGCGCCCGTCGGCGCAGATCATCTCCTTCGCCAGATGCTCCTGGAACTCGTGCAGCGCGCCGCCGTCCACGAGGACGCGGAGCACGGCGTGCATGTCGTAGGGCATGCGGTGGTCGGACGGCAGCAAGTCGTACAGGGCGTCCGCGGCGCCGGTGCGCGAACCGGTCTGCGCGCGGCTGCCTCGGGCATCGGGCTTCGTGTGATCCGGCAGGACGGCCAGCAGCTCACGCAGCTTCTCCAGACATGCCTTGTCGTCATCCGCCGCGTAGTGCGCCACGCCGCTGATCTGTGTGTGCGTGTCCGCCCCACCGAGGGTTTCGGCGTCGATCGACTGACCCGTCGCGCCCTTCACGAGGTTCGGGCCGCCCAGTCCCATGAAAGACGAGCCCTTGACCATCACGATCAAGTCGGAGAGCGCGGGGAGATACGCACCGCCGGCGACGCACTGCCCCATCACGGCGGCGAGCTGCGGCACGCGGAGGTAGCGCCGCATGATGGAGTTGTAGTAGAAGATGCGGCTCGCGCCGTACTGCCCCGGGAATACGCCGCCCTGGTAGGGGAGATTCACGCCCGCGGAATCGACGAGATAGACGATGGGGATGTGGCAGCGCATCGCCAACTCCTGCGCGCGGAGAATCTTCGGAATCGTCTCCGGCCACCAGGAGCCCGCCTTCACCGTCGCGTCATTCGCGACGACGACGACTGGCCGACCGTGCACCACGCCGAGTCCGGTGACGACGCCGGCAGCCGGCGCCTGCCCGTCATAGCGATCGTACGCGACGAGGAGCCCGATCTCGACGAATCGAGAATGGGGATCGAGCAGGCCGGTCACGCGCTCGCGCGCCGTGAGCTTTCCCTGCTTGTGCTGCCTGGCGATCTTGTCGGGCCCGCCCCCGTGGCGCAGGCGATCCTCGAGGGTGCGGAGCTCGGCGCTCAGCTCGCGGAGCCGGCTCGTCACGGTCGCGTCAGGCGCGCTGGTGCTGCGACTGCTGTTCGGCAAACCAGGACCGAATGTAATCGACGAGATCGGACGTCGGAGTGCCGGGGCCAAAGAGCTTGCCCGTCCCCATCGCCTGCAGCGCGTCCATGTCCTCCTTCGGCAGGATCCCGCCCCCGGTGACGAGGATGTCGTCGCGCCCTTCCTGCTTGAGGAGCTCGAGCACGCGCGGGAAGAGTGTCATGTGCGCGCCGCTGAGGATGGACAGTCCGACGACGTCGACGTCTTCCTGCACCGCGGCGCGGGCGATCATCTCGGGGGTCTGATGCAGCCCCGTGTAGATGACCTCCATGCCCGCGTCGCGCAGCGCGGCAGCGACGACTTTCGCGCCGCGATCGTGGCCGTCGAGACCGGGTTTGGCAACCAGAACACGAATGGGACGCATAGTGCGGATTAACCTAGCGGACGCGCCGTCGGCGCGGCAACTCGCCTTTGCGCGCGACGAGCAGCATCTCCCCCGCGCGGCGCGTCAAGGGGCGGTCGCGGAATCCGTCGAAGGCCTGCTCCACGACGAGACCGGCGTCGCGACAGAGCTCCGCGAGCCTGGTGGCCGTGTAGAGCCGGATCCTATGCTGGCGGGTGCCGCTGCCGGACGGACCTTCCCACGCGGTGTCGATGGTGAGCACACCGGACAGGGGATCGAACGCGCGTTCGTGCCCGATCATCGTGCCGTCGTCGGTCTTCCACCAGTCGCGGGCGAGGAACTTGGCCATCACGCCGTCGCGGCTGCCGCCGTGCCAGAGGAGGACACCGCCGGGCTTGAGCACGCGGGCGAGCTCCCCGACGACGCGTGCGTCGTCCGCGGGATCGGCGAAGAAGCCGAAGCTCGTGAACAGATTCAGCGCGGCGTCGAACCGTCCGGTCCAGCGTGCCGGTAGCTTCCGCATGTCGCCGCGTGTGTACCGCAGGGTCGGACTGGTGCCGCGCGCCGTCGCGCGCGCGAGCAAATGCTCGGAGTAATCGAGTCCGTCGACGTCGAACCCTGCCTCGGCGAGCAGATGCGCGTGCCGCCCCTGTCCGCATGGCACGTCCAGTATCCGCGCCCCGCTGGGCAGTGCCAGAATCTCGACGAGCCGCGCGACCTCTTCCCGGTCGCGCGCGACGTTGAAGATCGGCTGGTACTCGAGCAAATAATGCGCATCGAAGTACGTGGCCCACCAATCAGTGGCGTTCGCTTTGGGTTTCTTCACTGAGTCAGGTCGCTGTCATCCCGCAGGAGCGAGCGCAGCGAGCGAGTGTCGGGATCTACTCGCTGGGTCGAGATCTCGACCTGTACAGTAGATCCCGACACTCGTTGCGCTCCTGCGGGATGACAGACGATCAGAAGAATACCGGCTCGCGATACGCACCGAAGACATCCTCCAGCGCACGGCGAATCTCGTAGAGCGTCGCGTACGCGCGCGCCGCGTCGAGGATGTAGGGGAAGACATTCTCCGTCCCGCGGGCCGCGTCGCGGAGCCGATCGAGCCGCTGCGTGACGAGCGCGTTGTCCCGCTCGGCGCGCACCTTCGCGAGCCGCGCGCGCTGCTCCCGGTCCACTTCGGCGCCGATCTTTAGAAGAGGAATCGCCAGCGATTCCTCCTCGGTCACGAACTCGTTCACGCCGACGATCACGCGCCGCCGCTGCTCGATCTCCCACTGCTGCCGCGCCGCCGACTCGTGGATCTTGCGCTGGAACCATCCCTCCTCCAGCCCCGCGACGACCCCGCCCTGCGCTTCGATCTCCGTGAACAGCGCCTCCGCCTCGTGCTCGAGCTGATCGGTGAGCGCTTCCACATAATACGAGCCACCGAGTGGGTCCATCACGTTCGGGACACCCGTCTCGTACGCCAGGACCTGCTGGGTTCGCAGCGCCACCTGCACTGCGGCTTCCGTCGGCAGCGCGAGCGTCTCGTCCATCGAGTTGGTATGCAGCGATTGCGTGCCGCCGAGGACCGCCGCGAGCGCCTGGTAGGCAACGCGCACGATGTTGTTCATCGGCTGCTGCGCCGTGAGCGTGACGCCGGCCGTCTGCGAATGGAAGCGCATCAGCAGCGACTTCGGATTCTTCGCGCCGTACCGCTCCTTCATGTGGCGCGCCCAGATGCGTCGTGCGGCACGCAGCTTGGCGATCTCCTCGAAGAAATCATTGTGGATGTCCCAGAAGAACGAGAGGCGCGGCGCGAAGTCGTCCACGTTCAACCCGCGGGCGAGCCCGTGCTCGACGTAGCTGAATCCGTCGGCGAGGGTGAAGGCGAGCTCCTGCGCCGCCGTCGAACCCGCCTCGCGGATGTGATAGCCGCTGATGGAGATCGTGTTCCACTTCGGCGCGTGCTCCGCGCCCCACTCGAAGCAGTCGACGATGAGGCGCAGCGCGGGCTCGATCGGGAAGCACCACGCATGCTGCGCCATGTACTCCTTCAGGATG
>CAYTKA010000084.1:0-15414 GCA_964438255.1 uncultured Gemmatimonadaceae bacterium | reverse complement strand
CCGTCAGACCGTCAGACCGTCAGACCGTCAGACCGTCAGACCGTCAGACCGTCACACCGCCCCCGGGAATAATTTCCACACTCGACTCGTCAGCAGAGCTACCGCACCGACGGGCGCATGTGCGTCCGGCGCTCTTGTGCGGTTTCCTGTCCGACGGGTGACCATGAGGACTCGCGTCGAATACGAGCGACCGAACCGGCACGAGGCATTCGAGCGGGAGGCCCTGCCGTGGATCGACAGCGTGTATCGGTTCGCCCTGTCGTTGACGCGCGAGCCGGCCGACGCGCAGGACGTCGTGCAGGACACCTTCCTGCGCGCCTTCTCCTTGTGGCACAACTACGAGCCCGGCAGCGATTGCCGGCGGTGGCTGTTCACCATCTGCCGCAACGCCTTTCTCCGCTCACGCGAGCGGCGCGCGGTGTCGATGGAGATATCGAGCTTTGCCGAGGAGGCACGCGAGGCGCTTTCCGTTCGCGCGCGCGAGCGCTGGGGGAGCGGCGCCGACTCCGCCGAGGCGCAGGTCGCGCGTGTGGATCTCGCCGAGGCGATCGAGCGCGCGCTGGCGCAGATCCCCGAGCCCTTCCGCTCGGCGCTCATTCTCGTGGACGTGAACGATCTGTCCTACGGCGATGCCGCGAACGCGCTCGGCGTTCCCGTGGGGACGCTTCGCTCGCGACTCTTTCGCGGGCGCCGGCTCATGCAGGTGCTCCTCGGCCCTCACGCGCGCGATCTCGGGATGACGGACGGCGCATCGGCGCGCCAGCCGGCTCGTATTGCCGCAGCCAGCTGAACGTGCGCAACAGCCGAGGCGCTGCGCGCACGCCCAGCGGCCCGTGCGCCTACTGCCGCACGATCTGACCGCGAATCTCGCCGGCGGGGTTCGTGTTCGTGTGCACGTTCACGTACGCGTTCCCGTTGTCGAGCAGCTTGCGCAGTGAGTCGCCCGATACCTGGATGCTCGACACGACGAGCTTGGAGAGGATGATCGTGCCGCTCGCCACGGTGCCCGTCATGACCGCGTTGATCGGCGCGAACGGGTTGACGATCGGCCCGGACGCGGTAGTAGGACCGACGTGGATGTGGGAGGCGATCGCATTCGAGGTGAGCCCCGCCGCAGTGATGGTGAACATGAGGGTGTCGCCGCCCGCCAACACGAAGGTGGCCGTTCCCGTCGCCGTCGAGTTGACCGGATTCGCCTGACGCTCGTTCGCCGCGTTCAGCGACGCCGTATAGGTGATCGGCGGCGACGGCGACGTGCTGTCGCTGCAGCTCAAGGCAGGTGCCATGAGGGGGATGGCGAGGACGAGCAGTCGCGTGCCGCGCATACTCCCTCCGATCATTTGATGGTCACGACGCCCGACATCGCGGCGCCGTGTACGGTGCAGTGATAGTTGTACGTGCCCGCGGCGTTGAACGTGCGCGCGTAGGTCCCGGTCGTCTGCGTGGCCGACTTGGTGCCGTCGTCGAAGGTGACGTTGTGCGGTGCGCTTCCCGTCCACGTCCACGTGGCCGTCGTGCCGACCGCCAGCGTGGTGGCGCTCGGCGTGAACGTGTTGTCCGCCACGGTGATGGCGTTGCTCGTGCTCGACGGCGGAGGATTGTTCGACGGGGGTGGAGAGGTGGTGCCGCTGCTGCCACCGCCGCCGCCACAGCCGGACACCAGAGCGAGACCGAGCGCCCACACCAGCGCGTGCGTGCGGTGCATGAACAACCTCCTGGAGCCGTGGTCGTGAACCGGCGCCGTCCATGCGGGAGCGCCACATCGCATCGCGTGAGATACCGCGATGGTGCGCACAGCGAATCCGTCGAGAGGCGAGAAAGTTCCCTCGCGTCCAGGCGCATGCAGGGCGCACGGCGTTCGGGAATAGTTCTCGTGCTCGAGCCGTCTGCTCCGTTGTTCGAGTATGTGCGAACGATGTCGACGATCACGCTCGAGGCTCTCATGCATCATCCGACTCGTGTTCCACCGACGCTCGTCGCGCTCTCGCTCGTCGCCGCCCTCGCATGCAGCGGTGGCGGGGGCTACGGGTCGCCGAGTGCGCCGAGCAACAATTCACCGCCGCCGCCGAACGCGGTGACCGTCGTCAACAACGCATTCACGCCGGCGGCCACCACCGTTGCCGTGGGTACGAGGGTGACATGGACGTGGAACACGTGCAGCGGGGGCGACGGGTACGGCGGTGGGCAGCAGACCTGCGTCGCACATGACATCGTCTTCGACGATGGAGCACCGGGCTCGGGCGTGCAGTCGAGTGGCACGTTTGGGCGCACGTTCTCGGCCGCCGGAACGTTCCCGTACCACTGTTCGATCCATGGCACCGCCATGTCCGGCAAGGTGACGGTCCAGTAGAACTTGCCCCGGACGCCCCGCGCATCCCGTTCGTGCAACGGGGCGAGATCTACGTTGCCCCCTCGCGCCGCAGCCTCACGCGCACGATCCCGTACGATCCGAGCACGAGCGCCGCGGCGATGAGCTGCGCGGTGAGCGTCTCCACCGTGGGAAAGACGGCGAACCAGAGGCCCATCCACGGCGGGATCAACCGCGCCAGCGACGGCAGCGGTGTCGTCGGCAGCCAGCGCGCGAGCTGCATCTCTTGCGCTTGCTCGCCCACCATGACCAGGAGCACGACACCCAGCAGCACCCCCGTCACGACGAGCATCTTCTTGTACGGGAGCCGGCGGTTGGCGATGAACGTCAACACGGCGACGATCGCCGTGAGCAGCGTGCCGAGGAGCACACCCTGGAGCACCGGCGTGCCGCCGAGCTTGAGCCGGTAGCTCTGGAGAAAGAGCACGACCTCGAACCCTTCGCGATAGAAGGAGCTGAACCCGAGCATGGCGAGCCCCCAGAGGAGACGCGACCGCCGCATCGCCGGCTCCGCCGCTTGCTTGAGCAACTCCTTCTTGCGCGTCGTGTGCAGGGCGATCCAGCCCGTCCAGTAGACCTTGTGAAAGAACCAGTTCATCACGACGACGAGCACGATCACCGCGAGCAATCCTGTCGCTGCCTGGACGTAGAGCGCCGGCATGCGCTGTGTGAGATCGTCGAGGATCGTGACGGCGATCCGCCACGTGAGGAGCGTCGCCGCGATGGCGACTACTACACCGACGGCGATGGGACGCCGGTACGCGATGCCACGCTCGTTGCGGCTCGCGGTGATCGCCGCGAGCACGAGGATGCACTCGAGCCCTTCCCGGAACACCAGCACGGCGATGTCGACCGCCGCGGCCGGTCCGCGACCCTTCGCGGCGAGCGGATCAGGATTGCCACCAGTGGTGAGCGCCTGCCACACCAGAATCGAAACGACGAGCGCCGCCCCAAGAACGAGCGCAGCGGCCAGCAAACGCTGGCCGCTGCGGTGTCTCGTCACCGGCGCGGTTGCGGGGGAGGAGCTCATGGCATCGGGCATGAATGGAAGATAAGCGGCCGCGCGCCGCCAACTCCACGCCCGTGCGGTGCAGACTACTGGAGTTTCTGCTGCACGTCCTTCGCTGCGGCGAGATGCGCCTGGAAGTTGGGTGCGACTTTCGTCTCCAGCTCCTTGAGCTCCGCGTTCTTCGTCGCCGGCAGGAGCTGCGACGACACAGCGTCGATCACCGCCTGGTGGTACGACACTTCATGGTCGATGTACGCCTTGTCGAACGCCTTTCCCTTCGTGCTCTTCAGCTTCGCCATCGCCGAAACATGGTCCTGGTAGAGGGCGAAATCCTTTCCTGGCGGGGTCGGAGTGACGTGCAGCTTGCTCGCCAGATCGCGCCCGAGCTGCCGGACGGCCTTGTGATCGCGAACCATCATCCTGGCGAAGCGGCGCACGTCCTTGTTGCGGCTCTTCTTCAGGGCCACCTGGCTCGTCTCGATGTCCCAGGTGTTCGCCGCGTCGAAGATCGCGACGATCGTCGGATCGTCCATCGCCGGGGCGACGGAGGTATGGACTGCCGAGTGCGGAGAGGTGAGCGCCGGCGCCTGTGCGTGCGCCGGTGTGGCCAGCGTGAGGACGACAGCGGTACAGAAGACTGAGACCATCGGCTGCTTCATCATGCGTCCCTCGTGCGAAAAGTGGTTCGACGTCGACAAAGGCCGGGCGCGGCAGGCACGTCCGGATGTGCCCGCGAAGCTGCAGCAGTCATGGCAATATGTCAAGGTTTGATTTGACTAATCGGACACCTGACCATATTTCTTCTGAACCCGGAGATCCCATGGCATGGTGGCAGCGAAAGTTCGGCAAGACGACGCGTGGTCGAGTCGTCGCTCTGCTGCGCAGGGGCGAGCGTAGCGTCGAAGAGCTTGCCGCTGCACTTGGCCTCACCGACAATGCCGTGCGTGCGCAGCTCGCCATATTGGAGCGCGACGGGATCGTGCGTCGGGTCGCCATCCGGCGTGGCGGGAGGGTTGGCAAGCCGGCCGCGCTATACGGGGTGGTTCCCGACGCATCGTCACTCTTCTCGAGCGCGTACGCCCCGATGCTCAGTGCGCTGCTCGCCGAGCTTGGCGAGCGAATGTCGCCGCGCGAGATGGAATCGCTGCTGCGCCGGATTGGCCGCCGTCTTGCGCCGACCGTGCCCCCGAAGGCGACGTTCGACGATCGCGCTCGGGCCGGCGCAGCCGCTCTCACGAAGCTGGGCGCGGACGCTGACCTGGTGCGAACGCCGGAGGGATACGAGATCCATGGGCATGGATGCGTGCTCTCCGACGCCGTGGCCGCCTGCCCCGCCACCTGCCGGGTCGTCGAGGAGCTTCTCTCCGCGGTGACGGCGACCAGGGTGAGAGAGCACTGCGACCGGTCGGTTCAGCCCAACTGCCGATTCGTCATTCCCTCATCGCATTGATGGCAGTCCACGACCTTTCGCCAAGCGAGTCGATGAGGAGCGAGCCGATGAGGAGCGAGGCGATGACGAGCGCGACGCGGGGGATTCGAGCCGCGCAGGTCGGCATCGTGATCAACGCCGGCCTCGCGGCAATCAAGCTCGTGGCCGGCATCCTCGGAAATACGTACGCACTCGTGGCCGACGCGATCGAGTCGGCAGCCGACGTCTTCACCTCTTTTCTCGTCTGGGGCGGTCTCGCAGTCGCCGCGCAGCCGGCAGACGAGGATCACCCCTATGGACATGGCAAAGCCGAGGCAATCGCGGCCGCGGTGGTGTCGCTCATGCTGCTCGGCGCGGCAGCGAGCATTGCCATCGAGGCGGTGAAAGAGATCCGGCGACCGCACCTCGTGCCCGCGCCATGGACGCTCGCCGTGCTCGTCGCCGTCGTGATCGTGAAATGGCTGCTCTCGCGCCGTGTCCGGGCAGTGGGCGCCGAAGTCGGGAGCACTGCGGTCAAGGCGGACGCTGCCCATCATCTGAGCGACGCGATCACGTCGGCAGCGGCGTTCATCGGAATATCACTGGCGCTGATCGGCAGTCGCGTCTGGGGCGGGCAGGGTTGGGAGTCGGCCGATGATTGGGCAGCTCTCGTGGCGTCGGGGGTGATCGCCTTCAACGGGATCACGATGGCAGGTGCCGCGCTCCATGACCTCATGGACCGCATGCCGCCCGCCGAGTTCGTGGCTCCGATTCATCGAGCGGCGCTCGACGTCCGCGGCGTCTGTGCGATCGAGAAGGTCCACGTGCGGAAGGTAGGCATGTATTACCGCGTCACGCTGCACGTGCAGGCCGACCCCGGCTTGTCGCTGAAAGCCGCACATGCCCTGGGGGGGCGCGTGAAGCACGCCATCCGCAGTGCCGCGCCCCAGGTGAGCTACGTGCTCGTTCACATGGAGCCTCACGAGGACGCGTTCTGCGGGCACGGTGTCCGGCCCTGATGCCGCAGGTCGCGCGCGCGAGTTGCTCCGCCGCGCCGTGATAATTCCGATCAAACTTGACGGGATTCGCCGCACTCCTTAACCTTCCGCGCGCTGACCCCAGACCGAGCCACGCCAGCTTATTGGTCTGCCCGTAATCCCGATAAAATTACTCCCCTATGTCCAGACCGAGTGCCGGCCCCACGCTCGCCCTCATCCTGTCGCTCACCCTTGCTGCCCTGCCGAGTGTTGGCGCGCAGCAGCCCACTCCAACCCGCCAGGATTCGCTCGTCCGCCGACTCGATGCCATGCAGCGTCAAATCGACTCGCTGCGCCGCGCGTCCGAGCGGACGACCGAGCGTCTGATGTCGCTCGACGAGCGCGCCGCCACGCCCGGCGCCCCTCGCCCTACCGTCACTGATTCCACGCGCCGTGCGCTGCCCAGCACGCTCGGCATCTATGGCAAGCCCTTCGTCCGCCGCTTCGGCTCGGGCACCTCGGTTGGCGGCTACGTCGACCTCGAGTACTCCAACAACCTCACCACCGGCGCGCAGAGCTTCGACCAGCACCGGCTCGTCCCGTTCATCTACTCGGAGATCACCGACCGGCTGCACTTCGGCACCGAGATCGAGTTCGAGCACGGCGTGGCCATCGAGAACGCCGACGGGAAGGCCGAGGGAGCGGGCGAGATCAGCGTCGAGTTCGCGACGCTCGACTATCGCTTTGCCGAGGCGCTGAACCTTCGGGCGGGTGTCATCCTCTCGCCACTCGGCCGATTCAATCTCGTGCACGACTCGCCGATCAACGAGCTGACCGATCGCCCGCTCGTCGCGCGGCAGGTGATTCCGTCCACGTTGAGCGAGGCTGGTGCGGGTCTCTTCGGTACGGTCTATCCGACGAGCACGTCGCTCCTCAGCTACGAGCTGTACGCGGTGAACGGATTCAACTCCGAGCTCGGTAAGCCCGACGCCAACGGCCGCCTTCCGATCCGGGACGCTCAGGGCAAGCGCGGCGATCTCGATGGTCGTGCACCGATCAACCTCGTGGGGCGCGTCGCCTTCTCTCCCTTCCTGGGTCTGGAGCTCGGCGGTTCGGCACACACCGGTGCGTACGGCGAGGATCTCCTCGTCGAGCCGGCGCGGCACGCGACCATCTGGGCGCTCGACGCGACCCTGAATCACGGCCCATTCGATCTGCTCGGCGAGTACGCCCGCTTGAAGGTCGATCTCGATCCGGCAGTACGCGGTCCGAACGTCGGCGACGGCCGCGACGGCTTCTACGTCCAGGGCAACTGGCATTTCGGGCAGGGGTGGCTCACCCCCAAGGGGACATCCAGCTTCACCGGTGTCCTGCGCTATGATTGGGTGGACTACAATCGCGGCGTCACCGGCGACGAGGCGCGCCGCGCGACCGTCGGCCTGAATTGGCGTCCCGTGCCGGATGCTGCCTTCAAGAGCGAGCTCCAGTTCGGCCGCACCAAGCCGGCGGGCGCCACGAGCTTCGGCAATGACACGCGCCGGCTCGTGCTCTCGATGGCAACCTACTTCTGACCCGTTTCTGATCGACTGATGTTCCTTCGCGCTGCTCGCCGTCGTACGCTGCTCATCGCGCTCGTGACGCTGTCGCTGTTCGCCGCACGAGCGCGTGCGCAGGAGCAGTTGCTCACGCGCGAGCAGGCGCTGAAGGAGATCTTCCCCGAGGTCGCGAGGAGGGACGACGAGACGCGTCCGCTCTCGGCGGCGCAGCGGACGCGTCTCGAGCATGCGCTTGGCCGCCGAATCGACGAGGACGAGCTCGTCGTCACCCGCGTGTACGATGCAACCGGGGGGCTGCGCGGCTACGCCGTCGTCACGGAAGAGATCGGGAAGTATCGGCCGATCACCTTCATGGTCGGCGCGAACCCCGATCTCACCGTGCGCGACGTGGCGGTGATGGTGTATCGAGAGTCGCGCGGCGGGGACGTGAAGCGCAGGCGCTTCCTCAATCAGTATCGCGGCAAGTCGGTGCGCGACCCGATCGACGTGAACCGCGACATCATCAACATCAGCGGCGCCACCATTTCCGTCCGCTCGCTGAACGCCGGCGTCAAGCGCGTCCTCACGGAGCTCACGGAGCTGTACGGCACGTCACCGGCGAGCAAGTGACCCAGTACTTCGCTTACCAGCGCTTCAGGCTCTGGCGCGCCCCGCTCCAGACGCGCGTCCTGCTCTCTCTGTTCAACTTCTCCATCGTGATCGCTACGGCGGTGGGGATCCTGATGTATCGGGTGCGGACCGGGCTCACACCTGGCGGCACCGAGCGGTATTACCTGGGCAACGAGAGCTCGGCTGGTCCGGGCGACGAGATGCAATTCGCCCGCTCCTTCAAGGAGCTGCTCGACGTGACACACGCGCACGCCTTCTCGCAGCCATTTCTGTTCTTCGTCCTCTGTCACATCTTCGCGCTCACGCGCGCGAGCGACCGGGTGAAGATCGCCGTCTACGTGGCGAGCTTCACGTCCATCCTCGTCGACCTGGGCGTTCCGTATCTCATCCGGTTCGTCTCGCCGGCGTGGGCGCCACTTCAGGTGATGAACAGTGTGTTGATGTCCGTGACGTTGTTGATTCTGCTCCTCGTGCCGACGTACGAGATGTGGTGGTATCGCGAGCCGGATACCGTCGGGCCAGCCTGATGGCGACGACGGCGGCGTGGCGGTGGCTGGCCGGCGCCGTGCTGGTGGCAGGAATCGCGGCGGCGAGCGCCGCGCAGCAGCCGTCCAACCCGCAGCGTGAGTCCGACACCGCTCGTCTCGTGCGTGTGTCGCGCGTCTGGCCGGTGATGGGCACGCTCTTCGTTGCCACGGTGTGGACGCACGAGCGCGACTCGGCATCCGCCGTCGTGGCGCTGCACGCCGCGCGCGATTCGGTGCGATTGGTCGACTCGCTCATGAGCACGTATCGCCCCGAGAGCGAGCTGTCGCGTGTGAACGCGGCGGCGGGACGCGCCGACGCGGTGCCGGTGTCACCGCAGACGATGGCCGTCCTTCGCCAGGCACGGCTCTACTGGCGCCTCTCGGGGGGCGCCTTCGATCCGACCGTGGGTCCGATCGTCCGTGCCTGGGGCTTCGAGAGTGCGCGAGGGCACCGCCCGTCACGCGCCGCGCTCGACTCGCTGCGTAGGCTCGTCGGCTTCGGAGACGTCGCGCTCGACACGATCGCTCACACGGTCCGACTGCCTCGCGCCGGGATGCGCCTCGACCTCGGCGGCATTGCCAAGGGATACGCACTGGATCTGGCGCGCCATGCACTCGCCCTCCCGATCATTCGCGGCGGCTCGGTGGATCTTGGTGGCAACGTCCTCGTCTTCGGCCGCCCGCCGAGGGACGCGAAGTGGCGCGTAGCGATCGTGAACCCACTCGATCGGCAGCGCACGGTCGCCGAGCTCATGCTCGATTCCGGTGCCGTGGCCACGTCGGGCGATTACGAGCATTACGTCGTAATCGACGGCAGGCGCTACGGCCATCTGATCGATCCGCGCACCGCCCTGCCGGCGCGCGGCGTTCTGTCGGCCACGGCCGTCGGGCCGCGCGGCGAGTGGAGCGACGGGTTGTCGGCAACGTTGTTCCTGCTCGGTCCGGCGCGTGGTAAGCGCCTCGTCGACTCGATCCCGGGGATCGGTGGCGTGTGGATCACCGACCGCGGACAGCGCACAATCACCCCACGAGACGTGGTCTGCTCGACGCGCGCCTGTGAGGCGATCAGATGAAGTACAGCTTCCGGCGCGGTGATGTTACGCCTGCAATGCCGTCGCGAGTCTCTCGAGCACCGCGCCGAGATCTGGTGTCTCGTGTAGAACACCGGCTGCGGGGTCTGTCGCGAGTCGCTCCATCCGCTCGACGGCGTTCTTGATCGTGAAGGCGCGCGGATCGAGCGAGTCGCCGACCTCGTCCCAGGTCAGCGGCATGGACACCGTCGCGCCCGG
This sequence comes from uncultured Gemmatimonadaceae bacterium, assembly GCA_964438255.1. Classification (GTDB taxonomy): domain Bacteria; phylum Gemmatimonadota; class Gemmatimonadetes; order Gemmatimonadales; family Gemmatimonadaceae; genus AG11. The sequence continues at coordinate 5,671 of CAYTKA010000084.1, read as the reverse complement.
GAGCGGGCGCACGCTGAACGGTGCGACGATCGTCTGCCCGTGGCGATTCTGGAGGTAATCCAGATACACCTTGTCGCCGCGCCGCGTCACCTGCCGTGTGAGCGTCGCGATGCCGGCGAGATCGCGCAGGACGACCCGCGCCAGCAGCTCGCCGAGCATGCGCGATTGCGCGTATGTGCACTTGCGGCCGAGTGGAATGAGAATGTGGAGACCCGTCTTTCCGGTCGTCTTCACGAAGTGCGGCAGGGCGACCGTCTCGCAGAGCTGGTGGAGTGCCTGCGCGACGCGAATCACGTCGCTGAACGGTGCGTCCTTCGGATCGAGATCCAGCACGCACCAGTCGGGAAGCTCGAGCGATCCCACTCGACTCGCCCAGATGTGCAGTGGGATCGAGCCCATGTTGGCGACGTAGAGCAGCGACTCCACGTCGTCGCACACGAAGTATCGAATCTCCCGCTGCGTCTCCTCGCTCCAGATCCGCTCGATGCGCATCCATTCCGGGGCGAACTCGGGGGCATCTTTCTGATAGAACGACTTGCCGTCGATGCCGTCGGGAAAGCGTGTCAGCACGACGGGCCGGTTGCGCAGATACGGAAGCATCCAGGGTGCGATGGTGCGGTAGTAGTCCACCATGTCGCCCTTCGTGTACCGCTCGGTGGGCCAGTAGATCTTCTTCAGGTTGGAGAACGTGACTGTCTTCGCCCTGCCTTCGCGCCCGACGGCGATGGGCGCCACGTTGTCATCCCGCACGTCCGAGCCCGGCGGCGAGTTGTCATCCCGCGTGTCGGGATCCGTTGTCCCGTCATCGTGGCCTGCCCCTCCATCGGAATCGTGGATCCCGACACTCGCTTCGCTCGGGCGGGATGACATGTCAGCTTCGCTCGGGCGGGAAGACGCGTCGGGCTCGCCCGGATGCGATGACATCTCGCGCACGCAGTCGCGCGGCGGCTTGTCGGGGCGGAGGCGCAGCAGCGTCGCGTGGCGCAGCAGTCCGTCCGGCGTCCACTCGCGGAACCGGATCTCGACGACGTGCATAGGCGCCACCCACGTGGTCGTCTTCGTCTCGGGAATGACGTCCGCCGCGACATCGTTCACGAGCGGGCCACTGCACGGCGCATCGCTGCGCACGATCGGTTGGAGCATGCCGGCGAGCTCCGTGAGCATCGCCTGATCGAACCCCGTTCCCACACGGCCGGCGTAGACGAGCGAGCCGTTCACGTAATCGGCGAGCTGGAGCGCGCCGAAGTGGACGCGCGTACCCATCGGCGCGGTGAAGCCGACGACGACGAAGTCTGCCGTCGCCTCGGCCTTGATCTTCAGCCACTGCGTCGTGCGTCCGCCGCGGTAGGGCGCGTCGGCATTCTTGGCGATGATTCCCTCGAGCCCGATCTCGCCGACTTTCTCGAGGAACGCTTCCCCCTGACGCTCGATGTGATCGAGCACTCGTACCGGACCGAGGGTGGGAACCGCTTCAACGAGCAACTGCTTGCGCACACGGAGCGGAAGCGGACGTACGTCGAAGTCGGCGAGCGCGAGCAGATCGAACGCGTAGAACGTGGCCGGCAGCTCCACGGCGGCGCGCCGAATGTCGAGTGGGGACTGGAGACGTCCGCGCTGTTGCAGACGCGGAAAGCTCGGCTTCCCCTGCGCGTCGAGCACCACGACCTCGCCGTCGATGATGATCTCGTCGACGGGAAGCGCCTTGATCGCGCGCGCGATCTCCGGGAACACCGCCGTGTAATCGTTGCCTTTGCGCGTGAGCAGCAGCGCTTCGCCGTGCGTCTTCGCGGCGATGAGTCGGTAGCCGTCGAGCTTGAGCTCGAACAGCCAGCCATCGCGCGTGAATGCGTCGTCGGCCGATTCGGCGAGCATCGCCTGCACGGTGCGCGGGTCGACGCGCGACGGTGTCGCCCCCGCTCGCTCCACCGTCGCGCGCAGTCGAGTGGCGGGCGTGATCCCTGCCTTCACCTCCTCGACCGTGAGCCCCGAGAGCACCGACTCCTCGGGAAAGACGTCGCCCGGGCTCTTCACGTAGACGTCGCGCTCTTTGATCAGCAGCCAGTCGCGCTCGCTCTTCTTGATCTTCACGAGCGTCCACTTGCCGCGGAGCTTGTAGCCCTTGAGCTCGAAGAGGAGCTTCCCCTTCTCGAGCCCCGTGCGCCAGTCCTCGAGCGGCACCCATTCGCCGCGGTCCCATACGATCACGCCCCCCGCGCCGTAGTTCCCCTGCGGGATCACCCCCTCGAAGTCGCCGTACTCGATCGGATGGTCTTCGACCTTCACGGCGAGGCGCTTGTCGTTCATGTCGTACGACGGCCCGCGCGGCACCGCCCACGAGCGGAGCACGCCATCCATCTCGAGCCGCAGATCGAAGTGCAGCTGCCGAGCGGCGTGCTTGTGCACGACGAATAGCCTGCCGAGCACCGGCGACACGACGCCGACCGGCTCGGGGGAACGATCGGGGGAGCGCTTGGCGCGATAGGTACTGAGCGCGTCACCCTCCGCTGGCGGCGGAGGCGGGGGTGCGTCACTTCCGGGAGTCATGCTCGTCTGAAAGGCTGACGTCGGTTCGAGACCCTGGTCATCCCGCACGGGCGCCGCGAGTGTCGGGATCTACTTTCACTCCACAGTAGCCTGGCCACGCTGCCCGTACGGTGGATCCCGACACTCGCGGCCTTCGGCCGCTCCTGCGGGATGACATCCCCGCCACCGGATGATAGGGTGAGCGCACAAATATGATGTCGAATACCGGCGAGTGGAAAACTGTCTCGACCGGACTTACCTTTCGCCAGTTCCGAGCCCGCCTACCCTCTGCCGTCGCTGCCGATGCCTGCGCGCTCCATCGCCTCAGCCACGATCTCCTTCGGACTCGTCTCGCTCCCGATCAACCTCTACTCGTCGTCCGAGTCCAAGTCGAGCGTGTCGTTCAACATGCTCCATAAGAAATGCAGCTCGCGCCTCAAGCAGCAGTACACCTGCCCGAAGGACAACGAGGTCGTCGAGCGCTCGGAGATGGTAAAGGGCTACGAGTTCGCGAAGGACCAGTACGTGGTCTTCACGCCCGAAGAGCTGAAGGCCTTGGAGGAGAAGGCGACCGGGATGATCGAGGTGGTCGAGTTCGTCCCGCTCGCCAAGGTCGATCGCGAGTACCTCGAGAAAGTCTACTATCTGGGTCCGGACAAGGGAGGGGATCGCGCGTATCGTCTCCTCTGTCAGGCGCTGCACGAGACGGGACGCGCTGCGCTCGGGCAATACTCGGCGCGCGGACAGCAGTATCTCGTCCTGCTGCGTCCGCTCAACGGCGTGCTCGTCATGGAGCAGCTCCATTATGCCGACGAAGTGCGTCCGACGACGGAGGTTCCGATCCCGGCGGGTGACGTGAAGCCGGCGGAGCTCGCACTGGCCAAGCAGCTCATCGAGCAGACGGCGAACGACGCCTTCGAGCCGCACAGGTACAAGGACAACGTCCGCGAGCGGGTGCTCGAGACGATCCAGCGCAAAGTGGAAGGGCAGGACATCACCACCGACGTCAAGGCCGAAACCGGCGGCAAGGTGATCGACCTCATGGAGGCACTCAAGGCGAGTCTCGCGCGCGATGCGTCCACCGACGACGTCGCCGGACGCCTGGTGTCGTGAAGCTCCTCGCCGGCACGAGCGGCTACGCGTTCAAGGAGTGGAAGGGGCCGTTCTACCCGGAGGATCTTTCGGACGACGGCTGGCTTGGCTACTACGCCGGCCGCTTTCCGACCGTGGAGATCAACAACACGTTCTATCGCCTGCCCAAGGAGCAGGTGCTGCGTGACTGGGCAGCGCAGGTGCCGGAGCAGTTTACCTTCGCCATCAAGGCGAGCCAGCGCATCACGCATCACGCCCGGCTCAAGGCCGAATGCGCCGATACGGTGGACTTCCTGCTCCGCAACACCGCCGCACTCGGCTCGCGCCTCGGCCCGATTCTCTTCCAGCTCCCGCCGAACCTGAAGAAGGACCTCGACCGGCTGAAGGGATTTCTCGGCCTGCTCCCCGACGGTCGTCGCTATACGGTGGAATTTCGTCACGAGAGCTGGTTCGATGACGACGTCTTCACCGCGCTGCGCGACCGCGACGTCGCACTGTGCGTCGCCGAGCAGGATGACTTCAAGTGTCCGGTGCAATCGACGGCGTCGTGGGGCTACCTGCGCCTGCACCGTCTCGACTACGACGCCGCCGCGCTGCACGAGTGGGCGACGTGCGTCTCGGCTCAGCCGTGGAGCGACGCGTACATCTACTTCAAGCACGACGAAGGAGTCGGCTCGGGTCCGCCGGCAGTGGACGCCTTCACCCGGGTGTACGACGGCATGTCCAGTTGAGTCCATCAACTGGCGCGACGGGAGAAGGGGCAATTTCCAACGGGACTACACCGTGCGGGACTTTCCTACCGGACGCCGTGCATCGCTCACCGGGAAAGTGAGCTACACCGGGTCCGATCGCCGTGGTCACCTGCGCCGACGGCGCGGCCGATCGGGCACATAGTGCAGCAGCTCACCCGGCTGGACATCCAGCGCCGCGCAGAGCGCGTCGAGCGTGCCGAATTCCACGGCCACCGTCTTGTTGTGATACATCGCGTTGATGGACGAGTAGCCCAGCCCCGTGAGCGCCTGCAGCTCGGTCTGTGCGATGCCGCGGCTCTGCAGGATCTCTCTCACGCGTAGATGAATCGCCATGTGCGTCCTCGTGGTGCTCCAATCCGATGTTCCGACCGGTATCCGTCCTGACCAGGGATATACCGTCAACGATATATTCTGGTCAAGAGAGAGGGGAAAGCCGCTCGCTGGCATGCCCCAACGCTCGCCGGACGCCGTTCCTGGCTCTACAGTAGATGAATAGACGCTCTTTACATAGCGCCATGAATGCACTGGGCTCGGCGCCGCCATGCGCGATGAATTCCGCCGGCTCTTCGAAGCGCACGCCCGCGCCCTGGCCTTCCCACACGGCATCATCGCCGACGAGCCGACGCTGCGCCGGCAGCTCTCCACCGCCGCCATCGCGCAACGGCTCGGGATCTCGCCGCGCACGGTAGAAGGGCATATCGCCCGCGCCACCAAGGCGCTTCGCGAGCAGCTTCCCGCGCCGCTGTCCACCGAGCCCTCCAATCCACGGAGTAAGTAGCACGCCACGCGCCGGCGGTTACATGAGCGACGAGCCAGCGATCGTCCGGCCCGAACAATTCTCGCTCGCCACCCGTCATGACCGACGTCGATTGGGAGCTGGTGTTCCGCTACTTCGGAAACGAGTGCACGCCTGACGAGCGTGAACGAGTTCGGCCGCGGGTCCCGCGACGTGTACCTCACCGGCGAGGGATTCTTCGACGTCGTGCACGACGCGGCGCATCCCTTTCCGCGTGCACGCCGGCCATGCCGTGGCCGAGGATATCGGTACGGCCTTCGACGTGACGGCGTACGCCCAGGAACACGACCGTACGCGTCGTCGTCGCCGAGGGGAGCGTGGCGCTCGCCTCGGCTGCGGGCGATGCGGCGGACGGAGCAGTGCGCGGCGAGCTCGGCTCGCTTGCGAGAGGCCAAACGCGCGCCTCCGTCCGCCGCGTGAACGTCGACGTCTATCTCGGATGGACCGACGGCCGCCTCGTGTTCGACGAGACCCCGCTCGACGACGTGATCGCGCGGCTCGGCCGGTG